>NZ_MSSM01000031.1 GCF_004123795.1 Lacticaseibacillus chiayiensis | reverse complement strand
CTGGTGGAACGAATTTAAACTGCGGTGGATGGATCGTCATCCAATGGCAAAGACTTACAAGGAATTCGTCCAGCTCGTTGAAGATGGGATCCACTATTTCAATCACGATAATCGTTCAGGACAAAGAGACGGCCTTACCCCAGAAGAATACTGGAATAAGGCCATCTAAAAGCTACCAAAATTTTATATTATTTCATCTGTCAACTTGACAGGGCCGACCGCATTTTGCTTCATGACTCTAGGTGCACCTTTTTAAATGACTTTGATTCAATCATCTTCGTCTTCAGCTTGCGCATCGACTTGCGAACGATTGAGTCGCGTTAGCTTGGTAATCGGAATCTTCCCAAGCACAAGTGGTACTGTTTCATCCAAAGTATCGGCATATTCCAGGCCGAACCACTGAGCTGGCGAAACAGTTATGTGCTGAAGCCATAGCCGTGCCTGAATGATCGCTTTCTGGAAGCCCTTGATTTGCGTTTGTGGCGAGAGTTCTTCATGTAACAGCACGAAGGTCCAGTCACCGACTTGCCGATCCGGAATGGTAGTGTATTTTTGCGGTTGCGTCGGCAGTTCGCCTTCGCGCATCATGTCATTGACAATCTGGCGCAGGAAAACGTTGACCTGTTGCTCCATCCGGAATCCTAAGAATAGCTGGACATTGACCATATAGTCGGTGCCGTAAGTGTCGGTCGTGTACTCGGCCGTATACGGCTCATCGGTAACGTTGACCGTCACAAACCAGTAGACCCGGGCACGCTTCGGCCGCTTGTCCAGAATCGAGTATAGAATTTCTTTTTTAATGTAGTGATCATTGGCGATCTGGGTCATATACACCAAATTGGTAGTGTAAGTCGGATAATCCGGATCGCTGCGTAATTCAGAAAGCTGCTTTTTATAGGCAAATAATGATGCCATTTCTGCCCGGTATGTGTTGTCGTCGCGAATCCGACCGCCGTATTGCCAAACAAACATAATCGCTAAGATCACAAAAGCAATCATCGCGGTGACATAGCCGCCATGGAGAAACTTAATGGCGCTGGAGATGAAGAAGACTGTTTCGATGGAACCGAAGAAGATCAAGGTGCCCAGGGCGATTACAGACGGTGCGTGGTGCACCCGTAAGTATTGATAAAGTAATAAGGTGGTCATCAACATGGTAATCGTGATGGCCAGTCCATAAGCGCCTTCCATTTCGGCGCTAGTTTTGAAGTAGGCAATGATTGCTAGGCACGCTATCCACAAAATAGTGTTAACAACCGGGATGTATAGCTGACCTTTAAGCCGAGTTGGATAAATGATGTGCAATCGCGGCAGGAAGCGTAGTTTAATGGCTTCGGAGACTAACGTGTAAGAACCGGAAATCAAGGCCTGCGACGCAATAATGGCGGCTAAGGTTGCTAAAATAATCGCACCCAGCCGGATACTTTCCGGCAGCATCTGAAAGAACGGATTGAAATCACTGATTTTGTTAAACGCCATCACATGCGAATTACTATCCAACCACACTGCCTGGCCAAAGTAGTTCAATACCAGACAGATATTGACGTAAGGCCAGCTTAAGTAAATATTGCCACGCCCTACATGGCCCATATCCGAATACAGCGCTTCAGCCCCGGTGGTCGCCAGGAAAATACTACCTAAAATAAACAGGCCCATTTTATTATCCGGACTCGCCAGTAACCGCAGCGCATAGTAGGGATTCAAGGCGCGTAACATCGACCAGTCTTTAGACAACGCCAGAAAGCCTGCAACGCCTAAAAAGGTGAACCAGACAAACATGATGGGGCCGAACGCCTTACCGATGAGATCGGTGCCAAAGCGCTGAATGAAGAACAAAAGCGTGATGATGAAGATCGTGACCCAAATGACTTGTTGCTGATTGTTAATCAGAATATTGCCATTAATATGGACGCCTTTGAGCCCTTCAATCGCTGTTGTCACCGTCACAGCTGGCGTTAACATGCCATCGGCTAATAAAGCAGCCCCGCCAATCATGGCTGGCAAAATTAGCCAGCGCGCTCGTTGCCGGACAAGCGTGTACAACGCAAAGATGCCACCTTCACCGTTGTTATCAGCCCGTAACGCGATCAAAACATACTTGAGCGTAGTGATGATGAGCAAGGTCCAGAAGATCAACGAAACAGATCCGACCAAAAAATCGGTATCAAAATGTCCCATGCCGCCGTTTCCGGCAACGATTGACTTCATAACATAAAGCGGTGACGTTCCGATATCACCATAAACAACGCCGAGTGTGACAAGTAAAGTCGCGGCAGAAATTTTATGCCGCACCTTTTTATTAGTAGCCAAGCCTGAAGCCATTCGTGCACCCCCCTGAAAGTAATAACGCCATTGTAGCAGAATCATGTGTCAATGTAAGGTACATATGCTTAATTCATTTTTTAAAATTCTGAGTGATCGTCGTCATTAATCAATAAAAGCCGCGAGCAAGCGGTTTTTGTTGATTGGGACAAACTATCCGTTAACGTTCGGCATCGTAAAATTCGTTGAAATAAGTATCAAGATCCAGCGGGGCCAATTTAAAGGTAATGTGATGTGCAGCCAGTCCCAGTAATAATTGATTGAAGTGTTGGCCGGGAAGTTCATTAACCGGCAAAACCAATAAACCATTCGGGTAATGTTGCCATGGCATCCGCGGAAGACGGTTGGCATTGTCTGCCGTCACTTGAATGTACAGGGGCTGCTGTTCGTGTTGATCAATCGTTTTGATGATTTTGCCATCACGCATGAAGTAGATCAGATCGGCATAACCCTGCAGATTGTTCAGTAGGTGCGACACGGTGATGATTAGCTTGCCTTCTGCCCGCAGCCCGCGCAGAATTCGCGACATACGCGCAACATTGATGGTATCGAGGCCGTTCATGAACTCGTCCAATAGCATAATTGGCGTATTCGCCGCCATGACCATGCCAAAGCAAAGCCGCTGTTTCATCCCCATCGAATAGGTACGCACCGGCTGATTGACATAATCTTGCATGTCCAGTGCCGTGATGATTTGTTTAACGCTTTTTTTCCGGTTATGCCAAAGTCGCGCGTAATAGTCAAGATGCGCTTTACCTGACAAGTCGGGATAAAGGTCGTCTTGAACCGGGAAAAGGCACATTTGCCGATGCATCGCAAGGCTTTTCTTTTGACTGCCATAGGTTTGACCGTCCAAAACAACTTTGCCGGATTGCGGTTTGAGGTCATTGAGGATCAGACGCAATAAGGTGGTTTTGCCTGTCCCATTAGGCGCCACGATGCCAACAATCGAGCCACCGGTCATGGTGAGACTGATGTTATCGATGACGTGCGGCTTGTTTTTAAAACCCAATGCAAGACTTTGTAATTGCAGTTCCATTGTGAGACCTCCGTTTATTTGATAATCGCGGCGCGCCGGCGATGCGTGACGATGAACAGCACGAGCTCAAGAATGAGAATTACGCTGCCAATAACTACCACGGCAGCAAGCGGACTCATGCGACTGGTATCGTAACGAAAATTCTGTAAGCCGCTAATGATTGCCGCCGGATTCATGTAACCCGGCAGATAATACGCCGTTTGCGGAACCGAAAAGGCCAGACCATGCATGAAATAAAGTGGCTCCCCAAATAGTAAAAAGGCACTGATGACCAATCCGACTAATTCGTTATGGAAGAGGAGCTGGCACAACAGGTTCAGGCGAATGAACAGCCACATTAGCAAAACGGTTAGACCCAGAAGCATTGGCAGTGCAATGCCAAGTGCTAAGGGATCCAGTTTAATCGACATGCCGTCTTTAGCATAATAAGCAATCGCCGCTGATAATGACCCTAGGCCGTGTTGCGGGATGACAAAAGCCGCAATGATGGCGACTACCACTACTAAAAAGCCGGATAACGCCGTGAAAACAGTGAGCGTTTTGTAGTTGATAGCGTACCAAGGACTGACAGGTAATAAGCGGGCAATGCTGCGATGGCGTTGTTCGCTTGTCAGCAGATCGTTGGCAAACAAAATCGTAACGATCAATAACGCTGTTAACCAGCCGCCGGACGCACCGCGAAACAGGGTTTGCCAAAAGGTTTGTTGCTTAACCGTGGCGATGTCGGGGTGGGCCTGTTTAGCCAAGGGTTCCAGTGAACGATACATGGTTGCATTGGCAAAGGCCGCGTCGGCATCAGGGTACTGGCGATTCTCAAAGTAATAGGAAAGCGGATAGTGAAATGGACTGGATTGGGCATCGGGATTGGCGGCGTTTTGACCTAAAAATGCCAGATAATGCAAGGTTGCTTTCACATACGATTGCGTGTGCTGTTGCTTTTGGGCTTTTAACATGCGCGTTTCGATGTTGGCAAACTCACGGGTAGCTGGTACCCATTTAGCTGTCATGGAACCATGAGGCTCATTGACAAAAGCCATATTTTTATCGCGATCGCGGGTCAGCGCATTTCTTGTTGGCAGCTCAGCAGGCACTTTATTGGGTGGGAAAAAGATAAATTGACATAGTAGCGCAACTAAGGCAATGCCGATGACAGCTAAGTTTTTGCGGTTAGTGAGCAATTGATGGAGTTGAAACTTAAAATAGCGCATCAGGCAACCTCCTTTTTAACGCGATAGCCGAAAAGCCCCAGATTGACGAAGGCCCAGCCGAGTAGCAAGGCAGCACCGACGCCCACGCTGGCAAGCGGCTGATTAAGGCGGTCAATCAGCGTGCCGCTTAAGGTGGCGTAACTATCTAGATAAGGAAACGGGAGGAACCAAAGAAAACGGAAAACTTGCGGCAGCATTAGCGGCGAGATGGCAACTGCCGCCACAATGAAGGTCGTCAGATAGGCATTCGTGACCCACGTGTTAAGCAGCATACAAAAACTAATAATCCAGATGCCGGCTAGTAGTGTCAGCCCGCCGAATACAAGAAGATATTGCCGTAACGGTAATAAGGTTTGCCCCATGACGGCTAGTGGATAGGCAGTATTGCCGATGCCGTTGAATAATGCCGGCAATACAACGATCGCCAGCAAGCCGACCGCTAGAATGAGCAGATAAAATCCCGTTAACGTCAGGAGCCGACTGCTGCCGGCCACGCCAGCCGTCAACGGGCGTGCGGTCATCAGTGTCCGGTGATGCCGCCGTTCGACCCAACTGTCGCAGGCAAGCAAAATAGCCGCCGCGCCAGTAAGCCAGCTGAGATAAGGTAAGATAGTGACTATGTAAGAACTGCTGGTTGTCACCCCAGTAATGGCAGGTTTGTCATGATTCTTTAGTTTTGTAAGCGTCAAAACGTCGCCTTTTAGCTGATGAAGTGGCGGCAATGGCATCGTGTTGATCGCTTTAAAATGCCGCTGCCGCATTTCCAGTTGCGCATTGCGTAAGCTCAGCAAGCCGTTCCGCGTTGTGTCGGGCTCATCAAGCTTAATCCCCAATCCAATCACGCCGGTTGCCGAATTCTGCGCGTCCAGATTCGCCAGCAACGGTTTCTGCGCCTTACTCAATGTATCCAGATTATATTCAGCATAATTGGCCACCGCCGCATTCGCTGTCGCCTGCGCCGTCTGTCCGGCATCCAAGCGATGCGTCCACATCAATGCAAAAAAACCAATGATAAACGCCGCAGCAAACAATCCTGCCAAGGCAAGATTCTTCCGCGAATGAACCATTTGACGCCAATCAAAACCCAACTGTGTCCCCATACCCAACCTCCATTTCGAAAATGACTTTAATTCGGTTGCCATCAGAATACCACAATTCAGGCAGAGCGCGAACAGGCCCGCTTAGAAAGTTGAGCGTACATGGCGGAGAATCTCAGCTAGATATTACGAGTGGAAAAGTTTCTGCTTAGAATGTATATCATGTGTATCCGAGGAGGCGATCCTAATGATTAAAACAAGAAAAGGTGGCGCACTCTCCGGCACCAGACAAAAAAAGGACAGAAGCCTTTCGAGCATCAATGCCGAAAAACTTCTGTCCCTATTTTTATCGCCGCCAGTTCAAATGACTGACACTATCTTGATGCCAAAGCACCCATTGGATCCCATGGTGCCAGAACGGTTGGCTTGGCATATTCGTTTTTGATGACATCTTGTAATTCGGTTGGCAGGTACTTCTTGGAAATGACAACTTGGTAGACAAATTGGTCGAACCAGTCATCGCTTGCCACGAAGTAACCTTTTTCGCCGACCTTGTCACCCCAAGAGTTTTCGACCTTCCATTTGGTCGGTTTGCCGTCAACAATGTCAACGCCAGTCAGCACCATGGCATGGGTCATGAGACTTTCGCCATAGTCGAGGCGTTCTGCTTTTGTCATGGTGAAGTCGGTGTTAAAGAGGTCATCTTTCTTGTAGATGTTGGTGTCCAGAATACCGAGTTGGCGGTCAGAACTTTGACCGACATCGGAACCGAACCAGACGGACTCGCCAGCCTTGAGCTGCTTGATGGCTAAGGCTTTGAAGGTATCAATGTCGAGGTTCAGGTGGCGTACTTCGCGACCACCAACCACGTTACCAAGCATTTCAACGGTATAAAGGTGGTTGTATGGCTTATCGGCAGTTGGTGCATTGATAATACTTTGATAGTCATCAAGGTTCCAACCAACGTACTTCTTGAAGAAAGTTAGTGGGGTCAGTTCGCGATCGATGTGGTAGTTCTTGTCATCATCGCGATACTCAAAGTCGAACTTAGTCGGCGGGTTGCCTAAAGCGTAAGCCAAAATCCGGTAGTCTTCCGCCAACATCTTTTGCTTAGCTGCTTCGATGTCGGCATCATTGGCTTTGTCGGCCACTAACTTGCGCAGTTTAACCGCGTCTTTACGCAGCTTCAGGTTGAGCAAGCCGTTTAATTCGTTACTTTTACTTGAGTTGTATGTTTCCGGCATTACTGACTTCGGTACGATGCCGTATTTTTCAATCAATGCGGATAACATGTCCCATTGGCCGCCGTCTTGTTGCGGGGTGGCCAAGAGGAACGCGACTTTACGGCTGTCCAGTGGTTGATCAGCAGTTTTCAAAACATTTTCATAAAAATAATTGGACTTTTCAAATTTATCCCAGAAGTTGGTATAGTTTTGGGAAAGTTCAAAGCCTTTGATCTTAAACTGTGCCTGGATGCCGTGGCGCATAGTATTGAGGGCGGCAAACATCCAGCAGCGGCCGCTTTGCTTTTGGTTGGCAACGGTGCCGGTTTCAAGCTCGATTGAAAAAGTCGGTGTCATGGCCACTTTGCTGTCGGTGTTTTCGGCAGTTGCGTTGATACCATTGTTCATAACCGCCTTCTGTAAGGCAGCGGCGCCGGGTGTGGCTTGAAGATCCTGTTTGAACTGGTCCAAATCGCCAGAAGTAATTTCTGCAGACATTGAAATAAGCACTCCTTTTTATTAAACATTTGATGATGAAGCAGTCGGCAGTCAAAAGTTGCAATATCCAGTTAGCTGCCCATGTCGCCTGAATGAAGCGACAAGCATAGTCTAGCATATAACTCGTATTTAATTCAGAAAATCCCACACAGGCAGGTTAATCGGCGTGGTTTGAAGGGCGGCTTGCTCGGTTGGGGTCAGGAGGCTCTTGCGAACGACAACCTCATAGACGTACTGATCAAACCAACTCGCATCGGCAACAAAATAACCGTCATGACCGTTGTCCTTGCCCCACGAATTTTCGACTTTCCATTTTGTTACCTTGCCATCAACGACATCGGCGCCGGTAAACGTCATGGCATGCGACATTTCGGCTTCGGCAGTCACGATTCGAACCGCTTTGTCCACGTGAAAATCAACGTCGAACAAGTCGTTGTAATTGAAAAGGCCACCTTTGAGGGTGCCGGATTTCCGGTCCATATCGGCCAAGACATCATTACCGAACCACACGACTTCACCGGCTTGCAGTTGCGCTAATGCCAGCTGCTTCAGCCGCTCTGGTGGGAGATTCAAAATGGTTAAAGGATGACCCTCAATCACGGTATTGGCAGCTTTGATGGTATAGAGCTGTTGATATTTTTTGTTTGGCTCAGGATCGCTGGCGACCACGATGTAATCATCAAAGTGCCACTTGACGTATTTTTTGAAGAAAGTTTGCGGAGTTAAACCGGTATCGCGGTGAAATTGTTTCTTGTCGTCACGATATTCGAAATCGAACGTCGTCGGTGGGTTGCCAAAAGTATAGGCGAGGATGCGATAAACCACACTGAGCAGTTCGCGTTTCTTAGCGGCAATCGCTTCTTTACTGACATGTTGTCGCTTCAGCGTACGTAATACCTTGGCGTCTTTGCGCAATTTCTCGTTCAAGACGCTGTTTAATTCAGCTGTTTTGTCACTGTTATATGTTTCCGGCATGACGGACTTTGGCACCAAGCCATACTTTTCGATAAGTGCAGCTGCCTGGTCATAATGGCCGCCGTCTTGATCCGGTCCACTGAGGTAAGTGGCGACTTCGCGATCGTCGAGTGGTTTGTCGGCAGTTGCCAAAATATTTTCATAGAATAGGTTGGCTTTCTCCAGCCGGTCGAAAAAGGCGTTGTAATTTTGCGAGAACTCGAAATCTTTCAGGCCGAATTCATCGGCAATTCCGTGGCGAACCGTGTTTAATGTGGCAAATAACCAGCACCGACCACTTTTCTTTTGGTTAGCAACACTGCCGGTGTCAAGGTCGATCGAGAACACCGGTTTCATGTCCTCGCCGACGATGGTCTCGCGACTGGCCGCCTGTGGTCCCACGTTTTGAACCGCACGACTGCGAGCAGCGGCGGCAGGATGGTGCGCAAGCTGCTTTTGAAATGCCTTAATCTGATCAAATGTAATTTCTGACATAGCGAGCCCCTTTTCTTAGTGCATTAAAGAAACCTTACCTCAATTTAATTTGAATTTAAAGATGGAAAGGAAGATGTAATTAAATTTACCGTATTCAGGCAAGTTAGGCTGAAAGTTTTCTTGTCGTGCCAAACTCCGCAATCTCCGGCGGTTTGGGGGCTGGCGACGCGAAGCTAGAGCGGGAGGGCACGGCTGAGCCCCAAACCGCCTATGACTGCTCCGCTTTGGCACTACGATCTTTAAGATTCAAACCAACTATTCTAGCCGAAACAAAAAACAAACGTACTTCCAATTTTTAACAATCGGAACCACGTTTGCTTCTGTAAACTTGACGTTTTGGTCGTAAATGACGCCCTAACCTCACTCGATATTCAGTTACCCTTTACCGGCCGCAAAACATCAGCATATTCCGGATGGTTGTGAAAAGCATGAACCGCGTATGAGCAAAGTGGTTCAATGGTTTTGCCTTCTTGACGGGCAGCGGCAACGACTGCTTCGATGAGTTGGCCGGCGATGCCTTGTCCACGAAGGCCCTCGTCAACAAAAGTATGGTCGACCGCCCATGCTTTGCCATCATCGATCGATTGATACGTTAATTCGGCTAGTAATCGGCCATCCTGGGCGGTTTTAAAAATCCGGCCCGGTTCGTGTTGAAAGTCCATCATATCCTCCTTGGTAAAAGGGACATGTTCAGCGCGTTGCACTGTCAGCGCCACTTTTACCGAATTCAGTCACCATGACGCTCAGGTTAATCTTGTTAATGCGATTGACCACCCGCGTCCACACTCCAAATCTAGCAAGAAAACGGTATAATTACAAGAAGAAATGCCTTTTCAACATGGCAGAAGAAAAGCCTTTTCAACATGGCTGTCAGCTAGTGCCACGTGTTATGATACCTTGGACACTACTTATATGGAGGTTCATTATGAAGACCCGTGGTTTTGAAATTGTTTCAAAGTATCAGGATGACGACCTGACCCTACCCACACGTCAAACCAAGCAGGCGGCAGGGTATGATTTTTACGCGCGTGAGGATTTCTTGCTGAGAAGCATCTGGCGTTATGATTTCATTCGACTTTTCCGGCTGATCAAAAATGAACACCCGCTGACCAACAAAGATTTCGAACGGGCCAAGAAGATTCTGAAGCCGTATTTGGTGCCAACTGGCGTGAAAGCATACATGCAACCTAATGAAGTTCTGATTTTAGCTAATCGCTCCAGCAATCCGCTTAAACACGGCTTGACCTTACCTAATGGGATTGGCGTGATTGATGCCGACTATTATGACAATCCGGACAATGAAGGCGAAATCTTTATTCAGCTACTGAACTTCTTTCCGCGCGACGTGATGATTAAAAAAGGCGACCGCATCGGACAGGGCATCTTCATGCCATTTTTACTGGCAGATGGCGATCAAGGCGGCTTGGCTCAGCGGCAAAGCGGTTTTGGGTCAACCGATCGCTAGTTAATATCGAAGGGATAATATGGCGAAAGCAAAAACACAGTACGTATGTCAAAATTGTGGTTATATTTCAGCCACTTATTTAGGGCGTTGTCCCAATTGTGGCGGTTGGAACACTTTAGTCGAAGAAACCGTCAGTTCAACCAAATCAGCACCGCGGCAGACACGGTCAGGCAGTAAAGTCAAACCGATGCGGATGAATGAGGTAACAGTTGCCAAGGAAACGCGGGTTAAAACCGGGTTGGCAGAATTAAACCGGGTGCTTGGCGGCGGCGTGGTGCCGGGGTCGCTTGTTTTGATTGGCGGCGATCCGGGTATTGGCAAATCAACCTTGTTGCTGCAGGTGTCTGGGCAGCTAGCGAGCACTGGAGGTACCGTATTATACGTTTCTGGCGAAGAAAGTGCCAGTCAGATCAAAATGCGGGCTGGGCGGTTGGGCGTTGCTAATTCGGGGATGTATCTGTATCCGGAAACCGACATGCTTAGTATCGAAGCCGTCATTGATCAGATGCAACCGGATTATGTTGTCATCGACTCGGTTCAAACCATGAATGTGCCGGATATGAACTCTGCAGTTGGTTCGGTTGCCCAGATTCGTGAGGTTACCGCTGAATTGATGCGCATTGCCAAGTCAAAAGGCGTGACCATTTTCATTGTCGGGCACGTGACCAAGGAAGGCGCGATCGCCGGGCCTAAAATTCTTGAGCATATGGTCGACACCGTGCTTTATTTTGAAGGCGATATGCACCACACATACCGGATTTTACGGTCAGTGAAAAATCGCTTTGGCTCAACTAATGAAATCGGCATTTTCGAGATGCATCAAAATGGTTTGCAGGAGGTCGCCAATCCGTCTGAAATCTTTTTGGAAGAACGCCTAGCCGGGGCGACCGGTTCGGCGGTGGTGGTTTCGATGGAAGGCACGCGGCCGATTTTGGTTGAAATTCAGGCGTTGATCAGTCCTACCATGTATGGCAATGCCAAGCGCACGAGCAGCGGACTGGATCACAATCGGGTCAGCTTAATTATGGCGGTGCTGGAAAAACGCGCCAATCTTATGCTGCAGAATCAAGATGCTTACCTGAAGGCCACTGGTGGCGTTAAGTTGGATGAGCCGGCAATTGACTTAGCGATGGCCGTTGCGATTGCCTCGTCCTACAGCGATAAAGAAATTCCGCCGACTGATTGTTTTGTCGGTGAAATCGGCTTAACCGGTGAAGTGCGGCGGGTCAACCGCATTGAAGACCGGGTCAAAGAGGCGGCCAAGCTGGGATTTAAGCGGATTTTTGTTCCGCGCAACAACTTGCAAGGCTGGCATGCTCCCAAAGATATTCAAGTGATTGGGGTCACAAGCATTGCCGAAGCGTTGCATAAGGTTTTTAATTAGAAGGAGAAAGGAGGACAACATCCCATGAAGAAACGAATTGTTTATTTGATTTTCGGCTTGATCGGCATCGGCGTCGGCATGGCTACGTTACCATCGCTTTGGGAAGCCATCGGTTGGCAGCATCATCTGATGGTCAACAACCTGCTGACGAACGGGGTAATCGGCGCCATCATTTTCCTGTTATTGGCAAGCTTCAGCGTCAATTGGATATTGAAGCGGTTAGCGGTCCTGGAAAAGACGTTGAATACCAAATCACCAAGCTATTTACTATTTGGTAGTTTGTCGACCATGATAGGTTTAATTTTGGCTGCCATTTGTTCAATTCCATTGTATCGGTTCATTGCGCCGCTGAATATCTTCCTACCACTCATTATCATGCTATTATTCGGTTATCTGGGTTTTCGGGTGGGTACGACACGTAGCGAGGAATGGCGGCGACTTTTGAATTTCCGTAATAGGCGGACAGCAGATACAGGAAGTGACCAGGTGCTCGAACGCAAAGTCGGCGACCATTTTCGCAAATATAAGCTCCTCGACACCAGTGTCATCATCGACGGCCGCGTCCAGGCAATTGCCAAAACCGGTTTTATTGAGGGGACGATGCTGGTTCCCAATTTTGTTTTACACGAATTGCAACTGATCTCAGACTCGGCGGATTCCATGAAAAGAATGCGCGGCCGCCGCGGACTGGACATTTTGAATGCCATGCAAAAAGATAAAGACATTCATATTGAGATGTACGAAGGTGATTTTGACGATCTAACCGAAGTCGACAGCAAGCTGCTCAAGCTCGCGAAATTGCTCGACGGCATCGTCATGACGAATGACTTTAACTTAAACAAGGTCGCACAATTTCAAAATGTCCCTGTGCTCAACATCAACGCCTTAGCCAATGCGCTGAAGCCAGATGTGATTCCCGGCGAAAGCATGACTGTCACCGTCATTAAATCCGGCTCCGAACGGCAACAAGGCGTCGCATATCTCGACGACGGCACCATGGTCGTAGTCGAAGACGGCAAGTTCTACATGAACAAGCCACTAGAAGTCATCGTCACCAGCGCGCTGCAAACCGCAGCGGGCCGCATGATCTTCGCCAAACCGGCACACCAGCAAAAGGCGATCCGGGATAAGGAAAAGTAAATCGTATGGATGTGAAAAGGCGTTGTCCCGGATGTTGGGGCAGCGCCTTTGTATGTTCGATAATTTTAAATTGTTCCCAACATAAACACGTCAGGCTAATGCTTATCTGTAATTGGTTCCTGGAAGGAAAAATCAACTTTCCATTTACGGCCAAACGCTGGGCTTATTTTGGAGATGACTTTAACTAAAGCGTTCAGTTCGTTGATATCCGCTTGGTCGCCGGTAATCTTATATGTGCACAAAAGCTTGAGGAGACGCAACTGAACACGTAAAAAGAACAGATTGTCGGGCAACTTTTGTTCTTCTAATCTGTTGAGCGTCTGTAAGGCTTTTGCGTACTCGCATCTGTAATACAAGGAAACACTCACATTGTAAAATGCCGAGAAAAACAAATCGAGGTAATTCCGACGCTGGTGGAAGTCGAAATGGATGGCCATGAATTTTGTGTATAGCCGGTCAAAGTCATCAGGTTGTAAAAAAGGGACGCAATCACCATATAGCGCATACTCCAAGGCATACCACACATTACGTTTCATCAAATAATCATTAACAATTTTAGAGTCTGTTTTTGAAAGAAGGCTGTGAACGTCTTGGGTGTCGAGAATGATAGCCGAAACCATAATCTCCCTTAACTTATACAGACGGGCATGCGTCTTTTGGAATTTTGATGTGAACGACTGACGAAATTGTTTAAGGCCATCGACGTCCTGTTCCAGTGCGTATCTGAACATTCGCTTGTCCATTGCTCTTTGTGAAAGGCTTGCCGGAGAAGCATTTCTAGCTTGATTTAGATTGAGAATCTCAAAAAACTCTGTTGCGTCCATCCCGACATGATCCAAAAGAAGGTATAACTTTTCCACTGAAATGTCGGTATGGCCATTTTCAAACTTTGACACAGTGCTAACACTCAATGGACCTGCCACATCCGAAATTCGCAAACCACGTCCCAGACGAATCTGTTTAAACGTAGACCCAGCATCACGTAAACTCATGGTTTAAGACTCCCGTTTTCCTAAAATCAACTATCAATTCATTATGCCCTGAAAAATTCTTTTTTGTCAAAAAACTAAGAGATTGGGTTTTTATGTGGTAAATTAGCACCACTAATGGATAAGCACAATTAAGTCAAATTATTAAGCAGCGCTATCCGATGAAATTTCTAATTCTTTTACAATTGATGAGTCTATACATATTATCAGACATACAAATTAAATGGAAAAGTGACTCAAGCTAATCGTCCCTATCGCCAAGAAAGCTGCGGTACCAGTTCAATGCTAAAAGTTAATAACCTCGATAAATGGTTCGGAAAGAAACAGGTTTTGCATCAAATCTCATTTGAAATCAAACCGGGACGCGTTGTCGGCCTGATTGGCGCAAATGGCGCAGGTAAAACAACCATTATGAAAACTATTTTGGGCATTTCGAGCTTTACAGGGGACATCCGGCTAAACGATCAAAAGATCACCATCGACAGCCACGATGCCTTAAAAGATGTAGGTGCTTTGATTGAGTATCCGGGTCTGTATCCTTATTTAACCGGTCGAGAACAGCTTTACCTTTTTACTAGAGGCAACGATCGGCGGGCTAAAGTAGACAAAGTGATCGAAGAGATGCACTTGACTACCTATGCGGATGCAAAAGCCAAACATTATTCGCTAGGAATGAAGCAGAAGCTCGGGATTGCACTGGCATTGGTGAATAAGCCGAGTCTGGTGATCCTTGACGAGCCGATGAATGGGCTTGACCCCAAGGCAACAAGAGAATTGCGCGAATTGATCCTTCAGAAAAAAGCAGAAGGTACCTCATTCCTAATTTCCAGTCATATCTTGAGTGAGTTGCAAAAAGTGGCTGACGATGTTGTGATCATCAATCATGGCCATCTTGTTACAAGCAACACCATGAGCGCCGTGTTGGCCAGAAATGAAAGCTATCTCTTGCTGCAAACCGACCAAAATAATAAGGTTGCCCAACTTTTACAGCAAAGAGGCTATCAGGTTGCTGTTGAAGAAGATAGTGTCAAGGTCGCCAGAGATTCGATTCAAGATATGACGGCCTTGTTACATGCTGTGCTGGATCAGAATATTGCGATTCACGACATCCATGAACAACAGGATGACTTAGAAAATTCGCTTTTAGGCATTATCGAGTAATCGATCACATACGGAGGACATTATTTTGTTCACACTGCTAAAACAGGAAACTTACAAACTTTTGAAACGCCCATCTTTTATAGTATTTTGGTTATTTCTCATTGTGTTTCAATTGGCAATGGCGATTTTCGAAAAGGTTTATCCACAGACGTTTCAGCCTGAGAACTTGTTTCTCAACGATTTTTATGCGCCAGTGGTGATTGTCTTTTATATTATTGCAGTCGGCAGTACTCAGCTGTCATCAGAAAATCAATATGGTACGCTGAAAGCCTTGCTGTATCGACAATATTCAAGTAGCAAAGTTTTGGTTAGTAAGTGGTTAACCTTGCTGGGTTGTGCACTTTGCTTGTATAGCAGCAGCCTCGTGATGACTTTGCTCTTAAAAGTAATCTTTTTCCAAAATAAATTTGGTCTAAATTTACAAGTTAGTACCCATCAGCCGATCTGGCAGGCTATGCTGATGAATACCGTGAGCGAATTTTTGACTCTACTTTTTCTGGCAGCATTTGTGTTGCTGCTGGCCACCTTATTTGATAACTCAACGCCTGCAATCATCGTCGGCATTAGCGCCTACTTTGTTGTCTCAGTCTTTAACCAACTGATGTTTATGCTGATTGATCAACACGATTGGCTCAAATGGAACCCGGTGAATATGTTGAACTTCGGCGCGCAACTAAATTCACCAAAGCTTTCAAGCCTGACGCACCTGGGCATTAACCAGATAATGATTGGCTACATTGCTTATGGGAGCATCTTCTTGATCCTTGGTCTGGTTGTCTTCCGCAGACGCAATTTGCGGTAGATCGATGATTAGTGGGGCTTCTCAATTAGCGGCCTGGAGTGAGAAACTCCAGGCATTTTTTGACTACCAGCCCATAACGGTACCAGTTTGTGAGGCTTCGGTGTGCCGTCGTATTCAATCGGCCGTGGTGGAAGTGACTCAACATTTCAGCCAATGCTAAGCTTGATTTTTCATTCCAATTCAGTTATCTAAGCCCACTGAAAAGCGTTCTTTGTTCATGAAAAACCCGCCTACAAATTTTTCTTACCATACCACGTGTTATAATTTGTTTGTAAATTAAAGTATTCATATTAGCAGGTTTGGTTGAAGGGCTTTTGGCTTGGTTTCTGAAGGGAGCAATGGCAGTGAGACCAATTGGAGAAGAAAAAGTGCATAACAGGCTGTATAAGGATGGTAAGTTGTGCGTGGTTATGCTGATCGGTTTATTTTTTGTGGGTGGCGCGACGCCAACGCATCAAGTTGCGGCTAAGTCAGCGACACCTTCTGTACTGACCGGGCAATCATCAGCTTTAAGCAAAACTTATGAACTAACAGCGCCAGGCAACACGTCATCTGCGATTGGCCATCAACAAAAGCAATCGCTCCCCGACACCTCCCTTTACACGAAGGCCCCAGTGACGCAGGGAACCGTTGATATGAAATTTGTCAATGACCAAGGTCGTCAGCTGGCACCTGATCAGACGATAAGTGGCAAAGTCGGCGACACTTATACGGTGACGCCCATCAGCATCAAAGATTATCAGTACGCGCATTTGGCAAGCGGCAGTGCCCCGGCAACCGGCACATACACCAATGGCACCCTGACCGTTACGCTTGTATACGCCAAGACGCCAATCCCTGAAGGCACTGTCAATGTGAAATATGTCGATGACGCGGGCAATCCGCTTGCCCCCGATAAAGTGCTCAATGGGCAGCCCGGTGATCCCTATGAAGCGCGGCCGATCGACATTGCGAATTACCAATTCACAAGCCTTGCGCAAGATAGCGCTCCGGAAAATGGAACCTTTAGTACCGGCACTTTGACTGTGACATTGGTTTACAACAAAACACCGGTCGCCCAAGGATCCGTTAACGTTCACTATGTCGACGAAAATGGAAATCAGCTGGCACCGGACAATGTCATGACTGGAAAAGCTGGGATGCCTTATACCACAAGCCCCGCTACTATCACCGGTTATCATTACTTGCGCTTGGCCTCTAACAGCGCGGCCGATTCAGGCACATTTACCAATGGAACGTTAAATATCACCTTTGTTTATGCGAAGACAAGCACGCCAGTTAAGCCAAGTACGCCAGTCACAATAAGTACGCCGATAAATCCATTCACACCAAATCCGCCAAGCAACGTTTTGCCGTCAACTGATGGTAACAATGGCGCGACAATAACGATCATAATGCCAACTAATAAAGCTAAGCACACATTGCCGCGGACACATGAAGAACAACAGATTGGCTTGACGGTCCTCGGCGTTTTCCTTCTAGCTGTGGTAGGTTTCTTGGGCATTCGTCGGTACTGGCGAACGAAAAACTAAACGTTGAAATGTAACCAAAAGCATTTTGTTTATTGAAAATCAGCATGGAAAAGAGCATCATTTTTTGAATGATGCTCTTTTTATGCATAACGGAATTTCATACTTAAAAATTTTTGATGAATGAATGCTGAGTGGCATGCTCCAGAAATTCGATAATGATTGTAACGGATTGTTATCCGGACAAGTGAAGGTGAGGTCGATTCTATGTCAAAAATTCTGAATAGCACGGTCAGTCAATCAACCATCGTAATGATGGTGATTGAAATTATCATCTGCTTATTTTTGCCGATTGCCTTGGCGGTATGGATCATCAAGCGGCGAAGTTATCCGAAAAAAGGCTCCACACCGGTATTTTTCATTGGTATGGCCATTTTCGTTCTTTTTGCTGGTATTCTGGAGGATCCGTTTCGCGGCATTGCCCGACAATTCCAGCACACGCCTTGGCTGTATGCACTTTATGGCGCATTGCTGGCTGGTGTTTTTGAAGAAGTCGGACGGTGGTTCGGGTTCAAATGGATTCAGCGGCGGATTCCACAAAAAGCCAAGACGCCGGAGACCCCGTTTTTGTATGGTTTAGGCCATGGCGGCATTGAAATGATGCTGGGTGGTGGCTTGGCAATGTTCAGCAATGTACTTTTTGCAATGACCATCAACAGTGGCGCGTTGGCTAAATTAATGACTAAAACCCCGACGAGCGCGCGTGCTGGCATTGTAACCGCAGTTAAGCAGTTGACTGGAATGAGCGGCTGGACAGTTTCGCTAAGTTTGCTTGAACGACTGTTAGCCTTGACCATTCAGATTGCTCTTTCGCTCGTTGTTTGGTTGATTGTGGTCAACCGCAAGCAGTGGTTCTGGATGCTGATGCCAGTTGGGCTGCATGCTTTTATTGATTTCCCGGCCGCGTTGAGTCAAACGGGGGCTCTGAGCGTCACCGTGACGGAATTGCTGTTGGTCGTACAAACGGTAATCGTTGTGGCGTTTGTTTACTGGCTCTGGCGCCGAGAAAAGCCGAGCAGCACTGTCAGCGCATAATGTTTCAATAAACAGATTGCTTCATTAAAAAGATGATATTTTTCAAGCAGAAAGGAAAAACCTGATGACCTTGAGGCGTTGCCGCCCATCGTTTGCCCTTCTGTGGTACACTAACATTGCATGTTTACAGAAAATGGAGGCTAAGACATTGGCAGATCGACCAATTCGGGTGCGTTATGCACCAAGTCCGACCGGGCATTTGCACATTGGCAATGCACGGACGGCACTGTTCAATTATTTGTTCGCACGGCACAACAAGGGAACGTTGGTGCTGCGGATTGAGGATACGGATACAAAGCGGAACGTTGCAGATGGTGAAAAGAGTCAGATGGAGAATCTCCATTGGCTCGGGATTGATTGGGATGAAGGTCCTGACAAGGGTGGCGACTTTGGCCCTTACCGCCAGTCTGAACGTAAAGATATTTATGACAAGCTGATCAAGCAACTTGTTGAAAAAGGCTTTGCCTATGAATCTTATCGGACCGAAGAGGAACTGAAAGCCGATCGCGAAGCCCAAAAAGCCCGCCACGAAATGCCACATTATGAATACGAATATGAAGGCATGAGCGATGCTGAAAAAGCTGATGCCATCGCCGCAGCAAAAGCCAAGGGGTTACAGCCGGTCATCCGATTCCACATTCCAACTGACAAGACCTATGAATGGGACGATATCGTTAAAGGCAAGATTTCAATCGATGCCAACACGCTTGGCGGCGATTTTGTCATTCAAAAGCGTGACGGCATGCCGACGTACAACTTTGCGGTAGTCGTTGATGACCACCTCATGCAAATCAGCCACGTGCTGCGTGGTGATGACCACATCGCCAACACGCCCAAGCAACTGGCAATTTATGACGCTTTTGGCTGGGAGCCACCGATTTTTGGTCACATGACCTTGATTATCAACGGCGCAACTGGCAAAAAGCTGTCCAAACGTGATGAAACCGTCCTACAGTTCATTGAACAATATCGTGAGTTAGGCTATCTGCCGGAAGCAATGTTCAACTTCATCACACTGTTAGGCTGGTCTCCGGTTGGCGAAGATGAGATTTTCACCAAAAAGGAATTCATCAAGCAGTTCGATCCGAAGCGCCTATCCAAGAGTCCGGCACGCTTTGATCAGAAGAAACTGGAATGGGTCAACAACCAGTACATTAAGGCGAAGCAAAAGACGAACCCGAACGAGCTAATGAGCATGTCGCTGGCAAACCTGATTGAGGATGGCCTGATTCATAGCGATCCGGATCCGAAGACCATTGAGTGGGCCCGTCAGCTGATTAGCCTGTACACGGATCAGATGAGTTATACCGCACAGATTAGCAAACTTGCCGATATTTTCTTCGACAAGGCAACTGACTTAACGGACGACGAACGCAAGGAGCTTGCTGACGACAACGCTAAGCCCGTCATCGAGGCATTTGCCAAGAAGATCCGGGCACTAGACACCTTTGATGCGTATTCTGTTGGCCGCATTGTTAACGAGGTCAAGCAGGAAACCCAAGTCAAGGGTCGCAAGCTTTACATGCCAATCCGCATTGCCGCAACATTACGGATGCATGGACCGCAACTCGCTGAGACCATTGAGCTCATGGGTCGCGATCAGGTGTTGAAGAATGTTAGTTTGGTGACATCGCAACTTTAATATAGTAGTAAAAATCCGCGCAATGGCGCGGATTTTTTGTATCGCGATACATTACCCGCGGCCAGCGATCGTTTTCCAGACTAAATCACCCCTGTCTCTTGAAAATAGGTTCATAATGAAGATAAGGATTTTTATGATGCACGTGATGATCATTGAAACAATGGGGGTCTGGACAATGGCAATTTTTACGGCTTATGACAACGCGGAGATACTTGAAGCTTTGCAGGCGGCTGCACCGCATGCGGAGATTCATACGGATGATCAGGTGGCGCGGGAACATAGCGCCAATGGCAATGCCCAAATGGAAATCAACGGCAGAATTTTAGCCTACGTGGCAGTTGGCGATGTTGCGGATATTCAGGGCGTTTTGAGAGTGGCGCGGCAATATCACATTCCGGTGGTTCCTCAAGGTGCGGATACCAGTACCGTCATCGGGGCAGATGGTTTGAATGGCGGCATTATCCTTTCAACGGTGCGGATGAATCGGATTAAGGAAATCAGTAAAGGCGACTTGTTGGCGGTTGTAGAGCCAGGCGTGATTAATGGTGATTTGGATAAGGAAGCCCGTAAGCAAGGCCTGTTTTATGCACCTGATCCGGGTTCTAAGCCGATTTCCAGTATTGGCGGTAACGCAGCGACGAATGCCGGTGGGATGAGTACGGTCAAGTACGGCGCGACAACGGACAATGTGCTTGGTCTGAAAGTCGTGCTCGCAGATGGTCGCGAAATCAAGCTTGGCGGGCGCACTTATAAACATGCCTTTAGCTACGATTTAACTCATTTGTTTGTTGGGTCGGAAGGAACGTTAGGCATCATTACGGAAATTACGGTCAAGCTGAATCCGATTCCGATCGGGACACCCGTGGTTGGCGTTGCTTATTTTGACAACATGACGGCTTTGGCAAAAGGTGTTGAAGATTTACGACTGTCAGGCATTTATCCAGTGACGCTTGAGGCATTGGACGGCTTGACGGTAGCGGCGTTGGATCGTTATGAAGGCACCCACTATGCAGAAGGCGCCGAAGCCATGCTGATTTTCCGGTTAGACGCTGGTGGCGAAACGAGTCTGAAAATAGCGGAAAAAATTTTGACGGCCGATCATGCTAAGAACATCAAGGTGACAAGCGATCCTAATGAAGCGGCTGCTATTATCAAGTTGCGGCAGGATATGTTGCCGGCAGTCTTTGCAAACGGCCAGCATATTATGGAAGATATGGCGGTGCCGTTATCTAAGTTGCCTGAGATGATGGACTATATTGCCGAGGTTGCCAAAGACTTGAATGTTGAAATTTACACGGCCGGTCATGCCGGTGATGGCAACGTGCACCCAACGGTTATCTGGCCAGCTGATCAGCCAGAGCCGCCAAAAGAAGCGCTGAAAGCCATCCGCATGCTGTTTCGCAAAGCGTTGGCATTAGGCGGAACCATTTCCGGCGAGCATGCTGTGGGAATGAGCAAGAATCAATGGAACAATGAGGAGCTGGGCTTTGACGTTGACGAGATTCAGCATCAGATTAAAGACTTGTTTGATCCGCTGAATATTTTGAACCCGAAGCGGAAGATTGATTAAAGGCTAAAAACTTGCGATGATTGGGTAAAAGGAAGGGGGCAATTCTGTGTCTACTTGGGATGAAGTTAAGGGTAAAATTGATTCTATTCCTGACGAAGCATTAACCATCATCGATGCACTAACCGAACTTGAAGCGGAACGGATTCGTCGCGGAATCTCACAAAAGCAATTCGCAGAAACAATTGGCATGAAGCAGCCGCAACTTGCAAAGATTGAGCGGTTGGATTCTGTTCCGTCGCTAACGACATTGTCACGGTATGCTAAGGGACTAGGAAAAGAAATTCGTCTATCGATCGTGACGCGTTAACAACGGGTGGAAATTTTGGGCTTCCTTGCTGGTATGTAAGGAGGCTTTTTTGGTTCTATGCAGCGAGTACACTGAGCCAGGAGTCGCGAGGAAAAATCTTGGCGTGATGGCCAAAGCCGGGTATTTGCGAAGTTGAAGTAGTAAAGATTGGGGGGCAATCCGGTTCCGAAACGCGTTCGCAGTCGCAGAAATCTACGTGTAAGGACCTTGAAGTCTAAATGGTCAAAGCCCAGCCATTTAGACTTCAAGGCCACTTACACTCCGATTTCTAAGCGCTCCTGCTCACGCTCTGGCTTAAACGCGTTCGCAGGCCCAGAAACCTACACATAAGGGCCTCAAGCTTAAATGACCTGCGGGGATAAAGTTTGTAAGGCAATCCGATTCCAAAACGCGTTCGCAGTCGCAGAAATCTACGTGTAAGGACCCCAGGCGCAATGGCCAAGCCCGGGCCATCACGCCTGAGGCCACTTATGCTCCGGTTTCTAACCGGGCCTGCTCACGCTCTATCCTTTATAATCCTCCCATTTTCCTGTAGAATGCAGGTAAGACGCTACAGGAAGGAAATGAGCCGATGTTAACGTTATACAATACGATGTCCCGGCAAAAGGAGCCGTTTGTGCCACTGCACCCTGGAGAGATTCGGATGTATGTCTGCGGCCCGACTGTCTATAATTACATCCACATCGGTAATGCGCGCAGTGCGATCGCGTTTGATACGATTCGCCGCTATTTTGAATACCGCGGTTATCACGTCACCTACGTCTCGAATTTCACCGATGTTGACGATAAAATTATCAATGCCGCCCATGAAACCGGTGAGGCACCGCTTGATCTGGCGCAGCGGTTTATCGATGCCTTCATGGAAGACACCACGGCGCTGGGGATCGAACCGGCCACGGCTCATCCGCGCGCGAGTCAGATGATCCCGGATATCATCGACTTTGTTCAGGATCTGATTGCAAAAGGCTATGCTTACGCCGTCGATGGGGATGTCTACTATCGAGCGCGCAAGTTCAAGCATTACGGTGAATTATCCCACCAAAATGTCGACGAACTCGAAGAAGGCGCCAGTCAGCACATCACGCAGGAAGAACTTGCGAAAAAAGAAGACCCAATCGATTTCGCCTTGTGGAAAGCGGCGAAACCCGGCGAGATCAGTTGGGATTCTCCTTGGGGCAAAGGTCGACCGGGATGGCACATTGAATGCTCCGTCATGAGCACCCAACTTCTCGGCGATACGTTTGACATCCATGGTGGCGGCCAAGACCTTGAATTTCCGCATCATGAAAATGAAATCGCCCAAAGTGAAGCCAAAACAGGCAAACAGTTTGTCCGTTACTGGATGCACAATGGCTTTGTGACCATTGGCGAAGATGATGAAAAAATGAGCAAATCGCTTGGCAACTTCATCACGGTGCATGACATTTTGAAAACCGTCGACCCGCAAGTTTTGCGATTCTTCATGGCAGGCACCCAGTACCGGATGCCAATCCGTTATTCCGAAGCCAACCTCAAGAATGCTGAAAACAGCCTCAATCGTTTAAAAATTGCGCGCGAAAATCTGGTTTATCGCCGCGAAAACGCAGCAGCCGGCGTTGACCCTAAGATTACCGAACAGCTGAAAACCCTAAAAGATCGCTTTATCACTGCCATGGATGACGATGTGAACGTACAAAATGGGTTAACGGTGCTTTTTGATCTTGCCAAGTCGCTGAATGAATATGCCAATGAAGATACGGTGAAGCGCGAAAGCCTTGACGACCTGTTAAATCTTTATGATGCTTGGCTGCAGATTTTTGGAGTGGTGTTTGCCGATCAAACCAATCTTGATGCTGATATTGATGCGTTGGTGAAGGCGCGCGATGCAGCTCGGGCGGCAAAGGACTTTGCTAAGAGCGACAAGATTCGGGATCAGCTCGCAGCACAAGGCATTATTTTGGAAGACACTCCTCAAGGGACACGGTGGCGCAGAAAATGACATTTGATCCAAAACAACTGAACGGCATCGCATTAGCTTATATGGGCGATGCGGTTTATGAAGTTTACGTTCGCGAACACTTGCTTAAACGCGGCTTGGTGCGACCGGCTTCCTTGCAGCGAGCCGCCAAAGATTTCGTTTCCGCCAAAGCGCAGGCAGCGTTGATCGCAGGGATGGAAGATGAACACTTGCTCAATGACGAGGAGGTCGATGTTTTCAAACGTGGCCGCAATGCCAAAAGCTACACGCATGCCAAGAATACCGACGTGGTCACGTATCGCATTTCGACCGGATTTGAAGCCTTGTTTGGCTACCTGCATCTTGAAAAGCAGGATAAGCGGGTTGCCGAATTAGCGGCATGGTGCATCCAGTACGTTGAAGAAGGGAAGACAGGCCATGGCAAAACAGCCGCAAACAGCACCAAATGAACACGATCCAGATGAGTTTGTCTTCGGCCGCCATGCCGTTGAAGCTGCACTTAAAGCCGGCACCGCCGCCACCATTAACAAACTTTTTGTTCAAACCGATCTAAAAAGCGAGCCGATTCAACACTTAGTCGGCATGGCGCAAAAAAAGAAAATTTTGGTCGCCACCGCCCCCAAGCAAAAACTCGATCTGATGAGTGACCATGGTAATCACCAAGGCGTTTTGCTGGCAATGACGCCCTATGCCTACGCAAGTGTGGATGATCTTTTTCAACATGCAGCAAATAAAGGCGAAGATCCTTTCTTCTTGTTGTTGGACAACTTAGAAGATCCGCACAATCTTGGCTCGATTCTGCGAACTGCTGATGCTAGTGGCGTGCATGGGATTATCATTCCCAAGCATCGCGCCGTGGGTCTCACGAGCGCTGTGGCCAAAGTCAGCACTGGGGCAATCGAATACGTTCCGGTGGCGCGGGTCACGAATTTGGCGCAAACGATCAAACAGCTAAAAGACCGCGGTATGTGGGTCTTCGGCACGGCGATGGATGGGCAGGATTATCGCCAATGGGATGCAAAAGGCAGCACGGCACTTGTGATTGGTAATGAAGGCAAAGGCATTTCGCCTGGCATCGCCAAACTCATGGACGCCACGATCGCCATTCCCATGGTCGGTCACGTGCAGAGCCTCAACGCCAGTGTCGCAGCCGGCATTTTGATGTATCAAGCTTTTGCAAGCCGCCATGAGGGCAAATAATCATGCGCGAACACATTATGATTATTGACGGATATAACGTCATTGGCAACTGGCCGGAATTAGCCAAGTTAAAAGCGGAAGATCATTTCGATGTTGCCCGCGATCGGCTTTTAGATATCCTGGCAGAATACCGCAGCCACGAAAATGCCAAAATCATTGTTGTTTTCGATGCCATGTATGTGCCTGGTATCGGCAAAAGCTATGCCAAGTGGGATCTACAAGTGATTTTCACAAAGGAAGACGAAACGGCAGATAGTTACATTGAACGTTTAGCGCAGGAAATGAACTCACCGCTCGTACAGCTCGTGGTCGTCACCAGCGATCAGGCAGAACAGTGGACTGTGTTCTCCCGCGGCGCGCTCCGCCTCAGTTCACGCGATTTTCTCAAAGAGGTCCAGCGCTCCGACCGTGAATTCAACCACGACACGGCTAACTATGCTTCGCATCTTGCCCGCCGCAACAGTCCATGGAATAATGACCAGTTATTTTTGTTAGATAAAATGCGGCGACATTTGGAGCGGCGGCCAAAGCCGAAGGAGTAGTCTATTTTGTAGATCTATTTTGGAGTGAGCAATTTATATAAAAGCATGAGGAAATTTGAGGGCAGTCTAGGTTGACGTCCGAAAGGTTTTCTCTTTTGCTAACAAGCCTGCCAGCCCTGATTGAGTGCTGGGCAGGCTTTTTTGCGCTCAAAATAAGCGAATAAGGTTATATAGATGATGCAGTTTAGCCAATAACGACAGGAGAGGTCACATGGTTTATCGCAAAAAAGACCGTTCAACGTTTATTTGCATCGCTAGGAGAGGCACTAGGGAGGCCTCTCAACCCCGACGATCGCTGGGTTAGCTTAGTGGCAACAATTCCATAGACAGAAATAGAAGCGGTGTACCAGTCATTCTTCGTTTCCAAGTTGGGCCGCGCTGCCAAGCTTTTTATACGGCACACAGCTGATCAAACAAAAGTGCGGCTGGTCAGATGTCCAACTGGTTGAAATGATTAGCGGTACGCCAGCGCTCTAGCACTTTGTCGGGGTTGATACCTATCAAGCTAAGCTGCCGTTTGAGCCATCGACGTTAACCAAGTTCCGCAAGCGAATCGCACCGATTTCGGAACTGTTTCGGCAAATTACCACCGATCATATCCGCGAACGGTTGGTGGCCCATGGTGTTGATGTCAGCTTGTTAATCATTGATGCAACCGCGGTTCCAGTTAACATTAAGCTTCCGCAAGACACTCATCTGCTCAATCAAAGCCAGCTCAATCTTGAAGCCATGATTGATGATATGCGAAAACAGTTGAAAGTCGCGCCACCACGGGCTTAGTTTGGTGAAGGTAAAACGCACTGAATGCATTGCCGTTACCATCGATTTTGCTTTAGTGATGCCAATCTTGATCTACTACTGGATCTTCTTGGTGTACCAATTTTAATCGGTATTCGTTATGGTCGCCAAATCATCTTTATTTCGTACTAAATGATGGGATCCGAGTCAAAGATGGCCAGCTAGTTCAGCAGCCACTAATTAAATGGACTAAAAGAAGAGTTACTTGCAGACAATTTTGCTTTTGTGTGGCATCAAATTAAATGTATTTATCTAGCTTCTCTATCCTCAGCCTTTAAAAATGGCCGATACACTGGCATCAAGATGTCAGATAGAATGTGGTCGAGGCGCGGACGATCTATCGTTGTATCGTCCGTTGCATAGAAGGCATCCATTAGGACCAATGCCGGGAGGTCGTAAAGGACCTCGTCAAAGTGCGTGAGATCGACTTCACCTCGCTCAGAGGCATGTTCGAAAAATGTCCGCACCATTTGACTGAGAAAGTTCTTACGCGCAAATTTATCGAAATAATCACGCATCGAGATTCCACCCAACCGTTCACGCATGAGCCCGATGATATTGGCGTAGTGCATGCTAGTTAGTAGCGTGCAAATCCAATCGAACAAGGTTCGTAGATCGCCTTCCAGAGAGCCGGTATTCGGAGTTTGTCTCATTTTCATGGCTAGGTCAGTAGTTTGGGTGCGCAAAGCGGCCAGCACAATATCGGCCTTCGAGTCCCAACGCCGGTAAAGAACGCTTTTGTTTGTATGGGCGCGCTTAGCGATCATATCCATTGTGATTTCCTCATATTTTGTTTGTTCGATTAAATTAAGGGTTGAGGCAAGAATATCAGCTTCCAGTTCTTTTCCCCGCCGGCGGTGCTGGGTGGTAGACGCTTTTGATGCACTCTGCTGATTATGAGAGGTGTTTGCCATGAGATGACTTCCTTTCGGACGAAGTTGTTGCTACTAAGCAGCATAACATGAATTTTTTTTAAAGGGACAGTTGACAGTCCGCGTCAAAGGATATAAAGTACTTGAGTACCTAATATTAGAGACTAAAGTACCTTAAAAGTCTAACTTATCATTGGAGGCGTTACAATGGCAACTAACAAAAAAGAGAGCGCGCTACCACGGGCGATCGTTAATCAGGCATGGATCATCGTTCTGGGCGCGATTGCACCCATGCTGGATTCAACAATGGTCAACATTGCCCTCAATAAATTATCTTCAGATTTCAATGAATCCTTAAGTACCGTTCAATGGGTGATCACAGGCTACTTACTGGCGATGGTCGTGGCAGTGCCCTTTACCGGCTGGCTGAATGACAAGATTGGTGGTAAAAAGGTTTTCTTGATTGCCGAAGTGTTGTTCGGATTGTCTTCACTGGTGGCCGCTATGTCTGGCAATGTCACCATGCTGATTAGTATTCGGTTTGTTCAAGGATTTAGTGCTGGTTTGATTACACCGTTGTTGACAACACTGTTAGTTGATGTGGCGGGGGTCGGATCGATGGGACGGATTATGGCCATTGTTGGATTGCCCATCATGCTGGGTCCGATCTTTGGCCCTGTGATTGGGGGCGTAATTGTCCAGTATCTATCATGGCGCTGGATCTTTTTCGTTAATGTTCCCGTTGTTGTAATCGCCACAATTCTCATTTGGGTGAAGTTACCAGCAATTGCTCCCAAGAATCCGACAGCCAAGTTTGACTGGACAGGCGTGGGTTTACTGGCTGGAGGTTCAGCGGCAATTGTCTACGGCATTGTTAAAGCTAGTTCGAAAGCCAGTTTTAACAATAGTACGACTTTAGGCTATGTTGGCGTGGGAATTGCCTTGCTGGTTGTTTATGCGATTTACGCCATTTTCCGTAAGAGTCGGGCAGTGGTACCGTTATTTCTGTTTAAACGGCGCAACTTTACTGGTTCAATGATCGGACTAGTATTGGCAGGGATTGTGAATAACGGACCAATGCTATTACTGCCACTGTTTTTCCAAAATCTACGTGGTCAAAGTGTTGCTGAAGCAGGGTTATCCCTTATTCCACAAGGAATCGGGATGCTGATCGCCCGGCCAATCATTGGCCGCTTTGTTGATCGAATTGGGGCGCGATGGGTTCTGATTGTTGGCTTGTTAGTGACCCTAATCGGAACCGTGCCGTTCGTGTCCTTTGATCAGCACACTAACTTCTGGTTGCTGATGGGCGTTTTATTTGTCCGGGGAATCGGAGCCGGGGCCATTATCAGTCCGCTCATGACCGATTCGTTTGTCGGCCAAGACCCCAAGTGGTCCGGTCAAATTTCAATTGCGGGGCGGATTACACAAAATATCGGTGGTGCGTTTGGTTCAGCATTGATGGCAACGGTTGCGTCGGCGTACCTCACTAACCACAAGCATGAACTGATGACTAATCATTTGACAGCTGTGGCGCACGCCTACCAGCGGGGATTTATCTGGGTGGTGGCCTGCACCGCAATCGTGATTATTCCAGCTTTCTTGTTGACTAACAAGCTTCGTCACCAGTCGGACAAGGAAGTTGTGCCGGAACCAACAACTGAAAAGTAAAACAATCTAAGATTAGTTCTTTGAAATCAGTAAAATGAAGGCTTGTTGCCGACACATCGGTTTAATTATGACTAGCCGTTGAAATAGCTAAGCGGATGGGCGTGGTGCCGAACTGATATGCTTATCAAAAAAGTTTGTCACTTTTTCCCACAAAGCTTTTGACTCGCCCTCTGTTTTTGCGATCTCAATGGCTAATTGGGCAAATTGTAGTTGGAATTCCTTGCTAGAAGGTAGGTGGCAATTGTTTTTGTCCAAAAACAGGAAAGCTGCCGTATAAGCAGTGCGCTTGTTTGCATCATTGAATACATGCTTTTTGATTAACTTTATAAAATAGAAGGCGGTAAGCTTTTCCGCCGTGTCGTAAAGCACACTTCCAAAGACTTCTTGCTTTGCTGACTTTACGATATAGTCTAAAGCTTCTGCATCTCTCACACTAGGTTGTTGATGCTGGTCAATTTGGGTAATTGCATTGATTGAAATCATTTCGTCCTGCGTTAAATATTCCATATTACTTGTCCTTCAAGTAATCTAGGCCGATCTTGTATTGCTTCTGCAGGCGGCGAATCGTCTTGATCAACTTTTCTTCGCTTGCATCGTCCTTTTCATGAATGATATGCACGGTTAAATCGCCATCCGGTTGCATACTGAATTCTAGCTGGGTATTTTTCTTGATGCCACTACGTCGACGTATCTCTGAGGGGATGGTGACCTGTCCCTTGCTAGAGACGGTCGCGCGAACCGATTCACGTTTTGATGCTCGCATCTTAATGTCCTCCTTACTTATTCCTTACACTAGAAAGCTTAACATATTGTAAGAAAAATGTAAGACCTCAGATTTAATTTCCCAAGTAGCCATTTTAATAAAAGCGCAAAAGTTTGCCATTCAGGCCAAAAAAGTCTATATTAATGTCATTAACTTACAAAAAGTAAGCAACATCGCATAGGAGGCATTCTCGATGGTAGACATTAAACATTTACAATTCGGACTTGAAACTTTTGGTGACATCGTGGCAAATGAAGACGGCAGCTTGAAAACCGCCGCTGCATCGATTCGGCAGATTGTGCGCGAAGGACAGTTGGCCGATGAACTGGGCTTGATGTCTTTGGTGTTGGCGAACATCACCGGCCGGACTATAGTGTTTCGAGTCCGGAAACGGTTTTGGCGGCGATTTCGACGGTGACTAAGCAGATTAAATTGGCAACGGCGGTCACGGTGCTTAGTTCTGATGATCCTGTGCGGGTTTATGAGCGTTTTGCCACCCTTGATGCGCTGTCTCATGGGCGGGCGCAGGTCATGTTGGGTCGCGGATCGTTCACCGAATCTTTTCCCTTATTCGGCTATGACCTGACCGATTATGACGACTTATTCAATGAGAAACTCGGCCTGTACGATGCTCTGCGCAATGAAAAGGCAGTGACTTGGTCCGGCAAGTTCCGTGCGGCTTTGAAAAATCAGGAAGTCTATCCGAAGACCGAAAACGGGAAGCTTGAGACCTATATCGGCATCGGCGGCTCGCCGGAATCAGTGATTCGCGCTGTCAATGTCGGTTACAAAGTCATCATCGCGATCATCGGTGGGCAAGCCAGCCGATTTAAGCCGTTTATTGAGTTGTATCATGCTGCGGCTAAAGAGCTCGGCAAACCGGAATTCCCGATTGCCGTGCACTCTCATGGGTTCATTGCCGATGACGAAAACGAAGCCATTGAAGTTGCCTTTAAAAATATTAAAGCCAATTTTGATCGCATCGGTTTGACCCGTGGCTGGGCGCCGATGAGCCGTGAACAGTTTGACGGCGAAACCAAGGTCGGATCGTTTTACGTCGGCAATCCCGAAACCGTGGCGCGGCGCATGGCGGAAACGATTGATTTACTTGATCTCGGCCGCTTCGACCTTGTTTACGGTGCCGGCAACCAAACTGCGGCTCAGCGCGAGCATATGATTGAGCTATATGGCACCAAAGTCATTCCGCGTGTCAAAGAAATTCTGGCAGAAAAGGCGGCGGTGAAATAATGGCCATTCAGCGAGTGGGTATTCTTGGTGCGGGCAAAGTCGGCATTGTCCTTGCCGGTCTAGCGTTGGACGCTGGCTACACAGTCCGGATTTCCGGCTCAGGTTCCGTCCAAAAAATCGCGCTAACCATCAAAACCATGGTGCCAGGCACGATTGCATCCGAAAATGCGGATGTTGCGGCCAACAGTGATCTCATCATACTGGCCATTCCGCTTAGTCGGTACAAAAACATTGATGCCAACCTGCTCAAAGGCAAGTTGGTTATTGATGCCATGAACTACTGGTGGGAAACAGATGGCATTCGCGAAGAAGTCTTAGACCCCGACACGACTTCCAGCGAGCAGGTACAGGCCTATTTCAAAGACGCCAAAATCGTCAAAACCTTCAATCACATGGGCTATCACAACTTGCAAGAAGAGGCACGGCGAAAAGGTGACTCGAAGCGGAAGGCACTCTTCGTCACCGGCAACGATTCTGCGGCGGTTGAGACAGTGGCAAACTTTGTCAATAGCATGGGCTTTGACACAGTTGTGCATCACAACCTGGCAGACGGCATCATGACTGAACCGGGAAGTCCGCTATTTGGTGCAAGTTTACGTTATGCTGAGCTAAAGGACGTCATCGATCACTTCGATCGGACCGAGTTTGGCAGGCAGATTGCGGCGAAGGTTCACAGTCGGTAAAGCGTGACAGCGATTTTTGAATAAAAGGCAAGGCGTTGCGGTCTTCTTGGAGGGCGCGGTGCCTTGTTTTTTTGTTATCCACATTGAGAAACGTCTCATTTCGGTGTAATATTTTTCTCATCATAGTTTCTTGTTCAGGGATCGGCAAGTTCAACCTTTTCATAGACACAAAGAGTAAGCAAAGGAGAATTCCAAAATGAGACAACTCAATACATTTTTTCAACGGCAAGTCGCGTTTAATCAAAAAAATATAGTTGCCGAAATTTTTATGGCCCTTCTCGTCGTTGGCTCGTTCTTTGTGATCAAGATTCAAAAGATTGCTGATTTAAAGGTTGAGACGTTTAGGATTCAACAGTCGGTTCAATCAAGTTATTTACGTTACGATGCTCGCACCTATTCAAAAACAAGCAGCGAAGGGAAAATGCTGCAAGCATTGAATCGGCAGCTTTCGGGGACGGGGAAAATCAATAGTGGATTGTTGTTGCAGGATGATCCAACAATTCTCAATGGTCAAGTTGAACTTGCACAAGCACAGTTAAAAAGCTACGCACTGAACTTTGCTGGCGCTCATGGACTTTTAATACCGACGAAAGAATCGGTGATCGGCAATCTTGCTGTTGCGCGGAAATTACAAACAGACAATGGTTCTCCCAGAATCAGCATAAAAACTGCCGCGGATTACGGGACAATATTATTTCAGGTAATAGCAATTTGTGCACCTTTTCTAATCATTTACTTGGTAGGGGACTCGTGGTTGATAGAACTTGAACATACAAGTGTTTTAAAGAATATGCCTGTCAGCTTTTTTGACAAGCTCGTGGCGCATGTAAAAGCATCATTTCAGTTAGCCGGCTGTTTGTTTCTTGGCTTGCCTGCAATGGCATTGCTGTTACTGGGATTAGTGGTAGGGTTCGGGAATTGGAGTTATCCAACGGCTTTTAATTTGATGAATAAGATCACTACTGTTCCGTTTTGGCTGGCTGCGTTGTTAATTGTAGTGTATTGCTTGACGCTGACGATCTTTTTTTCACTTGTCGCGATTTGGTTAAATAAGCTTACTGGCAACTTTTATGCGACGGTTCTTTCTATCGCAACGATATTGGTTTTGGTAACGTTTAGTCGTAGTCTTCCGTCTTTCCTTTATTTGACGCCAATACCTTATCTAAATGTGATGAATATCTATTCAGGACGATTTTTGCTGAACAACCATTTGCCTATTGGATGGCTGACAGGCATCGGTGTGTTACTGATCTGGACGTTGGCAATTTGGTTGATACTTTCAAGGCAAGGGAGTGCGAGAAATGAGTAGGAATAAGTCATACTTAGCTTTTCAACTCAAACAGAACTTCCTTGGCAAGAAGAATTGGGGCGTTTGTTTAATCTTTTTGGTTTGGAGTTTTTGGTTTTGCTATCAATACCTGCCGACACATGGGCCTTTAGAAAACTTTTCAAGACAGGAAACAACCGACAAACTGTTAAAAAACGAAAAGTTCATGAAGACATTTAAACCAGCATTTCCTAACTACCCGACAATTGCTAATGCAGGCAAATACGTTCCCCAGTTCATCGCAAGTGAGCGTGCGCAACTAACGGCTGCTAAGAAAGGAAGATATAAGCAAGTTGCGGAGTCTATGAATAGCGAACTCTTGCTAACCGATCGTCTGGCTCTTCAAGGCCAGCCGTGGATTAGTTATCCCTTACAGTATTACAGTGATCCAAATGTAATGCGAGATGCGGGATCAGGTAATCAAAATCGAAACGGCCATTACTGGAATTTAGAGGCGCGAACCCAGTTGAGCAAATATACGCACATGGCGAACAGCAAAATAAGTGCCGCGGTTATTAATCAACAAACAGCCTTACAAAAGCTTGAGCGTGCCTTCTTTTATGGTTTGGCAATGGCATTGCTGATTGTGACTGCGATCATTAGCACTGACCTGGTAACAAGAGATAGGCAAAAGCAGTCCGTATTAAAAAACCTGCCCCTTACTTCATGGGAAAAGATTAATGTTAAATCCTTGTCAGCTTTACTAATGAGTGGGGGATTATTGTTCTTGTTTTTAGTGATTTTGCTACCGTTTAACATTTTGAGATTCGGCTTAGGGAGTTTCGCATTACCCATAGCCGTATACGAAGGCATTTCTTTTACAACTGTTTCACTTGGACAGTTTTTGTTGGAAGCCTTTGCTCTTACGCTGTTAGCCATGTGGGTCATTATTCGTCTTCAGATTCTATTGCAGATGCTTTTAAAAAGCGAATTTGCCAGCCTTGCCATAATGATGTTTTTACTTGTTAGCGAACGCTTTTACTTCTTACCCGGGCTGGTGTCGATAAAGAGTTGGACACTATACTTACTGCCAAGTTACTTCAATATCGGGCAGCTTATTGTTGGTTTTCAGAATTTCAGGTATGAGACGACGAAAATGACTTTTGGGCTCGGACTCATGCTGTTTGCGGTTCTTTTAATGACAGTCGAAATTGCCATATACTGTCTGGCACATCAACACGGTAGAAGAAAGATGGAGTTGTCATATCATGATTAAGCTAAAAGATGTTGAATTGTCTTTTCCAAATAAGAAGCATGTCTTAAATGACGTGAGCCTCGATTTAGATCAAAAAGAAGTCGTTGGGCTTGTTGCACCTAATGGGACTGGGAAAACCACGCTTCTAAATGTGATCATGAACAATCTAAAACCTGATCATGGCTTTGTGGAAATCGATGGGCTCCGGTATGAAAGCAATCGCAGAATAAAAGAAATCCATCAAAGAATCTGTGCGTTTCCGCTTGAAAATGAGCTTTTTGGCGAACTAAGCGGATATGAGCATTTGAAGTTGTACAAAAACATGTGGCAAAGCCAGGTTGAGATTACCAAGCTGGTCAATATCTTAAAGATGGGCACCTATATTTCGCAAAGAGTCGATACTTATTCGCTTGGCATGGAACAACGACTGTGCTTTGCTATGGTGGTTGCTTCGGATACACCAATCATGTTGCTTGATGAAGCCATGAACGGCCTCGACCCGGAAAACGTTGCCCTGATATCTGGTCAAATTCAGGAACTGCGAGACAGCGGCAAACTAGTGATCATGGTTTCGCATTTACTCGATAACTTGCAGAGTCTCGCCGATCGTGTACTTTTTCTCCGAGAAGGGAAGATTGCCCAGGATTTAAATATGCATGAGCGCCGGGATAACTTTTTAAAAATGCATGCAGCACCAAGTCTACTATCAAAGCTTCATGCGGATGCTGTTTTAGATGTTTTTCAGGGTCAGGCTCTAATTGATCTCAAAAAGATGGATGATGCAGCGCAACGGTCATTTGTTTTGGAGCTTATGGCGAATAACATTTCTTACAGAATTGAACCGCTTTCGTTGGCAGACGAGTTCAGGCTGACTTTCCATCGTTAGTCGCTCGAACAATCAATGAGTCTAATTTACAAACGCATCAGTATACGGGTATAGTGTGTTCACTTGATTTGTGCAGTTTTAGATAGCAAGCAAAAAATAGGGTGTCTGTGTAGCATTACCGCCAACTCAAAAAGACAACCAGTTTTCTTGGCCGGTTGTCTTAGGTTGAATCTGCAAGTACTCGCTAATTCGGCAATTCAACTCACATCGCTACTTGCGAAAGAAGTGGCTTCTAGAGAGAATATTGGGATACTCTGAACAGAGGACTATTGAACTGTAAATTTTTCACCCCACGTGGCACTGTTGTTACCATTGTCAAAAGTCGTGTTGTATTGAATTTGCAGTCCTTTTTTCCGAGAGATGGCAGCGTTAATGGCATCGCGAAAGTTACTAAACTGTGTGTTTGTTTTGATCAATGCCGTGGCTGCCAAAACACCAGCGTATTTATTAAGCGCTCCAAATACTGTGGCAAAAGCGGTGCGGGCATTTGCCTGTGTGTTTGATGCGGCTTTGACAGCACCCATTTGAGCGGCCGAGTAATAAACGTAAACGGTATCGTTACCCAAACCGTATGGGGTGATGTCTCGTTTAGCCGGTGTAGGGTATGATGCAGCTTGGACAGTATCAGACGCTTCGTTGTTGAAGGCCTGAAAGATAAATGACCCAGGTGTTGTTAGACCGACAGCAATTGCCAACGTAAGAGGGAAAATAACGTAATTGACAATTTTTTTGCCGATCGTTAAATGCTCTTTATTTTTTGGCATTGTGCTTATCTTCCACATTAAAAACTAGGTGACAGACATCTAGAATTCGAATTCGTGAGTTTATGGTAAAGCGGTTTCAACGGAGCGTCAACTATATTGTTCAAAAATTTATCGCGAAAAATCGAAAATAAACTTAAGTAATTTAACCTTTATGGTTAATTTAATTAAAAATACGACATTGTTTATTGCTTTAACAAACAAAAAAGCAACCGCTTGATTGCGATTGTTTTGGACGCTAACATAAACGGCTCGAATGGCATCTTGGTTTGATAGGTATTAAACCCAAAAAAGTACTGGAGCAGCCGGTGTGCCAATGCTAGGCACTGAATCCATTGATGTAATTGGCGCTCTGCGAAGATGCCATTCACATGTACGTTGAAATTCTTGAGAGAGGTTGTAGGGAACTCTTCTGAACACTGGATTGATGGTGCCAGCGTCAGTTATCTCAAGTAAAAGATATTCAGCGCGTTTTTCTTTGTATCGACGTGTCGGTTTGTCAAATGGAAGTCCGATTGAAGCAGGGTTTAGGACTAGCCGTTCATCAGCCTTTTGATAGTCGAACAATTTATCAGTTTGAAGAGGCATGCTCAAATCAACGTAGCGCAGCAAGGGATGGTGAATATGTGCATAAACAGCCACATCAAGTTGTTGTCGCGAACCAGTGAACAGTGTGCTTAAAGCGGTATTGTCTGCGCGTACCGATAATGTATCACCGTTGTTGTTATTAACGAGATGATGAGAAAGACCGATATGTACCCCATTGATGGTTACCTCTTGGTGAAGCGGCCATTTGGAAAATATTTCGCAAACTTGTTGCGGATTATCAAGGCCATCTAAGACATACTTTTCAACTGCTTGCTGCGCTGGTGATAAATGCCCTTCTCCTACCAATGCTTGGATCAAGAAATCTTCCCAATTGCCCCTGATTCTTATGCTAGGATTGATCGCTGCCAACTTTTCCCAAACAGATTGAACGTCTGGACCGGGGCCAAGAAGATCGCCCAGAAACCAATAGTGTTCTGCTCCAAGTGAATTAGCATCTGCATAAGCGGCTTGTAGCGCATTTAAATTACCGTGAATATCTGAGAAAACAGCAATTTTAGTCATTATGATCACATTCCCGTCTTATCGTGAAGTTCAAAAGCCTTGTCATAACTGTGCTACTTCGAATACAAAAAGACAAGGTGATTGTGACTATTTTAGATGCGACGAGCTCAAACTGAATTTAAGAGTTGGTGGGGATACTGATGCATGCGAACCACTATGATTTTGATCATCATCGTGGGATCGACTCATGAGCACGCAACAGCAAAGCAGTTCAAAGTGAAAAGATGACTGTTTTTTCAGGAACTTGTTCGAGATAATCATCATTTGTGATATAGGTTTGATAAAAGGTGCCACTAGAGCATTGATCTAAACAAGACATGTCCAATAAGACTTGCCTGACTGTTAACCATGTCCCCTAAGTTTCACTGTTATTGCCTTTTTTAAAGTTGTGTTGTATTGAAGTTTTCGTCGTTTATTCTGAGTAATCAGAGTGGTACGTGTGTCTTTAAAACGCTTGAAATGGCTATCCAAATTAGTTCCCAAGGTTCTCACTCGAGAATCGGAGCAGTAAAGGCAAACAGTATATTTGCTAAGTCAGATTGTGTGATGTTAAGCTCTGTTGATAATGATAAGATTTGAAACGACTCGGTTGAGGTTGATTTCATCGTTGGTAAAAAACATGGTAAATAAACGACCAGGTATAGAAAGGCCAACACTGATGCCAAAATAAGAGTGAAGGTGGCATGGCCGAGGACTTTTGTGCTGATGGGAAAGAACTTATTATTTTTTTAATAGTATTTACCTGCTATCGTAATAAGACAGCCGACTTATACGTGGCATATTTAGAATTGCCTTAATTATATAAGTTCATACTTTTTTAAATGTCTATGATGGTCAACTCCTTTATGCTGTAAGCGCAAACGGCTTTGATGATATATGCTAAGATGTGCTCACAAGTACTAGGACTTCGATTCTTTCATCATTACATTGGCATAAAAATAAGCCCCACAATTGAATAACGTGCGTTTTACAGCGAATATACAACGTTAATCTTTTGTTTGTTCGTTTCAGGATTTTTCGTAGTATTTTAATTACAGGGAAGCTAGCATCCTGATTAAAGAGAACTTTGATCTACAGTTTCTTGTTTTGTTATACTTTGTCAGTCGAAAAGAAGAAAATCTTATGGATAATTTACAAAATCTTAAGAAGCAAGAAATGTCACAAGTCCAAGGCGGATATGGTACCGGAGATTGTCTTGCAACGATCGCAGGCACTACTATCTCTGGCGCACAGACTGGAGCTGCTGCTGGTGGATCAGCAACCGTTGTAACAGGTCCCTTTGCGGGGGTTGGTGCCCTTGCCGGGGGTGTTGCGGGCGGTACTTTAGGTATTACTGCCGGGGGCATTGCATGTTTAGTTGGACTTTCACTAGGCCACTAGGAAAGGAGAAAAGTATGAAAACATTTGAAAAGTGCTCGAATGAAAGCTTATCAAAGATTACGGGTGGTAAGGGAATTGATTGGGGCAAAGCTGCTGCGGCAGGAGTAGGATGTGGTCTCATAACGTGGTGGACTGGTGGCGGTGCAGTTATGGGCGGCTTGGGATGTTTAGTGAAGCAAGCTGTGTCTGATGCGGTTGCAGGCTAGTGAGTTTACCCTTACCCGCTAGAATTGTACTTTTCACCTTAATTATGGTGGTCGTGTTTACAATTCTCGGAATGGTTGACGCAGCGTGGTTAAAGCACCGCGGGCGTCCGGGGATGATCAAACAACGAAGGCTCAATCTTATTTGCCTTGCAATCCTTTGTATCATAACCGGCATCGGTCAAATCTTAGGTCTGTGGCCTTATATGGTCCCATGAAAAAAGCTGTTAGTCGCTTAAGCTTAGCTAGCTGAACGAAATCCCATCTGATAGCCTGCCTTTGCGTTACCAATTGACTATCGTTCTATCAGGTTACAATCGTTACTAGTAGGTTGATCAAAGCTTCAAACCAAAACCCACAGCGTTTCCTCGTCTGCCAATTGGCGGGCGAGCAAGCGCTGTGGGTCTTCTGTTCTTACATTTAGTTAAACATGCCTAAGCCTTCCGCATCAACAAACTCCCCGTCAACCGAATCAAATCATCCCGCGCCGACCCAGCAGGCAACTTCTTTAAACCGGCGATGGCCTGATCGGTATGTTGCCGCGCCATGGCATAGGCTTGCTTGACGCCTTCGTGTTGGATCACCAACTCACGGAGCTTGTCCATTTCCGCATCGGTGATTTGCTCTTTTTTTGCAAGCAACGGCAAAAAGGCTTGGCGATCGCGCTGCATAGCTAGAATCAACGGAGCGGAATAGACACCGCTGCGGACGTCCTCGCAGACTGGTTTACCAAGGGTGTCGCCACTGCTCGTGTAGTCGAGGATGTCATCGAGCAATTGAAAGGCAATGCCGATGTCCATGCCGATTTTTTCAGCGGTTTTGGCGAAGTTGGTGCTGCTGCCGCTTTCGTAAGCACCGACGAAGCAGCTTAAAGCGAAAAGCTGGCCGGTTTTGCCGGATACCTGTTTGAGGTAATCGTCGATGGTGATGTCAGTTTGGTAGCGGGTGGCCATTTGATCCAGTTCGCCTTTGAGGATTTTCTCCATGCTGCCGCTATCCTGTTGAATACTGCGGAGGCTGGAGGCGTAATGTGCCAGCAGTTTGAAGCAGACGACAAAGAGATAGTCGCCGGCATAAACCGCGGTGTCCGGACCAAATTGCTTTTGAATCGTGACTTGATTGCGGCGGGTGGGGGACTTGTCGATGATGTCATCGTGAATGAGTGTCGCCGTGTGCAGAGTCTCAATGGCAGCTGCCAAGGCGATCATTTTTTCCCGATCCGTGTCCTGAAAACGCGAAAAGAGCAGACAGTAGGCGGGGCGCAACAGTTTGCCGCCGCCGTTGATCATCTCCAGGATAGCTTCAGCCACGGGCGTATTGTTGGTGGTAATCTGTTTTTCAATTAACGTTAGTGCTGAAGATAGTTCAGGCGCCAACGTCGGGTATTCATGCCACATGGGATGAATTTTCATGGTGTCGCTGCTATATAAAACGTGGAAGAATGTCTCTTTGACACCAATAAAGGTTTTATATATTTCCTTTCTTGATTGACAATCTTACATTTCATTTAGTCCCGTCAACAACGGTATTCCCACTCTGAAATAATTCAGCATGACAGTGACCGCCTCCTGAACTTTAAGGGTATAGCCTACCCCGTAACCTTCGATTTCGCATAAGCCACAAGATTTTCAACGGCATTTTCGTCTCGCCGCAACTTCACGCCACATTGATAACAATGATAGTCATCGTGACCCGTACGATGTTTCAAGTTGCCACTCAGCGTGATGCGTTCATCCGCGGTTTTCACATAACCGCATCGTGAACAACGCTGAGTACTAGGGTAAAACCGATCCGCCAGCACTAACGTATTCCCATACCAGTCAGCCTTGTACTGCATGATCACTTTAAACTTGCCAAACAGTGATCGATGCAGGTTCTTGGCGAGACGTTTATTCATGCGCATGTGGCGATTATCCAGATCCTCAATCCCAATTAGGTCATAATCAGTGACGAGCATCGTCGTAAACTTTTGCAGCAAATCCGTTTGAATCCGTTCAACTCGTTGGTATTGACGCTTCAACTTGGTTCTCGTTGTGCGATAAGCCGCGGAGTTAAAATGCTTGGGATTTACTTTCCGTTTGCGGGCTAATTGGCGCTGATAATGAGCAATGCGGGCGTAAAGTGGTGGCAGACGTTCAGGCAAGGTGGGTTGAGTGGCATAGCCGGTTGACGTTTGATAGTCAAACTTGCCGATATTGGCATCAACCCCAGTGACAGTTAGAACTGGTCGCTTTTCAACGGAAGCCTGAACCTCAATTGAAAAGGAGGCATAGTAACCGTCAGCGTCTTGAACGACACATACCTGTTTAAGCTGACCTTGCCAGCGCGGTTGCTCAGCCAGTTTGATGTCATACCAGGCACCAGCACCATGAGGTTTATCTAAACGTAACTTGCCATTCACAAGTTGTGCCCGATCCGTCTTGAAAGTTTTGCGGGATCGTTTCTTAGATTTCCAGTTGGGCTTATCGTGATCTGGCATCTTTGGATTGAAGTAGTTCTTCCATGCCTTACCTAGATCCTTTACAGCAAGCTGCAAAACTCGGGCTGACTGTTCGTACTGCCAATCGGCTTTGTTCCAGACCAGTTCGTCCCGCACTTGCGTTCATTAGGACGCAACGTTTTATCGGCCATCACTAGGGACGCATCGTACATGGCATTCCAAGTTTCGAGGGCTTGATTCCAGCAAAACCGGCGATAGTTAAACAACCGCTCCAGTTCACGCCGCATGGTTGCATTGGGATAGAGTTTAATCTTATGCATTTTAATCAAAAGTTGTCACCTCCTCTCAATTAGCTGGTTAAACGCCACTTGAGAGGAAGCTCAGAGTAAGCCATTCAACCCAAGGCTAGCTAGCGGAACTTTGGTAAGAACCATCATACAGTACCGATTCAGGCTCTTGTCAATACATTTCGCTAGTTAACTTGGTTTGAACACACGGACAGCTTCCACTTAATTATTCTGTCCATGTTGTACCGCCTAATTCCATATGGTTCGTCATATTTGAGTGCTGTTAACATCCTCCTTTTTTACGTCGCTTGCTTCGGTCGTAGCGCAGGCGACGTAAGATATCAATGTGTTCAAAAAGGAAATTAGCCGCAATGCCGACTGCGATGCCGGCGAGAATGCCCATAAACGCCAGGATCGGCAGGTAGAGCATCACGGTCCAGCTTTGGGCGATCAACGATGCGACCAGTAACTGGCCGACATTGTGCAAAATGCCGCCAGCAGCCGAGATCCCGATCATGCTGACGCGTTTCTCACCTAGTTGTTTGATGAGCAGCATCCCCAACCACGACAAAAGCGCGCCTGCTCCGCTGTATAGAAACGTGGACAGGGTGCCGCCCAGCAAGGTGGTGAGCAAAAGCCGCAGCCACAGCAAGACGAAGCTATCTGAAATGGACATTGTGAACAGTGAGATGATGGTGATAAGGTTGGCTAAGCCTAGTTTGGCACCGGGCGCAAACGCAAACGGGAAGGGAATCATGCGTTCAAGCAGCCCGATGATGACGCCTTGGGCACAGAGTAACGCAATATAAATATATTGGCGGGTGCGGTCGGCTTTATAAATGCTCATTCGGTCACCATGCCTCCCGTGTTGTTAGTGCCGCCTTTGTTGGATTTGATTTCAATCAACAACTTGTGCGGCAGGCAGACAATGGTTTGTCCGGGTTTGGTAATTCGGCCACGGCGAACGCAAACCTGATCCTGGCAGTTAGCTTCGGTAATCGCAACGCCGGCGCCTTGAACTTCGATTTTGTTCCAGTCGCCATCTTTTGCCCGATAAGTGAACTGGCTGGTGCCAGTGTGGCCGGTCAGCCTTTTCCGATAAACCTCGTGGCCATCATGGGTCACCACGGCCGTTAAAACGCGCTGCGAGGCATCTTGTTGCTGCTGATTTTCCTGGATACCAAAGATCAGGTAGGGGATGAAGGCCGCAAGAAACAGACCGCCGACAATGATCCAGTCAAAAGGGCGAATCATTTTAAGATAGCGTTTAAAAGTATTCGGCGGTTTCATGGTCAAGCTCCAATCTAACAAAAATCATGTGTTCGCGTCCATCCATTAAAAGATAGACGTGAACGTGAAGGACGGGGAGCACTGCACGCCACAGAACATGGTCGCAGCAACTTCCCGCTCTTGAAAAAAGACTCTAGGCAAAATCCACCCAGAGTCTCCTGCGTCGTTAAACGCGTTATCGTGACAATTATTTGAGTGCATCGGTGCCGTAAAGTGATCGCGGTGTTCCATAACGCCATTTGCCAAAGACTTTCTGGAGATAAGGGACAACCCATTTATCAAGCCCGAACGCGCGGCCGGAGCCGTTCATGCAGGCAAAGGCCATCGGAATCATCCAAATGTTGACCCAGTAGAACATGCCACTTAGGCAGAACACACCGACAAAGGCAATCGTTGCTGCGGAAGTTAACCAAGTGAAGAGGCCTGCGACCAAGGCAAGGCCGATCAGAATTTCCATGATCGTCATCGCTTTTTGCATGAAGAACGCCACCTGCTGGTTAGGGATCAACGTCTTGGTAATGCTGTAATACCAGTTCGGCATCTTGTCAAAGACCATCATCGGATCATTCCCATACTGATAGGAAAGTGAAAAGACCGTCTTGGTAGCCTTCGCTGCACCGGCTGCAGCACCGGAAGCAGCACTTGTAGCATCGGCACCGGCGGCAGAAGCACCACTGGTCGCAGCTGGCTGCAGCCAACTAAATGGCAGGCGCAGCTTATCAATGAACCATGACTCCTTGCCTTGAATCTTTGGCCAGCAATCAATCAGCCACATCGCGCCTAATGTGAGGCGGGCGGGCACTGTCCATAGTACGTTGCCTTGACGGGAAAGATGGCCGCGGAACATATTGCGCTCGTTGCGGGTCCGGAAGAATTCGTGCATGAAGTATTCGAATAAATAATAACCGGAATAGATCTGGATAAAGTAGAGCATGTTGACTAAATGTTTCATCAACATCGCAAAGAAACCGGAAAGATGCAGCCAGCCCATAATGTTGGCAACACCATATTTGGAACCCAAGCTGACCATGAAGCCGGAATAGTTGGCTTTATATTCAATTTGTTCCTTGTTTTCCAGCTTGGCTTCAATATTCGTCAAGGCAGTATGCGCGGTTGCTTCGGCGCCTTGAACGATTTGCGGTTGACCGCGGCCAGTGCCGTCTTCATCCACTAGTGACACATCACCAACGACGTAAATACTTGGATCGTCTTGCGATTCCATATTGTTCTTAACCAAGATACGGCCAGCACGTCCCTGTTTCAAGCCGAAATCTTTCGCTTGATCCGTTGCTTTGACACCGGCTGTCCAAACCAGCGTGCAGGTTGGAAAAGTGGAACCGTCTTTCAGATCGACATGGTCTTCATGAACACCGACAACCCCGGTGTTCTTCATAACCTTGATGCCGCGTTTTTCCATGTAACGTTCGGCTTTGTTCGCGTCTGAACGATCCAGCATATTCATGATCGTCGGTGCCATTTCCATCAAGCTAAACTGGATTTCGTTCGGATCTAGCTTGTACTGTTTGGCGAGGGTATCGCGCCAGTCGCGCAGCTCGCCGATCGTTTCGGTACCGGTAAAACCGGAACCAACAATGACAATTGACAAAAGAGCCTTGCGTTTAGCCGGATCGTGTTCTTCGGAACCACGCCGCACAACGTCTTCAATGTGGCGCTTTAGCCGAATCGCGTCTTCCCACTTACCCAAAGTGAAACCATGTTCGGCAACGCCTGGTGTTCCGAAATCATTTGGTTGTGATCCGATCCCCAAGATCACGTAATCGTAAGGGAAGCGGCCGTTTTCCGTAACCACTTCCTTCTTATCGCGGTCAATCCCTGTCACGTTATCGGTGACAATTTTGACGTTCTTACGTCGATTGAATAGCCGCTGCAAATCGTATTGAATCGCATCTTCCGGAACACGATCCGCTGCGATTTCGTGCAGTTCGGTGACATAAGTGAAGTACGAGTGGCGATCGATCAGCGTGATCGTCACGTCTTTGTTGCGTTTGTAATGCTTGGCCAGGTGCTTTGTCGCATAAACCCCGGCAAACCCCGCGCCAACCACGACGATATTGGTTTTCGCCATGCATAACACTCCTTACCATTTGCAATATCCATACTTTTGTGAAGTATGTATCCAAGTCATTATAGCCTTTAATTTCGCTTAATGTCTAACGTTAGCGCTCTCTTTTTCCAAATCCGGACGTTTTTGTGTAAAAAGACACAAAAATACGTTTTAATGACACTCCTTGGAAAATGAGAAAGCGCTTATAATGCCCTGGTTTGGTTGATTTTTTCGATTTGACTGGCTAAACTAAATATGTGATCGAGAACACAATATCGCAGTAATGAACTGCAAAAGGGGTAAATGTCATGAAGTTAAATAAAGTTGTGACGGGGGCAGCCGTTGTTGCACTGTCCACTTTGGTCTTAAGTGCATGCAGCAGTAGTTCAAGCAGCAAAAATTCGTCCAGCAGTAAGGCCTCCAGCAGCAAAGTAGTGAAGAAGTCATCAGCCCAAAAGCAAGTTGCCGGCGGTCCGCTAAAGGATGGTACTTACAAGCTGAATGAAACCGGCTATGATCATGGCTATAAAGTTGAAATGGCCATGACAGTCAAAGACGGAAAGATTACTTCTACTAAGTATGACTACGTTGACAAGAATGGCAAATCCAAGACTAAGGACGCTGCCTATGAAAAAGCAATGAAGGCCAAGGTCAAGGTTGGGCCAAAAGAGTATATTCCTGAGTTGAACAAGTCGTTCCAGAAAAACGGGACAAACGTTGGGGCAATTGATGTAATCTCAGGTGCGACTGATTCCAGCCTGACCTTCAAGAACTATGCACAACAATTGATTCAGGCTGCCCAAGCTGGTGACACCAAGCCGATTGAAGTGAATAATACTGGCAAGATGAAAGATGGTACCTATACACTTGAAGAAAAGAATTACTTCAATGGTTATCGGGTTGTCTTCTCCATCACCGTCAAGGACGGCAAGATTACGCAGAGTAACTATGACAACATCAATAAAGATGGCAAGTCCAAGACACTTGACACCAAGTACGAAGCTAATATGAAGAAAGTCAATAAAGTCGGCCCGAAGGAATACATTCCGGAACTGAATAAGTCGTTGGTTGCCAAACAGTCACCAGCCAAGGTTGATGTAGTTTCTGGTGCGACCCACAGTTCCGATACCTTCATCTTATATGCTGATCAACTGGTCAATGCTGCACAAAATGGCAACACGAACAAGATCGAAGTTGACAACATTGTTTACAACAACTAATTTGTTGGTTTCACGATCGAAGCGGTTGGACTGATGGTCAGTCTAGTAGCTTAAGTAAGGACTTGTTCGGAACACCTTTTCTGAGCAGGTTCTTTTCTTATGCCTACAAAACTCCGTATAATGACGCTGTGGTTGATTGCGTTGGTTTACGATCAACATAACGTGTTCGCCGATTCCTCGTCGCGCCGGTGAACGCTCACTTTTGGAGGAGCATAAATGAAGAAAAGAGTTGTCGTCGTTTTGCTGATGCTGCTGGCATTGGTAACGACTGCTTGTTCCGGCAAGCCTGCAGCAAAGCGCACGTTGGTCGAAGGCGACCCTTATTCGGATACTCAGTTTCTGATGGGAACGGTTGTCACGGTTAAGATTTACGACAAGGGCAAGCAAGGGGCGTTAGATGCTGCTTTTTCCCGGGTTCAACAGCTAGCCGATCAGCTGACGGTTAATCAAAAAGGGTCGGAAGTTGATAAGATTAACCAAAATGCCGGGATTAAGCCGGTTCACGTGACGCCGAGTGTTTATCGTGTGATTGCGGCGGCCAAGCATTACAGCGAGAATTCTAATGGCTCGTTTGATTTGGCGATTGGGCCAATCACCAGTCTGTGGCATATTGGTTTTGCCGATGCCCGCAAACCGGCCCAAAGCGAAATTGATGCCAAGCTGCCGCTAGTACATTATCGAGATGTTGTTCTTAATAAGAAGCAACAGACTGTTTACCTGAAGAAAAAAGGCATGGCCATTGATCTCGGCGGTATCGCAAAGGGGTTCATTACCGATGAAGTCGTTAAGACATTGAAGAAACAACATGTCACCACGGCGATTATCGATTTAGGCGGCAATATCTTTGTTATGGGTAAGAGCCCTAAAGATGCAAAAAAAGATTGGAATGTCGGCATTCAGGATCCGAAAAAGCCTCGGGGAACGGCCATTGGTACCTTGCCTGCCAGTAACAGAACAGTTGTAACTTCCGGAATCTACGAGCGTTACCTCAAAGTTAATGGTAAAGTTTATATGCACCTTATGAATCCCAAAACCGGTTACCCATTTGACAATGAACTAATGGGTGTTTCAATCGTTACCAACAAAAGTGTTGACGGCGATGCCTTGTCAACTGCGACATTTGACAAGGGGCTAGTTGATGGGATGACATACATCGAAAAGCTGAAATATGCCGATGCCATTTTTGTTACCAAAGACAAAAGGGTTTACGTCAGCTCGGGATTGAAAGACAGCTTTAAACTGTTCAAGCATTCCGGATACACGCTGGCAAACGTGGCTAAAAAATAAGAGCGTGAATCAGCCGGTTTCTGGGCTGGCGAACGCGTTTAAAGGGGGAAGTCGATGACGCTGCCGATTTTCTTGGAATTGGTGGAAATTCGCACGAAGCTGGCAAGTATTTTGCCGTTTGCGATTGGTACGTTATTTGCGGTGAGTTACTTTCACGGCTTTAATGCTGTGAACACGGGTATATTCCTGGTGGCGATGTTACTTTTTGACATGATGACCACCGCGCTGAACAACTTAATGGATTATCGCAAAGCCAAAGATGAACATTATCAGCAAGCCGTTAATGTGATTGGCCGGAAACAGTTAAATCCGAAGTTAGTCAGCCGAATCATTTTCGGCATGTTGGCAGGCGCCTCACTGCTTGGGATTATTTTGGTTATGCGAACTGACTGGCTTGTGTTGCTGATGGGAATGGCCTGTTTTGCAATCGGCATCTTATATACTTGGGGACCGTTGCCATTGTCGCGGTTGCCATTGGGGGAAATTTTTTCCGGTGTCGTAATGGGATTGGGCATTCCGGTGATTGCTACTTATATTAATATTGTCCCCGGGAAATTGATCGCTTTGGAGTGGGGATGGCCGACGATTGTCTTACACGGGGATTTTATTGCCATCATTGCTTTAGGCTTGACTTGCATCACGCCAATGGCCACCATTGCTAACGTCATGCTAGCCAACAACATGGCTGACTTGGAGGAAGATGAGCGGAATCACCGGCATACATTGCCAATGTACCTAGGTCACTGGTGGGCACCGCGGGTTTACGCTTTGTTAGCCTATATCGGTTTCATCGCGGTATTGTTAGCAGTTGTGTTTGGCGCCTTGCCGAGCTGGGCATTGCTGATTGAGTTAGCGTGGCCGCTGGTTATTCGCAACGTCCATCGCTTTATTCGCGACCCAAGCAAGCCACGAACGTTCCACACTGCTGTTGTGAACCTGGTTTTGGAAAATGGTTTATTAACCCTCGGCTTGGGAATGGGGGTCTTGTTATGACGCAACCTTATAAACACCTAACATGGCCGCTTTTTCTTGAATTTATTCGTTTACCGGCAAAAGCAGCGAGCATGCTCCCGTATGCGCTAGGCATTAGTTACGCTGCATGGGCTTTTCAACAATTCTCCTGGGTCAACAGCCTGCTTTATGGCTTGGCCCAGCTCGCCATCGCTTTGTTTGTCACCGGTTTTAACAATGTGCAAGACTACTTCAAAGCCAAGGACCATAGTTATCAGCAACAACAAAATATTATCGGTCGAGAGCATCTTTCTCCTTTGGGGATGTTGTCGTTGACGATTCTGATGCTATTAGTGAGTGTCGTTCTTGGCCTGATTCTTGTGATGCGCACGAATCTCAGCCTTTTGGTCATCGGTGCAATTGGCGTTGGAATCGCCATTCTATATACGTTTGGCCCGATTCCATTATCCCGGCTCCCACTTGGCGAATTGCTGGCCGGAATAGTCGAGGGCTTCGGTACATTCACGATTGCCGTATTGATCAACATGCAGGTACCGCAACCCTTAGATCTCGTCTTGGGCCGCCGCACGTTTGCGTTTTCACTGAACTTAGGCTGGTTGTTGCAGCTATTCATCGCCGTTCTCCCGATTGTCATCCTGAACGCGGCAGTTATGTTTGCTGACAACATCGCCGATCTGGAACAAGACGTGAAAAACGAGCGCTACACATTGCCCTATTACCTTGGGAAACAGCGCGCCTTGCGTTGGTACCGGCTAATTCCGTTTGCCACCTTTGTCGGCTTATTACTCGGCATCGTCACCAAACTCTTGCCGATTTGGAGTTTGTTGGTACTAGCGACATGGCCGCTGGTGCTTAACAACACACGGACCTTTACTGCTTCGCCTAGTAAGGACAAAACTTTTATCTACACCATTCGTTCGCTTTTAAGCTTTGGTGGAGCATTGTTGGTGACGTTGTGGTTGGGAATACTTTTTTAAAAAGCTTTCAGATGCTTAAGTAACTAAATATTAATGACACTTAAGGTGACAATGTTTACCTTTGTTTTCTGACGCTTGCTATTCATGGACAATCTTGGTAACATATTGGACGTGACTGGAGGGAACAAGATGTCAGTAAAGAAAGTTGCTTTGGCTTGTTCGGTTTGCGGGCAACGGAATTATTTTGTTCCCGAGAACCCGAAGCGAACGGAACGGTTGACTTTAAGAAAATTTTGTAAGCATTGTGGCCGGGTAACGGTTCATCAAGAAACGAAGTAATAATGGAAGGAGTGGGCTGATGAAATTTATCAAAAGTGTTTTTACGGAAATGAAGGCTGTTACGTGGCCGACTGCGAAACAGACACGCCGTGATACGTTTACCGTCATCATGACCTCCATTATCTTTGCCATTTATTTTGCGGTGGTTGATTGGGTCATTAACATGATTTTTCAGGCGTTCTTGTATTAAGGCCTGACAAACCGCTTTATCTTTGCTATACTATGAGCAGCGCAAAACCGCCTTCGATGACGGTTTTTTATTTTGACTCAAAACACTAAAAGGAGACTCGTTATGGCTGAAACAGTAACGTCAGCAGAGAAACATTGGTACGTGTTGCACACTTATTCCGGTTATGAAAATAAGGTGAAGACGAACCTTGAACAGCGAACGACCAGTATGAATATGGATGATTACATTTTTCGGGTGGTCGTTCCTGAAGAAGAGGAACACGAAAAAAAGAATGGCAAGGACAAAGTCGAGATGAAGAAAACTTTTCCTGGCTATGTGTTGGTTGAAATGGTGATGACGGATCAGTCTTGGTTTGTGGTCCGGAATACGCCTGGCGTTACAGGGTTTGTCGGTTCTCATGGTGCCGGTTCAAAACCAGCGCCATTGCTGCCTGAAGAAGTAGCCAGTGTCTTGCATTCGATGGGGATGAGCACGCGCCATCAAAATGTTGAGTTTGATGTGGGCGAGCCAGTGACGATTATCGACGGTGCTTTTACCGGGATGCATGGTAAGGTGACTGCGGTTGATAAAGATAAGATGAAGTTGAAGGTTGTGACAGAAATGTTCGATCGTGAAGTCACTGCGGAATTGGACTTTGATCAAGTCGACAAACTGTAGGTAACGCTTATGAGCGGCTGGTTCTGGATTTTCGTGACGCTGGGCGTGATGGTCGTTGTGGGCGTAATGACGGACTATTTTCTATTGGCTCGGACTGGCTATGCGCCGGTGCCGCTCGTGATGGATCCGACGCCAACGCTGTTTATTCCGGGGCATCTGGGTACACGGTACTCTTTTGGCCATATGTTATGGCGGATGCAGCGGCGTTATGGCTTGAGCAAAGATGTCGTGGCCATTGTCGCGCCGGATAGCAGTGTTCATTTGCGCGGACAGTTGAATCTAAACCACCACGCTGCTGTTCAGGTCTTGTATACGGACAAAACGGTGCGGCCCGCTGCCCAGTTGCGAGGTTTGCAACATGTCATCGCCGCTTTGCAGGAGCAACAGTCGTTTACCCATGTTAATCTGGTTGCGCATTCGATGGGCGGGGTGACGGCGGCACTGTATTTAGTGAGCCAACCTGCTGTTCCCGTGGCTAATCTGGTGACGATTGCCGCACCGATGAATGATGTGGAAATTGCGCGGCGTTCACCGATTCTTAACTGGCCGTTGACTCGCCAAGGACCAGAGCATACAGCGCCGATTTATCAATATCTTCAACGTTCGATTGCCAACTTGCCGTCTGATTTGCGGTGGTTGAACATTGCCGGTGATTTGATGCTTGGCGGCCGTCATGATGGTGAAGTCGCTGTTAGCAGCAGTTTTGCTGTGCGTTATTTGGTGAAGGATCGCATCAAAGATTATACCGAGGTTGTGATTCGTGGACCGCGGGCAGCCCATAGTTTACTGCACGAGAATCGGTTGGTGGATCATGACATTGCCGAGTATTTATGGCAGCGTCAACGCGACTTTTAGGTGTTGCTGAGTTGAAGCCTTGTATATAGAAGCTGCTTCACCATAACGCGCCGATGAATGCTCACAGGAGGAATTATTATGGCAGAAGTTTATTTGGCTGCACCGTTTTTTGATTCTGCTCAGATTGAACGGCTCGATCAAGTCTTGACAGCTTTGCATGCAAATGAATCAGTCACCGCTATTTTTTCACCGCGCGATGACACGAACAAGGCCGGGTTAACGCCGAACTCGTCAGGCTGGCAACGGCAGGTGTTTGGTGAAGATATTCAGGGGTTACATCGGTCAACAGTTTTGGTTGCTATTCTGGATTATGTCGGTGAGAACCCCGATCCGGGAACGGCTTTTGAGATCGGGTATGCCTATGCTCACCACATACCAATCGTGGCGCTTCAGCTTGGCAAAATGAAAATGAATTTGATGCTGGCAGGGTCGATTACCTGCTTTGTTAACGATTTGACCGAGCTTAAAAGTCTTGATTTGGACCATGTGTTAGTGCGCCCGTATGTCGGACCGGTCTTTTAATTCTCAAATAGAATAGATATCGCCAGCGGTTTCCTGCGCTGGCGATTTTTAATTCGGCCATTAATTTTTTAAGGCCGGGCATGCCGCGTCGAACGGGTAGTTGCCAACATTAACAATTTGTTATTGATTGATCTATATCTTGATATTCGATTCGTTTGGCTATACCATATCTTGTATACGGGAGGGACAGCTATGCAAGTTATGATGAAACCGATCACCTTGGCACCTGATTTTATTGCCGAGGTCAAGAAAGAAATTAAACCACACTGGGGTGAACTGGGGTGGGTCACCTATAAGCGGACCTATGCCCGGTGGTTGCCGGATCAACAACGTACCGAGAATTGGGACGAAACCGTTAAACGAGTGGTTGAGGGGAATATTAACCTTGATCCGCGGTTACATACAGCCAATCCCGATCCAGAAGTTGTGGACGAGCTGCAAAAAGAGGCACGGAATCTTTTCAAGCTTATTTACGGACTGGCCGGCACGCCATCTGGCCGCAATCTGTGGATTTCCGGCACGGATTATCAAAAGCGTAATGGCGATGCCTTGAATAACTGCTGGTTTATTGCCATTCGTCCGCAGCCTTATGGGGATTCGCATATCGTGCCGACTGATTTTCCGGCTAACCAGCCTGCTGTCTCGATGCCGTATTCATTTATGTTTGACGAATTGATGAAAGGCGGTGGCGTTGGTTTTTCGGTTACCAAAGACAACATCGCTAAATTGCCGCCGGTCGCACACGCCGTTGATCTGACCATAGTGATTGATCGCAGCAGTGCGAGCTATGCGGAGTCGCTGAAAATGGGTGCAGTTGACCGGGAAGCTTGGGAACAGGCACATGCGGCCGAGCACAATGACCGCTATGTTTTACCTGATACCCGTGAAGGCTGGGTTTTAGCCAATGCCAAGGTGATTGATCATCATTTTGCCACGACCAATCCCAGTGGGCAGACTAAGCTGGTACTGGATATCAGTCGGATCCGGCCAAAAGGCGCCCGGATTCATGGCTTTGGCGGCACAGCTTCCGGTCCAATGCCATTAGTCGAGATGTTGCTGGATATCAACAAGGTGTTGAATGCTCGGGTTGGCCAGCGCTTGACCGCGGTCGATGCCACTGATATCGGCAACTTGATCGGCAAGACCGTGGTAGCCGGTAACGTGCGTCGTTCTGCGGAAATGTCGTTAGGCTCGTCCGATGATGACGCGTTCATCACGATGAAGCAGGATCAAAAGCAGCTTTACCATCACCGCTGGGCTTCTAATAACAGTGTGGCCATTGATACGCAATTTGAAGCTTATGCGCCGATTGCCACGGCTATTGCCAAAAACGGCGAACCTGGCATTGTGAACCTCGACTTGTCGCGGCGATTTGGCCGAATTGCCGATGGTGAAAATGCCGCCAACGATCCGGATGTTGAAGGCACGAATCCGTGTGGCGAAATTTCTCTGGCAAATGGCGAACCGTGCAACTTGTTTGAACTTTTCCCTGTCGTTGCCGTGCAACAAGGCTGGAAGTTAAAGCAGGCCTTTACACTGGCAACGCGCTATGCTAAGCGAGTAACCTTCAGCAATTATGACTGGCAGGTTTCGCGTGATATTATTAGCAAGAATCGCCGCATCGGCATTTCGATGTCCGGGATTCAGGATTGGTTCCTGGATGATTTCGGTCATCGCGTCGTTTCCGGATTTGAACCGGTTGTGGATCCGCACACCGGCAAAATGCTGGAGAAACCGATTTATAATCCTGAAATCAAGCAAGCGGTGGACGGCCTGTATCACGCGGTTGTCGATGCAGATCAAGCTTATTCCAATGCATTGGGTTGTGAGCCTTCCCGCAAACACACTACTGTTAAGCCATCCGGAACGGTCGCTAAGTTGGCAGGTGTTTCAGAAGGCATGCATTTCCATTATGCCGGCTATCTGATTCAGCGCATTCGTTTCCAGGCGAACGACCCGTTACTGCCTGCCCTGAAAGCGTGCGGTTATCATATTGAACCGGATGTTTACACCAAGAACACGATGGTCGTCGAGTTTCCGATTCGCGCGGCCCATGCCGATGATCCGGCGTTTGCTTCAGCTGGAACGGTTTCGATTGCCGAACAGATTGCAACACAGGCATTTTTGCAGACGTACTGGTCGGATAATGCAGTCAGCTGCACAGTCACTTTCCAACCGGAAGAAGCTGACCAGATTGCGGGCTTGTTGTCGCAATATCGGCACGTGATTAAGTCAACATCTATGTTGCCGTACGTTGGCTCAGGCTTCAAGCAGGCGCCAAAAGAGCCGATTGATGCTGACACCTATAAGCAAAAGTGTGACAAGATTCACGGATCGGTTGCGGCTGTTTTTGCCGCCCAAAATGCCAATCATGATCAAAAGGATCTGGAATTGGTTGACCAGACGGATTGTGCTGGCGGCGCTTGCCCGATTAAGTAAAAAATGCGGAGGATGTTGAAGGTTATGTTGAAGAAAGCTTTACGTTCACTAGTTGTCTTTTTTGCAGCAATGTTTGTGTTAGCTGGATGCAGCAACAGTTCGAGTAGCGCTGCCAAATCCAGCAGCAAGCCGAATCAAATTGTGGTTACTTATCAGCTGAAGCAAAATGGCAAAGCTTTTGCTAAAAAGAAGATTACCCAGCCGAAAAAATCCGTGGTGATGACCGGTCTGAAAAAAGGTTGGTCGGTTAAGGCTTCGAAAGGGTTCATCACTGAGATTGCCGGCAAGAAGCAAAATGTTGCGAAGAAAACGTACTGGCTATACACCATTAACGGTAAGATGGCGAAGAAGGGCGCGACAACGCAACCGGTTAAAAACCATGATAAAGTTGTTTTTGACTTGAGTGTGACCAAATGAAGTTGCCAGCGTCAACCAAAAAGCCATCGCCTGTTCGGGCGGTGGCTTTGCTTGGTCTATTGACGGCGTTGTGTACAGTGTTGCGGATCGTGAAGGTGCCGATTCCCAACGTCCAGCCGGTAACGGATATTTTGATGGTAGTCACCTTGCTGCTTGGTATGCGCTGGGGTTTGAGTTTGACCGTCAGCACGTTGGTGGTCTCTAACCTTGTTTTAGGATTCGGTTTATGGACCTTGCCGCAGATTGCTGCCTATATGGTGTGCCTATTGGTATTGCAAATGGTTGTGTTGGTGTTGCCGATGGTTCGCCGTGTCCTTTGGCTGCAAATGGGCTTGGCTGGGTTGCTTGGCTACCTTTACGGGTTCGTCGTCAGTCTGGGTATGGCCATCATCGGCAGTTTGAATGGACTGGGCTTTTGGGCGTATTATATCAGTGGTTTGTTGTTTGATACTTATCACGCGCTGGGTAATCTGGTCTTTTACCCGATTGTATTGCTGGTGTTGCAGCAAGGGTTGCAGCGGTTTAATCACGGGTAACCCGCTTACGGAAAAGAGGACTAGTCATGAAGCTTTACACAAAAGTCGGCGATCATGGTGCCACGAAACAGATTAATGGTAAGAAAGTGCCGAAATATGATCCGCAGATTATCGCGCTGGGTGATTTGGACGAGCTTGATTCATGGCTTGGCTACGTCGCTTCGCAAGCAAATGCCACACCGGGCTTTACTTGGCTTGCGCAGGCACTGGAAGATCGGCAGCGGGAACTTTATGAGTTACTGGCCGACGTTGCGGTGCCGCGACATCACACCATTACCGAAGCACATGTCAAGACATTGGAAGATGCGATTGATGACATGATGGTGCAAGTGCCGCGCATCACCGCTTTTGTGTTACCCGGCGGCCATCCGCTGGCGGCAGCGTTGCAGTACGGGCGTGCGGTGGCACGGCGGGCGGAGCGGTCGTTGGATCAGCTGGCGGTGGACGACAAATCTGTCTCCGATGTGGTTTTGCAGTACAGCAATCGGTTGTCCGATTACCTTTTTGCGCTGGCTCGTTATGTGAACTTTAAGGCTGGGGTTGATGAGGTTAAAAGTAAGTGAAACTGTTTCCTTCCTTGTCGTGCCAAACCCCGCAATCTCCGGCCAGAGGGGGCTGGCGACGCGAAGCTAGAGCGGAGACGGCGCTTTGAGCCAGAAAACCGCTGTCTCAAAGTCGCCTAACAACATCAGCGACAAAAAACGGTCGCTGTGTTGTTTGCACGGCTGAGCCTCCTCCGGCCTCCGATTGCTTCGCCTTGGCACTACAGTTTTAAGAATTTTGATAAATTATCCATGACGAAACAAAAGTGAGCAACATTCCCACACTTCCGGAATATTGCTCACTTTTTTCTTACGTTTGGAAATTATGTTCTGATCGCATTCGTTTCATTTGGGCATCCCTGTGACTGAAAGCGACTTATTCAGCGGGTGCACTGTCTTCTGATTCGCTTAACGGATACATTTGCAGCAAATGATGCTGCTCGAACCAATAGCCAAGCCGCAGTAACTGGTCCTCGCGACCCTTAGCAGCCACGAACTGAATGCCCAGTGGTAGACCGTCCGGTGATATAGCAGTGGGTAGGCTAATGGCTGGGGCACCGGTTAAGTTGGCTTGTTGGGTGAAGGGCGAGTATGCGAGGCTAGGCTCAAACAAGTCCCAGACGAGCTGTTTTTGCTCATTCGGCGCTAGCTCAGCAGCATGTTGCATTTTGTCGACGATGGCAGGCGATTGTAACTCGGCATCAATGCGCGGCGCCGTTTTGGCTGTCGTTGGCGTTAGCAGCAGATCATAGCTGTTGTGGAAATGACTGTAAGCTTCAGCGGCCCGATCCCAGACACCCAACGAACGGCTATAGTCAGCGGCTGTGGTGTGCAATCCGGCTTGATAAATGGCCCACGTGACGAGTTCGACGTCTTCGGAAGTGACGGCGTGACCGGTTTGTTCGGTATAAGCTTGGAACATGGCCGCGGTTTCGCCGCCGTTCATCAAATAATAGGCCTGCATCAGCGCCGTACCATCAACATCCGGCTGAGCTTCAACAACAGTGTGGCCAGCCGCGCGTAAAGCATCCACGGCTAACGCGACTGCCTTGACTGCTGTGGCGCTAACCGGTGTACCAACAGGCGATTGCGTGGTGTAGGCGATTTTCAACGGCCGCGTTCCATTAACATTTTCGAGATGCAGCGGCGGGGCGATAAACGGTGCGGCTAATTGAGTCGTTGCGAGTCCACGTAACAAAGCTTCGGTGTCAGCCATGGTGCGGGTCAAGGCGAAGTTAATGGAAGCGCCTTGCCACCCGCGCCACTCACCCGGCCCGGTCGGCACACGACCACGGGTAGGTTTTAAGCCGATTAAGCCGGAAAAAGAAGCGGGAATCCGAATCGAACCGCCACCGTCAGATCCAGCAGCAAGCAGGCTGATGCCAGCAGCGACCAACGCCGCCGCGCCGCCGGAAGAGCCGCCTGGCGAATAGTCCGGATTCCACGGATTCCGAGCCGGACCATAAATGGCAGCATCGGTGATATTTTTAAAGCCGAATTCTGGCACATTACTTTGGCCGATGATCACAAAACCCAGCGACTGTAAGGCCTTGACAAAGTTGTTGGTGCTGCGTGCTTTGGCATTTTTGAATAGCTGACTGCCGGCTGTGGCAGGGGCGCCGGCAAAGTTTTGACCTAGGCCCTTCAAGACCAATGGCACCCCAAAGAATGGTTGGCCGGTATCTTTCAGCTGAGCCGCTTCGTGTTTGGCAGCTGCAAACCTTGTCCATGTGATGGCATTCAGCTTGGGATTGAGCCTGGCAATTTTATCGGCCGCCGCATCGATTAAGTCGGCGCTGGTAATGGCACCGGCACGAATAGCGGCAGCTTGGGCTAATGCTGAAGAAATCATTAATTTTTCCTCCAATAAGGTCTTCCTGACAACATTGCTACTTTAGTTATCTTTGACAACCATCTTACTGTCAAGTTATTCTTTGGGTAAAGCTAATTGCCTACAATGATTCATGATTTTTTGCCAGGCATACAGAAAGCAGTGAGAACAAGCGGCTTATGGAACAAGCTAATAGTGATGAAGCATCCACGAAGACATGAACGCAATAATTAAGTGGAAGGTGCTCATGTGGTTAACATCGTGAAAATAGCAAAATGTAGTCATGACAAGCGGACAAATGTTTCTTGGAAACCATCTGTCCGCTGGCCGGCCTTGCGTCATCACGAGGCTTAATGAAGGCAGCCACTCAGTCAAGAAAGGAAACATATAAACGTTTATTGATGCCAAGGCGGCATGCTTCCACATTTTATATAACAAGAGATGATGTTCAAGAAAACCATAACAAGACATAGTGCTTCCACCCAAGAAAAAACGGCGGCGTTGATGCATTATAGCCAGCAGCAGCCAGAGGAGGCACTAGCGGCACTGAAGACTCGTGAATCAGGGTTGACGTCTCCCGAGGCAGCCCAGCGCCTAGAAGAAACGGGATTCAACACCGTCGTGACCCAACATCCGCGGCCGTGGTATTTAATTTTGTTTGCAGCATTTAATGAGCCATTTGTCTGGGTGCTGCTTTTATTATGCATTGTCTCTATCATGACGGCGGACTATGACGGTGCCAGAATGATGGGGCTGATGATCACGCTCTCTGTTTCGATTCACTTTTGGCAGGAGTATCGGTCGCAAAAAGAAAGCCACGCGCTGGCTGCCTTGATTGCCAATACAACCGCGGTGACGCGTGATGGACAGACACAGGAGCGGCCGATGGATGAAGTCGTACCCGGCGATATTGTCCAATTGGCGACTGGTGATATGATTCCGGCCGACGCCTATTTGATTGCGACGCACGATTTGTTCGTCAACCAGTCGTCCTTTACCGGTGAAGCGATGCCGGTGGAAAAGACAGCGGGTAAGACAACTTTAGAAACCGGGCAGACGCTTTTTGATGCGCCGAATTTAGTCTTTATGGGAACTGACGTGATTTCCGGTTCTGGTACCGCGGTCATTTTAAAAACCGGGGATGCCACTTATTTTGGCGATATGGCTAATCAAATCAACCATAAAGCCGCGCTGACAAGTTTTGAACAAGGGATGCGGGCCATTAGCCGGGTGTTGATCAGCATGATGCTGGTGTTGGTGCCGGTGGTGTTCGTGATCAATGGCATCACCAAGCATGACTGGTCACAGGCATTCTTTTTTGCGATTGCGGTCGCGGTGGGGTTGACCCCGGAAATGCTGCCGATGATTGTCAACAGCAATCTGGCAAAAGGTGCACTCGCCATGTCGAAGCACAAGGTAATTGTGAAACGGCTACATGCGATCCAAAATCTGGGTGCCATCGATACGCTTTTTACTGACAAAACTGGGACGATTACCGAAGATCGCGTGGTCGTGATGCGGTATGTTGACGCAACTGGAACCACTGATCCGGCGGTGTTGCGGATGGCGTATATGAATGCCAATTATCAAACCGGATGGCATAACCTGATGGATACGGCTGTGGTGAATTACGCGCATGAGCACGAGGCAATTTTGGCGGACTTGCCCGCGGGATTAAACAAAATCGATGAAATTCCGTTTGATTTTGAGCGCCGGCGACTGACGGTGGTTGTTGCCAATGAGGACCATCAGTGGATGATTACCAAAGGGGCGTTCGAGGAAATGCTGGCGGTGTGTGATCGGGTCGAGCTGCATGGCAAGGTGCTGCCGATTACCCCGGAGCGGCTCAAGCAACTTCAACGTACAAATGCGGCCATGAGCGGTCAGGGGATGCGGATGATTGTGGTGGCTTACCGGCAGGATGTGCATCAACAAGAAATTTATACGACCGCTGACGAACAGCACATGGTGATCGCCGGTTTTCTAGGCTTTCTGGATCCAGCCAAACCGGATGCCAAAGAAGCAATTGGTTTACTGCGGAACCACGGCGTCCGTGTGAAAGTTTTGACCGGCGATAACGCCATTATTACGCAACATGTTGCCGAAGAAGTGGGCATTGCCAATCAACTCGTTGTGACAGGAAACGATGTCGAAGCCATGGACGACCAGGCATTACAGCAGGCCGTTGAGTCGACTGATCTGTTCGTGAAGCTCAGCCCGCTGCAAAAAGCGCGGATTATTAGAACCATGCGGGCTGCCGGACATACGGTTGGGTACATGGGTGATGGCATCAACGACACAGCCGCACTTCGCGAGGCCGACGTCAGCATCAGTGTGGATACGGCTGCTGATGTGACGAAAGATGCAAGCGGCATTATTTTGCTAGAAAAAAGTCTGCTGGTGCTTGAAGATGGCATTTTAGAAGGCCGGCGCGTTTATGCCAACGCCATGAAGTATATTAAAATGACGATCGCCTCGAACTTTGGGAATGCTTTTTCGGTTTTGGTTGCAAGCATTTTTCTACCGTTCCTGCCCATGCTGGCGATTCAGCTGCTGGTTCAAAATCTGATTTATGATACGTCGCAAATGACCATTCCCTGGGACAATGTGGATGACGCAACACTGGCTAAGCCGACCCCGTGGCGCGCCAAGGGATTGTTGCGGTATACGTTGACATTTGGGCCGTTAAGTTCGCTTTTTGACATCACAACCTTCTTATTCTTGTGGTTTGGGCTTGGGATCGGCGCGCATGCGGCCAGCTTGCCGGCCCAGCATGTTTTTCAGGCGGGTTGGTTTGTTGTCGGCTTGTTCACCCAATCATTAGTCGTTCACGTTTTGCGGACGCGTGTGACACCGTTTTGGCAGGCTCCGGCATCAGCGGTGGTCATTCTGTCGAGGATGTTGGCGCTTTTGATCGGTTTGTTTCTCATCCTGTCGCCGCTGCATCGCGCGTTTGACTTTGCTGTTTTGCCGCTTAGCTATTGGCCGGGGGCAGCGTGTATCGTGTTGGCTTACCTGGTGGTTGTTGAGTGCGTTAAGCGGATGTATTTAAAAAGTGGCTGGCCGTGGTTGTGAACATGGTGTTGCTTGTCGGAATGAGTTCAAGACGTAGTGTGAAACTTTTTCTGAAACGCGTTCCCTGGCGCAGAAGCCTGCGTGTAAGGACCTCAGGCGCAATGGCCAAACCCGAGCCATCACGCCTGAGGCCACTTACACTCCGACTTCTAACCGCGCCAGCTCACGCTCTTGCCTTTTGCGCAACAGCGTGCTACGCTATCTAGGTATGTTTTCTGCATACGCGTGGGAGGCCAAAACTTCTGGCCATCATAACCACATCACGGACTTAAGGAGGTATGTCTCGTGGCTAAAAAAGTAGCAAACATTGTCAAACTCCAAATTCCTGCTGGGAAAGCAACCCCAGCTCCTCCGGTTGGCCCTGCACTTGGGCAAGCCGGTATCAACATTATGGGGTTCACCAAGGATTTCAATGCACGTACGGCTGATCAGGCCGGCATGATTATCCCGGTTGTGATTACGGTTTATGAAGATCGTTCATTCGATTTCGTAACCAAGACCCCGCCGGCTGCCGTTCTTTTGAAGAAAGCTGCTGGTGTTGAACATGGTTCCGGCGAACCGAATACCAAGAAGGTTGCTAAAGTAACCAAGGCTCAGGTCAAGGAAATCGCCGAAACAAAGATGCAAGACCTTAACGCTGCCGATGTTGAAGCGGCTATGCGCATGGTTGAAGGAACGGCACGTTCGATGGGCTTCGAAGTCGAAGGCTAAGACGCACTGTTCGGATTCTCAGTGAAAACTGAGGTAATCAGGTGGAAGGGAGAAAACTGATCTCCCAGTGACCACATTTGCAAGGAGGAAAACCCAGAATGGCTAAAAAAGGTAAAAAGTATTTAGAGGCTGCTAAAGCGGTTGATTCAAACAAGCAGTACACCCCTGAAGAAGCGGTTAATCTGCTGAAGAAAATCGACTATGCCAAGTTCGACGAAACCGTTGAAGTTGCCTATCGTTTAAACGTTGACCCAAAGCAGGCCGACCAACAGATCCGTGGCGCCGTTGTGCTGCCAAACGGAACCGGTAAGACGTCGAAGGTCATCGTTTTTGCCCAAGGCGACCAAGCCAAGGCTGCCGAAGATGCCGGTGCTGACATTGTTGGCGCCGAAGATTTGGTGCAAAAGATTCAAGACGGCTGGTTGGATTTTGATGTTGCGGTTGCAACACCACCGATGATGGCTCAGGTTGGTCGTTTGGGCCGTGTTCTTGGCCCGAAAGGCTTGATGCCTAACCCGAAAACCGGCACCGTTACCATGGACACCGCCAAAGCTGTCAATGATATCAAAGCCGGCCAGGTTGCTTATCGTGTTGACAAGGCTGGCATCATCCATGCCCCAATCGGCAAGAAGAGCTTCGATGCTGACAAGTTGCTTGAAAACTTCAAAGCCATGAACGATATCGTTTTGAAGGCACGCCCAGCAAGTACGAAGGGTGTTTACATCAAGAGCCTGACGCTGACGTCCACCATGGCGCCTGGTATCAAGGTTAACCCAACTGACTTCTAAAGTAATGATTGTTTTGAGACTCGCTGAAACTGGCGGGTCTTTTTCTTTTGCGTTAAATTAAAGTCAGCGCAGGCCACTGAGCTGCAGGAAATTTGCCAATTTTGCCGTCTGCGCGAACGGTGCATAGTTGGCATCTATCGGGAGAATACGCTATGATTAAGTAAGGACACGAAGGGAGCGTTTACAAAAATGGCTTATCAAACCGTTGATCCGAATACTAACACTTTAGAAAAGACTTATGCGAACACAACACCTGCGCAAATCGGCGAAATGTTGACAACCGGGCATGCGTTTTACAAAGAACAACGTAATCTTGATCCGGCAACGCGCGCCGCAACGCTACACGCGGTTGCCGCTTATTTCCGGGATAATGCAGATGAGATGGCTGCGATTATCACAAAAGAAATGGGCAAACGCACGGAAGAGGCTTTAGGCGAAGTCGAACTTTGTGCTGAAATTGCGGACATGTATGCTGATCGGGCACCGGCACTGTTGAAGCCGCAGCCGATTGACAGCACGGCTGGCGCTGCAGTGACGAATCACGTTGCTACTGGCATTGTGTTTGGTGTTGAACCATGGAATTTTCCGTACTATCAGTTGATGCGCGTTTTTGCGCCAAACTTCATGGTTGGCAATGCCGTCATCATCAAACCGGCCAGCAACGTGCCAGCCAGCGGCCTCGAATTTGAAAAGGCCGTGCTGGCAGGCGGTGCGGACAAAGGTGCTTTCCAGATTGCCTTAATCGGTCATGATGATACCGAAACCTTTATCAAGGATCCCCGGGTTGCCGGCGTTTGTCTGACGGGTTCTGAGGGCGCGGGTTCGCACGTTGCGGCATTAGCAGGTAAGTACTTAAAGAAATCGTTGATGGAATTAGGCGGCATGGATGCCTTTCTGGTTTTGGACGGCGCGGATTTGAACAGCGTTATTCCAGAAGCAGTCAAGAGCCGTCTGATGAACTGTGGGCAGGTTTGCACCAGCTCCAAGCGGTTTATTGTGCTGGATAAGTACTATGACGACTTTGTTGCCGGCTTGAAGAAAGGTTTTGAAAATGTCAAAATCGGCGATCCAAGCGATCCATCCGTTGATGTTGGTCCATTGAACAGTCAGAAGGCCAAGGAAAAGCTTCAAGGTCAGGTTGATACAGCGATCGAACACGGAGCCAAGGTTGTTTATGGCAATACGCCAGTTGATTTGCCAGGCGCATTCTTCCAGCCGACAATTTTGACGGACATTGACAAGGGAAACCCTGCTTACCGGACCGAATTATTTGGACCAGTAGCGTGTGTCTACAAGGTACACTCTGAAAAGGAAGCCATTGAGCTTGCCAATGATGTGCCTTATGGGCTTGGTGGTGCAGTCTTTGCCGGCGATACCAATCACGCCGCAGATGTTGCCGCGCAGATTGAAACAGGGATGGTCGGCGCTAACCAAAGTCAGAGTTACAATGCCGAATTGCCATTTGGCGGCGTCAAGAATTCCGGTTACGGCCGGGAGCTTGGCGACTTAGGACTATTTACGTTTGTTAATGAACAAACTGTTACGCGGGCACTGCGCCAGTGACGGGGTTCAAGTGTGTGCTGGATAGTCATTGCTGCCGTGCCAGATTGAACGAAGAAACTTTTTTATATTGACAGAAGACGCCATTGTGATTTTATTGCAATGGCGTCTTTGTTTGTGAACATACGTTGCGTACTGTTGAATAACAACGGAAAATCTCCATGACAATTTAAAAAGCAAAATAATGGAACCGCTTTCCTGACATTGCGATTTTAATATTTTTGCTGATAATGGTAATGTACAAATGAGATTAATGTTATTGTATTAAAATATTTATACAGAAGCAGTCGCTTGGAGTGTTGACTTGCTAGTATATAGAATTTTGACTGCCTTTAAAAGGGGTGATTATAATCGCTTTTTTTGCGTGTATTTTGTGAGCGTTCGAGCTTTCGGCTAATGCTAAGACAGTTGCAGTCAACTCCTCCAGGAAGGGAGATGATGCCACTTGGGGAATGCTTTGAGGAGTGTGTATGAGCAAAAAACTGAACAGGCTTAGTTTTTTTGTCCTGTTGCTCATTTTTTGGAGAGGATTTTGAGTATGAAAAAAGTAAAGAGAACGAATGTTTTGATGGAGAAGAAACGATTCAAGATGTTCAAGTCGAAGAAAAAGTGGTTGGTCGCGCCACTGTTCTTCGTTGGCATCGGATTAGGAACAGTCTTCGAAACCAATGAAGTAAAAGCTGACACTGAAACAACCAGTAATCCTATGTATACCAAAGCACCTTCATCGGGGGCCAGTAGCGGCCAAAATAGCGCAAGCGGCCTGAATCAATCAAGCGCTGCCACAGAGACACAAAGTAAGACAACCGACGCCGGCCAAAGTAAGGTGAGCGGTGCTGTTGCCAACAAGAACAGCAATGGTACCTCTAGCGCCAGTCAGGCCAGCAAGAGTGATACTAATACGAGCCAAGCCAGTGGTAGCGTAGCAAGCACGAGCCAAGGCAGTAGTGCTCTCAGTGATAACAAGGACAGTGTCAATCAAAATAGTAGCAGTGTTAGTTTAGCAAGCGCAGCTAAGAATGCTGCTAATGCCTCAAGCACCAGCGCGACCAAGAGTGTTGCTAATGTCTCAAGCGAGAACGCATCGAAAAGCATCGCTAGCGCCTCAAGTGCCAGTGCTGCAAGTAGCGCAGCCAGTGCCTCAAGTGCCAGCACAAGCAACGCCAATGCGACAAACGCTCAACGGCGTGCACTGATGGCTGCCAAGGCTACCGATACGAGTAGCAGTGCCGATGTCAGCACAGCTTCTGAATTTAGTGCGGCCATGGCGAACTCAGCTATCAGCGAGATTAATGTTCAGGCTAATTTCGTTGATGATTTACCAGGCTATCGACAAACATATGCTTATCGCCCGAACCTAGTGATTAACGGCAACAATCATGTAATCGATTTTCGAAGGCACTGGTATGAGGAGGATGCCAATGCCAACCAAAACGAAAGCCTTACAATCAATGATTTGACCATGTACGGTTACAGTTATTGGGGTCCGATTACGATCATGGGAGTTTTACCTAGCTCCGGTTTTGATCATTCGGTGACCTTCAACCATGTAACTTATACTGGTGCCCAGTTAATGTATGGTAGAACGACGAAGGTTTACATCAAGGGGAACACAACCGTTAACTCGGTGCAAAGCTATATTTCGCCGTTTGACAATACCACTCAACAAACACAAGCTGGTGGTAACCAGCAAAACTTTGAAGTTAGCTACATGGAAGTTGAGGAAGGCGCCACATACAAGGGCACTACTTATACCGGGACGCCCGTTCAGGTTCACTTTGGCGGCTCGTTTATTGTTGACAAGGGTGCGACTGTCGATCTGACGAGAACTCAGGCAGTTGGCGGCGATGAAGACGGATTCAACGCATTGATTTATACAGACGGTGGTTCTGTCGAATTTAAGCAGGGGTCAAAGGTTACTCTTAATAGTAATGGCCTTCAAAAAGATTTATTCTCACCGATTTATATCAACAACGGTAGTTTGACAGTTGATAAAGATGCAGTTGTTAATATAACCGGTGCTGCTGGTAACATTCCCGTTAGAATTGTCGGCAATAGTCACGTTAACCTCAATGAAGGCTCATCCATGACCATTAACCAAACGGGGCGACCAATGCCTGGTTATGGTGTCATCTATATTTCTGACAACGCGGGTTTTTATGTTGCAAGCGGTAGTACACTGACCGTTAAGATAACAGATGCTGGTGCAACTTCGACTGATGCTATTCACACACTGAATAGTGCCCAGTTGAGCTTTGCACAGGACGCAACGGTCAATTTATCAATTGACGGTGGCACGGGCATCGCGCATATATTGGATATTGGCAACAATTCAAACATCAACATTTATATGCCGAAGTCTGTTCTTTTCCAGATTACCAATAACACGAATGCTGCTTCCAGCTTGTTTGATGTTACCGGAAGCGGCACATTAACGGCTCAATATGTCAAGATTATTCCCAATGATGGTAAGGAACCATTTGGACCATATAAGTCCGTTTCCTATCAACTAAGGGGACAAGGTTCCTCATCAAAGACTGCGGTTGTTCAGGGATTGACAGCAGCAGCTGAGAGTTCAGGTGAGGCTCTTGCTAATGACTTCGAGACAGATAGCAGCTTACAATTTGTCACAGCATCGGATAATTTTGTAACTGTTGACCCAGTGACTAACGAAAGCACAGTCATTTCAGGTAAAACCGGTGCAGGTGGTTATGTCACTATTGTCGGGATTAAGGGAATCCCTGAAGGCACATTGACTGCAGATCCGTATGATACGACTAAGTATCTTGTTCAAGCAGATGCTAATGGCAACTGGAGCTACAAGTTGCCTGCTGGTGTCACCTTAAGTCCGAACACTTCATTTAAGGTTGTTTCTAGCGACGCGTTTATCATCAAGAGCGCGACAGTGATTGTCAATGATGCTGAAACGCCAAAGCAAGCTGCGAGTGCTGCTGATAGTTCAAAGGTCACGAACAATGCCGCTGCTGGCACCAGTTCGCAGGAGACTGCGACCAGTAGTGCCGCAAGTGCTGCAGCAAGTTATGCGAGTGAGGCGGCTGAGATTGCCAAGAGCCAAGCTTCCAATGCAACGATTCAGTCGCTGGCAAGTGACGCCCAGAAGCAGGCGAGCTTAGCATCTGACGCTGAAGTTGCTGCAGGTAAAAATTCGACCGCAGCCGCTGCCGCTGCTAGTGCTGCAGCCAGCGCCGCCAGTGAAGCATCGTCTGCGGCTGCTGCTGTGGCTAGTGATGATGCCTTAGCAAGTTCTGCTGCCGCCGCGTATGATTCATATTCAGCAGAAGCAAATGCTGCTTCTGCCGTTAATGATTCGGCAGGTTATGCAACGGCTTCATCCGCTGCTGCATCTGCTGCTAGTCAGATGAACAATTCGTTGTCGGATGCTCAAACAGCTGCAAAAGTAGCCGTAAGCGATGCGGCAGTTGCAAGTAGTGCAGCTGTTGCTGCTACTGCAGCTCAGAGTGAAGCTACAACACAAGCGGCTGTTGCATCAGCTGCAAGCAGTCAGGCACTTGTTGATTTGAATAAGATTAAGGCGGCAGTCAATAGTGATGGTAGTGGCGCTAGTTCTAGTGCGAGCGAGGCTGATATTGCTTCGACTGCTACTTCGAACTATGCGAGTGCCGCAAATTCGAGTGCTAGTGAAGCCGGTGAGTTTGCATCACAGGCAAGTTCCAGCGCCAGTGACGCTGCCGGTCAAGCAAGCACGGCTCATCATTATGCAAGCACAGCTGCATCAGCTGCCACCGAGTATCCAAGCGATAGCGCAATCCAGTCATATGCAAGTGCAGCTGCCAGTGAAGCTGCGAAGGCAGATAGTAATGCAAGCATGGCACATAGTGCCGCCCTTTCGGGTGCGGCTGCTGCGAGTGATGCCAGCGAGCAGGCTAAGACAGCCGATCAAGCGGATGCCGTAGCCAGTGCTGCCGCCAAGGCTGCCAACAGTAGTGCCGATGAAGCCATGAGTGCTGCCAAGGCTGGTGACAGTCAGGCAGCTGCAAGTTACTCCAATGCTGCTAGTGCAGCGGCAAGCAGCGCCAAGCAGGCTGAAAGCCAAGCTAAGGCAGCCGCAAGTGCTGCCGCATCAGATGCCGCTATTGCATCAGATGCTGCTAAGGCTGCAGCCGGTTATGATCAAGCTGCCAGTGATGCCACTGTTGCTGCAAGCAGTGCAGCAAGTGCAGCGTCAAGTGCGGCAGCAGCGAAGTCCGATGCTAGTGGCGCTAGTTCTAGTGCCAGCGGTGCTAGTTCTAGTGCTAGTCAGGCGAGTCATGCATCGTCGACAGCTTCAGACTACGCAAGCAATGCAAGTTCCAGCGCCAGCGAGGCTGACTCTTATGCGTCACAAGCAAGTTCCAGCGCCAGTGATGCAACGAGTCAGGCAAGTAACGCCGCAAGTCAAGCTAGCAACGCGTCATCAGCTGCTTCCGAGTATCCAAATGATAGTGGGATCCAGTCTGATGCAAGTACGGCATCTAGTGCCGCAAGTGTCGCAAGCAGTGCGGCGAGTCAGGCAAGAAGTGAGTCGTCGATTGCTTCGTCTGCTGCAAGTGATGCAAACCATCAAGCAAGCATCGCTTCTAGCGCTGCCTCAATGGCAAGCAGTGCTGCAAGTATCGCAAGCAGTGCCGCCAGTGCTGCATCTAGTGCTGCCCAGTCCGGTGACGATAGTGCAGCAAGCAGTTATTCCAATGCAGCAAGCTCAG
>NZ_MSSM01000030.1 GCF_004123795.1 Lacticaseibacillus chiayiensis | reverse complement strand
TCAAACACCCACTATCTGAGATTGAACTTATCGCCATCATCAAGAAGTACATCAATTGGCATAATAAGGAAAGACGCCAATTAGCATTAAACGGCATGACCCCGGAAGAATATCGGAATCATGCCGTTCAAGAAAGTGCATAAGCCTTTAATTATTTGACTGTCTACTTGACGCGGAGCCGCGCCCTTTGTTGGATGTCTTTTTGTTACCGATCACCAGCTACCGGGGTCCGCATCAAAAAATGCTGATTGTGTAGCCCTTTTCAAACGCCGTTTCCGGTTCCAAACGATTGATTCCAAGCTTCTTGGTGAAATCGCCGGTCGTGCCAATCGTATCTGCGATGCCCCACCAAGGCTCAATGCAAACAAACTCACCAGTCTTAGGATACGGGCTCCAAACACCCAGGTAAGGCGTATCTGACATGGTAACGCTCACACCATGTTTAGTTTTGTCCGAAAGCAGATTAAACGATGTCTTACCAAGCGGAGCAAATATGAGCGCGTCGTTTTTAAACGTTTCGTGGGTCAGAGCCAGATTGGCATCAGTTGCGGCCAACGTCCGGTGCGTATAGTCGACTCCTTTGCCCGCGATTAGCGGAATTTGAACTAATGACTTGCGCGGTTTAAAGTTCATATAATAATCCGTGAACTGTGTATCTGCTGTCATCGGCACCTGAAAGCCAGGGTGTCCGCCAATACTGAAATACAACGGAGCTTTTTTGTCAGTATTATCGACACGATACGTGACATGCAGGTTATTGTTCTCCAAAGCGTAGGTGATAATCAGCCGGAATGCAAAGGGATACATGGCACGCGTTTTATCGTCGTCTTTAAGAACAAGGCTGGCCTTAAAAGGTGTTGCCGACACGATTGTGAAATCACGATCACGAGCAAAACCGTGCTGGGTCATGTGGTAAGTTTTGCCAGCGTAATGATATTGATCATCAACCAATGCCCCGACAATCGGGAATAACATCGGTGCGTGCCGCGGCCAGACTTCCGGATCAGCCTGCCACAGGCGTTCACGCCCAGTCAGATTGTCCTTGATACTAGTCAGCTCGGCACCATGCTGACTGATGTCAACGGTCAAAAAGTCATTTGCAATCGTTACCATACATCCTCATCCCTTATCTACAGTTCTCTACGGGTTGCATTACAAAATATACCGGGTCATGTTCGTATCGGCGGCAATGTGGCCAATCTTATCGTCAACATACTGCTGGGTTACCGTTACACTACCCATCGCCATATCCGGTCCTTCGTAAAGCACATCTTCCAACAGCTTCTCCAAGATGGTGGCTAACCGCCGCGCGCCGATATTATCGGTATCGTGATTGACTTGCGTGGCAATTTCGGCAATCCGATTAACGGCTTCCTTGGTAAACGTGATTTTCACGCCGTCAGCACCGATCAGCGCAATATATTGTTTAATCAACGCATTGTCCGGTTCGGTTAAAATCCGTACGAAGTCTTCTTCGGTCAGATCCTTTAGTTCAACTCGAATCGGGAACCGGCCTTGTAATTCGGCAATTAAATCACTTGGCTTGGCCTCGGCAAATGCCCCGGAACCGATAAACAAAATATGATCCGTGTTGATCGGGCCATATTTAGTATTGATCTGCGAGCCTTCGACGATTGGCAAAATGTCGCGTTGCACCCCTTCGCGAGAAACCTCGCCGCTGGTATGCTTGTCACCTGCTGCGATTTTATCGATTTCGTCAATAAAGATGATGCCATTGTTTTCGGCACTCTGGATAGCGTCGTGATAAATATCGGCATGGTTGACCAGCTTATCTGACTCTTCTTTAATGAAGATTTCGCGAGCTTCCTTCACGGTCATGGTGCGCTCGACTTTTTTCTTGGGCATTAACGCCCCAATCGTATCACTTAAGTCAATTCCCATTTGGCCGTACATGTCGCTCATGCCACCGCTTTTTTTCTCGTCGTTGACAGCAACCGTAATTTCCCGATCCTCTAGTAAGCCCTTTTCCAGCTGTTCGGCGACGCTTAAGCGCTTGTTCCGAATGTCATCGGTCACTTCACCGCCAGCATCGGCATCATCAGAAGCCGGTGTCTTGCCATTTTGCATGCCTTGTAACATGTTCATCATTTCAGCCATCGGATTCGAGTTCTTTTCTTTACGAATCGCTGGCACCAAAATTTTAACAAGGCGTTTATTGGCTTCTTTTTCCGCGCGAACACGGACTTTCTTGAATTGCTTTTCTTCTTCCATCGCCACTGCAGTTTCAGCAAGATCACGGACCATGGATTCAACATCCCGACCGACATAGCCGACTTCCGTGAACTTGGTCGCTTCAACTTTGACGAAAGGCGCATCCACGATTTTGGCTAATCGACGGGCAATTTCTGTTTTCCCGACACCGGTTGGTCCGATCATCAATAAATTCTTCGGTGTGATTTCTTCTTGCATCTTGGGTGACAACTGCATACGGCGATAGCGATTGTACAAGGCAACCGCAACGGCACGTTTGGCATCGTCCTGACCAATAACATATTGGTCAAGTTTTTCAACGATCTGTTTAGGTGTTTGAACTTCTACCATCTTAAACTTTATCCTCCTGTGAGCATGAGCCAGCCCGGTTAGAAACTCTCGACAATAATATTGTGGTTGGTGAAAATATCAATGTTACCGGCAATATTAACTGCCTCTTTGGCAATGTCGGACGGCGTCATGTCAGGCGCATGTCGTAACATCGCAATAGCGGCCGCTTGGGCAAAATTGCCGCCTGAACCAATCGCCACAACATCTTCATCCGGATCAATGACTTCACCGGAGCCGGATACAAGTAACAGGTCGTGTTCATCCATGACAATCATCATCGCTTCAAGTTTTTGCAGCGCTGGATCTTTACGCCAATCCTGTGCCAGTGCCACTGCGGAACGCCGTAAGTTGCCGGCATAATGTTCAAGCTTCTTTTCAAACCAATCTTGCAAAGTAAACGCATCGGCAACCCCACCGGCAAAGCCGATGACAACCTGATCATGATAAATACGCCGTACTTTTTGGGCGTTGCCTTTCATAATAACTTTTTCGCCCAGGGTGACTTGACCATCACCTGCTAAAGCGGTCACGCCGTCTTTTCTAACTGCTGCAATTGTTGTCATTGTTACGCTCCTTTTCGTTTCCCTGATGTGCCGAGCTCATCAGTGATGACCGTTATTAGCAACCGGTCAATAGTCATACTTTAGAAAACTCAAGCACTAATTACATCGTACTTTAGTCTTAATGATGTTTGGGATAATATTTCATATACTCGTTCTTTAAGTGGGCCATCGTCACATGGGTATAGATCTGGGTCGTCGACAAACTCGCATGGCCTAGCAGCTCTTGAACCGTGCGTAGATCTGCCCCATGATCCAGCATATGCGTTGCAAAACTATGTCGCAACATGTGGGGATGGATATTAGCAGTCAGACTGGTTTGTTTGATAAGTTGATCCAGAATGTATTCAATTCCCCGTGCTGTGATGGGTCGGCCATATTGGTTGACGAACACCAGTCGATGTTGGGTCTGGTACTTTTGCATCAAAACATGGCGTCCATCCTTTAGATAAGTTTGCAACGCTCGCTGGGCGTACTGGCCAAATGGTACGTAGCGATCCTTATTGCCTTTCCCATGAATCAGTAACAATCCCGTATTAAAATCCACTTGGCTTAGGGTTAAGTTGGCACACTCCGAAACCCGGATGCCGGTGCCGTACAAGACCTCCAACAGCGCTCGATTACGTTGGTCAAGTGGCGTTTTGCCTTCAACGGTTTTAAACAGTTCCTGAATTTCCGCTTCATAGAAAAACTGCGGCAAGTGATGGTGCTGCTTCTTCAACTCAACTAATTCAAAGGGATTACGTTTCACTGCCTCAATTCGCGCTAAATACCGATAAAAGCTGCGCAAACTGCTAATTTTGCGGGCAATGGACGTACGAGCCAGTCCTTGCTTATTCAAATTAGTTAAATAAGTCTGAACGTCAAGATCATCCACCTTACTAAAATCGGTAAACCCGCCATTAGCCTTGAGAAAAGCCTGGAATTCCTGAATGTCGTTTAAATACGCTGTGACGGTTTCCGGTGAATACTGCCGCTCGACCGTTAAGTATTCCTGAAAAGCTGCAATTGGCTTCATCCGACATCCCTCCGCTTAATAGATTAACATAAAAAGAACGATTGTTGACGTTTTCAGAAACTAAACCTTAATAGGTCGCTGTGAATTCTCGCTCTCCGGACACCTAGATTGTTTAAGCACTGGCTTTGTTCCATTATAACCAGTTCTTTATGAAGATAACATGACACGACAATGAAAAAATCCCGGTTACCCGAGATCTTTTTTTATTTTTGAAGTTGGTTAACGCGTTGTAATTCATTTTTAAATGCTGCAAGATCGGTCAAGGCCCGTTCTGCTAGTTGCTGGTTACGCTCCTTCTTTTGCCGCACTTTGACTGCTAACGGCGGCATAATGCCGAAGTTCGCATTCATCGGCTGAAAATGCGTTGGCGAGGTGTGGGTGATGTAATGTGCCATGGCACCCATCGCCGTTGTTTCCGGATATACCAATGGCGGCAAATCTTGTGCCAGCCGGGCTGCATTCGTCCCGGCAATTAAGCCGCTGGCAGCACTTTCAACGTAGCCTTCAACGCCAGTCATCTGTCCTGCAAAGAAGAGATCCGCACGCCGCTTAGACGCATACGTCGGTTCAAGAACAGCCGGTGACTTCATGAATGTATTGCGATGCATCACGCCGTAGCGGACAATCTGAACATTTTCCAATCCCGGTATCATCCGGAAAACCCGTTTTTGTTCACCCCACTTGAGATGCGTCTGGAAGCCCACGATGTTATACAAGCTCGCTGCCGCGTTATCTTGCCGCAGCTGGACAACCGCATACGGTGTTTTGCCGGTTCGCGGATCCTCCAAACCAACCGGTTTCAGCGGACCGAACAGCATCGTCTTAATCCCGCGTTTAGCCATCACTTCAATCGGCATGCAGCCTTCAAAAACTGTCATTTTTTCAAAATCGTGGCCTTCCGCAACCTCAGCGGAGATCAATGCCTGGTAAAACGCCTGAAATTCTTCCCGGTTCATCGGGCAATTTAAATAAGCAGCTTCGCCACGATCATAACGAGACTTTTTATAGACAATAGCGGTATCAATGGTGCTGGCGTCCAAAATCGGAGCAGCAGCATCAAAAAATGACAGACCGGCTTCGCCATTCAAGGCCACAATGGCGTCAGCCAAACCCGGTGCGGTTAATGGCCCTGTAGCAACCACCGTCACCCCCTGAGGAAAATCAGTCAGTTCTTTGTGGACGACATGGACACGGGGATGCGACACGAGTTTCTGGGTCACTAACTGGGAAAATGGCTCGCGGTCAACCGCCAGTGCCCCGCCAGCTGGAACGGCGGTCACGTCGGCACTTTGAATAATGATCGAATCTAGGCGTCGCATTTCTTCTTTCAACAATCCAACCGCGTTCGTGATCTGATTGGCACGCAATGAATTCGTACAGACAAGTTCCGCAAAATTAGCGGTGTGATGCGCCGGGGTCATGGTAACCGGACGCATTTCATATAAATTGACGTTGATACCTGATTGCGCGATTTGCCAGGCGGCTTCCGAACCGGCCAAGCCAGCGCCAATGACGTTAACAATGGGCATGATGAATTCCTCCTCTGGTGTGGGGTTTTGGATCGATAATGGACGAGGGTTTCTTAAAGGTTTGTTTGATTTGGGTTTTCGTGATACTGCTGTGAACAGGTGCTTATTGACGCTGGAGTATGCGTGTAAGGACCTCGGGCGCAATGGCGAGGCCCGCGCCATCACGCCCGAGGCCACTTACACTCCGATTTCTAAGCGCTCCTGTTCACGCTCTTGCCTAGTTTATCAAAAAAACCAGCAGACCCAAAGGATTCGGGCTTGCTGGTTTCGGTTTTTATGCTTTTTGTAAGGCTTCCTTGTAATCGTTGTTTGGACAAACGACTTGGGTGCCGGCTTTGGTTTTCTTTTCGACTAAGAAGTGACCACAGACCGGGCAGTCGCGGCCGACTGGTTTGTCCCAGGAAACGAAGTCACAGTCTGGGTAACGGGAACAGCCGTAGAAGACTCGGTTGCGTTTGCTCTTGCGTTCGACCACTTGGCCAACGTGACATTTAGGGCAGACGACACCGATTTCTTTGACAATCGCCTTGGTGTTTCGGCAGTCCGGGAAGCGGGAGCAGGCGTAAAATTTACCATAACGCCCCATTTTGATGACCATGGGTGCGCCACAAATGTCGCAATTAAAACCTGCAGGTTCATCCTTGATCTGAATCTTTTCGATGCCGGTTTCGGCGTGCGCCACTTCTTTTTCAAACGGCTTGTAGAACTGGTCAATAACCTTTACCCAGTTGGCTTCGCCGGTTTCGATACTGTCTAATTCGGACTCCACATTTGCTGTGAACTTAATATTGACAATATCAGGGAAGAATTCAACGATCAGACTGTTAACGATTTCGCCTAATTCGGTCGGTTCAAAACGACGGGCATTGAGCTTTACGTAATAACGCTTCTGAATGGTTTCAATGGTCGGAGCATAGGTTGACGGCCGACCGACACCATTTTCTTCCAATGCCTTAACCAGATTGGCTTCTGAGTATCGGGCTGGCGGTTGGGTAAAATGCTGTGCCGGATCGGTTTTCAACATTTTAACGGCATCCCCGACAGCTAACGGAGGCAAAACATTGTCTTTTTCGTCGTTATCACGCGAGGATACGTAAAGCTTAGTAAACCCTTCAAACTTCATCTGACTACCATTAGCACGGAATGTCACATCATTTTGCTCAAGCGTCACGGCAACGGTGTCGATCACGGCTGGCGTCATTTCACTAGCAACAAATCGGCTCCAAATCAACCGATATAGTTTCATCTGGTCTTTATCCAAAACCGATGCCAGACTTTCAGGCGTCCGCAACGTACTGGTTGGGCGGATCGCTTCATGGGCGTCTTGAGCCCCTTCCTGAAGTTTGCCTTGACGAATTTTGACGGCGGCATAGGCCTCGCCATACTTTTCGTGCAGATAGTGACTGGTCTCAGTTTTAGCGACATTAGAAACCCGAGTGGAGTCAGTACGCATATACGTAATCAACCCGACCGTGCCAAGCTTACCGCCTAAATTAATGCCTTCGTATAGCTGCTGGGCCAACATCATGGTTTTCCGGGTTCGGAAACCAAGCTTGCGGTTGGCCTCCTGCTGTAAAGTACTGGTGGTAAAAGGCGGCGCCGGGAAACGCTTGCGCTCCTTCTTAACCACTTTGGTCACGTTAAACGGCTTGGCCTTATCAACCTGACTTAAAACTTTTTGAACAACCTCATTATTCTTCAGTGCCTGTTTCTTGTTCTTGGTGCCGTAAAAACTGGCCGTGAACTTTTTGCTGCGGCCTTTCTGAAATTCTGCATCCAGTGACCAATACTCTTCAGGAATGAAATTCTTGATTTCATTTTCACGATCAATAATCAGTTTTAACGCAACGCTCTGGACCCGGCCGGCACTTAAGCCTTTTTTGACTTTCTTCCACAGTAATGGACTGATGGAATAGCCTACAAGCCGATCCAGAATCCGCCGTGCCTGCTGGGCATCAACGAGATCCATATCAATTCCACGTGGCGTCTTAAAGGCATTTTTGACTGCATCTTTGGTAATCTCGTTAAAAACGACCCGGTTTTTGGCTTTGGGATCCAAACCAAGAATATGACTGACATGCCACGCAATGGCCTCTCCTTCACGATCCGGATCGGCTGCGAGATAGACGCGGCTAGCTTTTTTAGCGTCTTTCTTTAAAGATTTAATGACATCGCCTTTACCGCGAATCGAAATGTATCGAGGTTCGTAGTTATTTTCAACATCAACACCCATTTGGCTCTTGGGTAAATCACGAATATGCCCTAAGCTAGCAACAACTTTATAGGTGCGGCCAAGATATTTTTCAATGGTCTTGGCTTTGGCTGGCGATTCAACAATGACTAACTTCTTGTCGGCCATGAACGCGCTCCTTCCGGTGGCATTGCTACAACAGCAAGCCCTGATTAATTTGTGCGGGCTGACGTGTTACCGTCAGTGCTTCATGATTCAGCAGGTTGCTACGATCGGTCACAATAGCGGATACACATCCATCCAAAACCATCTGATCACACCTGCTGGCTCAAAACAGTTGCTATCATAAGCTAGTCATTTTGCTCTTGTCAAATTAAAGGAAAATTTTTCTACTATAGAAAGGGCATTTTTTGGCACTTTATGGGTAATAATGCAGATTCTCGATCAACGTTTTCGGACCGGTCACAATTGCTGCGCCTGCCTGAATTAGTGCATTGGTTCCAGCGCCTAAACGCTCGCCAAAACGATTGGGCAAAGCAAAAACTTCACGATTATGCTGCAGGGCATAATTGGCCGTGATCAAACTTCCGCTTTTGATTTCCGCTTCAGTCACCATCACCCCGTGTGCCAAACCAGCAATAATCCGATTACGCGCCACAAACTGAAATCGTTGCGGAGACGTTCCAGGCGGGTACTCGCTCACAATCAACCCAACGCGGCCAATTCGTTCCTGCAACAAGCGGTGCTTAGCCGGATACACTTGATCAATGCCATTGGCGATCACCGCAATCGTCGGCAAGTCGGCTGCAAGCGCCGCCTCATGGGCCATACTGTCGGCGCCGGTTGCCAAGCCGCTTGCAATCGTTATTGCCGGCAGTTGCGGGAATAATTGCGCCAAGGCGGCCGCGGAATAACCGGTGGCCTTCCGCGAACCAACAACCCCCAGCGTCAATTGCTGAAATAACTTTATCTGACCGCGATAAAAAAGCACCAGTGGCGGCTGGGGAATTTCACGCAGCCGTGGTGGATAGGTAGCATCGACATAAGTGACGTAAGGTGACTGCCGCGCTACCGCCAATAAAGGTTCCACCGACTGAGTCATTTTCTTGTCAAGTTCACGTTGGAATGCCGTTAAATCGGCTTTTGCATGAATAGCTTCCTCCAAAGCGACCGCCAAACGCGGATTCTGATGGGTCGCCAGATGCCAAGTTAATAAAAAGTCGCGTAATGTCATGCCAGAAGTTCCTCCTGTCAATACATTACGCGACTTAACGACGATCACTTCAAACAATCACGCACTGGCCCGAAACTGCGCCGGTGAATCGGCGTAACGCCATGAACTGCCAAACCTGCCAAGTGTGCTTTCGTTCCGTAACCCATATTGTGCTTAAAATCATAGCCAGGATAAACCTGGTCATACATCACCATCAGCCGATCCCGAATCACCTTCGCAACAATGCTAGCTGAAGCAATGCTAATACTATTGGCGTCGCCTTTTATTAAGCGCTCCTGCGGCAAATCGACCGGCACATGCATCGCGTCTACCAGCAAAAACTCCGGGGCAACGCGTAAGTGACTCACCGCCTGTGCCATCGCAAGTTCAGTCGCATGGTAAATATTCTCCCGATCGATCTCGCAATTGTCGGCAATGCCAATGCCAACCGCGATGGCTTCCGTCAAAATGTGCGGGTATAACACGTTGCGTTCATGAGCCGTCAGTTGCTTTGAATCATTCACCGGCCATTGAAAATGATGCGGCAAGATGACCGCTGCTGTCACAACCGGACCAGCTAGCGGCCCTCGCCCTACTTCGTCTAACCCAGCAACATACTGATACGTTCTCCATAACTGGCGCTCATACCTACTGCGATATCGTAATGCCACCTCCTCGGCCGCGCGATGATCCTCGCGTCGTTGATAGGCTGCCAGCAGTTTACCCGCACCAATGCGACTATCATTTTTGAGCGCCGTCAAGATTGCCGGATCAACATGATCGACCTGCAACAGCGCCTTATACTCACTCAATGTCGGCATCAGTCTCACCAGGCTTTTCCAAGGTAAACCGGCCTAATTTCCCCTGCCGTGCATCGAAAATCAGCCGTTCCGCCATTCGATTGAATTCTTCTCCGAATCCCTGCGTCTTTGTCAGCTTCACCAACAAATCATGCGGTGCGGCTTGTAAGTCGGCATCTGTGAGATGGTAGGCTTTTTTCAGGGCGTCCGGATAATGTGCCATAAAATAAGTTAAGCCATACAACCCAACCACATCCTCTTGGAATACAGCGTCGGCAATCGCACCAGTAAACGCCAGACGCATCCCGATCGTCTGTGAGGCAAATTTAGGCCACAAAATCCCGGGGGTATCCAGCAACTGAAAATTATCACTCGCCTTTAGCCATTGTTGATTCTTGGTCACACCGGGTTTGTTACCGGTGACCGCAATATTGCGATGAACCAGCCGATTCAGTACAGTTGATTTGCCGACGTTGGGGATGCCAATACACATCGCCTTGATCATGGGATTGCGAATCCCTCGCGCCTTCTTCCGCGCAATTTTCTCCGCCATCAATTTGGTGGCCAACTGGGGAATCTGCTGCAGCCGTTTAGCATGTTGCGCATCAATCGCAATCGCGGCAAAGCCTTGATCTTGATAGTATTGCACCCATTCGCGTGTCAAGGTTGGATCCGCCAAATCTTGCTTATTGAGGATCACCATGCGCGGCTTTTCGCCAATGATTTCATCTAACATGGGGTTGCGCGATGACTCAGGCGTGCGCGCGTCAACGACTTCAAGAATGAGATCGACTTGTTTAATTTTTTCCTGTACCTGTTTACGGGCCTTCGCCATGTGACCCGGGAACCATTGAATTGCCAAGATTTTCAGACTCCTTATAGACAAAAAAGAGTTGCCTGTTTCTGTATCGTGCAAAGTTTGTTTAAAACTTAATGCTAAAAGATACCACTATTCATGGTACACGAGAAAACAGGTACTGCCAATGCAACTTTGCTTGACAGAGGGGGGTATTACCAGAAATTAGTCACTCCTATTATTTTTACAACCAGTCGATTTCATGATATACTTTTTCCAAGTTGAAAAGAGACCACCGAGTTGCGCCTCGACGGCCTCAAGCGCAGTTCAGAAGACTGGGTCAAAGCTAGTTCTTACGAGCCGGCTTTTTTAGTATCTGGCGAGCCTTGACGTAATTGAGATACGCCTTGGACAAGATCCAGACAGCAATGGCGAAATCAACCATCGCGAACCCTTCAGTCACTCCGATTTTGCATTGACCTCACCTCCGCCTTCAGATAAATAGTTGAGGGGTGATGTCCAGCAAAACTGCTGGGCTAGATATCTTTCGAGAGCTACCCTCGTGATGCTAGCTTATCGTTAATATAGCAAATTACTAAGACATAACATAGACTTTGCTCCAAAACTTCAATCAAACAACTAAGCGAGGAATCCAGCATGGCACAACAACCACTTAGAAGGATTGAAAGTATGATCCAGAAATTCATGGTCTCACCCATACCAGAGAAACTGTTGCCCTATATCGACGACGATACGATCGAAGGTACGTTAGAAAAGTTTGGTACGGCCATGTATATGCAGACGGGGCGGGATTGCACAGGCTGGACAGACGTCAATCGAATTTTAAGCGTGATGGAAAACCAGCTTACACCTTTTCACTCTGACTCAGTCCAGTAAGCCTGCCACTCGGCGATTATTCAGCTTTTTCTGACCTTCGTCGTACAACCTCGTTTGAAAAACCCTTCTACTTTGATCAAGGGAATTCAAACGCTTGCGCATCAACAAAACGTCACGGTTACTGATGATAATTTCGACATTGATAAATTGAAAGTAATTGCTGGTATTGATCAATCGCCAACAATCCCTGAAGTAAAGTTTGCGGCGGCGAGGGGTATTAAAATTAGTTTTGAAGGCGAATATGTTATGCGAATCGAAAGACCTGAACGATTACCGCATGCTACCCATTTAGGTAAATATGACTGGAAAAGCCTCACAGCTGAACGTACAACCACACAAGGCTTCTGGTTCGCCTTGGACTTGGTTGAACGAAAAAAGGATCTGACTGCCAAGAACGTTTATGGCATGCCACCCCCTATCTTCATTGCTTTGGTAACGACCTTTTATACCGCCATGTATGCTGACGCAATTGAAACGCCCAAACGCTGGTCCTCTCCTGCACTTGAGCTTCACATGCAAAAGACACGAAACGAGTTACCTAAATCAGCATGGAAACGCTATTGGCAGGTCGTTGATCTTGTCATCAGCAGTTTAAGAAACAACCAAACACTGGCAGCAAAACAGGCGGACGAGCTTGAAGGCGTTGTGATCAACGCGCGACCTTAGCTGACAATTTCAAAAATTAACCGCGACACATCCAAAAGCTGCGAAATTTCTCGAGAAATCAGAAACTTCACAGCTTTTGTCTTGGACATTTATTCACTCGCTAATCATATCCGGATTAACAAATTCATTTTCGAGCCGAAACTTCAAGCTTGGAACCGTTTCATCAATACATTCACGCCAAAAAGCGACATGAACCTGATCAATTGGGTTGGTACTTTCAGCAACATCAGGACTCGGTGCTGTTTGTTCAGAATACCAGCACAGATATAGCCGATCATTGAACGAAAGCGAAAAGATTCGCTCAACGGTAATGTGTTCCGGTGCCAAGGTTGCATTGACGGCATCCTGATGTTCCTTTAAAAATGCCATCCATTCCTGCGCGCGCTCAATTTTGTCGAGATACACAGCAAAGCCTTCTAACTCAATCAATGTTGTTCACTCCTATGATTATTTCCTTAACCTTACAGAAAAGCGCACGCCCAATCAAGGCATGCGCACATCTAAACAACTTCAATCTAACTTACTTCGTGACTTCCCGCACCGCAGCTTTCACCATCGGATCATCTTTCGTTAGCTGATCACTCAACTTCTGTGCAAGGGCTGCCAGTGTTTCCTGATCGGCCGTTCCGGTTGCGTTGAGTTTGTTGGCTTGCTGGAAGGATTTGACGGCAGCTTGAGTAGTATCGTCATACTGGCTGTTAACTGTGACTGAACCTACTTTCAAAGCCTTCAACATTTGCTGCAAAGACTTCACATCGCTACCTTTGTCGCCAGGCTTGAGCTGGGTCGCATTGATTAACGTGATTTTGGCCGCAGCCGGATAGTCGACCTTCACATCAGGCGTTAAGCCTTGTGGTTGATCCATGTGCCGTCTGGTGTGAGCCATTTGGCAACCGTCAGCTTGAGTTCCTTGTTGCTGCCCATTTCGCCAACGTTTTGAACGGTCCCTTTGCCAAAACTCTTTTCACCGACTAACGGGATATTGCGGTTTTGGTGCAAGGCCGCTGCCGTGATTTCGCTGGCTGAAGCCGAATTGCCGTCAATCAGCACCGCGGTTTTCTCGGTGATCTTAAAGCCGCCATCGAGTTTCTTACCAGCTTTGTAAACCTCTTTAGCGCCGTTTCGGTCTTCAACTTGCATCACGGTTTGCCCGTTCTTGCAAAACATCGAACTGATCGACAAAGCGGCCGTCATCATGCCGCCGGGATTTTGACGCAGGTCAAGCACAAATGACTTTGCGCCTTCTTTACGCAATTTCTTAACAGTTGCTTTAAATTGCTTCACAGTCGGTTCACTGAACGTGGAGATCGTGATGATACCAACCTGCTTATTTTCCGGCGCAAGCTTGCCAGTCACGGTATCAACCGTAATCTTCTTGCGCTTCATGGAAAATGTTGCCTGCTTGTTACCGCGCTTGACCGTCACTGCAACGGTGGTTCCGATTTTACCGCGAATTTTGTTGACCGCTTGCGTAACGGTTTTTTTGGCGACATCTTTCCCGTCAACTTTGAGCAGAACGTCCCCTACCTGCATGCCTGCCTTTTTGGCGGGCGTGTCTGGCAAAATGCTGGCAATCGACAGGCTGTCGTGATTTTGTTGAATCGTGGCGCCAATTCCGCCAAACGAAGCAGAGATGGTGTCGTCAAGGTCGGTTTTGTCATTGTTTTCCAGAAAGACCGAGTATGGGTCGTCAAGCGTCCCCAACATTCCCTTGATTGCCCCGTCTGCCAGCTTGGTTGTGTTCACCTTTTTGTAGTAATTATTAGTGACTGTTTCGTACGCGGAAACAACTGGCGCCAATGCTTTAGGGATGCCGGTTTTCAGCACACTTTGTTGGGCCTGCTGATACGACAAGGCATAGCCGCCTGCTGCACCGCCGCCAAGCGCAACCACAAAAATCACGATGACCGCCCACAGTGGAACCTTGTGTTTATTGATGAGAATCGCCTCCCGTACTCTCACTGGCTTGATAATCGCGGTATGTTTCGTCAAAGATTGCCATCGTTGGCAGATAATTGCCGTTTAATTCCAGGTAATCACTTAGCCGATGGTAATCTTTCTCCTGTTTCGGAAAACTTTGATCCAAAAAGGCGTTCTTGGCAAACTCGGCAATTTCACCGTGGTCGTTGGGATTCCGCAGTGTCATAAGATATTCGTAAAAAGTCCGATGCATGATTAGTCCTTCCAGTTTTTGTCAATAAAAGCCTGGCGTTGGGCATGTTCCATCGCATACCGCCGCGGATTTTTGGCGTAAAATTGCTGATGCTCCGGTTCCGCCGGATAAAAAGGCTTGGCCGGTTCAATCTGGGTCACAATCGGATCGGTGAAGCGTCCACTTGCCTCTAGCGCTGCCTTCGATGCTTCGGCAGCTTTGCGTTGCGCCTCATCTTTCACGAAAATAACCGGCCGATAATTGTCGCCACGATCCTGAAACTGTCCCATGGCATCAGTCGGATCAGTTTGTTGCCAATAGATTTCCAGCAATGCCGGATAGTCAATAACGTCTGCATCGAAAGTGATTTCAACCGCTTCGGTATGGCCGGTCGTATGCGAAGAAACCTGTTCATAAGTTGGATTAGGCACATGACCACCGGTATAGCCGGAAACCACATTTAAAATGCCAGGTTGTTCCTCGAAGGGTTCAACCATGCACCAAAAACACCCGCCGGCAAAAATAGCAGTTTCTTTTTTCATGTTTCATCAACCTCTTTCTAATGGTTACGACTCATCAGGCAGATAAACCGCAAATTCAAGATCGTCATTGGTGAGATCCAATTTGGTGGCCTTTAACGTCATCCCATTTTGGAGTTTAAATTGGCTCAATTTTAGCACAACAGTTCCGGCCTTACTATTCAGACTTACCCAGCGCGGGATTTTATAGCTATTACCGATATAGCTCATAACAAAACTGATCGGCACTGGTAACGCACCAACATTCAGATCCTTCGCTTTAAGAAGCACATCGCCGTTTTTCAGAACTAATGGGTCAAACGTTAACTGAAATTTAACTGAGTTACCAAGAAATTTGAACTTACCGCTTAGTGCTGCTTCGTTCGTACCTAACGTCACCGTATATTTGACATTGCTGTCACGCAAGTAATCTTTTAAGTAGTGGGCCATAATGCGATTGGCACTGGCTTTGGTGAGCTTGACGGTAAAAACCGACTCATGTGTAGTTGTAACGGTTCTAGCGGTTGTGTTGATGTTCACTGGTGTCAAAATTGTTTTTGCGAACCAGATACCGGTTCCCAACATCAACCCGACTAACACAAGCAATAACCATTTCCACCAATTAATGCCGGTCTTAATTTTTTTCTGTTGCGTCGTGTTCCGCTGACGTGATCGTTTCTTTGCTTCCATCCTGATTACTCCCACTCTTTCTTTGTTGCCTGTATTTGTTTCATGAGCTGCTTCGTCATCTGGGCATAACCGGCATTATTGGGGTGAAAGTGATCCTGAGAGAAAATAAGCGGATTACCTTCACCGGAAGTTGCTTCTTTAAGCGCCTCTTTAGCCGAAGACTTGTTTGCCGCAGTGTCTCCGCTTGACAAAACACTGTCAATATCTACGTAGTAAACGTCCTTAAACTGATGCAAGGTTTTTTGAGTGGCCTGATTCCATGCAGTGACGCTATTGGTCATGGCCGTCATTTTTGGAAAATAAACGTAAAATGGGTTATAAATGCCGAAAACGTAAATCGGCGCGGATGGGTTTTCCTTGCGAATCGTGGTAAGCAGCGTTGTCAGACGTTTTTGAAACGCGACACTTCCGGCAGTAATTTGCTTTTCGGACAACGTCAAAAAATGCTTTTGGAGGACATGCATTAAATCATTTCCACCGACAGTCATGGTAATGATATTGGCGCGTTTCAGGTCAGCACGAATCTTGGGTTGTTTATTGATACGGTTAAGAATTTGCGTGCTAGTGTCACCGCTAACCCCGTAATTTTTCGTGGTCACCTGGTACTGGCCCGATGCTTCTAAATCGCTTTTTGTTAACCCGACATAACCACCATTATTGGTTGCATCACCGACACCATAAGTTAACGAATCGCCAACCGCCGTCAGCTGGATATGCTTAGGCGTGCTCGAGGCAACTTTAACCTCACTGGGATTGGTTGCCGGTCCAAACAGCTGCCACCCGCCAAACGCCAGCAGGCAGGCAACAAGCACAACGCTACAAGCTATAAAAATATTTTTTAATTTAGCCATATTGCCTCCCATGAACGCATGTTTTGTTAGTCATAATAGATTATTGTACTTGACCGTGGGTGAATAAACAAAGGTGAATGCTTTTTGATAGATTCTTATGGTATCGGTACCAGTTGTTTGGCAGGTTTTGATGGTAGGGTTGGGTTAGCGGTGTTCAATTGCGGGCAAATGTGTATTGGGCTTTCGCTTTCTATAACGCACTCACAGGCGCAGGAGCCTACACATAAGGACCTCAAGCCTAAATGGCCAAAGATCAGCCATTTAGCTTGAGGCCACTTAGGCTCCGGCTCCTAACCGCACCGGTTCACGCTCACAATAAAAAAGGCCGACGCCTCTGCGCCAACCGATTGAAGTTTATTTTAAATTTAATCAACGTAATAAATGATCGCAATGGCACCGGGACCAGTATGGGTTGCAATGACCGGATCAGTTGGCCGCACCAGAACCGGAACGCTTGGTAAGACTTCCGCAATGCGCTTGCCAACGTCCTCACCTAACTCGGTTGCGCCTGCCGTTGAAATGCCGACACTTTTAATATTCGGCATTTTAGCCATTTGACTGATCGTTTCAGTAATAAAGTTATTAATGGTCTTCATGCCTCGGCCTTTGCGTAGCGCTGACAGCTCACCTTCTTTCAATTGCAAAACAACTTTGATATTCAAGAAAGATGAAATCAAACCGGAAACGCGACTAATCCGTCCGCCTTTAACCAAGTTATCCAGACTCGTTACGCCTAAAACCAACGTTGTGTTGTCGCGGATTTGCTTGATTTTGTCAAGAATTGCCTGCAGATCCTTACCGGCCTTTGCCATTTCCGCAGCTGCCAAAACCTGAAAGGCAAGCCCCCGATCCGTCGATAGCGAATCGACGACCGTCACCTTGCCCTTTGCAAGCTGCGCCGCCTGCCGTGCAGAATTCACTGTTCCGCTAATGGTCTCCGTCATATGAATCGCCAGCACCTGGCTCCCATCAGCAGTCAATTTATCGAAAACATCCGTAAAGGTGCCGATTGCCGGTTGGGAAGTTTTGGGCAGGTTCTGCGCCGCTGCCATTTCATCCATAAAGTCTTCCCGAGTGATCGTTTCACCGTCAATGTAAACCGTATTGTCAATCATAATAGTCAACGGGACAACCGTAATATGGTACTTGCTAATCTCTTCTGGGGTCAGTTGAACGGAAGAGTCCGTGACGATCTTGATATTTGCCATGTCTGAGCCACGCTTTCTGTTAGGTTCGTCTACTTTCACATTATAGCAAACTCCCCAATCAATGTCAGTATACATTACCTAGTTATCATAACTACATTGTGTTGTGTTGTAAACCGCAACATGGTAGAATTTGATACGAAGCAGTGATGGTCGCATTCAAAAATTTACGCGGCCGTCATCAAGGAGGTTGGCAATGCGCGTGTCAAAATCAAGCCATTACGAATTTAACAATGAAATGTTTAGTGCCATCACCCATGCGTTTGCACTCGGCTTGGCCGTGATGGGAACTGTCCTTTTGGGCGTTAAAGGGGTACATAGTGGTAATCGGATCGAATTGCTCAGCCTCATTGGGTTCGGCATTTCGCTGATGTTGCTTTACACCGCTTCAACTGCTTTTCATGGTTTTTATTTTAGCAAGGCCCGCCATGTTTTGCAGGTGTTAGATCATTCCGGCGTCTTCATTTTAATCGCTGGTTCCTACCTGCCTTACTGTTTGGTAGCTATTGGCGGAAAACTGGGGACCGGTCTTTTGATCGCCATCTGGGCCTTATGTCTCGGGGGAATTGGCTATAAGCTCTTTTTTCTGAACCGCTTTAAACATTTGGAAACCATGATTTACGTGGTGTTAGGTTGGCTCTGCGTGATCGGCATGGTCCCGCTTTGGCATCACCTTGGTCCGGTTGGATTTGGTCTATTAGTGGCTGGTGGTCTGGCTTACACTGGCGGCGCTATGCTCTACTTGCAAAAAGGCATCCCATACATCCACGTTATCTGGCATCTCTTCGTCATCCTTGGCAGCTTGTGCATGTACTTATCAATTTACTTTTATCTGTAAATCGAAAACAGCCACGCAAAAACGTCTCTTCCACAATGATGGAGAGACGTTTTTGCGTGGCTATTGTTGCCGTGATTTTTTCCTCGGCACGTTTTGCTGGCAAATCATACATCAAGAGTTACCGAACTTACCGCATTAAATTAAGCTTTCTTTTTCCAAACTTCATACGTGTGGGTCAAGTCTGGGTTGGCGTCTTCAACGGTACGGCTGGATACTTTAGTGAAGGCATCCCAGTCCAACGGGATCATTTTTGTATCACCATCAAAACTTCCGTCCAATCGCGTGACCAACAAGGTATCAACGTCATCTTTAAAGGCCGTAAAGATTTGCGCGCCGCCTGCGATGACAAGATCCTGGTCAGGGTGCTGCTTAGCGTAAGCAAAAACCTCAGAGACATCGTGCAGCACCACGGCTCCTGGCGCCTGATAATTGGCTTGATAGGTCAAAACAACATTCGTGCGCTCAGGCAGCGGCCGCTTCGGAAAGCTTTCGTAAGTACGCCGCCCCACAACCATGATTTTTCCCACTGTTTGTGCCCGAAAATAATGTAAATCATCTGGCAGATGCCAAGGTAAACGGCCGTCCTTACCGATAACGCCATTGCGATCCTGTGCCCATAAAAATTCGGTCATATACAACTCCTCCTTGATCGTTGAAAAATCCCCAAGTCCCTAGATAAGCAACTTTGCTATCAATGGTCAAACCGGACCCTACCCTACGAATCTCCTTACAAGCCAGTCAAACCGCGACGGGCGCTTTGATGGCCGGGTAAGGATCATAGTTCAGCAGTTTGATATCTTTCATCTCAAAATCAAAAATATCGTGCTTATCTGGATTTAAAAACAATTTTGGTGCCGGACGCGGGGTGCGTGTCAGTTGTTCTTTAATTTGATCAATGTGATTGACATACAGATGTGCATCGCCGAATGTATGAACGAACTCGCCGACTTTTAGCCCGCACTGATGCGCGACTAAATGCGTCAATAGCGCATATGAGGCAATGTTAAAAGGGACACCCAGAAAAATATCGCCTGACCGTTGGTAAAGTTGCAAAGACAACTTACCATCATTAACATAAAACTGATAAAGCGTGTGGCAAGGCGGCAATGCCATGGTCGGAACATCCTCGGGATTCCAAGCTGACACAATCAAGCGCCGCGAGTATGGATGGTTCTTGATCTGCTCGATAACATCCCCTAGCTGGTCGATGGTTTGCCCGGTACTAGTGCGCCAGGCACGCCACTGGGAACCATAAACCAAGCCTAGATCGCCATATTTCGCAGCGAAGTCATCATCAGTTAACACCTTTTCATCGAATTTGGCCATTTCTTCCTGATAAACTTTTGCAAACTCAGGATCTTTTACCCGGCGATGACCAAAATCCGTCATATCCGGCCCATGGTACTCCGGGCTGCCAACCCACTTTTCAAACGCCCATTCATCCCAAATGTGGTTTTTGTGTTGCAGTAAGAACCGAATGTTGGTGTCGCCACGCAAGAACCATAATAGTTCACTTTTAATCAAACCAAACGGCACTTTTTTAGTCGTCAGCAACGGAAATCCCTTGCTGAGATTAAAGCGCATTTGATGCCCAAAAATACTGTAAGTTCCGGTGTGGGTCCGATCGGGTTTGAAATGTCCTTCATCCAGGACTTTTTTTGCAAGATCGAGATATGGCTGCTCTAACATCGTCTTTCCCCTTCTATCGTTCATTGCTCATACATATTGATCCAGCTCGGCGAATCGGTCGAACTTCTGGTCAATCGTCTGGTTGATTTTGTCAATTTTTGCCTGAAGATCACCTAATTTAACGTAATCTTCGCCGTTGACATCCGCCATTTCCGCCTTCACTTTGGCCAAGCGCTCATCTAGTTCATCAAGTTCTTGTTGGAGTTTATCATACTCTATTTTTTCAGCGTATGTGAGCTTCGACTTCGCTTTCGGCGCAACTTTTTCCGGTGCCGGTTTGGATGTGGCAAGCTTAGGCTTTGGTGTTGCCGATTGCGCGGCTTGTTTGGCCAGGTAATCGGAAAATTCACCCACGGCACTGTCAATCTGGCCATTACCAATGAAGATCAGCAACTGGTCGGCCACTTTATCAAGAAAATAGCGATCATGCGATACGGTGATCACGGTGCCGGGAAAATGATCCAGATAGTCTTCCAAAACAGTTAACGTTGCAATATCCAAATCATTCGTCGGTTCATCCAACAGCAAAACATTCGGTTGTCGCATGAGCACCTGCAACAAATACAACCGCCGCTTTTCACCACCGGAAAGTCGCCCGATTAACGTGCCATGCATACTGCGCGGAAACAGAAACTGTTCCAGCATCTGGGTCACTGATACCCGCTGACCATCTGCTTGCACAACTTCTTCGCCGACTTCCTGTAGATAGGTAATGATCCGTTTATTTGGATCGAGATCGGTATTCATCTGGGTGTAATATCCCAACTGAACCGTTTCACCTAACGAAATCGTGCCGCTATCCAGTTTCTGCTTGCCAGCAATAATATTGAGTAAAGTGGACTTGCCGGCGCCGTTTTGTCCGGTAATACCAATACGGGTTCCCGGCTGCACCAACCAGTTAAAATCATTTAATATGACCTGATGACCGAAACTCAGGTTGGCGTGATGCATTTCGATGACTTTTTTGCCAAGGCGTGTACTGGCAATCTGGATCGAGTCCAATTGTTGATCAGGCGCAGGGGCATCCTCTTTAGCCGCTTGCAGCTCTTTGAATCGATTGATCCGCGCCTGTTGCTTGGTTGACCGTGCTTGGGCGCCTGCGTGCATCCAAGCCAATTCCTGACGATAAAGTTGCATCTGTTTGTGATTAGCTGATTTCTCGGCTTCCAGTTGATCAGCCTTTTTGGCAACATATGCCTGATAGTTGCCTTGATACTGGAAAAGTTGGCCGCGATCCAGCTCAAAAATGCGGTTGGTTACGCGATCCAAAAAGTAGCGATCATGAGTGACCACGATTAAGGCGCCGCGATAATTGCTTAAATATTTTTCGAGCCAGGCAATGGAATCAAAGTCGAGATGGTTCGTCGGCTCATCCAACAGCAAAAGATCAGGTGATTCAATTAAAACCTGCGCCAGACCAACCCGCTTTTGCTGCCCGCCGGAGAGATTGCCGACACGGGCCGACAAGTCGTCAATATGCAACTGTGTCAGAATCGTCTTAATATCGGTTTCAGCCGACCATGCGTCTTCCTGGGTCATGCGGGCGTCGGCTTTGGTGTAGGCATCGGTTTTCGCTTGATTCAGCGGATCCTTGGTGTAAGCCGCCAATGCCCGTTCATATTGCCGAATAGCTTGAAAAACCGGCGAATCTCCGCGATAGATGGCATCCATAATCGGCAAATTAGGATCAAGATCAGGCACTTGGGCCAAATAGCTGATGCGGTAATTCTTCGGCGTTTTAACCGTGCCGGCATCTAATGCTTCCAGCCCGGCTAAGGCGCGAATCAACGTAGTCTTTCCGGTACCGTTCACCCCGATCAATCCGATCCGTTCGCCTTCATTGACTAGAAAATCAATTTGTTTGAATAATTGTTTGTCACCGTATGCCTTACTCAGGCCCTCTGCTGTTAGCGTCTGCATGTTGTCCCTCATTTCCTTTGTATCGTTGTCCATCTTAGCAAGAAGCAAAGCACAAGAAAAGGCCGACTCACTTGTCGACCTGCCTGTTTGCTGCCTTAAATCCGCGGATATTCATCGTCCACGGTATGTTGGGCATCGATAACGATGTAAAGATGGCCATTCTTGGCGAGCTTGCTGGTTTGATACTCATTATCAAGCCCGCTCGGATCTTTTTGCTTAAACGGGAAGTATATTTGAACCTGCTTTTTGGCTTCAGCGTCGAATACCAAGTCCATTTTTTCAATGTCCTGATATTTCGTAGCGCGGCCAAACATCCCCATTTCAAGTGAACCGGTATTGATATCGCTTGATTTGACATGATCGGCTTCCGGTAAAATCTCAACCTTAAAGCTCTTGCAAGGATGAATTTCCTGAATCTGGCCGCCGTGAATCCGCCCATAACTGGTGGTCACCCGGCTGATCCAGACATCGGCCAGCTCATCATGCTGGACCGTCCATTCATCACCATTACGAAAATGAAAAACCAATTGTTCAAAAACATGTTCTGCCATTAGAAATCCCCCTTCACGATCACATCAGCATCAAGGTTGGTCAGAAACTTTTGGGAAGCCTTGCGACCACCCATTAATCCTGACGTGACGTTGTTGTATGTGCTTACATGCCCATCATAACACACTCACTGCCGTTCTCGAGACATTTCAATTGCTGCAGACAACAACTTTTTGGGATCGTTAGGCAAAACACCAGCTACAACTTGTGATTCAACTTGATGAAGCAGCTTTCCCATCATTGGTCCTGGGCGAACGCCAGCAGCAATGAGGTCACGGCCGGTCAGTGCGAGCTCTTTTTTGGCGTGAATTGGCAGCTGGGCATACGCAGCTGCCAGTGCCTGCTGATCAAAGTCCGGTTTCAGCAAGACTGCTACTTCACCAGCAACTGCCACGGCACGGGAGCCGGCAGTATACAAATCCCAGGCTGTCGGCGTCGGCATTTTAGCCAATAGTGTCACTGTTTGGCTAACCACGGCAATTAAGTCGTTAGATTGCTTCCAGGCTTTTAAGGTCGCTTCCGGATTTAACTTAAGCATAAAAAGTAGCGCGCTCCAACCACTGGCAATGCCGCTAAAAGTGGTGTCCGGCAACTCGCTAAAGTGCCATAAAGCCGTTCGCTGGCCAGCCAGTGCCGGGGCATACGCAAACAAGCCGGTCGTCACAAAGTCTTGAATACCAAACCGTCGATCAATCCCTATCAAAAGCCGATTAAATTCCGCCGCAATCCGTTCTACCGAAATATGCTTTAGCAGCGGAGCATTAGCTGTAATCGCTTCTTTGGTTGCCGGCTCAATGTGAAAACCCAGCTGACTTTCAAACCGGACGGCACGCATCATCCGCAGTGCATCCTCATGAAAACGCTCGTGCGGATCGCCAACTGCTCGCAACTGGTGGTTTTTCAAATCGGTCAATCCATCGAATAAATCAATAATCGTGCCGTCATGGCGAACTGCCAAGGCATTAATCGTAAAGTCTCGGCGTTTGAGATCTTCTGCCAATGACCGGACAAATGTCACGTGATCGGGCCGCCGAAAATCCTGATACCGCGACTCGGTTCGAAATGTGGTAACTTCATATCCTGTCCCATGGTCCAACACCATCACAGTTCCATGCTCGATACCGGTATCGACGGTGCGCTTAAAAATGCGCTTAATCTCCTCCGGGTAAGCTGAACTGGCAATGTCGACATCATGGATCGGCAGCCCTAACAACGCATCGCGCACACTACCGCCCACAAAATAGGCTTCATAACCGGCTGCTTCGATTTTTTTTAAAATAGGAATTGCAGCTTGAAAATCAGGCTGCTTTAAATCTAACTGCATTTACCCTACTGCTATATAAAACGTGGAAGAATGTCTCTTTGACACCAATAAAAGTTTTATATATTTCCTTTCTTGATTGACAATCCTACATTTCATTTAATCCTGTCAACAACGGTATTCCCACTCAGAAATAATTCAGCATGACAGTGACCGCCTCCTGAATTTTAAGGGTATAGCCTACATACAGTACCGATTCAGGCTCTTGTCAATACATTTCGCCAGTTAACTTGGTTTGAACACGCGGACAGCTTCCACTTAATTATTCTGTCCATGTTGTACCGCTTGATTCCATATTATTCGTCATATTTGAGTGCTGTTAACAAACTCCTCTTGTCTTGGTGTTGACCTTACCTCAAAAATACCGCAAGATAAGATTTCTGTTAAAATGAGCTTAAATTCTTTTTTGGGAGGCACCTTATGTCACGCAACATGCGGGTATGTCTGGATCTTTTGATGATCGTTATCGGTTGTGCTTTATACGGATTTGGCTTAGTCTATATTAACATCGCCAACCACCTGGCAGAAGGCGGTGTCACGGGGATTACACTGCTGATTCGTTACTGGTGGCATGTAGATCCGGCTTATAGCACGGTACTGCTTAATATCCCGCTTCTCATCGTCGGTTATAAGTTTCTGGGAAAACGGGCGTTGGCGTATACGATTTTCGGAACGTTGATGTTGTCGGCATGGCTGTGGATCTGGCAACGGGTTCCACTGAGCATCGACATTCATCATGATTTATTCATTTCCGGGGTACTGGCGGGTCTTTTTGGCGGTTTTGGCAGCGGCTTGATTTATCGTCATGGTGGCACAACTGGCGGCACCGATGTTGTGGCCAGAATTGTCGAACAACAAACCGGGGTGCCGATGGGTCGAACGTTGCTCATTTTTGATGCGATCGTTTTGACCATTTCACTGACTTACTTGAATCTTGAATTGATGATGTACACACTGCTGGGTGCCTACGTATTTTCCCGCATCGTCAACTTTACGTTGGATGGGGCGTATGCAGCCAAAGGTGTGCTGATCGTCTCGGATCACAGTCAGGCCATTGCCACGGCGATCATGAATGATCTCGAGCGCGGCACTACCTTTTTGCATGCGGAAGGTGGCTTTGCGCATGACCGCAAGCAAGTCGTTTACGCGGTTGTCGCCTCAACAGAAATCGCCTATACGAAACGGTTAATTGAAGCCATCGATCCCCACGCTTTCATCAGCATTCTTGACGTCCACGAAGCATTAGGCGAAGGCTTCACTTACCAAAAGAAACGGCGACGGCTTCTGTTCGGCCACTAATCACGCGCTTTAATCCGCCTCATCATTGAGTTCATCTAAACGCATTTGCATGTCATCATCGGTCGGTACCAATTTCAGGTAACGAACCAAAGCAGCTTTGAGTTCAGCCCGAGCACCGGTTGACTGGAAGAAATCAATCAAATCATGAAGAAAGTCTGGTGAATCCTGGAAGCGATTAAACGCCAACAGGTAATTCTCCCGGGCTTTTTTTACGTCATCCATCCGATCGTAACTTTTCGCCATATTCCAGTAAATCTGTGGATCAACATCACCGCTGCGATCAATCTGACTGAGAAAATCAATATTTTCCTGATCGCGTTCCTGCTGAACCAAGAAGTTACTCCATGCCAACATATTGCCTTGATCTTCCGGATCTATTTTCAGTGCTTTTTTTAAATAATTCTCGGCTAAATCGGGATTATCTTCACTAAGCGCTAATTTGCCGCCTAACGCGTATAGGTCTGGATTCGTATTATCGACCATGACGCCGGCTTGAACGATGTCTAGGGCCTTGTCAGGCTGATTTTGGGCCTCATACGCACGTGCAAGCGGTAAATAAGCATTTGCATAGCTGGGGTCGGTATCAATCACCGCCTGCAAGTTGGTAATTGCTTTAGCCGGATCGTCCAGTTGCAAATACAAACCACCAAGTTCAAACCGGTCATTTAGATCCAACGCGTCCACCCCAACGTCTTCATAAGCAGCTACTGCGTCTTCATACTGGCCGGTTTGTGCCAGACTGGCCGCTAGCCGCGCTTCAATACTCACCCCGGCAAGTTCCTTGGTTCCGGCGGCAAGAAGCTCGTTATAGGCCGCAATCGCCTGAGGGAAATGTCCCCAGTCAAAATAAAACTCACCAAGCGCAAATGTTACGACCGGCTCTTTCGGTGCTAACTTCTTGGCTTCCAATAACTTCCGCTCGCTGACTTCATACAACCCCAGTGTCTGATAAACATCGGCGGCGCTTACCAGACTTTGGACATAAGCCGGATCACCTGACTGAATGCGACTCAGATAATTCAGCGCAGCATCTGTATCGCCGTCAGAGACCGCAATGTCGGCTAAGGCAGTGGCCAAATCGCCTTGATCCGGATAACGACCTAACAGGCCTTGATACAGCCGCTTAGCCTGACCATTGAAACCCATGGCGTAAAGTTCTTCAGCGAGATTATATTGGGTTTCGTCGTCATCATGTTTCAAAACCTGCGTAAAAAGTTGACGCGCCGTCTCCATCTGACCTGCTTCAAGTGCATCGAGCATTTTTTGTGCGTAACTCATAGCTGCCTCCGTATCTGAAAAGTCAAAACAAATTCATTACACTTAAGTTTAACATGCGTGAGCGTGAACCGGCGCGCTTAGAAGTCGGAGTGTAAGCGGCCTTAGGCGTGATGGCCCGGGCTTAGGCCATTGCGACTATGGCCCTTACACGCAGACTTCTGCGCCGGTGAACGCGTTAATATGAGCGTGAACCGGCGCGCTTAGAAGTCGGAGTGTAAGCGGCCTTAGGCGTGATGGCCCGGGCTTAGGCCATTGCGACTATGGCCCTTACACTCCGACTTCTGCGCCGGTGAAAGCGTTAATATGAGCGTCCTCCGATATTCGAGCCAGCGAACACATCATGACTTATCTCTATCAAAACGCGCAAAAACCGAGTCCACTAAGACTCGGTTTCTGGTGATACTTTAACAGCTGACTCAATTGAACCGTTTATTTAACGGCATCCTTGAGTGCTTTACCAGGCTTGAATGCTGGTACTTTAGATGCTGGGATCTTGATCTCGGCACCGGTTTGTGGGTTGCGACCCTTACGAGCAGCACGCTCACGAACTTCGAAGTTGCCAAAGCCGATTAATTGAACCTTGTCACCCTTTGAAAGGGAATCCTGGATGGAACCGAAAACTGCATCAACAGCTGCGGTTGCGTCCTTCTTGGTCAAACCGGTTGCAGTCGCAACGCTTTCGATCAATTCTGCTTTGTTTGCCATGAACATTTCACCTCCATAGTTGATTAGATGCGTGAACACCTAAACATGTTCATTCCTGACCGCTCAGGAATGAAGAAACAATGATAATTATGTATCACCATTTCAGGTTTAAACATAGCATAGCAAGCCCGCCGTGACAAGGTTTTTGCCAAAATTTTTGTCCGATAATCGCGGATTGGTTATCGAAAATCTCGATTTATTGAATGAAAAGTCATTATCCAACATTGTAAAATTTATTTACGTTGACGGGCAATAACGTGAATCGGCGTCCCACTAAAATCAAATGCTTGACGCAACTGGTTTATGAGAAAACGCTCGTAAGAAAAGTGCAATAAATCAGGATCATTCACGAAAACTACGAAAGTTGGCGGTTTGACGGCCACTTGCGTCATATAATAAATTCGCAAGCGTTTCCCATTAACTGTTGGTGTTGGTGTGACAGTAATGGCATCCATCAACACATCATTCAACACGCTACTCTGAATTCGCCGCGTTTGATTTTCTGAAACTTCAACGATCATTGACGGTAAGCTCTGTAAACGTTGTTTGGTCTTGGCTGAAACAAAAATAATCGGTGCATAATCCAGATATTGGAATTCCTGACGAATCAAATTCTCAAAATCTTTCATGGTGTGATTATCCTTTTCAACCGTATCCCATTTATTCACCACGATAATAATGCCGCGCCCGGCCTCGTGAGCATAGCCGGCGACTTTCTTATCCTGCTCGCGGATGCCTTCTTCCGCATTAAGGACAACCAAAACGACATCCGACCGGTCAATCGCACGTAAGGCTCGTAGCACGGCGTATTTTTCCGTATTTTCGTAAACCTTGCCGCGTTTACGAATCCCTGCCGTATCGATCATGGTAAATGTTTCGTCATCAGCTTCAAACTTGGTGTCAATCGCATCACGAGTTGTGCCTTCAATGGGACTCACAATGACGCGATTTTCGCCCAGAATGGCATTGACAAGCGATGACTTCCCGACATTCGGGCGTCCAATCAGACTGAACTTGATACTATCATCTTCAACTGAATTAGCTTGTTTAGGGAATGCCGCCAAGACAGCATCTAAAACATCGCCCAAACCAATACCATGAGTGCCGGAAAGCGGGAACGGTTCACCGAAGCCTAATGAATAAAAGTCATAAATATCCTGTCGGCGTTCTGGATTATCGACTTTGTTGACGGCTAAAACAACCGGCTTTTTAGCGCGATAAAGTATCTGCGCCACCCGTTCATCAGCGTCAGTGACACCCGCTTCGACACTGGTCAGAAACAGAATGACATCGGCTTCATCAATGGCAATTTCAGCCTGATCTTTTATTTGGGACAAAAACGGTTCGTCGCCGAGATCAATCCCGCCAGTATCAATAACCGCAAATTCTTTGCCTAGCCACTCGCTTTTACCGTAAATCCGGTCGCGTGTGACGCCTGGCGTATCTTCAACAATCGAAACCCGTTCACCGAGAATTCGATTAAAAATAGTCGATTTACCGACGTTAGGCCGGCCGACAATAGCAAGTGTTGGTAAAACCATGCAGTGGCCTTCTTTCTTTCCTGAGGTCTTTCATCAGCGCCTTTAAAATGTGTCGCAACCGATCCGCTGATTGTTACGTGCGGCGAACCGTTAGCCATAAAAAAAGTTGAGCCAAGGCTCAACTTTTTAAAGGACGGACCAATTACTTGTTGTCATCCTGATCATCGTTCTTACCTTTAGCAGCGTCTTTCAACGCATCGCCCAAGATATCGCCGAGTGAGAAGCCAGAATCGTCTTGCTGATACTCAGCAGGAATTGATGTCGACTGGTGACGATCGTTGCCACGACGCGGACGTGATGGGCGGCGACGTTCGTTGTTGCCATTGTTATTACTACCTTCGTGTGCTGGTGTTTCGCTGGCGCCTTCCGGACGATCCTGTAATGCTTTGATCGACAATGCCAAGCGGTGTGCGTCAGGGTCAACTGACAGCACTTTAACCTTCACTTCTTGGCCCTCCTTCAAAACATCTGCGGGCGTTGCGACATGCTCATGTGAAATCTGGGAAATATGAACAAGGCCTTCGACACCAGGGAATACTTCAACGAACGCACCAAACGTCGTCAAACGCTTAACCGTTCCGGTCAAAACCGAACCGGCCGGTGCTTTTTCTTCAATGTTATCCCATGGCTGTGGCAAGGTTGCCTTGATGGACAAGGAAATGCGATTACGATCAGGATCAACATTCAAAACCTTAACCTTAATCTCTTGTCCTACTTTCAGGACATCACTTGGCTTGTCAACATGATCGAATGAAATTTCAGACACATGAACCAAACCATCCACACCGCCGAGGTCAACAAAGGCACCAAAGTTGGTCAAACGAGCAACCTTACCTTCAACGACATCGCCCGGTTGAATCTTAGCAAAAATTTCTTTGCGTGCTTCGGCTTTGCTTGCTTCAACTATAGCTCGATGAGAGAGAATCAAGCGGTTTTCACTAGGTTCGATTTCAATAATCTTAAATTCGAGTTCTTTGCCTTTATATTGATTGAGATCTTCGACAAAGTGATCTTCAACCATCGATGCCGGGACAAAGCCACGAACGCCGGCATTAACAACTAGGCCGCCTTTAACAACACTAGTGACAGGTGCCGTGATAGTTTCGCCGGCTTCATACTTAGCTTGGATTTCTTTCCAAACCTTTTGTGCTTCTAGGCGGCGCTTGGACAGTAGGAACTGACCATTTTCTTTATCTTTGCCAACCGTTGAAAGCACAACTAAATCAAGTTTGTCGCCGACCTTGGCAACATCGTGAATGTCATCGATTGGCTGAGTTGATAACTCCTTGATCGGGACCACGCCTTCGACGCCTGTTCCTTCGATCCCAACGATCAATTGTTTATCTTCAACAGCAAGGACATCTGCCTTGACAGTGTCACCAATCTTTACTGTAGTGACACTCTTAAGGGCGTCCGCCATTGTTTCGGTGTTCTCATTAACGTTATTATCACTCATGCCAAAAAATCCTCCTATGCAGCTGTATACTGGGTCTATTGTACTTGAAAACGAAACAAATTACCAGCGCTTATTTCGCTCTGGTCAACTAGCGCGTTTTCGTTTCTGCCACTAAATCAAGAATCCGCGCCACGACCTCGTCAATTGACATATCGGTCGTATCGATGCGAATAGCGTCAGGAGCCTGCCGTAAAGGCGATACTGCCCGGTGGGAATCTTTACGGTCACGCTCGGCAATTTCAGCTTCTAGTGTTGCAAGTGGCGTTGTAATCCCTTTTTGCATATTCTCTTTATAGCGCCGCTTAGCACGCTCCTTAACTGACGCTACCATGAAAATTTTCAAAGCAGCGTTTGGCAAAACGGTTGTCCCGATATCGCGACCATCCATCACAATATCATGAGTCGCTGCAATGTCACGCTGCCGTTTGACCAATTCGGTTCGCACGCGCGGCAACGCCGAAACCTGGGACACATTATTCGTCACATCAGGTTCACGGATGGCCAATGTTACGTCTTCGTCATTCATGAAAACCCGTTGTTCCGTCTCACCAGGGGCAAACCGAATCACCATCTTGGCGAGATGCTGCATAATGGCTATTTCATCGTCCAGCGGTAATTGATCCTTAAGAGCCATGTACGTGACGGTACGATACATCGCACCAGTATCGCAATAAATAAAGCCCAATTTCTTGGCGACAAGTTTTGCAATGGTACTTTTGCCGGCGCTTGCCGGGCCGTCGATCGCAATCTGCATGAATTTCCTCCACAACACACGCCCCTGTTCATCACGTAAATGTTTCGAACAGAGGCGCGTTACATTTATTTCACTTTTAAAACGGTTCCGGGTGTCAGGGTGGAATTGGCGCTAAGGCCGTTTAACTGCAAAAGTTCATCCAACGACATACCGTGGTTAGCCGCAATTCGGTAAAGGTTATCCCCTCTAACCACCGTGTACGAATTCGCTGCGGTACTTGCTTGACTCGGTTTTGCAGTAGACGCTGCACTAGGCTGTGTTTGTGTAGAGGCGCTGCTAGGTATCCTTGCCTGACTCGGCTCATGTCGAGTCGACGTCTGCTGCGCCGATTGCTGATTGTTTACTTCTTTTGTAGAAGCTGAAGAAACCTTTGCAGCTTTAGAAGATTTTTCGGATTTTTTTACCTTTGATCGATGGCTAGATTCCTTGGCGCTTTGAATCACCACTTTATCATTTGACAAATTTGAGCCACTGCTCCCTTGGCTTCCCCAAACCTTGAAATAAATAATTGGCGATAAAACCAGCAAAATCAAAATAATTGCCAAAATCCATGTAAATTTTGAGCTGACTTGGCGCTTTTTACGGGTGGCCAATCGACTTAAGTTGCCTTGGTCATCACGATCATCATCGAAAAGGGTCTCCCAAGGCTTGTTTTGATCGTCACTCTTATGTTCTTGATCCGCATTGTCATGTTGGTGTTTATCTTTTTCGGCCATCACGAACCTCCTCACTACATGGATTTATTGTATCATATCGCGGCAAATCAGGTCGCCGCTTATCTAAAGATTTGCCTAAAAACGGCTTGCCAGTGTTTCGGCGGAGTTTGCTGGTGACCTTTTTCTGTGGCAAACGTTTGTAAAACGTCCGGCGTCACTGGTCCGCAGCAAAATGAACCGTGTTCTGGAGCTGGTGAATCAAAGTGTTTAAGTAATAACGCTCGCCGACAGCCGGATGCGTTGACAAAAGCTGCCATCGCCGTAAAACTATTCTGTTTTTCCGCAAGCCGCTTTTCAAGTTGCTGTTGCGTTTGAAGCAGTGAAAAGCCGGCCGTAATATACGCTTCAATCAAGCTGACTTGCGCGTCATCGAAATTACGGTAAATTTCTGGATGGGCGAAAATTGTCTGAATCATTGTTTGGTCGGGCAGCACTCCTGCCAGCGACTGACTATGTTTCAGGTCATTCTGAGTCACCACCATCGCAGCCAAACTAAGCGCTCCATCACGCCCGGCGCGACCAATTGCCTGGTAATAAGCTTCAAGCGATTCTGGTACATACAAATGAACGACAAGCCGTACATTTGACTTATCGATGCCCATGCCAAAAGCGCTTGTGGCGCAAATCACCCGAAGCTGATCAGATTGAAACTGCCGCTGAATCAAATCACGCTGATGCCGGTCCAATCCAGCATGGTAAAAGGCAGCTGCAGTTCCGACTTTTTGCAATTCGTCGGCTAGATTTTCAGATGCTGATCGGGTCGGACAGTACACAATCGTTGGCCCAACGTTCGCTGCCATAATACGTTGAAGTAGTTGCTGCTTTGTTTCCTCATTAGGGCAGACATCAACCCCAAGAAAAATATTCGGGCGATCAACCGAACCAGCAATGGTGACTGGGTTTTGCATGCCCAATTGCGTCAAAATATCGGTTCGGACCCGTTCCGGAGCGGTTGCCGTGAGCGCCAAAACGGCATCAACGTGTAATTGGCTTCGAACTTGCCCCAACTGTAAATAAGCTGGGCGAAAATCCGGGCCCCACTGGGAAATACAATGGGCTTCATCAACCACAAACAAGCCTAAATCAAGTTGCTTGAGTGCTGCCAACACATCCGTACGCTGCAACATTTCTGGAGAGATAAAAAGATAGCGATACTGGCCCAGATTTCGCAAAACCACAGGAAACACATTTGGGGCAATTTGTCCCGACAAAGCCAAGACCCGTTTCTCACCAGCTGCCTGCAACCGCCCTACCTGATCATGCATCAAAGCAATTAAAGGCTCGATAATCAAGGTCGGCTTGGCTTTGACGATTGTTGGCAACTGATAGCAAAGCGACTTGCCACTCCCGGTTGGCAGAATTCCCAAAGTATCGTGCCCAGCCAAGGTTGCCTGAATAATTGCCTTTTGTCCGGGCCGAAAATATTCAAAGCCGAAATGGTCGGCCAATAAAGTTTCAAGTTGCGACACGCGGCCATCTCCCTTGCATTTTTAGAATCTGAAATAAACGAATCTGGAAAAACTCACTGTCCGGAATCGTCGCCAGCAATGCCTGATGATCCTGCCATTGATCCACCCGATCTAAAGCATGACGCACTGCTGGCGGAATCAGTTTGATTATCGGAACATCCTGGCCCATGATAGCGGCTAATAAGAGATGTTCTTTGACAGTACTCATTTTGCGATGACTTTGTGCTGCAATTGTTGACAAATCAACGCCTGCTTGAACTTGCTTCAAGGTGGCTTGAGCCGGGCGCGTCACCAACTCCTGGGGGCCACCCCACAAGGCATACCACTGATTTTTGGTCGCAGCAATTTTCTGGATCAATGCAGCTAACGCATTCACACTGGCAAAATGTGCCTGTAATGTTGCCGGTTGGTGCTGACCTGCGTAATTGTGTCCGATCAGGTTGGCGGCGAGCACATCAGCAAGTGGCTCCGATAACCGATCAAAAAGATTGGTTAATTCATCAACTGCAGTCTGAACACGTATTTGTCGATACCAACGTTTCACAGCTTGCTGGGTCACCCAATCAGTACTGATCGGTCGGTAAGCTTGCGAATGATAGCTAGCTTCGGATAAAACCTGAACCGCTAAAAAGAAGCGTGGTGCGAACCTGTCAACTCGCATCCACGGTTGGTAGTAAGCAGGAAGTGACACCTTCTGAGCTGCTTGGATTTGACGCTTTTGACCGGTTCCCGTTAGTACCAATCCAGTTTCCGTGGCCGCTAAACATTTTTGGGCTTCTAACCTCGCCACGGCAGCCAAAAAAGCTTCTTTTGATAATCCCGGATAAAGTCGAAGCCACTGCAACTGATGATGACTCAAAGCCGCATAGAGAATAGAAATGGTTTGTTTGCCTGTTAACAGTCCAAACACAGACCGTTCGCGGCGCGGTTGGGTATTAAAAAATTGAATCACCAAGTCTGGTAGCAAAATAAGCACCTCTTTTCCCGGTTGTTATTGTACAATGACAAATAGTTAAGATCATGACAAAAGATTGAAGGCGGATATAATAATGGCTTTATACGGCAGGGTAGAACGCCCTGAATGTATCGCGTGCGGCTTATGTCAGATGCTGGCACCAGACTTATTTGACTACGATCAGGCAGGCATCGCCTATTATAAGCCTGATCGCAATACCGGTACAAAAGCGCTTGATGGCCAGGCAACGATTCATTTTCGTTTAGCATATAAACGGTGCCCGACACACGCAATCAAACGCAGTGACCATGCCTTTGACGCTGATCCTTATACACCAACCAAAATAGAATAAAACTGACTGCCTCCCGCTCACATCGATTAACAGTCTATTCATACACTACGCAATTTTCAGATGATGCCTGCTTGTAGCCAGTCACAAAAAAACTTCCGCCAAGTTGACGGAAGTTTTTGTTTGCAAATCTACAATTGTCAACAGTTCGCAAAACACCCAGCAAAGCGACTAGTGGCTCATCTGCATTTCCTGACGAGCAAGCCAAGGTGCCAGTGCCTTAGCAATCGCGAAGAAGGCAACTGAAATAACGCCGCCCTTTATCAAATTGAATGGCACAACCCCAATCAGCACGTAACGGGTTAACGACATGCCTAAGTTGAAATTAAACACCGCCATGTACATCGGCGTAATGACCAGCCAGTTTAGAATACTCATCACCAAAGTAAGGCTTAAAGTACCCAAAACCAGGCCTTCAACTTGGCGCCATAAACTGTGCTTACCGCGAACGGTGTAAACCACCGGCAGTAAGAATCCGACACTGGCAATAAAGGCAGCCAAATCGCCGATGAGGTTCACAACGCCGCCTCCTGTCAAGGCAAAATGAACCAGACTCCGGATAAAGGCAACACCGATGCCGCCAGCCGGTCCATAAAGCAGTCCCCCTAGCAACACGACCAAGTCAGATAAATCCAACTTCAAAAACGGAAACGCCGGAATAATCGGAAACGAGAACATCATCAATACGTAACCGATTGCCGCTAAAAGTGCGATACCCACCAAACGATGAACTTTAGAACGACTTGCCATAACGCATAACCTCCATGAGGCCGTCTTCCGGAACTTAAAAGACCTATTCCTCCTTCAGGGGGAATAGGTCTCGATTGAATATAGATTCAAAAAAGCCCCATCTTCTTCCATCTAGACTATCACTATCGGTACCGGAGTCACACCGGTTCCACCGCAAACACGGGTCGCGGACTATACCGCCGGTCGGGAATTACACCCTGCCCTGAAGACGAACCAATTATTTAATTACAAACACACTCTATCAGACGTGGGAGCCAAATTCAAGTGTTTCGATTGAAAACGCTAACAGTTTAATGCTTTTCATCATGATCACCGGTAAGTTGGCGCAAATCATGCAATTCCTGCGGCTTAATCTCACGATGTTCTCCCGGCTGTAAACCAGCTAGTGTCAGATTGCCATAAGCTTCACGGGAAAGCTTGGTCACCGGGAAACCAATCGCTTTGAACATCTTCTTCACCTGATGGTTCATGCCTTGATGAATGGTGAGTGCCACAATCGCTGTTTTCTTTGCTTTATCCGTCGACAGAATCTCAAATTTTGCTGGTGCCGTCATTTTACCGTCAATAACGACGCCGGTTTTAAGCGGTGCCAAGGCAGACCGATTCGGAATTCCTTCCACTTTGGCGACATACTTTTTCTCAAGTGCATAGCGCGGATGCATGAGGTGGTTAGCTAACTCGCCATCATTGGTCATCACTAACAAACCGCTGGTGTCATAATCTAGGCGGCCAACCGGGTAAAGTCGTTCGCGAATATCTTCAAAGTAATCAGTTACGACTTTCCGGCCTTTGTTATCCTCGACTGCGCTAATCACACCACGCGGTTTATAAAACAGAAAATACCGTTTAGCCTCTTTACCGATCGGAACACCGTCTACTTCAACATCATCATGTGGACCGACTTTAATGCCCATTTCAGTTTCAACTTGGCCATTGACTTTCACATGTCCGGTGGCGATAAGTGTCTCTGCATGACGGCGTGAGGCGATGCCGGCATTGGCAATGACTTTTTGCAGTCGTTCAGTTTTAGTTGTCATCTGTTTGGTTTTGCTCCATTTTCTTGTCGTCTTCAGCCTGTTGCGACTGACCATCATCACGGAATGCTGTAAAAAGATCGACTTCACCGGTGTCTTTAGGTGCATCGGCCAGTGGCGGCAGATCTGCTAACTGATTGAGGCCAAAGTAATCAAGGAAAAACTGGGTGGTCGCATACAGAATCGGCCGTCCCGGTGCTTCTTTACGGCCGGCTTCTTTAATCAATTGCCGGGATGCCAATGTTGTCAGCGCACCGGAACTTTGAACACCACGAATTTCATCGATTTCAATTCGCGTAATCGGTTGCTGATAAGCAATGATGGCCAAAACTTCCAGTGCTGCCTGTGATAAACCGGCGGCAGGCGGACCCGCAAAATACTTTTTGATCGCAGCTGCAAAAGCCGGTTTGGTTAATAAATAGTAACGGTCAGCAAATTGTTGGATCTGTAAGCCCCGCTGCTCGTCACTAGCCAGCTTTTCCTGATATACCTCCAACTGTTGGCGCATCGCACTTTCGCTGATTTCCAAAATCCCCGCAAGTTCACCGAGGGTTACGCCGCTTTCACCTGCTGTATACAGAATAGCTTCCAATACTGCCTCCATTAAGCGGCCTCCTTCAATGTCACTGTGATCGGATCAAACGGCGCATCTTGTTCGCAAATCACCTGATCGCTTTTCATCAGTTCCAACAAGGCCAAAAATGTCGTAACCACCTGCTCAACCGAATGAACCGCTAATAAATCGGCAAATAAGCATTGACCATCTTTTTGCAACGTCTTCAGAACTTCTCCGATGCGTTTTTCGACCGACACTGGCTCCGTTTCAATATGCGCAATCGTCTGGCGAGCCGCCTGCTGCGCCTTCATGACCCGGGCCATCGCTGCCTGAAGGTCAATCAATTTGACAGTTCCCGGGGCGAGCGGCACGGCCATCTTCTCGTCTGGTAACGTCGTCGGCTTGGCAAAAGATTGTGCCCGTTCAGCCTCCCGCTGTTTTAAATCCTTAGCTGCTTCTTGGTAAACCTGATAAGTCAACAATTGAGCCACCAAATCTGCCCGCGGATCGGTTGGCTCCTCTGGCTCAGTGGTTTCCGGTTCCGGTTGCGGTAACAAAAGCCGACTTTTTAAAACCATTAAATTAGCAGCCATGACAAAATAATCGCCGGCTACATCCAGCGCCAGATCCTGCATCTGGTGCAGGTAATCAAGGTACTGGGTGGTAATCTCGGCGATTGGAATATCGTAAATGTCCACTTCGTTTGTCCGAATCAAATGCCACAGCAAATCCAACGGTCCGGAGAAATCATTCAGCACGAGTGTCAGTGCCATGGTCATCCTCTTTTCGAAACTTGTTAAAGGCAGCTATCAGTGACGCATGCTCTAAAGCACCCATCAGTTTCTTATCAGGGAAGAGCTGCGTCAATTCTGTCAGCGCAGCAAACGCCGTCGCCTGATCACGGAAATTCGGTGAAAAGCTCAAATGCCGCACCAAAACAAAATCATCACTTAACTCGATACCGATCACACCGACAAAGTCATGCCCCTGCTTATACAAATACAGCGCATGCGAATCGTCTTCGGTGTACATCTTAAGTTCGGTCTTCAAGTGTCCGACATCTTTGAGATCGGGAATAAAAGACAAAAGTCCCATAGCGATCTTCTCGTAGTCGTTTTTGTATTTAACCAGCATATTTGCCTCCAAGAGATACTCTCGTAACACTCTATCATACAAACCGCTTCGGGGCAACGTACTCCCTCAACCGCGCGGATGCGTCTTATGATAGACCGCAACCAGATGCTGATTACTAAGATGTGTGTATATTTGCGTCGTACTAATGTCACTATGCCCCAATAATTCCTGAACAACCCGTAAATCTGCCCCATTTTCAAGCAGTCGCGTTGCAAAACTGTGCCGCAGCGTATGTGGCGTGACATCTTTTTGTATGCCGACACTGGCAATATAAGCCTTTAAATTCTTCCAAATTGCCTGCCGTGTAAGTGCATGCCCGTGAAAATTGACGAAAACGACTTTGGGTTCTTGGCGCTTAATCAACCGCGGTCGTGCTTCACGCAAATAGCGGTTAACCCAATCCGTTGCTTGGGGACTGATAGGCACGAGGCGTTCTTTATCACCCTTACCGGTCACCTGCAACAAGTTCATGGCCAAATGCAGTTGATCCATGCGTAACCCGACGAGTTCCGATACCCGCAAACCGGTTGCATACATCAATTCAAAAATGGCGCGATCACGCAGGCCAAGTGGTTTCGTGATATCCGGTTTGGCCATCAGCGCATCAATTTCCGTTCCTGATAACGTCGCTGGCAAGCGCTGTGCTTTTTTTGGCGTATCAATTTTAGTCATCGGATCGGTTTTAACCGCACCTTCTCGCAACAAAAATCGATAGAATTTGCGCAGAGCCGAAATCATCCGACTGACCGATGCAGGTGCCTTAGTGTCGTTTTGTTTTTTCAAAAATGCCTGAATGACAACAAAATCTTCCGGAAAGGTGCTTCGTTTTTGCGATGTCAGCCAAGCCTGAAAAGTTGTTAAGTCTTGTTGATAGCTTATTTGCGTCGTAGGTGCCAATCCACGCTCAACATTTAAATAATGAATAAAATCCGCAATCAACCCGTGCATATTATGTCTCCTGAGAGGCGTTACCGTTTGTCTTTAACAAAATCGTATAACCTGCTTCTTCTTTAATCAATCCGGCCTTCAGTAAGTGGCCCAGTGCCCGCTTAAACGCGCCTTTACTAATGCCAAAGACCTGTTTGATCGCATCTGGGTCGCTTTTGTCGGTATAGGCGATCTTGCCAGCAGGATCATGTTGTAACACCGCCAAAATCATGGCAGCATCGTCACCAATAGCCTCATAGGCTCGCGGTTTCAGCGACAAGTTTAATTCACCTTGGTCACTGATGCCAATCACTCGGGCGTGCAACACCTGACCCAGTCGTGGCTCAACATCGCGCTGACTTGGATGAATAAAGCCAAGGTAAAAGTCATCTGTCAACACTCGCGTTCCCGCCATCTTCAGGCGATAAGCCGTTGCGGTCACATCAGCATTCATTTGGTCAGGCTTGGCACGATTAGCCACTGCCTGAATAATCGTTTCATCGGCAAGATTGCCCCACAAACGGTCTTTTTTATCAGTTGTCAAAGCAATCATCAATCGATCTCCACGTTGAGGCCAAAGTCGGTTGAGTTCAGGCAGTTGGTCCTCACTCACCGCAATGTCTTTATCCGGTAAGCCGATATCGACAAAAACGCCTAAATCACGCCGCACTTCAACAACCGGTGCAAATGCGTAGTGATCACGACCCACCTTAGGCAGTCTGGTCGTTAACCGTGCCTCGCCATGCTTATTCTCATAAGCAAAGCCTGCCAGTTCACTACCGACTTCAGGCAAAGCATGCAATTCCTGCCGATCGATGGCCAAGGTAACACCGTCATACTGGGCAAATACTTCTTTCTCATTGTGATCCGTCACGTGAGCGGTGACGATTTGACCATTAAATTTCATCTTAATTATCTTGTCCCCTTGTTAACTGTATCCGACTTACCTTACTCTTTCCCTTATCGACCAGGCAGGATATTGAATGCAGTTAAAATAACGTAAGTAATACCACTGGCAATAACCGGCCCAGCAGCGATACCTTTTAAGAATACAACACCTAAAATCGTGCCAAAAACCAAGGCAACTGTCATCTCAGGACTCATTGCCAATAAGCCGACGCCCTTTGCCGATAGTACTGCCACTAAAACACCACAACCAATAGCAATCCAGCCAGCCGGACTTTTAATCACGTGCAGTAACTCTTTTACCCCGATTTCACCCGTCGCAATCGGCACCATGATGGCAGCTGAAATAACAGTGACTCCCCAATTAATGCCTTGACTTTGTAACAACTTCATCAAATGTTGCGTTTGCGGCAACAATTTTAGCACCATTACGACAGCAACGCCGATCACAAGACTCTTATTTTTTCCAACTAGCGCAATGATCAAAATGGCCAGTAAAAATAACCAACTTTCCACAGTTGCTAACAACCTCCAATCTTTTGCCGATCAGGATCATCGGCTGCCTGCTGTTTATCTCGTCAATTCACGCTGCTCTTTATTATAAGCTACCGAATCATTGCTGACGAGTCCTCAAGCATCTTTGTTTAGACACTGGCATAAAAAGGACATAAGTTGATGATTGATGACACACTTTACCATAACGCGCTCCCCGTCGCAGGAGCCTGCATGTAAGAGTCTTGGTCGCAATGAGCTAAAATGGTCCACTACCGCCCAAGCCCGCTAACCCTCCGGCTCCTATCGCACCGGCTCGCGCTTCAAAAAAAAACTCCTGAGTTTCCTCAGGAGTTTCTGAAAACCATTGTTAAGCTGATTGCCCGGATTAAAGAGCGTTAGTAGCGCCTTTGTAAACAATCCCACGACGAGAATCAACAGTAATGATCTGGCCGTCAGAGATAACGCTGGTAGCATTTTCAGCACCAACAACAACTGGAATACCCATGGCAATACCGACAACGGCAGCGTGACTGGTCAAACCGCCATTTTCAACAACCAAGGCAGCCGCTTTTTCGATTGCTGGCAGGTAATCCTTATCGGTTGTCTTAACAACCAGAATATCACCCTTTTGCATCTTCGCAGCAGCTTCTTGCGCATTGCTTGCAATGACCGCTTTACCAATCGTGGATTCATCACCGACACCAGAACCTTGAACCAGCTTGGAGCCGATAAGTTGAACCTTCATAACGTTGGTTGTGCCAGATTCACCAACAGGAACGCCAGCAGTGATCAGAATCAGATCGCCTTCCTTAGCAAAGCCGAGATCTTGCGCCTTCTTGGTCGCCAAGTCAAACATAGCATCGGTGTTAGCAGGCTTGTCGGCAATGATTGGGTAAACACCCCAGTTAACCATCAATCCGCGCTGGGTCTTCTCGTTAAAGGTGATGGCAAGAATGTCAGCCTTCGGACGATACTTGGAGATCATCCGTGCCGTGTAACCGGATTGGGTCGCAGCAACAATCGTCTTAACGCCGAGGTTGCGAGCCGTGTGTGCAACACTTTGACCGACAGCTTCAGTAACGTTTTTGTTGCTGTATTCCTTCAAGGCAAATGCGTCTTGATCCATCATCGCTGCTTCGGTGTATTCGTCAATCCGTGCCATTGCGGCAACAGATTCGACAGGATAATCACCATTAGCAGATTCACCGGAAAGCATCGTTGCATCGGTACCGTCAAAAACAGCGTTAGCAACATCATTTACTTCGGCACGGGTAGGACGAGGGTTTTCCTGCATGGAGTCAAGCATTTGCGTAGCCGTAATAACTGGCTTGCCCAAAGCATTGCACTTCTTGATCAACCGCTTTTGAACGATCGGCACATGTTCAAACGGAATTTCAACGCCCATGTCACCACGAGCAACCATCAAGCCATCAGAAACTTTCAAGATGTCATCGATGTTATCGATACCTTCTTGAGATTCAATCTTAGGGAAGATTTGAACATTAAGTGCATTCTTTTCTTCAAGGAGTTCACGAATGTCCAAAACATCCTGAGGCTTACGAACAAAGGATGCAGCGATGAAGTTGATCCCGTGATCCAAACCGAAACGAATATCATTGGAGTCTTTTTCAGTGATACCAGGTAAATTAATGGCAACGCCCGGAGCATTGACACCTTTCTTACCGCCAAGCACACCGTCGTTTTGCACAACAGTGACAAGTTCGCGATTCTTCTCGTCTTTTTCAGTGATCTTCATGTCGATCAAGCCATCATCAAACAAAACGTGGCCACCAACATGTGTGTCATCGTAAAGACCAGGATAAGTAACAGCAACCTTTTCCTTAGTACCCTTCAAACTGGCATCCATGGAGATGCGAACTTTATCACCCGTGTGGAATTCGATCGTGCCATCAGGGGTATCCTCAAGCGTGGTCCGAATTTCGGCACCTTTCGTATCAAGCATGATACCAACGGTCTTGCCCGTGATCTTTTCAGCCTCGTGAACCATTTTCATCCGTGCCAAGTGCTCTTCATGATCACCATGGGAAAAGTTGAAACGGAAAACGTTGGCGCCTGCTTCAATCAACTTAACGATGATGTCAGTGGTGTTGCTAGCAGGTCCAAGTGTGCTGACGATCTTGGTTTTTTTCATAAGTGAAATCGCTCCTTGCAATTATTTAAACAGACGTTAATGTCGTTTGTTTACAGAAATTAAAATGTTAACTCTTCCGCCAAGGTGTAGAGCGAAAGTTCGGCGTGATGTTTAGCATCAAACAAGGTTCGAACGTCATGCGCCGTGATCTTGTTATTTTCAATGCCAACAGCCAATGCACCTTTGCCTTGCAGCAAAAGTTCAACCGCGTAAGCACCCATTTGTGAAGCCAATACGCGATCACGAGCTGATGGTGCACCGCCCCGGACAATGTGACCCAGAACCGTTGCACGTAATTGGAAGTCACCGTAAGCCGCTAATTCTTTGGCAAACTGGTCGGCATGCATCACGCCTTCAGCAAGCAAAATAACCGCATGCTTCTGACCGCGTTCACGAGAACTCTGTAACTTCGACGCAATTTTCTTCACATCAAAGTCATGTTCCGGAATAATCACATCTTCGGCGCCACCGGCCACACCGGACCAAAGTGCAATGTCACCAGCCTCACGACCCATGACCTCAACAACAAAGGTCCGTTCATGGGAAGCCGCGGTGTCACGTAACCGGTCAACCGCCTCAACCACGGTATTTACCGCCGTGTCAAAGCCGATTGTGAAGTCAGTGTACGGGATATCGTTATCGATCGTTCCCGGCAAACCGATTGTATTGAAACCATGACGGGTCAGAGCCAAAGCACCGTGATAAGAACCGTCGCCACCAATGACAACCAATGCTTCAATTCCGAACTTGTTCAGTTGTTCAACCCCACGCAACTGACCTTCTTCTTGAGCGAATTGCGGATAGCGAGCCGAATACAGCATGGTCCCGCCACGCTGAATCTTATCGCCGACAGTTGACTCGCTCATTTTAAAAATATCACCGGCCACTAATCCAGCAAAGCCATAATTGATGCCGTATACCTCAAGTCCTTCATGCATCGCCTTGCGGGCAACAGCACGGACCGCAGCGTTCATGCCTGGTGCATCGCCGCCACTGGTCAAAATACCAATGCGTTTCATTATTTCACCTCATGCATATTCTTTTGCGATATGTCCTACCACAAATACTCATTGAGTTTACCACTTTTCTGAAACAAAGTCCCTGAAAATGAGAACATTTTACAATTTTCTCTAGGACTCTTTTCGTTTTCTCAAGACAACATTATCAGCGCCAAACTCTGACTTCAAGGCTTCGAGCAGTGTTTCTTCAGCTTTGACCCAATACTGCTTGTCCAATAAGACAGTTTCGCGCGTTGCACTGTCGACGGTAATAACGGGCGTTGTCCCGTGAGTAGCTTGCAATTTTTTCAGTAAACCAGTGCGCAAAGTCGGATCCTTGGCGTCAAGCCGAATGAAAAGCTCGGCTGTTGGCAAGTTAGCCAGCAACGGTTGCGCATCCTGAATCCTGTTCACAATCAACTGTAAGTCGTCATTACGTTTCTCCACCCGACCGTTGACCAACACCACCATATCCGTGGTTAAATTTTCGATTGTGGGATATAAGTTGGGGAAAACAGTTAGTGACACATTGCCCGTCGCATCCTGACCGTCCACAAAGGCCATTGGCTTACCTGTTTTGGTTCGAATTCGTTTGATGTGCCGAACCAACAGCAAAATGTTCACTGTCTGTCCTTCCTCCAGATCATTGGCGCTCACCAAGGTATATTGGGTTTTCAACGGTGCATATTTATCAACTGGATGTCCGGAAAGATAAACTCCCAGAACCTCCGCTTCGGCTTCAAGCCGCTCACTGGCGGGCATTTCTGGCACTTTAATTGTTTTAGGCGCCAACATCGAGAAAAGTCCGACGTCTTTGCCTGCCAATTTAACGGAATTAATCAACTCGTCCAAATTGGCTAGCGCTTGCGCCCGATTCGCATCAAACGTATCGAATGCTCCGGCAAGAATCAACGATTTAAAGTTGTCAGCTTTCAACCATTTGGGATCCAGTCGTTGTAAAAGATCGCGCAGGTTTTTAAACGGACCATTTTGACGCGCGCTAAAAATGGCTTCGCTAAAGTCGCGGCGCATCCCTTTGACGGACAACAGCCCAAAACGAATTTTCCCTTGACTTAATTTAAAACCGCCGTTGCTAGTATTAATATCAGGACCCAGCAGTCCGACTTTCCGTGCCTTGGCTTCTTGAACGTAAGTACGCAATTTTGGCAAATTGTTCATGCTGGCATTCATCAAGGCGGCAAAAAACGCCGCTGGATAATGAACTTTTAAATAAGCCAGCCAAAAGGCAACCTTACTATACGCAACAGCATGGGAACGATTGAAGCCATAATTTGCAAACCGATCAATGTAGGCGTAAACAGTCTTGGCCGTTTCTTCAGGGAACCCCTGTTTAACGGCGCCTTCGATAAATTTGTCCTGTTCGGCAGCCAAGACGGCAGACTTTTTCTTACTCATCGCCCGTCGTAGCAAGTCCGCTTCGCCAAGACTGAAGCCGCCCATAACGTTGGCAACTTGCATGACCTGCTCCTGATAAACGAGAACGCCATAGGTCGGTTTGAGAATCTTGGTCAGTGCCGGATCCGGGTAAGCAATCGGCTCCTGGCCGTTTTTACGGGCAATGAAGGTGTCAATATTTTCCATTGGTCCAGGACGATACAACGCGTTAACGGCAACGACGTCTTCAAACGCAGTCGGGTGCAATTTTCGCAAAACATTTTTGATGCCAGAAGACTCGAACTGGAAAACCCCATTGGTATCGCCTCGCGCAAACAAGTTTAGCGTCGGTTTATCGTTCAGCGGAATGGTCTTGGGATCAAACGGCTTGCCGGCATCCCGTGCCACAAAATGGCTGGCAGCCGCTAGAATATTAAGGTTTTTCAGTCCCAGAAAATCCATTTTCAACAAGCCTAATGCTTCAACGTCGTCCTTTGGCACCTGGGTCTGTTCAAGTCCGTCACCACTGGGCTGCAGTGCCACCGTATCGGTCAATGGCTCTTCCGAGAGTACAATACCCGCTGCATGCGTCGAATAATGTCGCGGTAGTCCTTCTAAAGCTAGCGCAGTTTGAAAAAGCATTCGGTTTTTTGGTGAGTCAGCAACCAAATTCTTGAGCGGCTGGCTTTGCTCGTAGGCTGTCTTCAAGTCGATGTGAAACAAATTGGGAATTGCCTTACTCCAGGTGTTGCTTTCAAACTGACTTAAGCCAAATACCCGCGCAACATCACGAATCGCCTGTTTGGCCCCAAATGTTCCAAAAGTAATGATCTGAGCCATGTGATTTTTGCCATACTTGTCGTGTACATACTGAATCAACTCGCCGCGCCGATTATCGGGAATATCCAGATCAATATCCGGCATCTGCGCCCGTGCCGGATTTAAAAACCGTTCGAATAACAGATTATATTCGATCGGATCCACCTCGGTGATGGCTAGCGAATAACTCACCAATGAGCCAGCCGCCGACCCGCGCCCGGCGCCGGTCATGATGTTCACCTTATGCGCGTAATTCATTACATCCCAAACCACCAGAAAATAATCGGCAAAGCCCATTTCGATAATGACATGTAGCTCATACTGCAGGCGTTTTTGGTAAGCATCTGGAATGGGCTGGCCATGAAAACGGGCGGCAAGTCCAGACTCTGCCAACTTGGTCAAATAGTCTTTCGACGGTATTTGATCCGGCGTCTGATAATGCGGCAGCTGAGGTTGCTTAAAGTCAATGGTGACATCAGCACGGGTGGCAATGTCAGCGGTATGATCCACTGCCGCCTGTAATCCAGCCGCCGCAAAAGGTGCAGCAGCGTCTGCGGGCGGCTTTAACCAGTCCTCACCGGCATCAGTTAAAACTGGATCACGAAAATTCATTTGGCTGCCTTCATCAATAGCAACCATCACTTTTTGTGTAAAGGCATCGGTCGGGTCACGATAAAGAACATTGCCTAATGCAAGCGGTTCGAGTTGATGTGCTGCGATAAACGCCGGAATGGGACCGTCAAGATGTGCCTCATCCACGCCGATATAAACCGAAATCGGCTGCTTAGCTTTTAAAGCCGTTAAAAAAGCCATCGCTTGGTCATCTTGATGGGCCGTAACCGCCTCTGCAAATGACGAGTCTGGCAGCGTAATGGCGGCCAGCCCAGTCAACGGTAATAAATCGGCAAACTTAACCGGTGTCTTTGCCAGCATGATTTGTGTTGATAATTTCAAGAGCTGGTGATAGCCTGCATTGTTTTCGGCAATAACTAACAAACGGGCATCGTCGATATCAATTTCCATGCCTAGCAATGGCTTTAGCTCTGCAGCTTTTGCCTGACGATAAAACTCGACCAAACCGTAAACCACATTGGTATCAGTTAAGGCAATGGCCGTGTAGCCCCTGGTCTTGGCCGCATGAATCAAATCAGGCAGTGCCAATGGGCTGTGTAATAGGGTATAATTGCTATGAACCTGTAATTGGGTAAACGTCATCTTGCCACCTCACCCCTATTATACTGGAAATTGTCATAATTTCAGTTGATTTCATCAAGAGTCGTGGTAAGATGACGAAAGAAAAGAGGGATTTCATGCGGTATCTACCTACCATTGTTTGGGGTGTGATCCTCGGCCAAGTTGTTGGCTTCTTGATTGGCGCCTTGAACGGCAGCAGTTACGATCCTAAAACAAGTGCGATCGTTAGCGTTATTTTTGTCGTGATTTTATTTTTCTTCCCGCCGGTTATGCAGCACTTTGCCAAATCAACAGGAAAACCGGAACATTAACTTACAACGTGCCAATTAAACACGCTTGATAGATCGCCATCCTTAAAAATAGCACCTGAAGACCGCCTTCGCCTTGGCTGCCTTCAGGTGCTATTTTCATGATCGCTAAATTTCGATGTTCAATTAAATCCCAAACTACATGATCAGTGTGAGTGAAACCAGCCATTCAACGGTTTCGGTTGGACTACTTTGTGACGTAAAGGTACAAAGCGGTGGTTGAGTAGCCGACGTCAAAATGCACACCGTTGCTCTTAATCGTACTAATCGTCGTAGCGTTGTTCTTAGATTTGGCATCTTTTGTCAGTTTCTTGAAGTGCGAGAAAACTGTTTTGGCATTGGCACCAACCGCCGTACTTAGGAGCCCGAAATCAGTTGCGAAGGCTTGCATCTTCTTGTTGTTTTTGAGAACCGATAACGGCACAATCACAGCAAACCCCATTGCTTTGCCATGCGCAACACTCGCGCGATAATTGATATCAGCGGTTTTTAAGATTGACTGAATGCCAGTTTTGACCGTTGTCGGCAGTTGATTTTCCTTTGTATTGGCCGTTGCCTGTGCCATCAGCTTCTTAAGTGTCTGAGCCTGTTGACCAGCTGCCATTTTTTCTGCAAGGGTCATGCCAGCAGCATTTTTTTGTAGCGCAGACGCCGCTGCCTGACCCTGTTTCAGTTTAGCTTGATCAGCTTTTGAAAGACTTGAAACTGCCAGCATTTGATTAAATTTGGTTGCAATATCGGCGTAATTTCCTAATGATTTGCCTGCTTTGACAGTCACATCGGTTTTGAGCGAACCCGCCTTGAGGTTAACCTTTTGTGCCTTATCGGTGATCGGTACATCGATGACAAACGTGCCACTGTTAACCGGCACGCTTCCTTTACCAGCGTCACTGGTGTAACTGACACGTTTGACGCCGCTGGCATTTCCCTTGACCGTTGCAACCAGACCATCGCGACCGTAAGTTGCTTTTGTGGTGCTTAACTGTTGCCCGCAGCCTACCAACAATAATGCCAATAGACCAATCAGACCGTATTTCCAAAACTTCATGACGGAACATTCCCTTCACTTGATCTCATTGATGACGTCCATCAGCATAAGCGTTCACAGCGCACTTGACAAGTACAATATGACTCAGTGTCACATTGACGGCAAGACGCTAAAATTATGATCTGCCTCTGCTTCTAAAACAGGATGAGCCTTCAAATAGTCAGCAATCAACTCGGTCATATCTTTTTGATTTTCGCGAATGATCTTCTCCGGCCCAAACATCGCAAAGTTACCACCACCGGCTGCCCGGTATTGGTTAACGGCAACATCATAAGTTTGCTCTTCTGTCACCGGCTGCCCGTGGTAGGCTAGGTTGGTTACCCGTTGCCCGACCGGCTGCCGAATGTCCAACGTATAATCGATGCCTTGATACATATCGTAGTTATAGTGTTGCGGTTTAGGTCGCTCAAAACGTGGTGTAACCGTCAACTGACCATCAGCAGTCAGTGAAAAATACGTTGCACACTGTTCTAATGCGGCTTTAAGATCCGCACCGGTCAATCGCAAGACAGCCAGTGTATTAGGATAAATATAATTGGTCACGACATCGCGCATCGTAATGGTCGCGCCAAAACCACGGCCTTCGTTATTAAACAAGGCGGTACCGGAAATATCGGCGCCAGTACTGGCCATTTGCACCCGTTGAATAAACTCGATATAAGGTGTTTCATACACCCGCGCCGCAAACGGATCCCGAATTCGCATGTCACCTTTGACGCTTGCCAGCGGTTGATCAAGCCAAGTCTCGACAACTTGGTTGAGTGGCTGGGCAATGTTCACAATGGCTTCACTGGCAGTCGACGCGCCGGTTTTAACCAGAACCGCCTTACCATCTGCTACCCGATAGCCGGTTGCAGTTGGCGTCAGGGTTAAAGTGATTTTACCGACTGCTTCGCCGCGATAACCTGGTTGCGTGATCGGAACCCCATTTACCGTCGCGGCCAATTGCCGGTGCTGATGCCCAGTGATCAACGCATCAATTCCTGGGATTTGAGTCAAAGCATAACCCACATTTTCACCGGTCAAGCGCTCGGTGGGCTGCCCTGTTTTTAAATCCCGTTCAAAACCGCCATGATAAGCCACAATGACAACATCCGCTTTTTGGCGGAGACGAGATACATAATACTTCGCCGTTGCGATAACATCTTGAAACTGAAGCCCAGCAATATTTTTAGGTGACTCCCAGTGCGGGATATAGGAAGTTGTCAAGCCGAGAACAGCAATTTTGACCCCGTCCCGTTCAAAAATTTGATAAGGAGCACCAAAAGTCGGTTTACCATCGCGGGTAATATTCGCATTCAACGTTGGATAATTAAGTGTTGTCAACGCTTGCCGCAAATAGTCCGCACCATAATTAAATTCGTGGTTGCCGATAATGCCGGCATCATAACCAACCGCATTGTAAATGCGCGTCAATTGTTCTGGCTGTTGACTCACTTTGGCGACATAATAGGCTAACGGTGATCCTTGCAGCCAGTCGCCATTTTCAATGGTCAAAATTGGACCTTCAGCAGAAGCTTTTTGAGCATCCAAAACCGTCTTAGCCTTGGCAAGTGAAAAAGAAAGATCCTGCTGACGTTTGACATAATTAGTCGGCAAAACAAAACCATGGGTATCGCTAGTCGACAATATCGTGAGTTTCATGCCTTTTTCCCTTCCTTTGGCGCCGATGCTTCTTCGAGTTCCAGCATGTTTTCAACCATGAGCTTTTGCAAAACCGCATTAATAGCCAACGTCACCACCGCATGCCGGGTTGCCGTTGTGTCTGGCTTATTCACACGATTAATGGTCAGAGCATCGTTAAAATCGGAGTTTGCCTGCTCAATGGCACTGACAAAAGTCAAGATAAAGGTGTCATATGCTTGAGCGACTGGCCGACCTTCTTTGGCGAAGCGGATCCCCTTCGCAATCATGTCCAGCGCAAAGACCGGTTTCAACATAGCGATCACTAAAATATTCGCCAATTGTTCCGGACGATATTTTTTCTTGACGGGAGCTTTAATTACCCCTTTTTTGACATAGTTGTTCACCATGGTCGAGGTGATCTCACCAAAACCAAGCGGTGACACAATATCATTCACATATTGAATAACCTGATCCATGTATAGATCAAATTGGGGTAAATCGGCCCAGCGGGGAAACTGCGCTCCTTGAAGTTGTGCCAAGTAATCGGCAAATTTTTTATTTTCAGCCATATTGCACCTCGTTTTTAGCTACATTATATCATGACAGTTAGTTTTGATAACCAAATGTTCACCGGCTCAATAGCTGAATATCTACCAGGCTATTCGTCATATATTTATTCAGATGCTGAAGAGCTAATGATTCATAAGGTCTTATCTATGCATGTGTTCCGTTCCGTTGACTCTCTCGCTCTGTAACGCGCTACAGTCGCAGAAATCTACGTGTGAGGACCTCGGACTTAATGGCCAAAAACCGACCATCATGCCTGATGCCGCTTACACTCCGATTTCTAAGCGCTCCTATTCGCGCCCAATAAAAAAGCCAGCACAGATGATGTGTTGGCTTTTTTGTTATGCATTTGCGTTATCGTCAGACTTCTTGACCACTTGTGCACCCTTGTAATAACCCTTAGGTGAAACGTGGTGGGAAACGCGGTATTCGCCGGTTGCTGCATCGAATTGCAAGTTAGGCACATTCAACTTAATGTGACCGCGGCGCATACGCTTCTTGGTCTTTGACGTTCTGCGTGCTGGAACTGCCATGAGCGGAAAACCCCTTTTTTAGTAAGATTTCTAAACTACTTTATACGGTCGATGATCAAAATGCAAGTCCGATCATCATCACGCGTGGACAGAAACTTGTTCTGTCACAGCAACGCTAATCATACATGAAAAGCGGCGTCAAGGCAAGGGTCTTTACAGAATAATTCAGCCATTGCAAGCTTAGGCCTTGGCTGCAACTTGCTTGGCTTTAAATTGCAGCTGATTGTCGACAACGGTGATCACGACTTTCTGATCGGGTTCAATAGTGCCGCGAATGAGCTCTTTGGCCAATGGTGTTTCAACGGCACTGGTGATTAAACGCTGCAGCGGCCGTGCGCCGAATGCAGGATCGTAGCCCTTGTCTGCCAGCCAGGTCTGTGCTTCTGGCGTAATATCCAAAGTGATCTGCTGATCGGCCAACCGGGTTCCCAACTGATGCAAATCTTTAACAGCAATTTGTTTAACATCATCCAGTGAAAGCGGGTGAAACATGATAATGTCATCAATTCGGTTCAGAAATTCCGGTTTAAAGGCTTTGTTGACCAGTTGACGCACTTGATCTTTCGCCTGCTGACTGACGGTTCCATCAGCCTGAACGCCATCCAAAAGGTACTCCGAGCCCAGATTCGAGGTCATAATGATAATCGTGTTCTTAAAATCAACCGTCCGGCCTTGTCCGTCAGTTAAGCGACCATCATCTAACACCTGCAATAAAATATTGAAGACATCCGGATTGGCCTTTTCGATTTCGTCCAACAACACAATTGTGTATGGATTACGGCGAACCGCTTCCGTTAACTGACCACCCTGTTCGTAGCCGACATAACCCGGCGCGGCACCGACTAACCGTGAAACACTTGCTTTTTCCATGTATTCAGACATATCAATGCGGACCATGTGCTTTTCCGAATCGAACAAATCCTCAGCCAACGCTTTGGCAAGTTCAGTCTTCCCGACACCTGTGGGCCCTAGGAAAAGGAAACTGCCCAGCGGACGGCTTGGGTCCTGCAACCCAGCACGAGAACGCAAAACCGCATCGGAAACTGCGGTGACCGCTTCGTTCTGGCCGATAACGCGTTTGTGTAAATTATCAGCCAGATGCAGCAACTTCTGGCGATCACCTTCAACCAGTTTAGCAATTGGAATGCCGGTTTCCCGTGAAATCACTGCCGCAATTTCATTTTCAGTCACACTTTCCTGCACTAACCAGGACTGGGGCCGATCGTTATTCTCCATGGCTTGCAACTCTTTTTCAAGTTGTGGGATCGTGCCATGTTGTAAGCGGGCCGCAGTTTCCAGATCATAACGGCTTTGAGCATCTTCCAGCTCATGTTTAGCCTTGTCAATCGCTGACTTCTTCTCGTTAAGTTCCCGGATATCTTTCTTTTCTGCTTCCCACTGCGCTTTTAATTTGTTGGTTTTTTCCTTCAAGTTGGCCAACTCGGCATCGGCATTTGCCAAGCGCTTCTTACTTGCCGGATCGCTTTCATTCTTCAACGCCTGCTGCTCGATTTCCAATTGCATCTGTTTGCGCTCAGCAACATCCAGTTCAGTTGGGCGGGAATTCATTTCGACATTGATGGTGGCGCACGCTTCATCAACTAGATCGATCGCCTTATCCGGTAAAAACCGGTCCGTAATATACCGGTTCGACAAGGTTGCCGCCGCCACAAGCGCCGAGTCGTGAATCCGTACTTTGTGAAAAATTTCGAACCGTTCCTTCAGACCGCGCAAAATGCTGATTGTGTCTTCCACGGTTGGTTCCTGCACCAGAACCCGCTGAAAACGCCGCTCCAAGGCTTTATCTTTTTCAATGTTTTCCCGATATTCGTCAAGCGTTGTGGCGCCGATCAGATGCAGCTCGCCACGCGCCAGCATCGGCTTAAGCAAGTTGCCGGCATCCATGGAACCTTCAGCGCGACCGGCACCCACGATGTTATGAATTTCGTCGATAAAAAGAATGATTTGACCTTCACTCTTTTTAACTTCTTTCAATACTGCTTTTAGCCGTTCTTCAAATTCACCGCGGTATTTGGCGCCCGCAACCAAACTACCCATATCCAGAGAGATAATAGTTTTATTTTTTAAGTTGTCAGGCACATCATTTTTAACGATTCGTTGGGCCAAGCCCTCAACAATCGCGGTTTTCCCGACACCCGGTTCGCCAATCAAAACCGGATTGTTCTTGGTTTTACGACTCAGAATTCGAATCACATCGCGAATTTCCTCATCCCTACCAATAATCGGATCCATTTTCCCGCTGCGTGCTTCTTTAACAAGATCAGTGCCGTATTTCTCCAAACTCTTGTAGCTCGCTTCAGCATTCTTGCTAGTTACTTTTTCTCCGCCGCGAATCTTGTCAATCACCTGTCGCAGCTTTTTGGCATCGACTTTTGCATCGTTGAGTAAGTACTGCGTGATCGCGTTGTAACGCTGCTGATAAAGCGCGAGCAACAGCGCCTCCGTTGAAATATAAGTGTCACCGAATTCATCTTTGGTAGTGTTGGCATCTGTCAGTAACTGAGCCAGATTTTGGGACATACTCTGACCATAAGTGCTGGCACCTTCCACGACCGGCTCGGCTTCAAGCGCCGCATCAATGGCAGCGTTCAGCCCTTGGATATTCACGCCGGCTTCACGATAAATCTGCTCAGCCAACTGATTAGGCTGGACCAGACTTTTCATGACATGCGGAATGTCAATTTCTTGATGATGCCGTACTTGGGCAATTTGCTGCGCGGCGCCTAAAGCCTCAGCAACTGCTTGAGTAAAATTATCTGGATTCATCCACGTATCCCTCCATGACCATTCATTATTTTCAAATCCACTTTACGATATTGGTCAGTAAAGGTCAAACTTTATTCAAAAAAAACGCGAAATAAATCATCCGCGTTTCGTACTTATTTTTTGGGGGAATCAGCCGGCTCTTCTTTAGGTGCCTGAACCGGTTTAGGCGCCGGCTTTTCGGCCTTGTTAGTCTTTGTCAATTCAGTGACCCGTTGCTGCAGTTCACGAATCTGCTTTTTGGCATTCGCAACAGCACTGGTTGAAATTAACCAAGTAACCACAGCGCCGATTAGCACGGAAACTGCAATGATCACGATCAATGGCCACTCCAATTGAATGCCAAAAAAGTTAACCGACACACCTTGACCATTTAGTAACGCAAAAATAATCAAAATTAACGCAAGTACCAATCCGATAATAAATCGCTGTTGACCCTTCATTCAAGCCACCCCTTTATTTTTTGTTCAGCAAACCGCTCGCTAACCAATCACCAATATGTGGAAATAAAGTATACAGGTTAGCACCCAGATTCATCAGCCAAGGTGTATTGATTTCCCTTACCGGATGATTGAACGTCGCAACAATTCGGCGGGCCAGCTTATCAGGATCCAATACCAGCCATGAAACACTGGCTAAGTAATCCAATGCCCCGGCCGATTTGAAGAAGTCAGTTGCAATCGGTCCCGGGTTTACCGTTGTGACGTTGATGCCAAATGGCTTGAGCTCAAGCCGCAACCCGTTACTATAACCCAAAACCGCAAATTTTGTTGCCGAATAAATGGCTGACTTAGGCGTTGCAATTTTGCCTGCCATTGAAGATACATTAATAATGTGTCCCTGTCCACGAACCGCCATATCGCGTCCCAGTAACTTGGTTAAGTACATGGTTCCCAAAACATTCACGCGAAACATGCGTTCAACCAAGTGCATATCCGTGTCAAACGCATTCTCAAAATGACCAAATCCGGCCGCATTGACTAACACATCAACGAACCCGACTGTGGCATGAATGCGCTCAACGACGGCTTCAATGGCAACCGGATCGGCCACATCAACCGGAAAGGCAAATGCTGGTCGGCCAGAAAGTGAACTTGCCTCGGCTTGAGCCTGACGCAACTTGTCACGTCTACGTGCCAGGAAAACCACCGTTGCCCCTTTTTTGGCGGCTTCCAACCCAATTGCTTTACCCAATCCGGCTGACCCGCCAGAAATAACTACTGTTAGGTGTTGTTTCACGATGCTGCTCCCTCCTTGTACGCTTTGCTGTTCCAATTAAGCTTAAGCCACTGCCACTCTGATCCGGTATTGCTTCTCAGCTAATCACCATTGTCGTTTCCTGACAGAATCCATTTACTGAACAGATCCCGCCGATGCCAACTTGGGACTCGCAAACGGAATATTAACTTCTTCAAAATCTTTCACCACGTGCGAATTGGGAAAAATATGCCGCGCACTTTTTTCTAACATTGCAACGTTAGGGCCAAGATACCGCGCAGAAATGTGATTCAGCAACAACTTGCCGACACCGGCGCGCTTGGCTAACTCTGCAGCCTGAATATTGGTTGAATGATAGTACTGTTCGGCTAACTGGCTTTCGTCCGGGCCAAAAGTACTTTCGTGAACCAAAACATCTGCGCCAGCCGCTAACGGCAGCGAGCGGCTGCATTTTCTGGTGTCGCCAAAAATGGTCACGATCCGTCCCGGTTGCGCTGGCCCGATAAAATCATGGCCATCAAACGTCCGGCCATCAGGCAGTGTTACTTGTTTACCGGCCTTTAACTCGGCATAAACCGGTCCAGACGGAATTCTAGCGGCACGTACTTTATCAATCAACAACTCACCCGGATGTGGCTTTTCCTCAACCCGAAACCCAAAACTGGTGATGCGATGGTCAAGTCGATCGAAACTGACTTTAAAGGTCTGATCTTCAAAAATCATTCCTGGATGCCGCAACAACACAAATTTTAAGGCATAACTCAAATGACTCTGGGAAACTCTCAGACTAGTTTTAACAAAATCCTCAATCCCGGGCGGCCCGTAAATTGTGAGCGGATCAGTGCCGCCTTGGTTAGCGCGACTCGCCAAAAACCCCGGTAACCCGAAAATGTGGTCGCCATGCAAATGGGTGATGAACACCTTGGCAATCTTTCGCGGCTTAATCGCGGTTTGTAGAATCTGATGCTGAGTACCTTCACCAACATCAAATAGCCAAACCTCATTGCGTTCATCAAGCAGTTTTAGCGCCAGACTGCTGACATTGCGAACTTTGGAAGGCGAACCGGCGCCTGTACCCAAAAATTGAATTTCCATACCATACTTCCTATTCTGTCAAACTTCACTTTGTAGTCTACCACAAGTCCTGCAGAATTATCCTTGTTTAATCGCTGATAACACTGTCTAACCTTGGAAATTCATCTCACGGCAAAAGAAAAGTCCGATAAGAACGATTGGTTTTCCAACCCCTTATCGGAACTCATGTTAGCTTACGTCAACTTCAATAGGATACTAATCAGTTGACTGCTTGGTTTTATCCAAAATGGTCTTGGCGATAAAGGCCGCATACTGCGGATTCCCTGTTGGGTTCATGTGTACCATATCCTTGTAGAACCAATTAGGATGCCCATCGGATTTATGGAACCAATCAATGACCGTTAGATTCTTATATTGCTTTTGCGCAGCTTCCAACTTGTCGTTAACATCATTTTGCCATGCCCGCGTTGGCACCCGCACATTAATCCAGAAGACTTGCCGATCTGGGCCGATCGCCTGCATCATCTGAGCGAGCTGATCATCCGAAAATGGGCCGTTGGTACCTAAACCAATTAACACGATGTTCGCTAACACACCCTTTTCCGCGTAACTGCGAACCAGATCAATGCTATTGATCATTTGCCGAGACACAGCCGCATCTATCACTGCTTTAGGAAAGATCTTCTGGAGGCCATCTTCGCCGTCAAGCATGACAGAGTCGCCAATCGCGGTTAATCCCATATCCTGGGCCCGTTGTAGTTCAATCTGGGTTAATCCGTATTGTTCATATTCCTGGTTAACCGGATGTACCTTTGCTTGCGATGCATATTTCGATTCCTGTAAACGAGAGCGTGATTTTTGTTCGGTTTTATTTTTGGCTACTTTTCGCTCTTCGGCTAAACTGGAGCGCGCGGCTTCCAGACGCTTGGCCTTTTCTTCAGGCGATTCCGCACGTTTCTTAAGTTGTTTGGCCAGTGGTGAGTCGTCACCGACCGCTTTAGCTGACGGTGCCTTAGCCAGACCAACGCTGCCAATTGCCAAAATGACTAAAGCTGCATAGCTGATCCAGCGCGCTTTGCCCATGCGTTTCTTTGGATCTGCCAACCCCTTAATGAACGTCCAGGTTTTATGGTAGTCAAAATGCGCCGCTGGCTGTTCAATCCACCGATACGAGATTTCGGAGATCAACACGATTAAGATGACCTCAATCACCGGATACAAAACTGGATGATCGGCAATGTTGCGGAAACGATTCTCCCAGAAAATCATGACTGGAAATTGGTAGAGGTACAAGCCATAACTGCGGCTGCCGATATAGCTAAATAATGGATTGCTCAGTAAGCGATCAAAATGTGCTGCTGGATGGGCGACAACCGCAACCAGAATCGTCGTCAGAATTGAAAACAGCACCATACCGCCTTCATAAAGGAAACTGCTTTGGGCATCAACCGTGAAGACCATGGTCAATAAGCCAACAAAGCTTACCGTCCCCAGTAAATCGAGACTAATAACCCACTTTCGCGGTAAATGCTCCGAAAGCCGACCACTTGGCCAGATGAACGCCAAAGCGGCACCAAGCAAAATTGAAAATGCCCGTGTGTCCGTACCGTAGTATAACCGGCTCGGATCAAATGCTGCAGGTGACGTGTGCGCGACGGTCATCATATATAAGATGGCCATCCACGCGCCGCTGGCTGCCGCTAAAATCAAGACAATATTGGCGATCTGATGCCTGTTTTTGACTAACAGCAGTAAGCCTAAAACTAGAAATGGCCATACTAAATAATACTGTCCTTCAATTGAAAGCGTCCACAAATGAGTGAAAGGCGATTCACCGTTAGCATAGCGCGCAAAATAAGACTGACCGTTCAAAATCTGCCACCAGTTATAAACATACAGCAAATTGGTCAGTACCATCATGTGCAGATTGTGCAGGAGATTTTGCGAAAAGAGCGTGATATAAGCTGCTGTTCCAAACAAAACGGTAATGAGTCCCGGGTAAAGACGTTTAAACCGCCGAATGAAAAAATTCTTAAAATCAATTCGCCCATTGCGACCAAACTCAATCAATAAACCGTCCGTAATTAAATAACCGGAAACAACCATGAAGATCGGCACACCCAAGTAGCCACCCCGAAATAATTCGGGACGCAGATGATACAAGATCACACCAATGACACCAATTGTTCGTAAACCGTCAAATCCATGAATATACCGGCGCTTTTGTCTACGCGTCTGTTTCAATTGAGGCCCCACCATTCTTTAAAAAGATTACAGCTTCCAGCTGGCTCACTGGAGATTATTCCACAAACTCAAAGGTAAAATCGTCAATCGCAACTAAATCGCCACTTTGCGCCCCTGCTTGTCGCAAAGCATCGTCAACACCCATCCGCCGTAGTTGTCGGGCAAATCGCATGACGCCATCCTCATGATCAAGATTCGCCATTTTAAAAGCCCGTTCCACTTTATCACCGGTTAAGACAAAGGTACCGTCGCTATCCCGTGTCACCTTCAATGCCGGTTCTGGTGCAAACTTGTAATCCACGGTTTTAACTGGTTCCTGTTTCGGTCCAAATTGTGGTGCAGTTTTCAGCACTTTCGCGGTGCGATGCATCAGCGGCATGACGCCGTGATGTGTCAAACTGGAAATTTCAAAAATATTGGTTGGATCAATGCCGCGCTTGAGCAAGGCTGCTTTAAACTCAGCAAATCTTTCATCTGCACCCGGCAGATCCATTTTAGTTGCGACAATTAATTCCGGTCGCTTTAAGATATTCTCATCATAAACACCTAGTTCGCGGCGAATCTGGTCATAATCTTCCAGCGGTTCGCGGCCATTTTCCGGATCCATTTCAACCAGATGCAGCAAGACCCGCGTCCGCTCAACATGCCGCAAAAACTGAATGCCAAGACCGACACCGTGTGAGGCGCCTTCAATTAAGCCCGGCAAATCAGCCATAACAAAATCAGTGCCGTCATCGAGCTGCACCATACCTAAGTTCGGCACCAACGTTGTAAATTGGTACGCAGCAATCTTGGGCTTAGCCTGGGTAACTACTGACAACAAGGTTGATTTGCCGACTGACGGAAAACCGACCAAACCGACATCGGCAAGCACTTTCAACTCTAACTTAATGAAGCGATGTTGACCAGGCTCGCCATTCTCGGCAATTTCCGGTGCCGTGTTTTTGGGTGACACAAAATGAATATTACCGCGTCCGCCGCGTCCGCCTTTAGCAACAACAAGTTCCTGTCCCGGTTTCGTCAAATCACCGAGTACTTCTCCGGTATCGGCATCGGTGACCGTGGTTCCTGCCGGCACGGCAATCCGCCGATCTTCGGCTGCGCGCCCATACATAGACTTACCCTGACCATTGCCACCGGCTGGCGCTTTAAAATGCCGCTGGTAGCGAAAATCCATCAACGTTCGTAAACCTTCGTCTACGTATAAAATAATACTACCGCCGCGTCCGCCATCACCACCGGCGGGCCCGCCAAATGGCACGAATTTTTCCCGCCGAAACGCGACCATGCCGTCACCGCCTTTGCCCGCCTGAACTTCTACTTGTACTTGATCGACAAACATTGGCGATCCCCTTTCTGAAAAAACATATTTAATAATTATACCCGTTAACCGGCCATCCGCATAGCAGATCGCATGTCTTTCTTATTTTACCACGTCAGCGAGTAGGACAAGTACTTTAAGCACAACAAATGGAAAAAGTGGAAAGTCCATGAAACAAGCTCGTTTTTGACCGTTGTGAATGTTTTTAACGGTTTTAGGTTGATTTTGAACGTTTCATCGGTATAATGAAGGACGAGGTGAAACGAAAGTGCTTACAGAAGAACGGCGGCAATACATTCTCAACCAATTACAACAGCATGCTGTCGTCAAATCCAAAGCGTTAATGGCAGCCTTGGACGCTTCGGAATCAACCATTCGGCGGGATTTGGACGAACTTGAAGCAGACGGCGAACTCAAACGGATCCACGGCGGGGCCAAACGAATCAACGGCCTTGGTGATGAACCGGATGTGGCCAGCAAGTCGACTCAAAACCTGCGCGCCAAGCAGGCTATAGCCCGCGCCGCAGCTCGTCAAGTCGAACAAGATGATCTGGTTTTCCTGGACGCTGGAACGACGACGGCCCAACTCATTCCTTTTCTGGCTGACCTGGGTGTGACGGTGATCACAACCGGGGTAGACAATGCCTCTTTACTGGCGGATTATCAAATTCCGACTCTCATGCTCGGCGGTATGGTTAAATCGACAACCAAGGCGCTGATTGGTGCCACCACTGCTGAAGCACTTCATCATTATCGTTTCGATATTGCCTTTATCGGCACGAATGGCATTCTGGGAACACCACCCCTGATCCGGAAGAAGCCGTGATCAAGCGCCTGGCGATTCATCAAGCGCGCCAACCGATGATTCTCGCGGATCCAAGTAAATTTGAACAGGTCAGTTTCGTCAAGTTCGCCGATATTGGCGATGTCACGATTCTCACCAGTTCACTGCAAGGACTGCCGGCAGGTTATCAACGGTTCAAAAATATTAAGGAGGCTCATTCTTGATCTATTCAGTTACGCTCAACCCTTCGATTGACTATGTTATCGAACTGCCACAACTTGAACTCGGTGCTGTCAATCGTTTGACCCATGCGGTTAACTTGCCAGGCGGTAAAGGCATCAATGTTAGCCGAATTCTTCAGACACTTGGCTTGCCGACAACTGCTTGGGGGTTTCTCGGCGGATTCACCGGCACTTTTATCCAACAACAACTCGATGCCATCGCGATGCCTTGTGACTTCACGAAGATCAAAGGTGATACCCGAATTAACGTTAAACTCAAAGCTGAATCGGAAACCGAACTCAATGCAAGCGGGCCAACAATTACTAGCGATGAAATTGCCGACTTTAAATCAAAGTTAGCTAAACTCGCAGCTGGCGATGTTGTCGTGATGTCTGGCAGTTTGCCACAAGGACTGCCGACCACGTTTTATCGTGACTTAATCCCAGTTATCCACGAACATCAAGCCGACTTCGTTATTGATACTACCGGCCAGGCACTTTTGGATACATTGCCGGATCATCCGTTGGTGGTCAAACCTAACCATCATGAACTCGCAGCCTTGTTCAACGACGCGCCATACACCAGTCAAGACGCCATCATTAAGTCCGGTCGGCGCTTGCTGGATCTGGGAGCTCAACACGTTCTGATTTCAATGGCGGGTGCTGGCGCATTGATGATTGAGCACGACCACGCTTGGCTTGGCACGGTTCCAAAGCAGCCAGCAGTTAACTCGGTCGGCGCCGGTGATAGCATGCTAGCAGGCTTTACCGGAACATTTGCCCAAACTCATGATGCCTTGGAAAGTTTTAAGGTCGGCATTGCTTGCGGCTCTGCTACCGCTTTTTCCGAGGATCTCGCTACCGCCGATAAAATCGCTGCCGTTAAACAAACCATCAGCATTACTGAAGTTTAGGAGGACAATATGGACATTCGTGACTTACTATTAAAAAATGTCATGATCATGGATCTCAAAGGAACCACCAAAGAGGCCGTGATCAATGAAATGGTCGACAAGTATCACGCAGAAGGCATTATAACCGATGCTAACGAATATCGTCAGGATATTTTAAAACGTGAAGCTGAGTCCACCACTGGGATTGGCGAAGGCATTGCGATGCCTCACGCCAAAGACAGTGCCGTCACTCGAGCGACTGTACTTTTTGCTAAGAGTGCCAAAGGTGTTGACTTTAACGCGCTTGATGGCCAGCCGGTACACTTATTCTTCATGATTGCTGCCCCAGAAGGCGCCAATAATGAACATTTAGCCGCTCTGGCTGCGCTGTCTTCCCTTTTAATCAATCCAAAACTGGTTGCAGACTTGAAACAAGCCAAAACACCGGACGAGGTACTGGATTTATTCGGCAAAGCACAGGCCGAAAAAGTTGCTAAAGATAAGAAAGAGGCTGAAGCTGAAAAAGCACAGGAAACTAAAAGTGCTGCTGATAAACAAGCCGAATTCAAAGAAGAAAAACGAAAAGAACGACCATTTATTGTCGCCGTTACCGCTTGCCCGACCGGAATTGCTCACACGTACATGGCCGAAGCTGCGTTAAAAGAAACCGCGGAAAAGATGGGTGTCGATATTAAAGTCGAAACCAACGGCTCTGAAGGAATCAAGCACAAACTTACCGAAAGTGATATCAACCGGGCTACCGGTGTTATCGTTGCTGCTGATAAAAAGGTCGAAATGGATCGGTTTAACGGCAAGAAATTGTTGAACCGACCTGTCATCGATGGCATCAAAAAGCCGAGAGAATTAATCGAAGAAACTCTTAAAGGTGAGGGTCAGGTCTTTCACGCAAGCGGTGCAGATGCACAAAGCTCTAGTACTGAAGAAACTTCTGACGGTACCCTCTGGAATCGAATTTACAAAGACCTGATGAACGGTGTTTCCAATATGTTGCCATTCGTTGTTGGCGGCGGGATTATCATGGCAATCTCATTCATCCTTGAACAATGGCTGGGTAAGGCTTCCATGTGGTTCACCTTCACCAATCATCTGGGGACATTTGCCTTCAGCTTCCTGGTACCTGTACTAGCGGCGTATATCGCTGAATCTATCGGTGATCGACCAGCCTTGATGCCAGGGTTCGTCAGTGGTTACATGGCAACGGTCGCTTCCGCTTCATTTGTGAAAGCCCAGAATCCGGCTGGTTTCTTGGGCGGTCTGGTTGCCGGGTTTGCTGCCGGCTGGATAATCGTTGGCCTAAAGAAAGCTTTGGCAAAAATGCCGAAGTCACTGGACGGCATGCGCACCATCCTGCTGTATCCCGTAATCGGTCTGGCCATTATGGGTCTGCTGATGTTCTTCATCATCAACCCGATTTTTGCCGCGATCAACGGTGCATTAATTAGTTTTCTTGAAGGTATGGGAACTGGCAATGCCATTCTCATCGGTGTCATTTTGGCGGCCATGATGAGTATCGACATGGGCGGCCCATTCAACAAAGCGGCTTACACGTTTGCCATCGGGGTTTATCAGGCATCTGGCTTTAAGGACGGCCGCTGGATGGCTGCTGTCATGATCGGTGGGATGATTCCACCACTGGCAATTGCAGTTGCTTCCACCTTCTTCCCGAAAAAATTCACGCTGCAGGAACGCAATGCCGGCTTATCCAACTATGCACTTGGGCTGACCTTTATTACTGAAGGTGCGATTCCATTTGCCGCGACCGATCCGGTTCATATCATCGGCAGTTCAGTCGTTGGTTCCGCAATTGCCGGCGGGTTAACTCAGCTCTGGCACGTCAACGTTCCGGCACCGCATGGCGGCATTGTGGCCCTTCTGCTAACAAATCAGAAACTCGGGTTCATAATGTCACTGGTTATCGGGACTGTCATTGCCGCATTAATTCTTGGCTTCTGGCGCCCAGTTGCTAAAGAGAATCAATGATTCGTTTTAGCGCAGGCTCAACATGTAGCCTTAATTGATGCTTATTAAAAAAATCGCAGCGAGAGGCAAATCGCTGCGATTTTTTCTGTCCAATTTTTCTGAGCAAGGCTTAAACCCGGCGTGCTGGCGTTGGATCAGCCGTTAGTGATAGTTTCAACGCCTGCGCCACGCGTTTGGAAATGCCAAGCTCCTGAATGTCTTCGATCGGTGCTTCTTTGATCTTGGTAATTGTTTTAAACTTGCGTAACAACTTCAAACGCGTCTTAGGACCGACACCCTTGATACCTTCCAAACGCGATGCCAGTGAATTCTTGGCGTGCAATTGACGATGAAATGAAATTGCAAACCGGTGAACCTCATCTTGGATGCGTTCCAGTAAATAAAAGCCCTGTGACTTCGGATCCAGATTAATCATTTGGTCGGCATTACCAAACAGAAGCGCAGCGGTTTTGTGCTTATTATTCTTAACCATCCCGGCAACCGGAATATCAAGATTCAATTCATTTTCCAAAACGTCCTTGGCAGCATTCATTTCGATTTCGCCACCATCCATCAAAATCAGATCCGGCAGTGCCGCATGTTCCTTCAGCAATCGAGTATACCGCCGCCGAATGACCTCACGCGTATTTGCTGCTTCATCCGCACCATTGTGGGTTTTATCAGCATCCAACTTATATTTGCGATAGTTGTTTTTGGCTGGCTGCCCGTCAACAAATTGAACCATTGCAGAAACCGGATCAGCGCCTTGGATGTGACTGTGGTCAAAAGCTTCAACCACATGACCCATTGGCAACTTTAACGCCGCCATTAATTCCTTCATGGCCCCGATCGTTGTGCGATTATCCAATTCCATCAAGCGAAACTTATCTTCAAGCTTGATCTGGCTGTTCTTCGCCGCTAATGCCATCAAATCACGTTTCTCGCCTCGTTGCGGAGTACGCACCGGAACACCTAGAATATCGGCAAGCACCTTATTATCCAGCCCTGCCGGCACCAAAACTTCATGCGGTTTGACATTATTTTTGCGACTGTAAAACTGCAAAATGAAGGACTCAAATTCCTCCTTGGCCGTGTTGACGACCGGAAAAAGCCGAGATTCACGTTTCATTAACCGTGCCTGCCGAATAAAGAAGACCTGAATGCTGATCCAACCTTTGTCCATATAGAAATTAAACAAATCACGCGTGGTATTGTCATTCGAAATAATCTTTTGCTTTTCAACGGTCTGTTCGATGTAATACAATTGGTCGCGAATTTCTGCAGCCCGTTCGAATTGCAGATTTTTAGCTGCTCGCTCCATTTTAGCCGTCAGACTGGCCTTAGCCTTGCTAACATTGCCATTCAAGAACCGTTTGATCCGAGCAATTTGATCGGTGTATTCTTTTTCCGGTACGGTGCGAAAACATGCACCCAGACACTGACCCATGTGATAATACAGACACGGCCTTCCTTGATACCCGTTGCACCGGCGTAATGGGTACACTTTTTGAATAAAGTGCATTGTTTCCTGCGCCGCATAAACATTAGGATACGGGCCAAAGTAGTAGCCACCGTCTTTACGAATCGTTCCGGTGATTTCAATTTTCGGATCGCGCTCGTGCGTAATCTTGATATAAGGATAACCGGTCCCCTTCTTGAGCTTGATGTTGTAATACGGCTGATATTTTTGAATCAACGTGATTTCAAGCAAAAAGGCTTCTTTATCTGTCGAGGTCACAATATAGTCAAAATCAGCTACCTGCGCCACCATTGCTGCTACCTTGCCATCATGTGAACTCTTGAAGTAAGAGCGAACGCGATTCTTTAGATTCTTGGCTTTACCGACATAAATAATCTTCCCGTTAATATCTTTCATCTGGTAACTGCCGGGCAAATCCGGCAGCAACGATAATTTATGCTCAATGTGTGCAGATGCCATCGTAATCTCCTTATAAAACAAATGTTCGCTTAACATTATAAAGATTCTAAAATTAGATTGCAAGCGACGCACTTGTTGCGCGGCTGTGCATGTGAAGTTATTTTTACCAGCGTATCTTATACTCATCACCCAAACAAAAAACCCCACCCAGAAAATACCGGATAAGGTCATGAAGGTAAAAACTTATTGTGCCAAAATCTTGGACAGGAAATCCTGCGTCCGGGACTTCCTTAGGGTG
>NZ_MSSM01000003.1 GCF_004123795.1 Lacticaseibacillus chiayiensis | reverse complement strand
AGTTTCTGGAGTCAATTTAAGACTGAGGAGTTGGCGTTCAAACACCCACTATCTGAGATTGAACTTATCGCCATCATCAAGAAGTACATCAATTGGCATAATAAGGAAAGACGCCAATTAGCATTAAACGGCATGACCCCGGAAGAATATCGGAATCATGCCGTTCAAGAAAGTGCATAAGCCTTTAATTATTTGACTGTCTACTTGACGCGGAGCCGCGCCGCTTGAATCTTTTTTTATCGACGCATTTAATGCTACGGCCTAACCTATCCGTAGATACACCAAATTGAAATCTTAGATGGCGGTTACTTTTTTGTTTGCGGATACCGCTTCGCTAATGTCTGGATATTGTCGCTCGCGACATCATCAAAATCAATATCTGCCCATAAAGCAATCTGTGAAAGATACCATAATACATCGCCTAATTCATGTTTCAGCTCATCTTTGTCCAAATCTTGCCCTTGGAAAGTGTATTTTTTAATCAAATCAATGGCTTCGCCGCTTTCACTTGCCAAGCCTAAGGACAAATTGGTCAAAACATGTTCGTTGCCAGCCAATGTGCGATTGGCTTTTTGTTGATACTCATTAAAATTCATTTCAAACTTCCCTCCACACCCGCTGTCTGCTCCAACCACGACCAAGTGGCATCATAACCCTCACCTGTTACTGCCGAAAACGGAATCACGACATCTGTTTGATTCAAGTCCATACGCTTGGTAATTTGTTTAACCACATGCAGCCGTTTACTTTTAGGCGTTTTATCGATTTTAGTCGCCACAACCAGCGTTTTAATTTGATAGTACTTTAAGTATTGATACATGCTGATGTCGTCAGCTGTAGGATCATGTCGACTATCCACCAGCAACACGGCACCATGCAGCGGCTGCCGCGTTGTCAGATACGTCTCGATCATCGTGGCAAACTTCGCCCGTGCCGCTTTACTGACCTTAGCATAGCCATAACCCGGAACGTCAACAAAAAAAAGCCGACTATCAAGGTCATAAAAATTAAGCGTCTGGGTTTTCCCAGGCACGCTGGAAGTTCGCGCCATGGCTTTGCGCTTGATCAGTTTATTAATGAGCGAAGACTTTCCAACATTGCTCCGTCCGAGAAAGGCAATCTCCGGACGACCATCTGTAGGATATTGCGCAGCTGCCACTGCACTGATCGTCAGTTTGACATCATGGACGTCCATCTTGAATGGCCCCCTTTTCTTGTTATCACTTTAATTGACGCAAGTGCGCCGTTGCCTTCAATAGTTTAGCATACTTTACCGGCGCTCGCCTCACTGGTTAGACGGAATATGAGCAAAGGGTACTATAAGTTTTTGTTCGTAAACGTAAAAAAACACCAGGCTGCTTCGCCTGATGTCTTCAATCTACATAGTTATCATTAAGATGCTTCGCGACCCTTGGTTAAAACCAATTGCGGCTTGGCTTTGCCCTCGACGGCTGCCTTGGTGACAACCACCTTGTCCACATCGCTGCGACTTGGCAGGTCGAACATAGTGTCTTGCATAATGGCTTCCATGATCGACCGCAACCCACGCGCACCAGTGTCACGGACAATTGCCTGATGAGCAATAGCCTTCAACGCGTTAGGTGTGAATTCTAGATCGGTATCATCCAGACTCAGTAGCTTTTGATACTGCTTAACCAACGCATTCTTAGGTTCCGTCAAAATGCGAACCAAGTCATTCTCGTTAAGTTTCTCCAAAGCTGCCAAAATCGGGATTCGACCAATGAATTCAGGAATGATCCCAAACTGCATCAAGTCTTCTGGAATGATCTGCTGCATCAAGGATTTATCCGGATCAACCTGATTATTGGAGTCCGTGCCAAATCCGATGGTCTTCTCCCCGATCCGGTTCTTCACGATGCTTTCAATACCGTCAAAAGCACCACCAACAATAAAGAGAATGTTGGTCGTATCGATTTGAATGAATTCTTGCTGGGGATGCTTACGGCCACCCTGCGGCGGAACATTGGCAATGGTACCTTCCAGAATCTTTAGAAGTGCTTGTTGAACGCCTTCACCTGAGACATCCCGAGTAATTGAAACGTTCTCGGCCTTTTTAGCGATCTTATCGATTTCATCGATGTAGACGATCCCCTTTTCCGCCCGTTCAACGTCATAATCGGCATTTTGCAACAATTTAAGCAAAATATTTTCCACATCTTCACCGACATAGCCGGCTTCGGTCAGCGTCGTCGCGTCCGCGATAGCAAAAGGCACGTTGAGAATCTTAGCCAGTGTCTGTGCCAGGAACGTCTTCCCTGAACCAGTTGGCCCGATTAGCGCAATGTTGCTCTTTTGGAGTTCGGTATCGTCCTTCGTTGCCGTCTGCATCTGATTAACCCGTTTGTAGTGGTTATAAACGGCAACCGAGAGCGCCTTCTTTGCAGCGTCTTGACCAATAACATAGTCGTTAAGGGTCTTCATGATCTCAATTGGCTTCGGTACTTCTAACAGATTTTGATAGGCTTCTTCTTTAAATTCTTCGTCAATGATCTCTTTGCAAAGGTCAATACATTCATTACAAATATAAACCCCAGGGCCAGCAACGATTTTCTTCACTTGATCCTGCGACTTGCCACAAAAAGAGCAAGTAACTGGACCCGTTGTTTCAACGTTGTCAAACATCTGATTCAACCCTTTCTTGTTATCTTTATTCTACCAGAACCGTCAAGTATCGACTAGCAACGACACAGTTCGGCTTTGTCAGCAAAAATGCTTGCTTAGATAAGTGCTCCAAGACGACAAAAGAGACGATCAAGGATCGTCTCTTTGATGCGACATTGACACCTATTTATCGGTTTCGCTATCAGAATCTGCCTTGTCAGCTTCTTCGCCCTTGGCTGGTTCAACTTCTTTGGCGTTATCGGTGATGATATCAATAGCTTCTTTAACACCGATATCATGCTTAAGCATATCTTCGCTCAAAGCTTGACGAACAGCTTTTTCATCCATGTTATATTCAGAGGCGAGATTCTTAACCTCTTCCTTAACTTGATCCTCAGTTGGCTGAATATCTTCAGCCTTCACAATCGCTTCAAGGACTAAGTTGGTACGAACACGCGTCTCGGCATCGGCTTCAAATTGCTTATGCAGATCTTCTTCCGTCGTACCGGTTAATTGATAGTACATCTTCGGATTAATGCCTTGGCGTTGCATATTGCCAAGATATTGATCCATCTGGTTATGCACTTCTTGTTCGATCATCGCACTAGGTACTTCTTCAATCGTTGCATTCTCAGTTGCCTTCTTAATTGCTGCTTCCTGTAGGGCATTCTTGGCAGCTTCCTTACGCTGATCGGTCAGTTCCTTCTTGATCTTTTGTTTTAATTCATCAAGGGTGTCAACATCCTCATCGAGGTCCTTGGCAAAATCATCGTCAAGTTCTGGCAATTCCTTAACCTTGACTTCATGAATCGTTGTTTTGAATTCTGCGGCTTTGCCAGCAAGGTCAGCGGCTTTGTAATCATCCGGGAACGTCACTTTCACAGTAACTTCATCGCCAGACTTGTGACCGACAAGCTGTTCTTCAAAACCAGGAATAAAGGAATTGGAACCTAATTCCAAGCTGTAGTTCTTGGAAGAACCCCCATCGAATTCTTTGCCATCAATGGTGCCAACATAATCAATGACAACAGTGTCGCCATTTTCGGCTGCTTTATCGTCCTTGACCACAAGTTCTGCTTGTTGTTCGCGGCGCTTTTCCAGTTCAGCGTTAACATCGTCGTCAGATACCTCAACATCTTGCTTAGGCACTTCAACGCCCTTATATTCGCCAAGCTTAACTTCAGGCTTAACCGTGACATTTGCCTTGATAACCCAAGGCTTGCCTTCATCCATCGATTCAACATCGATTTTGGGCTGATCGACCGGATCAATGCCGGATTCTTTAACCGCTGCCTCATACGCATCCGGCAACAAAATATTTAACGCATCTTCATATAATGCCGCATCGCCGTACATCCGCTTGAACACGGTGCGACTTACTTTGCCTTTTCTGAACCCAGGAACGGTCAGGTTCTTGCGAACACGTTGAAACGCCTGGTCTAAACCTTGTTGAATTTTTGGTAAATCGATTTCAAAGGTGAGTTCACCATCATTGGTGCCCTTTTTTTCCCATTTTGCAGACATGCTGTACCTCCGACAATTAGTCTCGCAATTCACATTGCATACTTAATGTATGATACCCGAAACCGGTGGGAATGTAAACGTTGTGCCGGAAAAAGGCGACATAAGCTGTTCTTTTTCACATATAAAAGTAGCCTGCCGGGATCTCACCAACGTTGTGAACATTTATTTGCCAAGGTTTTGGGCGACTAATCGAACTGCAGATTATAAAGTTCTTTGTAGCGACCGCTTTGCGCCATTAACTGCTCATGATTACCCGCCTCCACAATTTGACCATGCTCTAACACAAGAATTTTGTCAGCGTGGCGTACGGTTGAAAGCCGGTGTGCGATCACTAACGACGTCCGGTCGGCCATTAACCGATCGAAGCTAGCTTGAACAAAACGCTCTGATTCGTTGTCCAATGCCGCCGTTGCTTCATCAAGGATGACAATAGGAGCATTTTTCAAAAAGACCCGGGCAATTGCAATCCGCTGCTTCTGACCGCCTGACAGCCGAATTCCGCGCTCGCCTACCTGAGTTGCCAAACCCTGGGGCAAACTGCGAATAAAATCGGCAATGTTAGCCGCTTCGGCAGCCTGCCAAATCGCCGCCTCACTGGCAGATGGCGTCCCATATTCAAGGTTCTCCTGAATGGTACCATCAAGCAGGATCACATCTTGCGAGACAATCGCAATCTGCTGGCGTAAGCCCATCAGATCTGCCTGCCGCAAATCAATGCCATCCATCAGAATTCGCCCGCCAGTAGGATCATAAAACCGCGCTAACAGATTCGTAATTGTTGTTTTCCCCGCCCCGGAAGACCCCACCAGCGCCACCACTTCTTCTTTATTGATGGCAAAGTTGATGTCACGCAAAACCGGCACATCCTCGTCGTAACTGAAGTCCACGTGGTCAAACAGAATTTGCTTCTGGAACCGCGGTAAGTGCACGGCATTTGGTGATGACACGATTTGCGGTGAAGCGGCTTGCAACGCCTCAATTCGCTCAAATGATACAGTCGCTTGCTGCAACTGTTGAATAAGTCCGGTCAACTGGCGAATCGGCGCCTGCAAAATGCCAAGATAAGCGGTATAAGCGACGATCAAACCGACCGTAAACTGGCCATGCATGACCTGAATAGCACCAAATGCCAAGATAATCGCCGTCCCTAAATAGTTGACGAAATCGGTTAGCGGTGAAAAGGTCGCACTGAGTTTGGTCGCTTTAAGCTGATAGTCACGGTTTCGCGCATTGGCGTGTTGAAACGTCTTGGCCGTCATTTTTTCAGTAGTAAAACTTTTAATCAGACCAATGCTTGTTAATGCCTGCTGAATTTGATTATTCATCATCCCAGAGCTTGCCCGCACCTGTCGATAAGCAGCCCGAATGCTGCGCACGAAAATATTGTTCAGAACAAATAAAATGGGGAAGGTCAACAAAATAAGCCCAGTCAGTTGCCAATCCTGAACGATCATCAGAGCCAGCACAACGACAAAACTAAGCAAACTGCCAAATAATCCCAGCGTATTACTCGAGATTAGCCGCTGCAGCGTATTGACATCACTGGTAAGCACCACCATCAGATCACCAGTCTGACTCGTCTCAAAATAGCGCATATCCAAGCCTAAGGTATGACGAAACAAGTCATCACGCATGCGGGCAATCGCATGTAAACTGACTTGCCCAATCCAGTACGTGCTGAGCCCACTTAGCAAACCCGCCACCGCAGTCAATAACAACGCCAATGCAATTGCGCCAAGCAGCGTTCCCATGGCGCGTTGGGGAATCACCTGATCAATGACATATTGCGTTATTCGCGGAACCAAGTACGAAGCCAGAGCTACGCCAACTAATGCCACAATGATACGTAACAATTTACGTTTCATATCTGCCAGCTGGCGCCAGAAAAATGCGATCATCCGCCAAGTTGTTGATTTTGCCAAATGAATGCCCCCTTTTCCGAAGTTTTATCATATAACAATAATTTTAATTTGGCGATTAAAATGCTCAAACCTTTATATAAGTGTTGACTAAACTTACGGAAAGTCTCATCATTCAACCCAACATGATCTATGAAAGAAGGCTTCATTGATGAGTTACCCAATTGGTAAATTTTCGAAAATGGTTTCACTGTCAATTGACACGTTAAGATATTACGAAAAAGAACACTTAATCGTTCCCGACCGCGATCAAAATAATCGCCGAACTTACACAGATGCTGACCAACGCTGGATTGCCTTCATTAAACGGTTAAAAGCGACTGGCATGCCTATTAAGGAAATCAAAACATATGCGCGGTTACGCTATCAAGGCAATAGCACGATTGACGAGCGGCTGGCGTTGCTATTCACGCAAAAGGCGCACTTAACAGCACAACGACAAGAAATTGATGCCCACATTACATTTTTGGAAAACAAAATTGTCACCTACCATCAGCTAAAAGCAAAATTGCTGGAAAAAAATTTAAAAAAGTGATTGACATGGAGTTAACTCCAGCATTTAGGGTAAAGATATCCTAAATGAAAGAGGTCATGAACATGTCAGAAAAAACACGATTAGAAAATGGTCAGGAAACACTTGCCCAGGTTGATGGTGCAGCCGCTGCCAACGTCATGCATTCGCTAGCAGATATTGCACCTGATGTTGGGAAGTATATTTTGGAGTTTGCTTTTAGCGATATTTACAATCGTCCCGGCTTGGATTTAAAACAACGGGAAATGATTACCCTGACAGCGTTACTTATCCAAGGTGACACTGCCGATCAACTACAAGTCCATCTCAATGGCGCCCTCAACGTTGGTTTGACCAAAACCGAAATCGTCGAAACCATGATTCATTGCATTCCCTACATTGGCTTCCCTCGGGTACTCAATGGCTTAACTGTTGCGCGGCAAGTTTTTGAAACCAGATGAGCGCCATGAGCCACAAGCAACGTTTGCAACAGGCAGCAGCGCTGATACGCCAGCATCACCGAATCGTTGCATTTACGGGTGCCGGCATCTCCACTGAATCAGGAATCCCCGATTTAGACGGGATTGATCAAATCCTAAAAAAATCGCATAAATTTGCCGGTAATGTCTTTCGTTTTCTTGACCCAAAAGAAGCGATCGCGAATCCGCATACTTTTTATCAAATGTACCGGCAGACCTTTTGCCAACCGGAGGCACGTCCCAATAGCGCCCATAAAGCGTTAGTACAACTCGAAAAGGCAAAAAAGCTGCTCGGTGTTGTGACGATGAATGTTGATTACCTCCATCAAAAAGCCGGAACCCGCAATATTGCTGAATACTGGGGCGATGTCAGGCGTAATCACTGCACGATTTGCCATCGCCCCAGTGACTGGCAAAAACCGTCAACCGCCACCATACCGAATTGCCCTAACTGTGGCGGACTGATATTACCTGATTTCGTTCTAAGACGACTGGCAACTTATCCAGACGAAATTCGCCACGGCCAGCAAATGTTAGCACAAGCCGACCTGTTATTAATCATTGGCACGCGTCACGCGGCCTCAAGTTTCCGGTTGAACTGCCCCAAAATCGTCATCAATGACTCCCGAGTCTCTATGCAAAATCTGGCAGAGCCAAACACTATTTATTTATCTGGTAAAGCTGCTGAGATTCTCAGTGGCATCGTAGCTTGAAAAGTCTCAAATCGTTGTGTTAACTGTTTGGTAAAATTCCGTATGCATAAATTTTTTTGAAACACAAAGAAAGAAGCGAATCTATCATGGTATTTAAAAATCTCAAGCCGAGTAAGACTTGAGATTTTTTTGGTGCTTGAAATATGCATTTTTTAGCTGGCGTGCAAGTCTGCGTATGAAGGTGTGGTGGCCGTCGCGGTGATAGATACGTTGAAGAACGATATTCTATTTGAGGCAATTAAGTGGCTTACTTGCGCTTTCTATAACGCGTTTGCAGTCGCAAAAATCTACGTGTAAGGACCTTGAGCGTAATGGTAAAAGTTTGGCGCGGCTCGATGGGGATTATTCTATTTGGAGCAATGGGATGGTTGACTTTCGCTTTCTATAACGCGTTCGCCAGCCCAGAAACCTGCATGTCAGGACCTTGGGCGCAATGGTCAAAAACCAGCCATCACGCCCAAGGCCACTTACACTCCGGTTCCCAACCGGGCTGGCTCACGCTCACACATAAAAAGAGGTTGAGCCATAATTCGTGTGGGATGTCTTTTAATCAATGAATTCCGAACGATACAGAAGTTTAATTAATTAGTTCCTTGCCGTGCCAAACTCCGCAATCTCCGGCCGATGGTGCTGGAACGCTGTGACGGCGCTTTGAGCCAGAAACCCGCTGTCTCAAAGTCGCCTAACAACATCAGCGACAAAGTCCGGTCGCTGTGTTGTTTCCACGGCTGAGCCCCATCCGGCCTACGATTGCTCCGCTTTGGCACTAGTATCTTAAAACTTCTTGCAAATTATCCCTTGAGAAACAAAATGCGAACGACGCTTTCGATTACGGAAGCGTTGTTCGCATTTTACTTATAGCTGTGAATTGTGACCCAGCCTCTTTAAACGTTTATTCAGAAATTAGTCAAGAATTTCGGAAACAACGCCGGCGCCAACAGTACGACCGCCTTCACGAACGGTGAACTTGGTACCTTTTTCGATAGCGACCGGAGCAATCAGGTCAACTTCGAAAGTAACGTTATCGCCAGGCATAACCATTTCAACGCCTTCTGGCAATTCGATCACACCGGTAACATCGGTGGTGTGGAAGTAGAACTGCGGACGATAGTTGGAGAAGAATGGCGTATGACGGCCACCTTCTTCTTTTGTCAGGATATAAACTTCACCTTTGAACTTGTTGTGCAACTGGATGGAACCTGGCTTTGCCAGAACCTGACCACGTTCAACTTGGTCACGGTTGATCCCACGAAGCAGAACACCAACGTTATCGCCGGCTTCACCAAGATCCAAGGTCTTACGGAACATTTCAAGACCCGTAACCGTGGACTTGAGAACATCTGGCTTCAAACCGATGATTTCAACTTCATCGCCGACCTTAACGGTACCACGATCGATACGGCCAGAAGCAACAGTACCACGGCCAGTGATGGTGAAGACATCTTCGACAGGCATCAAGAATGGCTTGTCGGTTTCACGCACTGGGGTTGGGATATATTCGTCGATGGTATCCATCAATTCCATGATAACCTTTTCCTGTTCCTTGTCGCCTTCAAGTGCTTTCAAGGCAGAACCACGGAGGACAGGAATATCATCACCAGGATAATCGTATTCGCTGAGAAGTTCCCGAACTTCCATTTCAACCAAATCGATCAATTCTGGATCATCAACCAAGTCAGTCTTGTTCAGGAATACAACGATGTAATCAACACCAACCTGACGTGCCAACAAAATGTGTTCACGTGTTTGTGGCATTGGGCCATCAGTTGCGGCAACGACCAGAATCGCACCGTCCATCTGCGCAGCACCGGTGATCATGTTTTTAACGTAGTCAGCATGCCCTGGTGCATCGATATGTGCATAGTGGCGCTTTTCCGTTTCATATTCAACGTGGGCGGTGTTGATGGTGATACCACGTTCTTTTTCTTCTGGAGCAGCATCGATGGAAGCATAGTCTTGCGCTTTAGCAAGGCCTTTCTCCGCCAATACCTTGGTGATAGCCGCGGTCAAAGTGGTTTTACCGTGGTCAACGTGCCCGATCGTACCAATGTTTACGTGGGGCTTTGTGCGTTCATAGTGTTCTTTTTCAGCCATGAAAAAACGAACCTCCTGTATTTTTCGTAAGAATACAGGATACGTTTGTGTACCCTGATAATCCTTTACGTTTAAGTGTACTACATTTGAGCGTAAATACCAAAACAAATATCTACGCTGGAAATGAATTCCAGCAATGAGTATACATGGTCATTTTCACTTTGTAAACAGATAGCGTCAAGTTTCTTTCATTTACAGTGAAAACGTGTCATTTCGCCTATTCAGACAATTTCGCTGTTTCGGCCGCCTGCCAAGCGAAAAGTTTGTCAAAGTCAGTTGCTTTTCCCTGATGATGATCAAGATATGCCTGCACAAACGCCACCTGATCCGGAATTAACCGCTCAATATCTGGATATAAAAATGCGACTTGCACCCGCGCCATCTGGACAAGGGCATTGCCTAACTCCTGATCGTCATCGCCAAGTGCTTCCTGAAGCCGCGCCAGAATCTGCGGACCTGCCGTTTCCTCAGCCATTCCTGGGAGTTCACTAGGAATCAGGGTTTCCTGACGATCGTAAGCCTGATATTGCACCGGCTGATCATATCCAACATTTGTCAATAAATCTAACAACGAGACCCGCATGGCAATTGGCACTGACAAGTCGGTCAAATCTGGCACCGCGGCTTCAATCAATTGTTTTTTTGGCAGAAGTCCAACCTGGCTGAACAAATCTTGCTGTTCTTGCCGTGAAAAGCCGCCTAAATGGCTTAGCTTGCGAACTAAATCCGCAATTTGTTCGCCTCGCTGTTTTAAGCCCGTAGCTTCAGCCTTTTCGATTTGTTTCAGAAAATGTTGCCGCCGCGTTGAATCCAGCTCACGCACCATCGTCCGCGCCATGACGAAGTTTAATGTACCCAACCAGGCATCCAATGCCAGTTGGGTATCTGCGTCGGTTTCTAAAAATGCCTTGTAATGCGGCAAGATCACATTGAGACTTTCATGAAATTGCTTAAGTCCGTTCAGACTGGCCGCTAATGGCCGGGCAATGGTAAAATTCTGCACTGCCTCATAGGCCTTTTCAAGATGTGCGGCTGCTGAGGCAAAGTTGCCTTTTTGTAGAGCTTTCTCACCAATAATAAAGTGCCGATTTTCGTTGTCCGGTAATGATACCATCTTTGCCATACGATCCTCCTATCTTGCCAATAATCACTTGTCCCTAGACTAAACAAAAAAATCCGGATACTGTTCCGAATTTTTTTACTTGACTATTGTCGCTTGGCACTATTTTGGTTAACTTCCATGATCACCGGTAAAATCACAGGACGTCGCTTGGTTTGCTCAAACAAGAAGCGGCTGAGCTTATCGCGAACATCCTGCTTAAGATGGGTCCAGTCAAACTCCTTATTATCGAGATTCTTTTGAACCGTTTCTGTGACCAAAGTGCCACTTTCCGCAAGTAAATCACGACTGGTCTTTAGATAAACAAATCCACGACTGGTTACTTTAGGCATGGAAACCACCCGCTTTTTCTTGCGGTCAATCGTGACGACGGCAATAAAAATGCCATCTTCGGCAAGCATTTTACGATCGCGTAGGACAATGTTACCAATGTCGCCAACGCCAATGCCGTCGATCATGGTGTTGCCGGCATTGACATGACCAGAAGCATTCATCTGGCCTTTATCATAGCGTAAAATGTCACCCATGCCGACAATGAAGATATTTTCTAGCGGGATCCCGGCTTCATGCGCGATTTCAGCATGCGCAGCCAACAGCCGATACTCGCCTTGAACCGGTATCAGATATTCCGGCTTCAACAGATCAATCATCAATTGAAGATCGTTCTTATAAGCATGGCCTGAGGAATGAATATCATCCCCCAAAACTTTAACGTCCCCGCCAGCGCGATAAATCATATCTTTTGTCCGCGCCGCCATAGTCTCCATTGCATGGGCAATCGTCGTCGTGATGAAGACGAGATCGCCCTCATGAATGTGAATGAGACGATGGCGTGATGTTGCCATTCGTTGAAGCGACTTCAGCGGTTCGCCCATTCGACCGGTTTCGAGAATAACGACTTTTTCCGGCGCTAACGTCTTCAATTCCTTGGTTTTGGCCAAAATATCGTCATTAGGCAATTTGATGTAGCCCAAGTGAATGGCCGTCTTAACCACTTTTTCGACATCGCGCCCGGTCAAGACAACCCGGCGGCCGAGTGATGCGGCAGCATTAATGACTTGCTGAATCCGCTGAATGTTGCTAGCAACACCCGCCACGATAATCCGGCCATCCTGATATTCAAATGTTTCTTTGACATGGTCGTAGATTTCATGCTCATTGGCATTCGGATATGGCGATTCCGCATTGGCTGAATCTGACAGCAATGCCAGAACCTTCTTATTGCCAATCTGTGCCAATCGTGACCAGTCCGTTTGGTACATCGGTGTGGCACTAGGGTCAAACTTAAAGTCCCCAGTGTAGACAATTTGACCTTCACTGGTTTCAATATCGATCCCTAAAGAACCTGGGATACTATGCGTGGTCTTAAAGAAGGACACAGACACATCGCCAAAATCGATCACGGACTTTTCGTCAATGACATGAAAATCCTTAAATTTCTTTGCCTGGCTGTCATGCTGCATGAAGACTTTGGCCATCGCAATCGTCAATTCCGAGCCAAAAACCGGTACAGGATGGTCTACCAGAAAATACGGTAGCGCCCCAACAGCATCTGCATGCCCGTGGCTCAAGAAAATACCGGCAATACGATCGGCATTTTCAGTTAGGTAGCTAAAATCGGGAATGACAACATCAATTCCCAGTAACTCATTATCAGGATATTTCAATCCAAAATCGCATACAAAAATTTGGTCGTCAACTTCGACGGCGTACATGTTTTTTCCGTTTTCACGTACCCCACCAAGAGCGACCAGATTGATCTTCGTCATGGTTTCACCTCGTGGTTAAATTATGGAAGCATCGTTAACAACCGTGCGTTGCAACATGCTTCCGCCGAATAAATTCTGGTACCAGTGTAACACACGAAGCGGTGAAAACCTATAGAACCGACATTACCGACATCTGATCCGACGATGTTCGAATGCAAAAAGCCGCTCCAAAGTGCCGCTCTAGCACCGTTTGATGGGCTGACAGCGAACCAGTGAGTTGCAGAAGACGGATTTATTCGAACAGTCATGTAACGAGACTGCCAGCTTTCTTTTTACCGTGTGTTTTTAATTGTTCGTGCTGACACCCATTCACACTTCGTTGGCAAAGAACCTGCGGACAGTTGCCTGATTTTGTTTGGCCGCTTCAAGTGCAGCTCGGTAGCCGGCATCGCTAACCTGTGCGGCATCCAAATGGTACGTGGCAACTTTGCGGCCATCCGCTAAAACCACGGCAACTTCAGGAGAACTGCCAGCAGCAAACTGTCGCCCATGATCAAGGGCCATTACCGCTAAAGCCGCACGATCAGTCACTGGGCCAAATCCGACACCGTGAGCATGTGGCAGCAGATTAACTAACCACGTGCGTAAATCAGCCGGTTGTAGTCTTTGATCAGGCACCGTTAAAAATGCTGCTTCCCCCAAGGACCAAAAGTCTAAAGACGTGCCAGCAGGTTGGCGAATTAACGTCAACGGAAACGTCTTGCGTGCTCGGTTGGGATCATCAGGTGAAAGCGCTGTTACCATTGCTTTAAGCGTGTCAGGCATCATGGATGTATCCGGATTAAATCCGAGCAAGCGTTTCGCAATCAGACGAATCAATTGCACAATTGCCGGATCAACTTGGGACGTGATGACTTGATCATGCTCATCTTGCGTGATGGCAGCAAATGCCCACTGATTGCTTATTGCCGCAAGCACCCAAGCGCTGTTTGGCGTAACACCCAAAACAGTGACTCGTAGTAGTTGATTTTGATAGCGTTGCCGATATTCCCCATACATATTTGCTCATCTCTTTAGGTGGTTTGTCTTGCCGATACGTTGGTTATAGCATTTTGATTCAGGAATAGCCAAAGAGGCATCTCACTAGTGCAGGAGCCTGCGTGTAAGGACCTTGGGCGCAATGGCCAAATATTACAATCAGAACAGAAGTGTTCTATTCTGGGCTAGGTGTGATACCCAGCTTTTGTTTCTATAACGTGTTCGCGGTCGCAGAAATCTACGTGTAAGGACCTCAAGCCCAAATGGCCACTTTGCTTAGCTACTATCATAACGCGTTCACCAGCCCAGAAACCTGCACATAAGGACCTCTAACCTTAATGGCAAAGCCCAGCCATTAAGGTTAGAGGCCGCTTATGTTCCGGTTTCTAACCGGGCTGGTTCACGCTCACACCAAAAAAGGCCGCCTCAACAGGCGACCCTTGGTGAATCGTTTAACGACGCAAGCCTAATGACTTGATTAAGTCACGGTAACGAATGATATCTTTGTTACGCAGATAAGCCAACAGGTTACGGCGATGGCCAATCTTCTTCATCAGGCCGACGTAGCTGTGATGATCTTTCTTGTGAACGGACAGGTGATCGTTTAATGCCAGAATTTCTGCTGTCAAAACCGCGATCTGAACCTCTGGTGAGCCAGTGTCACCATCATGTCGTGCGTACTGCTTAATGATTTCATCTTTTTGAGTTTGTGCAATTGCCAATGTTGTGTACCACCTTTCTGAATATTGCCTGAAACTGAGTAAAGCGTCGGTGGCTCGCTAAACTAAGTATCAGGTTCAAAGCACTGTCTAACTTTACCGGAGTTGACCCGCGATTGCAAGTCATTTTAGCTATCAAGCAATTTTCCTTTACAAGTTTTTATTGCATTGGTCGCTTGGCTTCTGTATAATAGCGTCTGTTGAAACTTATGCAGTTTTATCATAATCCACTGTTGGAGGTGAACATCTCATGCCACAAATCAAATCTGCAATCAAGCGTGTTAAGACACAAGAAGCCGCTCGCGAACGCAACATCGCCCAGTTGAACGCAATGCGTACTGCTGTTAAGAAGTTCAAGAGTGCAACCGAACAAAATGCTGACAACAGTCAGGATCTTTACAAGGCAGCAACTCGTGCCATCGACATGGCAAACAGTAAGGGCCTCATCAAAAAGAACAAGGCAGGCCGCGATAAGAGCCGTCTTTCAGCCTTACTCAACAAGTAATCAAGCGTTAAGCCAATTTAAAACAGCTACCGTGTGTTTTGCGACACATGGTAGCTGTTTTTTTGATGTTATCGTCTTTGGCTGATAGATGAAGAACCACTTTACCGAGCCAGCCGCAATATTCAGACGGTGCTTACCTTTAGATTAAGGTACTGGATTAGCGCCGTCTGTCGTGATGCCCAACTGTTGACTGGCCAGTATACTTAAGCATAAAAAGCTCAAACGCCAATTCCTTATCAATGGTCCCGGTTTTCATGGCAGTTTCAGTATCGACCAAACCACTATAAGCCTGGGCTAACTGATGATAAGGCAATCGATCTACTTGTCGCAATGCCAGCTTGACGCGATAAGGATGAGCCTTGAGCGTTGTGGCAATGTTCCCTTGACCATACCCTTTTTGAGCCAACAGCTTAACTTGCAATAACAGACGAAATTGGCCAAGCATCAAGGCATTTAGCCGAATCGGTTCTTCCCGTTGTGCTAGCAGATCACGATATAACGCCAAAGCGTCAGCTGCATGTTTGCGTAACACATCCGTTACCAAATCAAAGACGCGGTCATTGAGTTGCTTGGGTACAAGTGCCGAAACGGCCGAAACGGTTAACGGACTACCATCACTAGCATAAGTCAAAAGCTTGCGTACTTCACCCATCATGATGGAATACTGGCCATTCGTACGCTGCACAAGTGTATCCAACGCCGGTGGTTCAATGCTGACTTTATGTTGCCTGAAAATTTGTGCCAGCGCCATTCGGGCAGACCGTTCATCAAGCGGAGCCGCATCAACAATTAATGCCGCTTTTTTCAGGGCTTTCGTCAGTCGCTTACGTTCATCCAGCTTTTTGTAAGGCGCTACCAATACCATCATGGTTGACGGAACGGGGTGTTCAAAATAGGCCTGTAATCCGGTAAGATCGTGGTCAATTTTTTCCGTGCTTTTTTCGCCGGTTAAAAAGTAAGGTGAATCAATGACGACTTCCCGATAATCGCCGAAAAACGGCATCGAAGTCGCATCATCTAAGGCCACGCCAACGGGTGTCTGATGCATATCGTAACGACCAAAATTCATTGCCTTTTGATCTTCGGGAATCATGTTGGCAATCGCTTGTTGCGCTTGTTCGCGCAGTGCCTGTTCTTCGCCAAGAATGAGCGTCAGCGGCGGGCGATCGCCATTTTTTAGATGTTTGATAAAATCACGGACCTGCATGTGCCTTTGACTCCTTTATTTTTAACCAACTGAATAATTCGTCTTCTTGACGATAGGGACTCGATTCGACCCATATCATGCCTTGCTCATGCGTGCTGACCGCTGGCACGCCGGCTTTGGCAAACGTCTCAAGCGTCTCCCGATGCGGGTGGCCATAACGATTGGCAACTCCTGCAGAAATTAACGCTGCCTTTAATTCTAAACTTGCAACAACGGCAGGTTCACTGGAGGTTTTTGACCCGTGATGCCCTGCTTTTAAAAAATCGGCCTTAAGTTGGCGTGGCAAAATCTGTGACTTTTCAATTGTCTGGTCAGCATCGCCAGTAAATAACCAGTTGCTTTTGCCTATTTTACCATAGAGCACAATCGAATCGGCGTTCTTATCTTGTGGGTTTGGGCGGGCGTCTTCCGTCGGCCAAAGCACTTGAAACCCAAGTGCGCCGGCCCGAAGCCATTGATCGGCAGTCACAACCTGCATCGTCGCCACGTGCTGCCGAATTTTGCGAATCATGGGATGGTCCTGCGCAGTTGGTGTCGTCACTAGGCGATTGATTGGCATGAGTTGCGCCAGTAATGGGGCATCCCCTAAATGATCCATATGCGCGTGGGTCACCACCAACGTGTTTAAGCGCGTGTATCCGCGCGCATGCAGGTAAGGAATAATTGCCCGCCTAACAGGTGGATGACTGGTTTGGCCAAAAATTCGGCCGCCTGTGTCAATCAACATCACCCCACGGCGAAAAGGGGCTTCGATTAAGATGGCATCCCCTTGACCGACATCAAACATCACCACCCGATAATTCGGCTGATACCAACAACACGCCAGAACAACCACAAACCAACTAACAGCTAATGGCCACTTCTGTCGGGTAATGACGATGACCATCACAAGCACACCGGCAACAGCTAACCAACTAGGAAAAGCGCCGATGATCATTTGTCCCGGCATTCGGCTCAGTCCGATCAACACAGTCTCCAACAACTGAAGAGCATCGTTAAACAGACGCGTCACCCCTGAATGTGGCAATGCCAAAGCCACAACCAAGCCGGGCATAATCGCCAATTCAAAAATCGGCATCAATAACCAATTAAAAATCACTGTCAGCACATTAAAACTAAACGTATGCCAGGCAATAACCGGCATGCCAGCCAGTACCAGCCGCCAATTTAACTCCCATTTACGCATGGTCGGCAAACTAATAAGTAAGCCAGTCATTAAATAGGTTAGCTGCCCACCCATCGTCATTAAAATTTGCGGCTGCCAAATCAAATTCACCATTAGCACCATGCCAAATAGATCCAGACCGGTAAAGCCTAGCTGAAGGTAACGATTGACGATCCCCGCTAACCGCATCCAAACAGCGCGCCACAAGCCAGCCCCCAATGGCAGCAAGATCAGCAAAAGCGGCAACAAGCCCATCAGCGCCAAATCAACAACACCTTGGGGTATCCGAAGCCGGGCAGCCAACCAATACAGCGCCGCGACTAATGCAAACAGATGTAATCCGGATATGGAAAAAAGATGGAAAACACCTAAGTCGACAAACGCCTGCCGCTGGGTCATAAAATCATCATCCATTTGTCCCAATAATAGTCCCTTGGTATATTGGCGTACCTTAGGCGGCAATTGAGCAAAATAAGCGAAGATCCGAACCCGCCACCCGTCAATGATATCTTGCAGTTGCTGTTTCGGCTGAAATGAAAAATCTAAGGTCGGTTTGACTAACTCATACGCAAGTTGTCGATTCTGCCACGCATACGTCGCATAATCAAATTCATATTGATTGCGTGCTGGAGCTAACCGCTTGACGTCGTAAGAGCCCTCTAATCGCACCGGCTGATCATTCTTTGACAACTTACCAGCGACCGCTTGGGAGGCCGTTCCCCGGCCGCTGACACTGACGCCGTTAGCGGCTCGACCGATAAAGCTAACATATCCATCTTTAAGTTTGATAGCCGAGGCCGGGATGGCGATGCTGCCATGTGGTTGAGGCGGATGGCGCCACTGAAGGACGTCCATAACGCCGCGGCCCAAGCCAATCACGAAAAACAAACCAACACAGATAAAAATCGTTCGATCCGTTTTAATGACCAGCCAAACGACCAATAACCCAGCCACCCACCAAAATCCAACGCCGCCCATGATGCCGGCAAGTAAGGCAACTGTCACTAATATAAGCCGGCCGCTCATGGCCCCAGCGTAAACTGTGGTGCCAGGGTTTCAAACGTTTTATCGCCGATTCCCGGCACTTCCTTGAGCTCTGCAATCTCCTTAAAGCCGCCATGACTATCCCGATAATTAATAATATCGGCGGCTTTTTTCGGCCCGATCCCGCTAATTGTCTGCAACTGGGTGGCGTCAGCTTTATTGAGATCAACAGCACCTCCGCTACCGCCCTTGGTCTTCGCGTCGCCGGTTGAAGCAACACTGGAAGTTGCCGTGGCAGCCGGCGCAGCAACCGTCTCCCCTTTTTCCGGCACATGCAGACTTTCCTGGTCACTGGCAATTTTGGCTAAATTAATTTGTTGCATATCGGCATTTGCCGTTAGCCCGCCAGCAGCCTTAATGACTTCATCCCACCGTGTGTTTTCCCGAACCGGATAAATACCGGGACGCAAGACCGCTCCTTTAAGATGCACAAATCCTTGCGATGGCCGACTACGACTACTTGCACTGCCAGAAGAACGGGACATCATGACTTGAGAACTGCCGCTAGCACGCACATTCTCCGCCATTGGTTGGCTAGCCGAACTGCCTTGTGCCTGTTGCCAAAAAAAGAACCCGCCAATGATAATGATTAAAGGCGCGTACCAGTATGTTTTGAGCCAATACGTCAGTGTCGTCATTTTTCTCACCTCAACAACACATTACGCAAGGCAAGTAAAAAGAACCGTCAAATTGACAGTTCCCGTTTAAAGTTATGCGATTGAGCCGCTAAATTAATTGGCCGCTTTTGCATAATTTTCCATGTATTGAATGACATCGCTAAGGGTTTTGACCGGTACGATTTTCATCTTGGTTTTGATTTGCTTGGCCGTCCGCACCGCTTCCGTGTAGTTGTTGACATAATTCGGATCATAATGCTTCAACTTTTTGGTGGCAGGCTGATTCGGGGCAAAGAAAACTTTGGCTCCTTTGGCATCTGCGGCGACCACCTTCTTATCAATGCCGCCGATTTGCCCAACATGGCCAGCCGGATCAATAGTACCGGTTCCGGCAATCACCTGTCCGCGACGCAAATTCTGATGGGTGATCTGGGTATAGATCTGCAAGGCAAACATGGTCCCGGCACTTGGGCCGCCAATATTCCCCACATCAATCTTAACTTTAGGATCGCTGGTGACAGTGGTGTTTTCGGTCAGTGTGATACCAATGCCAGCGCGCTTGGTTTGCGGTAAGCGAATCAACTTCGCCGTAGCCTGTTTGGTCTTGCCTTGATGTTGATACGTCAGCGTAATGGCCGTCCCAACTTTTTGCGACTTAATTGCGTTCACATAAGCATCGGCGGTTTGGTATGATTTACCATTCAATTTGGTAATGGTGTCACCGAGAGCCAACTTTCCCTTGAAGGGTGACTGCGGCAAAATTGACATCACATAAATGCCGCGATGGTGGATCTGATACGGTTTCTTGGCGGCTTTGAACGCTGCTGCGACGGCATTATTGGCAGCACTTTTCATATAATACGCCTGCAACTGATCGTATTCAGCGCTACTGTCATTGCCCATCAATTCCTGCTTGGAGACGATATCGGTGTGGGCCTGCGTTTTGCTAAACAGCAATAACGCCGGTGAAGCGGGACCAACCACGCCAACTGTCGTTAACATGTAACTTCCCTTGGCATTATCCTTACTGCCGGCGACTTTAACATAAGGCTTCAACGACTCCGCCGAACCTGGCACTTCCAAATAATAATTGGTCGGGAAGAAAAGAAGCGCAGCCAAGACAACAACGCCAACCAAAATGCCAATGAGCCACCGCCAGCGTTTTTTCTGTTTTAACCGGTTAGTTAGTTTGATGAGGCTCACCTAGTTTCTTATATAAGGCTTCTTCGACTGGTGCCGGCACAAACCGATGAATATCGCCGCCAAACGCTGTGACTTCCTTAATAATCGTACTGGACAAGGCATCGTATTGCTTATCCGCGAGCAAAAAGACCGTTTCAATCTGACTATCCAGGTCATGATTAACCGTGGCAATATCGGCCTCGTAACCAAAATCAGCAACGTTGCGAATCCCGCGAATGATAAACTGGGCACCAATTGATTTGGCAAATTCAACCGTCAAACGCTTAGGAGCCGCTACAGCTTTGACATTCGGCAAATCGGCGGTACTAGCCGCAATCAACGCCAATTTTTCTTCACTTGAAAACAGCGGCTGCTTACTAGTATTCGTCATCGCGGCCACAACGACTTCATCAAACAATCGACTGGCACGCAAAACAGTATCCAAATGACCATTCGTAAACGGATCAAAGCTGCCGGGAAATACTGCGATTTTTTTAGTCATGATCTTCCTCGTTTCGCTCTAAAATCAAAACCTGGGCCACACCATAAGTCTGGCGCCGTAACTTCGTGTATCCGGGAATGATCTCAGGATAAACAATATCCAGTCCAGTTTCAACCAAGACTCGACCTCCGGGTACCAAGAGATGAGCGGTGACAAACGCAGCCAACTGGGCGATTACATGTTGCTGTGCATAAGGTGGATCCATCAAAATGAGATCAAACGATTGCTCAGCAGCAGCAAAATGGTCGATTGCTTTGGCTACCGGCATCTTTAAGATCGTAAAACTTTCTGGATGTTTGGTCAGCGTGACATTGGCTTTGATGGTTTTGATCGCCGCGTATTGACGATCTACCAAAACCGCGTCACGCATCCCACGCGACACCGCTTCGATTCCGAGTGCGCCGGTGCCGGCATATAAATCAAGAGCATGTCCGCCATCAAAATACGGTCCAATCATATTAAACATGGATTCTTTGACTTTATCAGCTGTCGGTCGTGTCTGGTTGCCCGAAACCGCGTTCAATCGCATGCCGCGAAATGCTCCGCTAATGACTCGCATGATGATCCCCTTTGAGCTTGTCACTTGTCATCCGATCGCGCCGCCGCTGTTTGGCTTTGGTTTCCAGATCTTCTTCTGTCGGCTTGAATTTGCCGATATCGCTGCCGAATTCGGTTTTTAGTTCCGGCCGATGTGATGGCTCGACCCGCCTAACAAACCGCAGCTTATTTAACTTATTGCTAGTTGCCGCAATTTCCTCGCGATCCATATACAAATAAACGTATTTCATACGCCGCGAAACATACATGATAGTGCCGTAGCGCCGCAAAGTCTTCAGTTGTTTGAGCGAATACACCCAAACAACCAACCCTTGCCGCTGTTTCATTGAAAACATGCTTTCACCTTCTAAAATCACTGCTTGGTGGCACCGGGCTGAAGTTTAGCCAACAGTTCCTGACTTTTAATTAACGCGCCTGCTTCAACATACAGGTGGGTAACGGTTCCGGTAAACGGTGCGTGGACGGTCGTTTCCATTTTCATGGCTTCAATGACAAACAACGCATCGCCCTTTGAAACCTGTTGTCCCTGCTTGATTGCGACTGAAACGATTTTGCCAGCCATCGGTGCACCGATTTGGTTCTTGTCGGTCGGTTCTGCTAGCTGATGTTGCAATCCGGCACTCTTTTGGTGGGCATCACGAATCTGGATTTCCTGTTTTTGCCCGTCAACCGTGAAATAAAGGGTCTTCATACCACTGGCATCCGCCGTCCCGATAGCATTCAACTGAATAATCAACGTTTTGCCGGCCTTGATCGGCACCGAAACGGTTTCACCAATTCGCATGCCCTGGAAATAAGAAGGCGAGTCAAGTTTAGTTACCGGTCCGATCTGCTTCTGCTTGCGAACAAAGGCTTTGAAAACATCCGGATATAAAATGGCACTCAAAACTTCTTCAGCGCTTGGTTCAGTCATGCCTGCCGCGATCAAATCCTGGCGAACAGCGTCGAAATCTACCGGCTTAGCCAGTTGACCCGGTCTAACCGTCAGCGGTTTTTGCTCTTTGAGAATTTTTCCCTGTAAATCTTTAGGAAAACCGCCAACCGGTTGGCCTAAATCGCCTTTGAAAAAGTCAACCACGGATGCCGGAAAATCATATTGTTCTCCATGGTTCCTGACCATTTCCGGTGTCAAATGATTCTGCAGCATAAACAGCGCCATATCACCAACTACTTTTGACGACGGGGTTACCTTAATGATATCGCCGAATAACGTGTTGACTTGCGCATACATGGCCTTCACGGCTTCAAAATCAGTAATACCCATGCTGCGGGCTTGTTGTTGCAAATTGCTGTACTGGCCACCTGGCATCTGAACAGTATAAATATCGGTCAGCGGCCCGGTCACCCCGTTGCCAAAGTCGGCATAGTATGGCCGGATTGCCTGAAAATAACGATCCAACGACTGGGCTTTTTCAATCGCCACTTCAGGCTGACGCTGGTCGCCACTTAGAGCATAGTAGAGACTTTCCAGACTTGGCTGACTGGTTGTCCCTGAAAAACTACTTTGAGCGACATCAACAATGTCAACCCCAGCATGCGCGGCTGCCAAGTAAGTAGCAATTCCGTTGCCGGTCGTATCATGGGTATGCAAGTGAATTGGTACCGAGACAGCATCCTTTAACGCCCCGATCAAGATCGAAGCCGCCTGTGGTTTAAGCAGGCCCGCCATATCTTTAATTGCAATCATATCCGCACCGGCATCGACAAGTTGCTTGGCCAACGCCACATAATAAGCCAATTGATACTTTGGATGGGCATCGCTTAAAATATCGCCGGTGTAACACATCGTTACTTCTGCAAGTTTACCGGTTTGTTTGACGGTATCAATACTCAGCGTCATTTGCGGCAGCCAGTTCAGACTGTCAAATATCCGGAAAACATCGATGCCGTCATCGGCTGCTTGTTGAATGAAAGCTTTAATCACATTATCAGGGTAATTCTGGTAGCCAACGGCATTGCTACCGCGGAACAGCATCTGTAACAACGTATGCGGTAAAGCTGCACGAAGTTTTTTCAACCGTACCCAGGGATCTTCATTCAAGAATCGGTATGCCACGTCAAAGGTTGCACCGCCCCATACTTCCATTGAAAACAGATTAGGCAAACCGTTGCCCATATCCTTGGCGACCGTCAGCATATCGCGCGTTCGCATGCGGGTGGCAAACAGGCTCTGGTGAGCATCGCGAAACGTCGTATCTGTCAACAATAGCTGTTGATGGTCCTTCACCCAATCAGTGACACCGCTCGCGCCTTTGTCGTTAAGCAGTGCCACTAAATCAGTCTGCGGCTTGGTTGTTTGAAAATGGCTATCGTATTGCAGCTCAGGATAATACTTTTGGGTTTGGCGCTCAACGCCTTTAAACCCATTGATCGTCACATCACCGATATACCACAACAGTCGGGAAGCCAGATCAGGTTTGGCTTGCACCTGCAGCAACTCAGGATGGGCATCAATGAATGCTGTTTCCGTCTCGCCGGTTCGGAAGGTTTTTGTTGCCAGCAGATGCTCTAAGAAAGCAACGTTGGTTTTTACACCAGTAATTTGAAATTCATGTAAGGCGCGCTGCATTTTTGCTACGGCTGTTGGGAAATTCGGTGCATGAACGCTGGCTTTTACCAGTAACGAGTCAAAATAAGGGCTGACGACGGCGCCAGCATATGCATTACCAACATCAAGCCGAATGCCAAAACCGCCCGGAGAACGATAAGTATTGATGGTTCCGGTATCCGGCATGAAATTGTTTTCCGGATCTTCAGTCGTAATCCGACACTGAATCGCAGCGCCATTTTCACGTAGCTGGTCTTGTTGCGGCAAGTGCAAATCGTCGAACAAGTCCGCTCCGGCAGCGATTCGTAGCTGCGACTGAACAATATCGACACCCGTGATGAGTTCCGTAATCGTATGTTCCACCTGAACGCGAGGGTTAACTTCAATAAAGTAATACTGATCGCCGTCAACCAGAAATTCCACGGTACCGGCGTTTTCATAATGCAGACTTGCCATCAAGTCCACAGCGCTTTGGCAGATCTTTGCACGCAAAGCAAGCGGCAAGGCAACTGCCGGCGCAATTTCGACGACTTTTTGCTGGCGGCGCTGTACGGAGCAATCGCGTTCAAATAGATGCAGAAGATGTCCGTGCTCATCGCCCAATACTTGCACTTCAACGTGTTTTGCCGAGGCAATGTACTTTTCAACGTACATGCGATCATCGCCAAAACTAGCCTTGGCTTCATTAACGGCATTTTGATACACCGCTTCCAGCTCGGCTTCGGAGTGAACGATACGCATCCCCTTACCGCCGCCACCGCTGGCTGCTTTAAGCATCACCGGGAAACCGTGCGTTGCAGTAAAATCCTGAATCTCGCTGAAATCACGCGTTGGCTCGGGTGTCCCCGGAATCGTCGCCAGCCCGGCTTTGTGTGCTGCTTCTTTGGCTGCCACTTTATCGCCGAACACATCAAGCAGCTCCGAGCGGGGACCAACAAACGTCAAACCTGCAGTCCGAACTTTACGGGCAAACGTTGCATTTTCAGAAAGCAATCCATAGCCCGGATGAATCGCATCTGCCCCACTTTGTTTGGCGATGCGAATGATATCATCCATATCCAGATAAGCGGCAATCGGCGTTTTTCCTGCGCCTACTTGATAACTTTCTTGAGCTTTGAACCGATGAATCGATAAGGCATCTTCTTTGGCAAAAATGCCAACGGTCTTGAGGCCCAACTCCTCACAAGCACGAAAAATCCGAATGGCAATTTCGCCACGATTCGCGACTAAAACTTTATGCATGCGTTTTCTCTACCTTTCGTTGCGTACGTTCGCTATGATAACTGATATTGAGCATAACTCCGATTGCCATCGACAAAACAATCATACTTGACCCGCCATAACTGATAAACGGCAGCGTGACCCCAGTAACGGGTAATACACCGGCGACTGCACCAACGTTGAAAACTGTTTGAACCAACATCATGGTTGCAATGCCATAAGCAATCAGGGTGTGATACGTATTTTTGGAACGAATGCCAATCAAATAAAACCGCATCACCAAGAAGAACAGTAAGCCCAGTATGGTCACCGTGCCGACTAAGCCCAACTCTTCTGCAATGACAGCCAAAATGAAATCAGTATAAGGTTCAGGTAGATAGCCCAGTTTTTGGCTGCTCATCCCCAACCCCACACCGAACAAGCCGCCATGATTAATGGCATAAAGCGAATTAACCACCTGATTACCGGCCGCATTCGCCTTCTGAAAGGGATGAATCGCGGCAACCAACCGCTGATAAGCATAATTATGTTCCAACCCTGGAAAATGATAATGCGACACAATATAATATCCCAAAATGCCTGTGGCAACTAGCATAAGCAGCCAAAGTAAGCCATAGCGCATTGGAATCCCGCTTGACATCACCACCACCAGCGTAATCAAAAAGAGAATGGCGAAGCCGCCAGTATCCGGTTCGACAAAAACCAGCAACATCATCATGCCAGCAATAAAAAGCGGTTGCCACATCTGACGTAGCCGAAAATTTTCTTGTCGAAAGCTATCTTCGCGCGATGTCAACATATGTGCCAGATAAAAAATCAATATCATTTTGGCAAACTCTGATGGTTGTAAGCGAAAACTGCCAATGGAGATCCAAGCAGCCGCCCCGTTGACCGCCCGTCCGTGGACAATTAAGTATGCCAGCATGACAAACAAACCCGACATCAAGACAAATAGCACCCACCGATTGCGCAAAATCTTAAGGGCCATATTGTAAAAGAAGAACACGGTTCCAATCCCGAGCACCACGAAAACAATTTGTTGCAATAAGTATTTAGTTTCTGCGACACCATATTGCCGTTGCACCCAATAAGCACTAGCGGAATAGACCATCACGATCCCGATGGCACACAGAATCAGATACGGTACCAAAATGAAGTAATCCACATGGCGTAATTTTTTCCTCAAGAAAAACGCGGCCTTTCAAGCATTGATTGGATTTATTATAGCATACCGACTACGACCACCAAGGCGCTATCAAAACAGTTATTGCTAAGTTTAACTTGTTTTAACTTAATTTTAGGCACGTCAAGGGTAACAACCAGTAGCCATTTTTGCTGACTTCACGCAACGTAACGGTTCGGAAACAGCTAGTTTGGCGAGCTCAGCCGCAGGACGGTGTTAGCTCTGCTCTTTTTGGCAGCGCCATACGTCCATTGATGTCCAAAGAAAAAACCGTCAAAAATGGCGGTTTTCAGAAAACAAACTATTTAGATGCAGCAATCTTTTTACGCTTAGCTGCCTTTTGACGTTCGCCAGTGTTCAGGATCTTCTTACGCAAGCGAATATTCTTCGGCGTTACCTCACAATATTCATCATCATTCAAGAATTCGATGGACTCTTCAAGCGTCATTTTCTTTGGCGTCTTGATCGCAGCTGCATGGTCTTTCCCGGCAGCACGCGTATTGGTCAGGTTCTTCCCCTTGGTGACATTAACGGCAATGTCATTTTCGCGGGAGTTTTGGCCAACAATCATGCCTTCATATACTTCGGTTCCGGCATTGATGAAAAGTTGTCCACGGTCTTCAACCGACTGCAAGCTATAAGTGGTTGCAGTGCCAGCATTAATCGAAACCAAGGCGCCTTGGGTACGGCCAGGTTCCCAGTTTTTGATAACCGGTGCGTACTTTTCAAACGTATGGTTCATAATCCCGTAACCACCAGTGGAAGACAAAAATTCAGTCGAGTAGCCGATTAAGCCTCGAGAAGGTGCTAGGAAAGTGAGGCGGGTTTGCCCGTTGCCTTCATTTTCCATGTTCTGCATTTCGCCTTTACGTTGGCTCATCGCGTCGATAACCGTACCGGTGTACTGTTCCGGCGTATCGATCTGTACGTTTTCAAACGGTTCCATCATCACGCCATCGATATCGCGATAGATAACTTCTGGCCGGCCAAGTTGCAACTCGAAACCTTCACGCCGCATTTCTTCAACCAAAATGGACAGATGCAGTTCCCCACGACCGGAAACCATCCAGGCACCGGCCTGATCGGTATCGTCAACACGTAACGACACATCGGTCTGCAACTGGGACTTCAAGCGTTCTTCCAGTTTGCGCGCGGTGACATTTTTACCCTCACGACCGGCAAACGGGCTGTCATTGGCCACAAACATCATTTGCAGCGTTGGCTCGTCAATCCGCAAAATCGGTAACGCTTCTGGCGTATCAGCAGCCGTCACAGTCTCACCGACAAAGATGTCATCCATCCCGGAAACAGCAATCAGATCACCGGCTTTAGCGGAATTGATTTCAGTTCGGGTTAACCCGAAGAAGCCAAATAATTTCGTCACGCGGAAATTCTTTTGCGAACCATCTAGTTTCATAACGGTAACATTGTCGCCGATTTTAATCTTGCCACGGAAAATCCGGCCAATACCGATTCGGCCAACATAATCGTTGTAGTCCAGCATTGCCACCTGGAATTGCAACGGTTCGTCACTGTTGTCGATTGGTGCAGGAATCGTTTTGATAATGGTATCAAAAAGTGGGTTCATTGTGTGCTTCTGCGTTGACAAGTCGGAATCCATGCTGGAAGTCCCGTTAACGGCGGAAGCATAGACCACAGGAAATTCCAACTGGGCATCATCGGCACCTAATTCGATGAACAATTCAAGTACCTCGTCCACAACTTCTTCCGGACGTGCACCCGGACGGTCAACCTTGTTGATAACCACGATGGGGGTCAAATGCTGTTCCAGCGCTTTCTTCAAAACAAAGCGCGTCTGCGGCATCGGGCCCTCAAAAGCATCGACAACCAGCAAAACTCCATCGACCATCTTCATAACCCGTTCCACTTCACCGCCAAAGTCGGCATGTCCCGGGGTATCAAGAATGTTGATCGTTGTGTCGCCATACTTCACCGCGGTGTTCTTACTCAGGATGGTGATACCGCGTTCCTTTTCAATGGCGTTGGTATCCATCGCCCGATCTTGTAATTGAATGTGTTGATCAAGTGTATCTGATTGTTTAAGCATCTCGTTAACCAAAGTCGTCTTCCCATGGTCAACGTGGGCAATGATCGCAATATTGCGAATATCGTCACGTGTTTTCACGTTTCTACTTCCTTTCTGCTGGCACTACAGGCCGCTTACCACATTAAAAAAGTGCCAGCAACTGACACAGTTATACGATTTTAAATTATAACACATTCTCCCCAATCTGTCCGGATTTTCTGAAAAGTGAATTGCTTCACGCAGCCATTTTAGATGAATTTTCGTAAAAGAACCGCTGTTAAGCTCCTAAATAACCGAAAAACCGGCGTCTCAATCAGTCGCCGGTCATCGTTGCTCGTTCTTGAGCGTTGCTTATTGCGGATCACATCATCTGCCGGCCATCATCGTGAGAATCGTTTGGTGGGCCTGCGGGGTGGCAGCCACAACGACACCTGGTTGACGCAAATCAATCGGTGAACCGTCTTCGCGACTGAACTGAACGCCCATCCCCTTCGTAATCGCCATGCCGGCCGCCACATCCCAAGGCTGTAAATATGAAACATAGCCGAGTTGTCGACCTAATGCGATTTCGATAAACTCCATGCCGGCACTGCCACTCATTCTTGGCCCGGAACTTGCCAACGCAATTTCGCCTAGATGAAGGCGATTCTTGATCGTCATGGGACCGGTCACTCCTAACAAGCCGTCTTTTAACGGTAAGTCAGGCAACTTCGCCAACGTTTGGCCAGCAAACGTAACAGGTATTTCCGGTCCACCACTCAGCACCTCATTGCGCATAACGTCCATAATCGCACCGACAACCGGTTGACCATCACGATAAATTCCAATCATTACTGCAAAATGAGCCTTCTGTTTAACAAAATTCATTGTACCGTCAATCGGATCGACAAAAAAGACCAATCCGCTGATATCCGTATCGTCATGGGCACGGCCTTCTTCACCGATAATCCGTGCTGTCGGATAATCGGCTTTGATATGATCAATTAGAAATTGCTGGTTACCTTTATCGACATTGGTGACCAAATCATTACGATTACTCTTACGCGCTACATCTAATGGTTTCGCCATTTCCGCTAAAATTCGCTTACGACTTTCCGCAAACCAACTGATCAATGTCTGCCGTAGCTTTTCTGGATCTTGCGTCATACTTAACTCACCTTCACCTTAATCTTTTGACTCACACCTTGGCGCGCCATCTGTACAACAGTATATATGGAATATCCGGACAGTGCTTCAAACTCGCGATCCAGTTGACGTTCAGTGCTCTTATTCGGCACCACCTGTTTGAAGCCACGGTATGCTGCCAACAGGTTATCCCGATCAACGCCATGTTCATAGGCATCTTCAACAAGTGCATAGAAAGTCGTCACTTTGATTTTTTCGTCAGTTGTCCAGTCAAGGTCAAGAGGATAGCTGTAATTAGGTTTCATTTTTTCCCGCTCCTTGTTCGATTGCTTCAATTTCGGCTTGAACAGCTTGAATTGCCGTGCTTAAAGCTGCCTCTTCATCATCGGACCCCGCGACTGTCGCCAGTGTGACTACGCCGCGTTCGTCAAGCAAAATCGGCGAGCTGTCGACTTGTCCGGTTTCATCGTCAGAATCTCGCAAATGTGTGAATGTGCCAATGAGCTTTTCGCCGGCAAACGCAGCTAGAATCGGCTCTACAAGTCGACCCACCAGAGCTGTCAAGGCGCCTGCCAAAAAAGCCTGGACAGCCGAGGCTGCTTCATTAAAAACGGCTTGGTCATCATTTAGTAAACGCAATATGGGCGTTGCACCGACATAAGCCCGACTCCATATCAATACCGGTAATTGACTAGTGCCAACGACATAAGCCGTTACCTGTTGGGCCGGGACAGCCAGTCGATCCGCCAAAAATTGTTCAAAGCGCCAAGTTGCACCGAAAGTCCCTAATCCCACAACCTGCCGTTTATTCAGCCCGGAAAATCGCTGGGCAAAATAAGTGAAGGGTTCATCATGTGTCATCGCTACGACAACCCGTCCCGTGAAGCCTGCTGCCATCGCTGAGTTAAAAACCTTGCGAATAGAGGCAATATTGGCCGTCACAAAGTTTTCATCGGTCGGCGTTCCAGTATCAGTCAGAATCAACACATCCGCCGTTTTGAGAACTTTCGGAGTTACCTTGATAAACGTATTGTGGCAAATTTGACTCAGTGCCGTCAAACCGGCGACATCAACCAATGCCGGATCCGGCTCATAACAACCGATTTCCAGATCAAGTGGTGACGCAATTAACGTTTGTAAAAGTGCTTGAGTGCTACAACTGACTCCGTTAACAACGACTCTTTGCATGAAACCCCTTCCCCTCAGTTACGTTACCTATATTTTAGCGGAAGCGCAATCTTAAGACAAAATTAAAAAGGAATTTAGGTGCAATTGTTAACTAACTGAAACATTAATGTCTTCTCATATAAAAATATCGTTGTCATTTTCAGGTTGATGGTCATAAATTGCTCTGAAATTTTCAAAGCTGACGAGACTAATCTTTTAAAATGTGTGCACACAAAAACAGACACTGTTGAAAATCCAGTGTCTGCTCAGTTATCCCAAAAATTGTAATCTGAAACTAAAACCAATCCTGACAATGACCCATCCAGTTACTAAATATTGATTGGTAGTCCTAAAGCAACTTCGGCATCATCCATGATCGTTTCGCTTAATGTCGGATGCGGATGAATGGTCAGCGCCAAATCTTCAACATTCAGGCCACCTTCTACAGCCACAGTCAGCTCGGAAATCAAATCACTGGCGCCGGCACCGGCTACCTGTCCGCCGATGACCGTGCCGTTTTCATTGGTGACAAGACGTACAAAGCCTTCTGTTTGGGCCAAACTCAAAGCTCGCCCGTTAGCAGCAAATGGAAACTTGCTGGCCTTGGCTTTTATGCCCTTGTCTTTGGCTTCCGCAACCGTCATGCCGGTCGTGGCAAGCTCCGGATCTGTGAAACAAACAGCTGGCATTGCTTTATAATCAACCGCACTTGCTTTGCCGCTGATCGCTTCAGCAGCGACCTTGCCTTCGTAGCTCGCCTTATGGGCTAACGCTGCACCGGGGACAACATCACCAATCGCGTAAATGTTTGGTTTGTTGGTGCGGCCCTGCGCATCAACTTTAATCAAACCGCGATCAGTCGTTTCAATGCCGACAATGTCTAGACCCAAATCATCCGTATTTGGTCGACGTCCGACAGTGACCATGACATAGTCAGCTGCCAGCGTCTGTTCTTTGCCATCAGCGGTATAAGTTACCTTGACACCGTTACCGGTATCTTCGGCTTCTTTAGCCATCGCGTTAGTAATCACGGTGACGCCACGCTTCTTAAAGGAGTTCAAAACCAACTGAACCATGTCCTTTTCAAAGTTTGGCAAAATCGAACTTGTCCCTTCAAGGATCGTAACATGCGCGCCTAAGTTGGCATAAGCACTAGCCAATTCAGAGCCGATGTAGCCACCACCGATAACAACGAATTCTTTTGGAACTTCTGGCAAATTCAAGCCACCTGTCGAATCAAGAATTCGTTTACCAAATTTAAAGCCTTTGATTTCGATCGGCCGGCTACCGGTTGCGATGATCAGATTTTTAAAAGTGTACGTTTGGGCAGAATCTTTTTGCATAACCCGTAAACTATGGTCATCCTTTAAGAAAGCAGTCCCCATGATCGAATCAATCTTATGCTTCTTGAACAACATTGAAACACCGCTAGTTAAGGTGTGAACCACCTTATTTTGCTTCCAATCCTGTGTCTTCTTAAAGTCAAGATCCGCACCTTTAGCGTTAATGCCGAACGTGCTGGCGTCCAAAGCATCTTGATAACGATGGCCAGCATTGATCAACGCTTTTGATGGAATACAGCCAACATTCAGGCAAACACCGCCGATGAAGGTGCTTTCGATCACGGTGACTTTCTGACCCATTTCAGCAGCCCGAATGGCAGCTACATAGCCGCCAGGGCCGGAACCAATCACAACAGTATCCAAATCGATTGCAAAATCGCCTACAACCATACTTATCCCTCCATCAACAGCAGATCAGGATCTGCCAACAATTTGTCCATCAGATTCAATGCTGTTTGCGCCAACGCACCATCAATTAGACGGTGATCATAACTCAAACTCAGCTTCAGCAGATTACCAACAACAATTTCGTTATCGGCATTGACGTATGGTTCCTTGGCAATTTTACCAACACCAAGAATTGCAACTTCCGGCTCATTAATAACCGGCGTGAACCAGCCGCCGCCAATTGATCCGACATTACTGATGGTCATGGAGCCGCCACGCATTTCATCTGGCTTCAATTTGCTGTCATAGGCTTTCTGCGCATTGTCACTGATCTCTTTGGCAATTTCAAACATACTCTTGGCATCGGCGTTCTTGATAACCGGCACGTACAAGCCATGATCCGTGTTGGTTGCAATACCAATGTTGAAGTAATGCTTGTAGACAATTTCATCGGTGGTATCGTCAATAGACGCATTAAACTCCGGATATTCACGCAAGACGGTGACCAATGCTTTGACGATGTATGGCAAGAATGTCAGCTTAATCCCTTTATCCGCCGCATACTGCTTGTATTTCTTGCGATGAGCCATCAACTTAGAAACTTCGACTTCATCAAAGCTCGTGACATGTGGGCTCCGCTGCTTAGATGCCAGCATTGCCTTCGCAATTGCCTTACGCGTTGGCGTCATCTTTTCACGTGTTTCAAGTTCAGCTTCACTGCCACTTGAAACATATGGTGCAACAGGTTGTGGCTTTGGTGCGGCCGGTGCTGCTTGAGCCGGAGCAGACTTAGGTGCCGCTTGTGCTGGTTGCGCCGGAGCTGCTGCTGTCGTTGAAGCGCCTGCCTTAAACGCGTCAACGTCAGATTTGGTGATGCGGCCATGCTTACCCGTTGCAGGTACTTGCGAAATATCAATGCCTTGCTCGCGAGCATATTGCCGAACAGACGGCATTGCCAAAATTTCGCGATTTGGATCTGTTATGGCCGGTACGGCACCCGCTGCTGGGCTTGGTGCAGAAGCAGTTTCGGCCCCAGCAGCGCTCGTCGCCGGTGCAGCTGCCGGTTCACCGGCAACTGGGCGTATCGTTATGCCCAGGAGCGTCAATATCAACCAAAGCCTCGCCGACAGACGCCGTTTCCCCTTCAGGAACCAGAATCTTAATAACTGTTCCGGTAACTGGGGACGGAATTTCTTCGACACTCTTATCACTTTGAACTTCAAGAAGTGTGTCATCCTCTTTGATTTCATCACCAGGCTTAACATCCCACTTGACGATTTCACCTTCTGCCAAGCCTTCGCCTAATTCCGGAAGCTTAAACTGATAAACCGACTTAGCAGCGGCTGATGCAGGTGTAGCCGGTGTAGCGGTTGAACCTGCTGGGGCTACCGACTGCGCAGGCGCACCTGAGCCATCATCGATTTCAACCAGCAGATCACCGACCGATGCTGTTTCGCCTTCTGGTACTAGAATTTTTAATATTTTTCCGGAAACTGGCGACGGAATTTCTTCGACACTCTTATCACTTTGAACTTCAAGAAGGGTGTCATCCTCCTTGATTTCATCACCAGGCTTAACGTCCCATTTGACGATTTCACCTTCCGCCAAACCTTCGCCAAGTTCTGGCAGTTTGAATTCAAAAGCCATGTTGGCACCTCTTCCCTCTAGAAATTAACGGTTTCCCGAACTTTAGCTTCAATATCCTTGGCATTTGGCAGCCAAATATTTTCGGCTTGACCAAATGGGAACGGCGTATCAGGAGCCGCAACCCGACCGATCGGTGCCTCAAGTGACAGAATTGCCCGTTCAGAAATTTCACTGATAACGTTGGCTGCAACACCGGCCATCCGCTGCGCCTCCTGAACGACCACTGCCTTATGCGTTTTCTTGACCGATGCAATGATGGTTTCAACATCAAGCGGGGCAATAGTCCGTAAATCAACTATTTCAGCATTAATGCCGTCTTTGGCTAAATTGTCGGCTGCCTTGAGCGCTTCACGGACCATCGCACCATAAGTGATGATCGACACATCGGTTCCTTCACGTGTTACCGCAGCCTTATCCAGTGGCACCGTGTAAGTCCCTTCTGGAACATCTTGACGGAATGACCGGTAAAGCTTCATGTGTTCAAGGAATAAAACCGGATCATTGCTGCGAATAGAACTAATCAGCAATCCCTTAGCATCGTACGGGTTACTTGGAATGACGACCCGCATACCAGGGAACTGCGCAATCAGACCTTCAAAGTTGTCACTATGCATTTCCGGTGTGTGGACCCCACCGCCAAACGGTGCCCGAATGGTAATCGGCATGGAACGTGTCCCACCCATCCGATACCGCATCCGCGACATCTGACCGCCAATACTGTCCATGGTTTCAAAAACGAACCCAAAGAACTGGATTTCCGGAATTGGCCGCCAGCCAGTTAATGCCAATCCAATAGCCAAACCGCTAATGCCTGACTCGGCAAGTGGCGTATCAAAGACGCGATCTTCACCGTGTTTAGCCTGCAAGCCATCCGTTGCCCGAAAGACCCCGCCATTTTTACCTACATCTTCGCCGAATACCAAGGTTTTAGGGTCGTTCGCCAACTCAACATCAAGCGCGTCGGTAATGGCTTGAATCATTGTTTTTTGTGCCATGGTTACTTCGACTCCTTTCCTTGGAATTCTGCCAATTGTTCAGCCACATTCTGCGGTGATTCCTCATAGGTATCTTTCAGGAACCGCGATACCGTCTGCTGCGGTGCCTTATCGGCTTCATTAATGGCGTTCTTAATATCGTCTTTAACCTTCTCGATCAAGGCATCTTCCTTTTCCTTGCTCCACAAACCTTTACCGGTGAGGAAGTTGCGCATCCGAATTAATGGATCGCGTTTTTGCCACAATTCATCGGTTTCCTTTGAACGATACCGGGTCGGATCATCGCCTGACAACGTATGCGGACCATATCGATAAGTCAACGTTTCAATCAGAACTGGGCCATTACCGGCAGCAGCCCAGGCCCTGGCCTCTTTGGTGACTTCATAAACAGCCAGTGCATCCATACCATCTACCTGAACACCAGGAACCCCGGCTGCCACAGCTTTTTGAGCCAGTGTCTTGGCTGCCGTCTGGTTTGCACGCGGAACTGAAATCGCGAAGCCGTTGTCTTGAACGATAAAAAGTGCCGGTGCTTCAAAGTGCCCAGCAAAGTTAACACCTTCATAGAAATCACCTTGTGACGTACCGCCATCGCCTGTATACGTGAAGGCAACTTCATCGCTACCATTTTTCTTCAAACCAAGCGCAACCCCTGCAGTCTGGACATACTGCGCCCCAATAATGATTTGCGGCGGCAGTGCATGAAAATCTTCTGGATATTCATTACCGGCAACATGGCCACGTGACCAGAGAAATGCCTTGTCCAGTGGTAGTCCGTGCTGGATTAGCTGCGGTAAATCACGATAAGCAGGTAACAGCCAGTCTTCTTTTTTCATCGCCGCATGACTGCCAATCATGCTGGCCTCTTCGCCTGCACTCGGCGCATAAAATCCTAATCGCCCTTGCCGGTTTAACGCCGTTGCCCGTTGATCAAGCACCCGTTGCCAAACCATCTTGGACATTAAATCAACCAACTGGTCATCACTGAGATCGGGCATGATATCAGGATTGACGACTTTACCAACTTCATCCAGAATCTGGATCGTTGGCTTAAAATCGGCATCTTGATTGTCTAACAGTCGTTTAAAATCAACTGCAGCATGCTGTTTTGCCATAATCAGAACCTCTTTCCATTCCTGTAGTTATTAACCCAGGAAAACTGTACTAATGAAAATCTTTACAAGAAGAGCGTAACATTGCAAAATACCCGTTGCAAGCGTTTTATTTCAAGGTACAAAAGAAGTACTTTTTTGGAAAATCTAACACCCATTATGTCATTATCAGACTATAACAGCCGGGCTTTTTAATTAAGACACAAAAAGAGCACGCTACTTCACAAGCGCGTGCCTCTTTCAGATCAAAATATTGTCCGTGCTTCACGAGACCGGATCTTGGTTGTGCCAGAAATCACTGGTTTTACTGTGATGTTTCATGGCTCCAACCAAGGTGGCGTGACCTGCAAAATCCATATTCATATGAATTTGCGTTGCACGATTTATTTGTTTGCTTTTTAACAATTCAATTGGGAGAACTGATACAGCCATCCCGGCAACGCAGTAAATCTGTTTTAGCGCCACCCTCAAAGCGGTAACCGCACTCATTACAAGTGAAGTCAGCCGCAGATCCGTGGATTGACTTTTAAGCTGCATCAACGCGTGGTCCAACAAACCATCGTTCAAAACTGCAGTGACAGTTGCTTGGGCGTCGGTCGCCATCACGGCACCAGCCACGCCCACCCCTGCAGGCACCTGCTGATTCAGCAAAACCAGCAGCCCGGCCATGTCACCTGGCAAGGTTGCGTGCGCTTCAGGGGACAATGCAATATCAACAGGCAGTTTTTCTCCCGCTGTCAACATCAAAACATCACCAACGACAAGATCTTGCGCCTGAACCTGACGAACCAGTCCTTCGCGCACGACCAACATTGATTGTTGGGGATTGCTTTGGTGTCGATTCAACGCTGTGATCAAATAAATGACCGCAACAGTCAAAAAGCCAAGCAGTATCGCAATGACAGCAGTTAACAGCCAGCTCTGACTGACAAAGCTAATAAGGCTGCTCACACCAGTCAGAACCGCCAGCAAAGGCAAAAAGAGTTTTGTCTTGCTGATCGGATTCTGGTGAGATGTCATTGTCTTTTGAGCCTTCTGCGCTTCGTAGCGCGTCAGACCACTTGATACCTTCATCAACATCGACAAACTCCTTTCCGTATATCCCGAAAAGAGCCGCGATGCTGCCAAATCCATTAATTTCACTTAAGAGATCGTAGCGGCAGCATAATGGGCCTTCCGGGATCCGCTAAATCGCTACTACTGCCACTACTCTTTGAAGATTGTTCCATTATGCTCACCACCTTTTCTACTTTCCCTCAGATAAAAAAACTGCACGCTGATTGAGAGCGTGCAGAAATAGCATCCCAATCGTTTAGTTTTAGCACTATACGCCTAGAAGCGAGCTTCAGTTGCATTAGCGTAAGCCTTAATGGGCAGACGCAGTTGACTCAATTGGCATCTCTCGATGTTTCTGAGCAGCAACATTGTTCGTATAGGAGCCTCACCTAACGGAAAGCACCGTATTTGTTTAACCTAATCTATAGTAGCGGATGAAAAGTGAAATGTCAACAATAACAAGCACTCTTTTCACAAAGGTATCAACCGCAATTAAAGTTCGGCTGTTTTAATGAATCAAAACGGCATTTGGGTCGATTGAGAAGGGATGTTCCTTATTGATGTGGTCGTAAAACAAAACGCCATTTAGGTGGTCAATCTCGTGCTGGCAAACAATAGCAGGATAGTTCTTAAGGCGGACTTTTTTATGTTCTCCAGCCTCGTTTTGATAGGCAATCGTGATGCGATCGGCACGAACAACATAACCGGGAATATCTTTATCGACAGACAGGCAGCCTTCACCTTCAGCAAGAGCAGCATGCTGTACGCTGTTACTGATGATTCGCGGATTGATCAAAACTTCCTTGAAAAGGATTTCATTATTTTCTCCGGGCACGAGAACCGCAGCCATTGCCTTGCTCTGGCCGACTTGCGGTGCTGCCAAACCAACGCCCGGGCGCAAATGGTATTTTTCGTTTTGCTCTTCATCTTGACTAATCACCAGATAAGCCATCATGTCGTGAGCCAATTTTTTGTCTTCATCTGAAAGGGGAAACGTTACCGGCTTGGCTCTTTCACGCAAAACTTTAGCGCCGTCACGAGTGATATCCTTCATTAAATACAAGATCCGTACCTCCGTTCATTTCTTTTACTAGATTATCACACCGCTGCAAGCGTGAAAAGCAAACCGCGAACATGAGCGTTTAGAAATCGAAGCATATGTGACTCGGCCAGCCCGAGACTCCAAATTGCCGATTCTCGCGAGCCTGGTACACCCAAACCGTCATTAGGATAGTGTGAAACCGGGCCAAGTTAAAATATATACTGACATCAAAAAGAAACCGAGCCAATTTTCATTCTTGGTTCGATTTCCTTTTTTTTGAGACTTCGAGCGAGATAGAATTTTCCTCATGGCCGTTCTTTTTCGGCATTGAGTTATAATCCGCCTTCTTTAGTTGCTTGACCATTGCGAAGAATAAGCTGCCGCAACCATATTGATTTTTGCAACCTCTTCGTCAATCTCTCATGCCACGCGATTGACATCACGCACATACTCAATGGTTGCCTCATTGGTGATGAACGCGACATCAACATGCAACTGGCCGTCCAACACAAAAAAATCGGTGATCACAAAAGGCGGCAAGGCAGGATCTGAACTGGCAATGTCCAGTTCTTCGGCTGCGTTCTGCAAAGCCTGTTCAAGGGGCTGCTGTTTGAGCATTTTTGTTTGCAACGGTAATTGATATGAAAATGCCATAATGCCATGCCCCCATATGTCTGTCATCGGTTTTGACACCAACGGCTTAGCGACATGAAAATCCAGCGTCTGTAAAGCTGTCGCCATCGTTTGATCTGTTAATTGTTGGCTGTGATGAAGTAATATTTGAATGGCTTTGTTACGCCGCCAACGTTTCCTAAATACTAATAGAATTGCCACGACAACCATCAACAAGACGACTAAAAACCATACTATGGCGTCCACCCCCTTCTAGATAACACCTTCGTTCCTTCTATTATTATACCTAAAACCAGTCACAACTCGCTAATCAGACAAAAACATTTGGCAGTCATCGCCGTTAATCTAAACTATTGAAAAATGCTGACTCATTTTTCAACTCGCAATCGCGTTCGTTAACGCAGAAGCTGACGTGTAAAAGTGGTAATAGCAATCGCTAAAATCCACTGTGCACTCGTCCAATCCTGCTCTCAACATGCAATTGCCTCTTCCAAATGAGTTCCCTGTTCATTCCTTCTCGATTATGCTAAACTGTTGCTAGCTGTTGTATTCACAACAAATCGATCGGTCATAAAGGTTTTAGGAGTTGTGGCAAGAAATGAACCACAATAATGGTGTTTTGTTGCTATTTTGCGGTTCAAGCGGTGCGAAATATCGGCCATTTCGGTGAGATCGACCATGTTTTTTATGGTTCGTTATCTTGGTGGTGTGTCCCTTTTTTCGGAAGCCTTTTGTTACACTTCCTTTCTTTTTGTACCACGGAAGGAGTCAAATCATGATCTACAAAGTCTTATATCAAAAAGACAAGGTCCAAAATCCGCGGCGGGAAACAACCCAGACGCTTTACCTCGAGGCGCCATCTGCGGTTGAAGCGCGTGCACTTGTAGAAGCTAACACGCCCTACAACATTGAATTTATTCAGGAACTCTCCGGAAACTTCCTGGAGTATGAGGAAAAGTCAGCCAACTTTAAGCTGACCACTTTCTAATCATATGAAATTAAATATTAAAAATAACGAAACCGCCGTCTTTGCTGTCGGCGGTTTAGGTGAAATCGGGAAGAACATGTACGGGGTTCAATTCCAAGATGAAATTATCGTCATCGATGCCGGGATCAAATTTCCTGAAGATGACCTGCTTGGGATCGATTATGTCATTTCCGATTATTCCTATTTAGTTCAGAACAAAGACAAGATCAAGGCTTTGGTTATTACCCACGGACACGAAGATCACATCGGCGGAATTCCTTACTTTCTTAAGCAGGTCCCAAATGTTCCGATCTATGCCGGTCCATTAGCGGCTGCCTTGATTCGCGGCAAACTCGAAGAACACGGTTTGTTACGTACGACAAAACTAACAGAAATCAACGAAGACACGGTTTTAAAGTTCAAAAAACTGAGTGTTGAATTTTTCCGGACCACCCACAGTATTCCGGATACATTAGGCATTGCCGTCCACACACCTCAAGGGATTGTTATTCAGACCGGTGACTTCAAGTTTGATCTGACGCCGGTTGGTGACCAACCTTCGCCAAACTTCCAGAAAATGTGTCGTTTCGCCGAAGAAGGCGTTCTAGTCTTAATGTCTGATTCGACCAATGCCGAGATCCCGACATTTACCAAATCAGAACGCTTTGTCGGCAAGTCGATCCGCCATATTTTTGACCGAATTGACGGGCGTATTATCTTCGCGACATTTGCGTCCAACATTTCGCGAATTGCTCAAGCGGCTGATGCTGCCATGGCACATGGACGCAAGATTGCCGTTTTTGGCCGTTCAATGGAAACAGCGATGGTCAACGGCCGAGAGCTGGGTTATCTGAATATCCCTGACGACGTTCTAGTGGATGCTCATCAGTTGAACTCGCTGCCTGCCGATAAAGTCATGATTTTGTGTACTGGTTCGCAAGGTGAGCCAATGGCCGCCTTGAGTCGGATTGCCAATGGCACGCACCGCCAAATCAGCATCCAACCTGGTGACACAGTCATCTTCTCCAGTAATCCGATTCCGGGTAACACGGTTAGCGTTAACCACGTCATTAACCAGCTAAGCGAAGCCGGTGCCGAAGTGATTCATGGCAAAGTCAACAACGTCCACACTTCCGGCCACGGTGGCCAAGAAGATCAAAAACTGATGCTACGCTTGATTAAGCCGAAATTCTTCATGGCCTGCCACGGCGAATACCGTATGCAAAAGATTCATTGCGAGCTTGCGCAACAATGTGGGGTTCCGGAAAAGAACTGCTTCATCATGGAAAACGGTGACGTACTGGCGCTCACGGAAAAAAGTGCGCGAATCGCGGGCCACTTTCCTGCTGGTGATGTTTACATCGATGGCAGCGGCGTTGGCGACATCGGCAATGCGGTTATCCGTGATCGCCGCATGTTATCTGAAGAAGGCTTGGTTGTTGTCGTGGCAACAATCAACATGCAGAAGCAAGCGGTTTTGGCCGGCCCGGATTTGCTATCACGTGGATTCATTTACATGCGTGAATCAGGCGAATTGATCAATCAAGCACAACGTCGGGTTTATCGCACGATCAAATCCACCTTTTCCAATAGTGAAAAAGTAACCGAGGCAAGTTTAAAAGACGCGATTATCAGTAACTTGCAAGAATTTTTGTTCGACAAAACCGAACGGCATCCGGTTATTTTGCCGATGTTGATTTTACTTTAAAGCTAACTTAGCAAAAACAATTGTCGTTCAAAATGTTAATCATGACCGTACTGCCGCATTGTTGCCGGTGGTGCGGTATTTTTTAACTTCTGGAGAAGACGTCATTACATTGTTTTTCCTCAGTTTTTCGGTATAATTGACAGCGTGTCTGATTAGGAGGAAAGTTGATGGCGGTCGTTTTTTATTATCTTATCTATAACCCGGCAGCTGGTGGTGGTGCGGCCATTCCAATTTTCAAACAGGTCAAGACTGTTTTGGATCGGCGTCAATTACCTTATGCAATCAAGACTTCACGCTATCCCGGCCACACTAATGTAATCACCAAACAAATCGGCAACTTTAACACTCGTGATCATCCGGTTCTTTTAGTGATCGGCGGGGATGGCACCTTAAATCAAGCAATCAACGGTCTAAGCGGCACACGACAACACGACATTCCTGTTGCGTATGTGCCAGCTGGATCCGGTAACGACTTTGCTCGTGGCATCGGAATGTCAGAGGATCCGATGCATGCATTAGACCAGATTTTGCAGGCTTCCGAGCCGATTACCATCGATATCGGACGCTATCATGAACGAACGCGGAACGAAACAGGTTATTTTGTCAATAATATCGGTATCGGTTTCGATGCCGCTGTCGTGAACGCAGCCAATCACAGCGACAGCAAACAACTGTTAAACAAACTTCATATCGGCAAGTTAACTTACCTTTTTCATGTTGTCGGCATGCTGTTGACACGCCACCCCTTTCCAGTTGCTGTCTATGAAAATGGTGTTCGTCATTTTTTCCATCGTGCTTACATTTGCACCACTACGAATATTCCTTACTTTGGTGGAGGCATTCGACTTTACAAGCCTGCCGATCCAACAGATGGCAAGTTAGACCTGGTGATCGTGGAATGGTTTAACATTGTTTCATGGGCCTTGGCAATGTTGCAATTGCTACGCGGTAAAACTCCTACCAGTCGAGCTACTCATATTTTTCACACTAATAAATTGATCGTTGAGACCAGTTCATTGGAATTTGGCCAGATGGATGGCGAAGAAATGGGTACAAGGCCGTTTGAAATTGAATTTTCGATCGCTTCTCAACAATTTTGGATTGATCGCAGTATTTAAAGTGTTCAATTATCATTTTCCAGACAAAAGGCACCGAACGCTTGTGAATTCACAAACGTTCGGTGCCTTATTTTGGCGATCTACATAAATTAAGCCTTTCTTTGGTCAATCATCCTTCGGAAAAGTACTGCAGGTATGCTCTGTCAATGGCCGCTTGCAACTCAGCCACACTGTGCCGCCGTGAGCGTGCACATTCTTTAGCTGGTCGACCACAGACAAAACAACTGCGCTCGGGCATCCCCATATCTGCCCTCGATAATGGTTTATCTCGGGTGGCCGCGGTCAGAGCATCCACGTCAAAGAAGCGACCAAGAGGAAAATCTGTTTCGAATGCTACCCCCAGTTGTTTGCTGTGGGAAACCTCCAAATTAACGACCCAGAACGCTTCGGGGCCCGTAGGATTGTGCCACCAGATTTCATAGCGCAATGCACCTGCGGGTATGCGATGGCGCAAATCCGCCATACCCGCGGCAAATATTTTTTCTAATGCAGCATTATTCTTGATTGGTCCGGGAATATTCAACTTGGATGCCAAAATGGTCTGCTGGGGAAATCTGGACATGAGCTGATCTTGCTGGGCCACTCGATGGTCCTTGTTGGCCAAGACCGTCGCGATATCCTGGGGCTCTCCAGTTGCGAAAATGGTCGCTGACATCGTCTCTTACTCCTGAACTTGATGAATGACGTCGATCAATGTCCCATCACGGTACTCAGCTAAGGCAACAGGTCGGTCAATATATTGGATTGGTACGGGCTGACCAACGATGTCTGCCGCCTTTTGCTGCAATTCCTGAATCGTATACACTGGTACCCCCGGGATATGACTCAGCTGTTTAACCAAGTCTTGACGAGCCGGATTAATGGCAATTCCCAGCTCTGTAGCCACCACATCAATGGAATCTCCTGGTGTCGTAATCGAGGTCATTTTTGGCACAATTGTAGCCAAACGACCTCTCACCAAAGGCGCAGAAATGATCGTTAGCTTGGCGGTCGCAGCATCTTGATGACCACCAATGGCCCCTCGAATCACGCCATCGGAACCAGTCAATACGTTGACGTTAAAGTCTGTATCAATTTGCAGTGCCGAAAGGATGACAACATCCAGCTTGCTTACCATGGCACCTTTGTTGAAAGGATCAGCATACCAAGACGAATCAATTTCCTGTTGGGCGGGATTCTTATGCATGGAATCTGCTGCTCCCTTGTCGAAGTCCTGAACATCCATGACTTTTTTGACCAATCCTTCATCTAACAAGTCCGTCGTAGGCTTTGTAATCCCACCTAACGCGAAGGACGCTTTGATTTTTTGGTCAATCATTGCTTGCCGTAAATAGCGAGTCACTGCTAAAGCTGCACCACCAGAACCGGTTTGGAACGAAAAACCATTCTTGAAGTACGGAGAGTGCGTGATCACACTGTTTACCATTTGCGCGATTTTCAGTTCCTTAGGATCCTTGGTAAAACGAGTGGCCCCAGAACCGATCAGATCCGGGTCACCCACCTGATCGACTTTGACCACATAGTCCACTTGAGTTTGGTTGATGGATGCTGGTGTGTTGGGATAGTCCACAATGTTGTCAGTCAGCAATACTACTTTGTCCGCATAACGTGCATCCATCAGTGCGTAGCCCAACGAACCAAAGGCAGCATCGCCGGTCATGCCGTTAGCATTCCCCATTTCATCGGCATTAGGTACGCCTAAGAAGGCCACGTCGATTTTAATCTTACCGGTCTCGATGGCCCGAGCCCGGCCGCCATGGGACCGGAAAATCACTGGATTCGGCAGCAACCCATGAGAAACCGCGTCGCCTAAAGAGCCTCGCATCCCCGAACTCGTGATGTGGGTGACAGTTCCAGCTTTGATTGCCTTAATCACCATGTCATTCATCACGTTGGTTAAACTGGAAGGGGCAAGTGTGAGGTCCTTGATTCCTTCATCAATGATTAACTGCATGACTTGGTTGAATACCATATCTCCTTCGCGAAGATGGTGGTGGAAAGAAATGGTCATGCCATCTCGAACATTATTTTTAACAACATCAGCAAGTGAAGTCGCCACTTTGCTGGGTCCCGCCATAACGTGTACGGCAGGCGCGACCCGTTGGCTAATCAGATGACCAATCTTCGTCCCTGCAAAGGGTTGATACCCGTATTGCTTTAAGACATTTTCCGAGATTTCAACGCCAACTTTATTTTTCAACAAAAGTCCCCTCCTCATCAATCAAATGGGATGCCTTGGCTAACTTGATCACGCGTTGTGCCCGCATGGCGACAGGCCGATCGACCATTTGACCATTTAATGCAATAACGCCGGAGCCTTTTTCATGGGCTTCATCAATGGCAGCCATCACCATTTGCGCTGTCTGGATCTCTCTCTTGGTCGGCGCATACACAGCATTAATGACGGAAATCTGCCGCGGATTAATCACAGATTTGCCATCAAAGCCTAGTTGGTGGATATACTCGGTCTCACGTTGCAAACCCGCTTCGTCGTCTAAGTCTGTGAACACCGTGTCAAAGGCAGCGATACCAGCGGCCCGGGCTGCTTGTAAAATCACATTTCGGGCGTATTCCAACTCGCGTCCATCGGGATAACGATGTGTCTTCAAGTCCGTGGTGTAGTCTTCAGCAGAAAGTGCAATGCCAATCATTCGCTGAGAAGCAGTGGCGATGGGCACCGCGTTGACAACGCCCTTAGCACTTTCGATGGCCGCCATGAGATGCGTACTACCGGCAGTCCGATCAAACTCTTTTTCGGCCGCTGCGACATCCTTTTCCAACTCCTGAATCATTTGGGCACTTTCCGTCTTGGGAAGGCGAATTACATCAATTCCCGCTTTGACCATGGCCCTGACATCATCTTTGTAAAAAGGCGTATCTGTACCATTGACTCGAACAACTTTTTCAGCATCACCGTAATCCACAGTCTGCAACGCCTCGTAAACCAAATCTCGCGCAGCATCCTTTTCAGCCAGAGAAACGGCATCTTCCAAATCAAACATAATAGCATCAGCGCCGTAAATGCCGGCATCTTTGAGCATAGCGGGATTGTTTCCAGGCACAAACATCATTGTGCGACGTAATCGTTCTTCTGTCTCAGCCATTAGAGCACCTCCCAAGCCGGTTCTTTTTGACCCAGCGCTCGCTGCCCAGCAGCAATGGTGCGGGCCTTAATCACACAATCCAGCGCACCCTTGTCCACTGCCTTCACGGCAACATTGTCGATACCCAAACTCTGTAATGTTTGGGTAATCACTTTCTTAATTTGTTCACCAAACTGACTGGCTACCGCCGAGGTCAATTCGATCTGAATGCCATTAGCAGCGGGGCTCAACGTAATTTGGATGTCTGAAGACTCTAGTGTCCCTGCCAGTGCGGCTTTACTAATTCCCACGAATTGTCATTCCTTTCTTAATACGTGTTTCTAATTCTGTTTGGTGGATCTGAATAAATTTCCACGTTTTGGCCGGAAGCAACGAACGAATTTCGCTCAACTTGTTTTGAGCAATGGCGGACCGCACTTGAGTCGCAGTCACGATCGTCCTACCCACCTTTAACCGTGGGATCACCTTCACTTGCACCTGAGGAGGCAGTTCTTTCTGCAACACCTGGTTGTAAATCGCCGTAGTGTGGGATAATGGTTCTTCCCCCACGTAACGGGTTTGAATATGCAGTATTTTGGCTACCCAATCCCGAAATAGACGGGCATCAATCGTTGTTTGGTAGTTAATTATGGTATCATTGCTAGCTAAAAAGTAGGCGGGAAATGTGGCATAACTGACCATATAGTCACCCCCCAAGTACACGTGAACGTTGGCCAGATCTGCCGTGTTTGTTTGCACCAAATGCAATCTCTCTGCTGTCGTAAACAAGGAGCGGTCGGTGCTGACGACAAAGATATCAACAGCGTCACTTTGCATCGCCGCCTGCTCGACCAAGTATCGGTGGCCCTTGGTGAACGGATTGGCGTTCATGACAATCGCACTGCGATGTTCACCGATGGTGCCTGTTGCTCCGGACAGACCCTGTAAATACTGAGTGATCGTGGGCGTTCCTGCTTCCATCAATACCCCCCAATGCGTGTGCACCAACGTCTGGAAGCCCACATAGTGAAAGCTTTTTTCGTATTGCGGCTTAGTTGACACCATAACGTGTAACTGTCCTGCGGCTGCTAAGCGACTTTGTAATTCAGAGACGATCTGATTGAAATAAGCCCCAGGGGGAGTGCTAGCATCCACGGCAATAAACTTGAGAATGTTACCAGCAGTCGCACCAGTACCCACTAAGCGGTCATTTTCGTAAAGTCCCACAACGTGGTCAACACCGGCCACTTCCGCAGGGGGAAAGTCCTGCAACCCATGACCGGCCAAAAACGTCAACCACTGGTGACGAATGCTAGGAACCTTAATCATTAAATCCCGAATTTCAGCCATAGACGATTACCCCATCAAAACCATGATAATCGGTACAACAACGATGAACAGAACCGATGCCGAGACTACGATATCGGTAGCAAATTTCACGTCTCCATGGTAAGTAGTGGCCAAAATAGGCAACACTGCGAAGGTCGGCGTGGCCGCTTGGATAACCAGCGTCTTCTGAAAAACGGGCACCATGGTCAACCCCATGCTGTGCCCCATCGCAATGAGGACAAACATCAGAACGGGGGCCAACGCGAATCGACCAATTAAAGTCACGACTACGTGCTTATCAAACTTCATGTTCTTTATACCGAAGCTCTTTAACATGATGCCGATGTAAATCAAGGACAACGGCGTTACCAAGGCACCAATATCAGTTAAGGTCAGCGTCACAAAGTTCACCAGTAGGTGTGTCCGCAGCCACGGAATATAGATGAAAGGTAAGGCAACGATGAATCCCCACAATGGAGTGGGAACCAAATGGTGCCAGTCAAACTTGACTCTCTCGCCACCAGCTTTGTCAACCGTAGGATCATCCGCCGAAATTAACCATACGCCAATAGTCCAAAGCATCACTGTGTTGACTATGTAGTACACCAGCAAATAAGGGATTGAAGCATTGCCAAACAACGCTTGGTTAAGCGGCATTCCAATGAAGACGGTGTTGGCGAAGTTCATCGCAGTCATCATCAACCCACGCCGGCCTCGAGGTACTTTCATGACCCACACGACTACCCAAGAAATCAATAGTCCGGCAGTAATGCTCACAACACTGTACAACAAGCCGACGGACAGTTTCGCCAATTGATCCGGTTTAAAGTGGTTCATCATCGACATAAAGATAGACGCCGGTAAAGCCACCTGCATGATGATTTTAGAAAGAGCACCGGAGAACTCCTTGTCAAACCAGCCCTTGCCCTGGGCAACGTAGCCGACAGCAATCATGATCATGATCGCTAAGACACTTTGTATCGAGGTCCAAAAAATTGCCATTATGTCATTCCTCCAATCACCGCTCGTTCACAGGGAACGGGTGATGGCGTTATTTGTGTTGTTGTGCAAATGAAACGACCGCCTGAGTCACCGCATCGACAACGCCTTCATCAAATACACCGGGTACAATTTTGGTGGCTGTCGGTTTTGTGATCAAGGCCGCCAACCCCTGGGCAATCTTAGTTTCTAACTCGGCATTCACGGATTTCAATCCGCTCTTGAGCAATCCCCTGAACAAGCCAGGAAAAGCCAAAATGTTGTTCACCTGGTTGGGATATTGGCTGGAACCCGTGGCGATCACAGCCGCGCCTGCCGCTTTTGCTTCAGCGGGATCGATTTCAGGTACCGGATTAGCTAAAGCAAAGATGATCGGCTGGGTAGCCATCATCTGCACTTGATTCCGATTAAGCACGTGCGCGTCTGATAAGCCAATGAATGCGTCAGCATCCTTGATGACGTCTGTGAGTGTCGCACCAGCTGTGCTAGTCACTTGACCTGCTAATTGTCGCTGATAGTTGTTGTACTGTGGATCATCCGAACGCACGACACCGTGGATATCCACCAGAGTGATGTGAGTAATGCCACTCGCCAACAGAAGCCTGGCCGTCGCAATGCCTGAGGCACCAGCACCAGCCATTACCACGCGCAAATCCGTCAACTTCTTGCCGACTACCTTAGCCGCATTGATTAATCCCGCCAAGACGACAATAGCTGAACCCTCTTGATCGTCATGATAAACCGGAATTGCGAGTTCTTTTTGCAAAGCCTCTTCGATGGCAAAGCAACGCGGCGCAGCAATGTCTTCCAAATGAATTCCGGCAAAACTTAGCTCCAGATTTTTAATTGTCTGCACGAATTGGTCCACTGGCACTTGCTTCACAGCGATGGGCAACGCATCCACTCCTGCCAGTTCCTTATAAAGCAACACTTTGCCTTCCACAATTGGCAAGCCCCCAGCAGGGCCGATGTTGCCTAGTCCCAGCACTGCTGACCCGTCTGTCACCACCGCCACCAATTTACCGCTGGTCGTATAGCGGTCCTTCAAACTTGGATTGGCTTCAATTTCTTTGGCTAACTCAGCCACTCCTGGCGTGTACGCCTGGCTCAGATCTGCACGATCATGCACGTGCATCTCTGGCTTAATGGCCAAAACTCCTGTATGGGCACTGTGCAGTTGCTCTACTTCGTCTTCTGCCATGTCACCAACTCCTTTCAAATCATTGCGTGAATTCTCTCCAGACATAGTATGCCACTTTTAATTTAAATTTTCAAAATAATTCCCTTATTTTTTAAATTTTAAAATCAGCAAAATATGTTACACTAATTGACAAAAGATAATGGAGGCTTTGTTATGGTTACACCCGATCACCTGGCACTACTAACGGCCATCGCCCAAGACTATTACCTATCAGGCATGACCATTAGCGCATTGGCGAACAAGTACCATGTTTCAAGGTATTACATAGAAAAATACATTGACGAAGCTCAGCAGGTCGGTCTAGTCAAGATTACCATTGCAGCGCCTACGCAACGCCTTGCTCATCTGGAAAGTCGGTTACGACAGGCCTTCCCCACCTCCCAGACATTCGTCATCAAAGATGCCACGAATCCCACAGAGACTACGGAGCATGTGATCAGCTATGCCGCTCAACAGATTCAAAACATGATTGCGGATTGCCGAACAACGGGATTAGCGTGGGGTGGCACGATTTATGATGTGATTCAACATTTCTCGGCGGCTAATCAACCAGAGCTTGTTTTCACTCAATTTATGGGTGAAAACATGAAGTATAACTCTAGGGCCGGCTCTACTCGGATGGTGGAAATGGCGGCCAACAAATTCGGCGCAGCCTACCACACTCTGGTTGGCCCGCTTTATGTGTTTAATCCCGCTGTCCGCAGAGGTTTGGCAAAGGAACCCGCCAATCGTCCTGCCATGACTGCCGCCCATCACATGGACATGACCATCACCGGCATCGGCACAATGGCTTCCATTGATTCCATTCCCGCTTGGCACGATCAGCGAACTGCTATCGTTCCCGCACCGATGCTCAATGCTGTTGCCGGTGTCTTATTTGGTCGTCCTTACACCATTCAGGGCCATTTTATTGCACCAGAAAAGACGCCCATTTTTGGTGTCTCCCTGCCTAGCATCTTGGCGGTGCCCCACCGGGTTGGCATTGTCACCAGTAAGTTTAAAACCGATGCCACCCTAGGCGCATTACGCGGTGGATTATTGACAGATATTTTTATGAGTGAATCCGTCGCCAACCGGATTATCGCCGCAGCACAAACGATCTGAACGTAACAAAACAGTCCCTGTCTATTGGTCGATCGATCAATAAACAGGGACTGTTTTAGTTATGCTGACTGAAACGGTAACCAATCGAATAGCAACGCAAAATAAATCGTCAGGATCAGCAAATCTGCACTGCCCCTATGCTTGAGTGGCGCTTGATGAGTACGGTTGCCGAACACGTGACAAAGACAATTCCTGTGGGATTTTGCTCCCACCCAAGCGCAAAATACCGGTCAGCTTGGGTGTGCACCTAGGTCACAATCGTACTGGTGCCCGCTCCTTAAAAACATATAACTGTTCCTCGGCTACGAGAGTCACTACAGACACGCAGATAGCCACGGCGAAGACATTTCCGGTCCCCCGCGGTGTAAGCCGTCAATGCCTCGATTGACTTTCTTTCTTCACGCGTCCACGACGAGGTGGCAAAAGTGCCGTAACGTTTGATTAAACGCAGTAGGTACTTCTGCCATGATATCGTGACCCGTGTTGGCTAAGCGAACTGTATGAATGTGACTGTTTTGCATGGCGCACCAATGATCGTAGCCCATCGGAAAATACGGACTGTTCACCGCACTCACAAATAAAGCTGGGGTCGGTGATTGTACCACTACCGATCGCCAGTCAGCGTTCAAGTGATCCCGTAAGAGAAGCTGGGCTGCAGCTGGGGCAAAAGGTGCCTGATTTTTGGCATTTTGTAATCGTTGAAATACCATGTCATTTAAACCGTGCAGCGTCTCCTGTTTTTGGCTCCGTAATTGAGCAAAAGCCATGCTGTTATCCTCTGTCAGCCCCTTAAAACCATAGTGCCAGGCAGCATCATTCAACATCTTTGGACTTTGATCAATCGTGAGACGCCCGCGAATCGGTATTTCCGGATGGTATCGGGCAAACGCCCACGCTACACTGGCACCCATGGAATGACCCACAAGGATTGGGTTCTCCAAGCTCATGAGCTGTATCAACGTTGCCAAATCATCTGCTATCATGTGCAAGTCTGGGGCGATGGTCCCCGTGGATTCCCCTTGGCCTCGGTAATCCCAAGTCACCATGCGATACCCCAATTCCCGAACACAAGCGATTTGGGCTGCCCAGATCTGCTGATAGGCTCCGTAACCATTGAGGAAGATCACGGGGATATCCCCCTTCTGCCCGTGCACATGAACTGAAACCTGAGTTTGCGGCGCGATGGTTACCATTTGCATCATTCGTTAAACATCCTTTCTGTGGGTGGCTCATGCACGCAAAGGATCATGGACCAAGTTGCGGCTTGCATTAATTTTGATCAAGCCGGTCGCTACCGTGTTTTTGCATGGTGCTGCCAAAAAAGCCAAAATCTTAGGCTACCACTTGCACATTAGCACGCACAGCCATTTGTTTCAGTGCTTGCAATAATGTACCCGCTCATAATCTATCTGGCATTTTGGCCAACGGTTCCATAATAATTTTCAAATCACTGTGCCATCTACGCGCGCATCTTAGAATCTAGATGGTCAGAAGTAATCCGAAAAATAGGGCTCCTCCATTGGTACAGCATTTTCCAACAATTTAACGGCATGTTTGGAAGCAAAGAGACGCTCGATTTGGGCCAAATAAGAGGGGCGGCGATAACTCATGAGCATAGTCGTCAAGGTCTGGATGTCTGTGGTAATCGCTTCTCCCACCGGCCGATCGGTTATGTGCACCTGCTGATTTTCATCCCAGTAAACACCAAATGTCCCATTGTTCCAAGACGCCAACGGATCACTTACAATAAAATGAAATGCTTCCGTCGTCTCAGTCGCAAAAGGATATTGAGACAAAAATGCTTTGACATCCACAATTCGCGCCATGAAATAAGGCTTAATGGTTTGATAGATATCCCCATCGTCTAGGAGAAAATGCAAGGGCTCATTTTTATAAATGTTGCCCTTAACATGTGTCACCATCGAAAAATGGGCACTGATAAAATTCCACAACCCGACACGAGCCTCCTGATTGGTGTAGATCATTTCCTTCACGTGGAAAACCTCGTCCGCAATCCAATACAAGACATAGCCTTGAGGTTGATCATTGACATCATAATACACGCCGGCAGTCCGTTCTTCTTCATTTTCCCAGCGCCAGTACTCATCCCAGTTTAACTGGTTGCGAATCATAGCACCATGATTTTTCATGGCGAAGCGGTTATATGTCTCAATCACATCAGGATCATCAATTTCCAAGCGTTCAACGTGGCCAGGAACATTAACCTGTTTCGGCAACTGGGTATCTTTGACATCAAACGTGAGATGATCTGACATGATCTCCCAGCCTTTTTTGCGATAAAACGGAATACTGTAAGGATACAGATACGAAATCCATTGTTTGTGCGTACGCATATGCTCCAACCCCAATTTAACCAGATCGTGCATCAGCCCATGGCCAGCGTATTCAGGATAAGTTCCGACACCGGTTAGCCCGGCCATTTCATACAATGTCCCATGAATGTTCACCGTGCAAGGATAGATAGCAAGCGAACTAACAAGTTCATCCTTATGAAACCATCCCAACACGTCTGACTTTTCCAAAACCGGACGCTTAGCACGCTCCAGCTCACCTTCTTCATAACCGGATTGTTCTAAGTCTTTTTGCGTGACCTGAAACACGTATGTCAATAAGTCGTTGAACTGTTCAAGATCCTCAGGTGTCACTGGCTTAATGACCAGTGACTTGCGTATGTTGTCCTCCATACAAAATTAATTCTCCTTCGTCATAAACATTTGTGGGGTTATACCATCCATCCCAATCATCGGATCAATTTTCTGCGAGGCTGCCAGTGCTGGCGTTAACTGATGAAGCGCAGTTTTGGCAGACCTAACTTTATTATCCGAGTCGGAACCATTCGTGTCAATTTGTGTGGATTGTAACGGCAAAGGTGATGGTGACAAAGCGCTTTCTTCAGTTGTTTGCGATCCTGGCATGTCAAATACCTGTTGCAACCGTTGAACCAACCCCGTATGTCGATTGACAGCCACTTCACCAACCGCTGTTTCAAAAGCCGCTAATTCGCCTACCAAAATCAGGAATGACTTTGCCCGAGTAATGGCAGTATAAAGCAAGTTCCGTCGTAACATTCGCCGACTTTGCAAAGTTAACGGCAAAATCACCATCGGAAATTCGCTCCCTTGCGCTTTGTGAATCGACGTCGCATACGCTAGCGTGATTTTGCTAAAATCACTACGCTTGTAAGTGATCTCATTGCCGTCAAAGTCAATCGTCAATTCATCGCTTTTGCTGGCTGCTTCCTTTGCTAACGTGATCCCGACAATCTGGCCGATTTCGCCATTAAACACGTTCTGGTTAGGATCATTGACCAGTTGGAGGATTTTATCGCCGATTCGATACTCGATTTCGCCAAAATGGACGGTTTTGGTCCGCGCACTGTGTTTAGGATTCAAAATATTCTGCAACATTGGATTGAGGCGATCAATCCCTGCCGTTCCGCGATACATTGGTGCCAACACCTGAATATCAGCGATCGAAAACTGCTTAACGGCTGCCCGCTTCACAACCTGACCAACGACTTCTGGCACTTGGCTGGGTGTGCATGCCAAAAAACTGCGATCGACTTGTGGTTGCGTGAAATCGTCAGGAAGTTTACCGGCGTTCACCGCATGGGCTAAAGGAATGATCGAACTATCGGCATCTTGGCGATGAACATGGGTCAATGCTGCTTGGGGCAACGCGCCGCTGCGTAAAAGATCCGCAAAAACCTGTCCCGGACCGACGCTAGGCAGCTGATCCTTATCTCCCACTAGCACAATCTGCATACCTGGATGAAGCGCAGTCAGCAACGTCCGAAATAAATACGTATCGACCATCGACATCTCATCGATAATCAACAGCCCATCAGGCAGATCGTTGGGAGCAAAGTCCTGCGTATCCACGCCCAGTCCCAATAACCGATGAATAGTACTGGCCGGTAACTGAGTCGTCTCACTGATCCGCTTAGCTGCGCGTCCAGTCGGGGCTGCCAACATAATTGGAAACGGATCATCTAAGTCGTACTGATTGGCATCTAACGAGAGATCATGCAATCGTGCATAAGTGCGGACGATGCCATCCGTCACGGTCGTTTTACCGGTGCCGGGGCCGCCCGTCAAAAGGAAAATCGGGGATCGTAAAGCCGTGACGATCGCTTTTTTTTGGACCTCATCATAAGCAATGCCGGTGTCTGCCTGTACCGCAGCTAATGTTTTTTCAATGTCAGGTAGTTCAGGTTCTTCAGCCTTAGCCCCTGCTTCGGCTAATCCCTTCAGCTGGCGGGCAATCTGCCACTCTGAGTCATAGAGCTGTTTAGGAAAAATCCGTTTACCTTCAGCAACCAGTGCATTATCTTTGGCCAAAGTGACAATAGCCTGGCCAACAGCATCAGGCTTGACGGCAATATTTCGTGCCCGTTCTAACAAATCAAGCGTCTGAGTAACGAGCGTGCGCAGTTCGACAAAAGTGTCCCCTTCGCCATCGGTCAGACGTTGCAGCGTGTCCATGACGGCCCCTCCGAGACGCAATTGCGAATCCGGCGCGATGTTCAATTTGGCAGCAATTTGATCGGCACGGGTAAAACCGATGCCAGCAATATCATTGATAAGTTGATATGGATTTTGCTTAATCACCTCAAGGGCGTCATTTTTGTATTGCTGATAAATGCGACCGGCCATATTACTGGTGAAACCATAATCGTTCAGTCCGATGATGACGCGTTCCATGCCCTGATTCGTTTTAAGGTTGTCAACAAGCATTTTTCGCTTTGCGGCAGTGATGCCAAGTCCTTCAAGCGACGCCGGGTCATCAAGAATCTGATTAATCGCATCTACACCAAGCTTATCTATGATCTTCTCGGCAGTTTTTGGCCCGATGCCCGGGAACTTATCTGAACTGAGATAATTGATTAAACCGGTTTTATTCGTTGGCCGGTCGACATGATAATTATCCGCTTGAAATTGTTGACCATATTTAGGATGATCGATCACATGACCGGTAAACGTGTAAGTTTCGTCTTCTTTGATGTCCCCAAACGTTCCGGTCACGACAATATCCGGTTCGGTCCAAGTAATCGTTGTGCCCGTAATGTCAATCAGGAGAATTTTAAAAAAATTCGTGGGATTCTGAAAGAAAATGCTTTTGACCCTACCAGTGACACTGTCTTCACGCCTGTCCATCATGACCCTCCTGCAGCTTTAAAAATCGGTTGATGTCGGCGACCGCGCTGGCCTTTTGATCATAGCCCTTCGGATCGAGTTGCTTGGCTTCATCCAAATATTGACTGCCATCTTTGCCAGCAGCACTTAACGCCATGCCATAAGTAAACAGAATTTGTGGTTGCTTGTCGTTGAGCAACGGCTTCAAAATGTCCGCTGCCGCATCAAACGCCTGTACTGCCAACAGCAAATCAGCTGCAAGCAAAGCCGCATCGGTTTGTTTTGGTGCCAATTCGTGTGCTGTGAGGGCAAATGCGAGTGCTTTTCTGGGTTGACCGGCTTGTTGATAACTCAACGCCAACATGTAAGTTGCATCATTTTTGAGGTGCTTATCCTTGCGACATTTGGCAAACCAAGCTGCCGCGGCTGGATAGTCCGCCTGCGCATAGGCAAATAAGCCGGCTGTGTACTGGAGTTCAATATCAGTCGGGAAAAGGTTGCGTGCTTTGGCGAGCAGTTCTCCCGCCTGATCCAAGGCTTTCAAGCTGATGAGCATCGTTGCCAACATGGCATAGCGCTTAGGATCTTTGGGGGCCGCATCAATGGCTTTGACTGCTGCATGAATGGCTTCTTCGTGTTTTCCTTGGTTAAATGCAGTTAAGATATCTGAATCCATAACAACCTCTTTACTCATATCGTGGTTATGCTGTGCCAAAAATCAAATGGTGTCGGTTGGTTTTGGCGGTTCTGGTAAAAAACCGGTCTCATTCCAGTCGAGTAATTTGAACGGCAGCCTCGGTCCATCTGCTTGTAAAATCGTCACACTGCTGTTCGTAAGGCCGCCGTCTTTGCGAATTTCGGCTAATGGCGTCCCCAGCAGGCTTTGGATGACTGCAGCCAGTGCGGCGCCATGACTGACATACAACAAATTAGCCTCACCGGTTCGATCCATTGCAACCGTCGCAACTATGGCCGGAATCGCGCGGTTAATCAATTGTGAAAACGACTCGCCATGAATCTTGCGTGGGTCGTAAGCAGCCGGTTCATGCCGAAACGCATGTAACTCTTGCGGAAAATGCTTGGCAACGTCAGTAAACGTCATGCCTTCCATTTTGCCTAGGTTAAATTCTCGCAATGCAGGCATAATCGTTAACGGAATCGTTTCATTTAAATCTTTGATTAAAGTCTGTGCCGTCATCCGCGCACGTTTAAGCGGACTCACATAGGCGTGGGCAAAAGGAATGCCACGCAAATAATCGGCCAATGCCTTGATTTGCTCAAAACTTTCCGGAAGCAACGGGGAGTCCCCATTGGCGCCTTGATAACGTCCTTGATTATTCCATTCGGTTTTGCCATGGCGTACAAAATATAATTTGGTCACGATCCGCTCTCCTTTTACGTCTTAACCCTTTCATTATCAGTATTTTCGCCATAAATATCAAGCATACTCAAGGATGGATCAAAACCAGCAAGTGTTAACCATAACGCGTTCGCCGTCGCAAGAGTCTGCATGTAAGGGCACTGGTCGCAATGGCAAAGAGCGCCATCACGCCCAACTCCGACTACTAAGCGCGCCGACTCAAGCTCACTAAAAAATCAGCCTCAGAGACGACAAGCACCTCCAAGGCTGAACCTTTTCTAATCGATCATTATTCGTTACTAAACGTACTGTAACTCATTCGTGTGGGCGTATGCCGCATCAATAGTGCCGCCGCCTAAGCACTCATCGCCGTTATAAAAGACAACGGCTTGACCGGGGGTGATGGCGCGAACCGGCTCATCAAAGTCAACGGTGGCGGTGCCGTCAGCATGGTAGTGAATCGTCACGCCGGTATCACGCTGGCGATAACGGAACTTTGCTGTCATGTGGGTGCCTTCTGCCGGTGCCTCTCCCGTTGTCCAGTTAAGATTTGATGCACTGAGACTCGTGGCCATCAAGGCAGGATTATCAAAGCCTTGGCCCACGTAAAGGATATTCTTGTCTAAATCTTTGCCAACAACAAACCAAGGCTCGGAATTTTGCGAATTGCCCCCGATACCGAGGCCCTGACGCTGACCAATCGTATAATACATCAACCCGTCATGAGTGCCCATCTCGACACCATCAACAGTCATCATCTTACCGGGTTGCGCTGGCAAATACGTACTTAGAAACTGCTTGAAGTTGCGCTCACCGATAAAGCAGATGCCAGTTGAGTCTTTTTTCTTCGCTGTTGCCAGTCCTGCAGCAGCGGCAATCTTACGAACTTCCGGCTTCTGCAGGTGACCGATCGGAAACATTGATTTCTTAAGCTGATCCTGGGAAAGCTGGCTTAAGAAATATGTCTGATCTTTATTACCGTCAGCACCGCGCAACATGTGGACCACGCCGTTCTCATCAGTCTTCACCTGCGCATAATGACCCATCGCAATGTAGTCCGCGTTCAACTGCTCGGCATAATCCAAAAATGCTTTGAATTTGATTTCCTTGTTGCACATAACATCGGGATTTGGCGTCCTGCCGGCTTTATATTCGTCTAGGAAATACTGAAAAACCCGATCCCAGTACTCTTTTTCAAAGTTGATCGAGTAGTAAGGGATCCCGATTTCACTCGCTACCTTAGCAACGTCTTCATAGTCCGTGGTCGCCGTACAAACGCCATTTTCATCGGTGTCGTCCCAGTTTTTCATAAAGACACCGACAACATCATATCCCTGTTGCTTCAGCAAAAGCGCCGTGACACTGGAGTCAACGCCGCCGGACATGCCGACAACAACCCGGGTGTTGGAATTGTCCAAAACAATCACCATCATTTCATCAGATTCTGGAGATATCCGATTTGAAGGTCGAATTCCAGTAAGTGTTATTATAGCAGGCCACCAATAGATAGCAAGCACAGCTCTGCACAAGCATTTCCCGACTTTTTAGTTAAAGTGGACCGAGTTTTTTGAATCGACCAGACGTGATGTGATCGTTAAAGGCTTCGACCACTCTGCTTCTGGCATTATGCCTGCCGTTCCAGGGCTTCGTTATATTGCCGCAATGCTTGGCCGGTGCGGGATTGCTTAGCCTGCATGCTAGCCGCGGGAGTCCCGGCGTATAAAATCCGTCCACCATAAATACCGGCATCAGGACCCATATCAATTAACCAATCAGCCTGACTGATGACCTGCAAGTTGTGTTCGACAATAATCAATGAATTTCCGGCTGCCACCAAATCGTCAAACAAACGCAATAATTTGGTGATGTCCTGTAAGTGAAGACCGGCTGTCGGTTCATCGAGTAAGTAAACTTCGCCGGTGCGGTTTAATTCAACCGCCAGCTTAAGGCGCTGCTTTTCCCCACCTGACAACGTTGTCAGCGGCTGGCCGAGTGTCAGGTAATCAAGCCCCACTCGCGCCATATTCCGTAGCGGGTGGGCAATCTCACTTTCTTCAGCAAAAAAGGGTTGCGCCTTGGCAATCGGCATTTGTAAAACGTCGGCAATATTTTGTCCGTGATAAGTGTAACTCAAGGCCTGATCGTTATAGCGCCGCCCGTGGCATTGCTCACAGACGGAGACAACCGGATCCATAAAGGCCATGTTCGTGATCGTCACGCCTTTGCCTTTGCAGCGTGGGCAGGCGCCGCGGCCATTGTAGCTAAACCAACTGCTGCCAACACGGTTAGCGTGAGCAAAAACTTTTCGAATCGGATCCAGAATTTTCAGATAAGTTGCCGGCGTCGAGCGAATGTTGGCGCTGATGTCGGCCTGTGCTAGGTCAATATACGGAACCGTCAGATGATCACGTAACGCGCTTACCAGCGTACTTTTACCTGAACCGGCAACTCCGGAAATCACAGTTTCAATTCCCAGTGGGATGACGGCATGAACGTCCTTTAGGTTATGCCGCTGAATGTGCGTTAAATCAAGTGTCGTCTTGGCAGGTCGCGGCCGGCGGAATGTCAGTCGCTGTTTAAGTAGTCGGCCAGTAAGCGCCTGGCTAGCCAACAGTTGTGGATACGTACCGGTGAACGTGATGTGTCCGCCGGTTGTACCGGCACCGGGACCGACTTCGACGATGTAATCGCCTAATGCAATCAAGGCAGGATTATGCTCGACAATCAAAATCGTGTTGCCTTTTTGCTTTAACCGCATCAGTGCGCGCTTAATCAATTCAATATCATGTGGATGGAGGCCGACGCTTGGCTCATCAAGAATGTAAACCATGTCGACCAAAGCACTGGTCAAAAACTTGGCGATTTTGATGCGTTGAGTCTCGCCACCCGAAAGCGTTTCTGTCGGCCGATCCAATGAAAGGTAACCCAGTCCGATATCAATCAAGGCATCAATTTTACGCAGCAGTTCGCGGATCACATCTTGTGCCAGTGAGACCTGAATTTTTTTCAGAAAACCCCGCACATTTACCAGATCCATTTTTAAAACTTGAGCAATATTGGTTTGATTGATCAAACAAGTCAATACTTCAGGACGCAAGCGGGTACCATGACATGCAGGGCAGGGCTTACGCGTCACGATTTCGGCAAGTGCTGCCTTGTGGTGCTCCGCTTCTTTCTTACCAATAATTGATCGTTTGATGCGCGGCACAACCCCTTCATATAGAGCTGTTCGTGGCCATTGGGCAGGCGCATGCTTGAGCGTCTGCTGCGGCGCAAATAACAACAGCTTCATTTCTTCGGGCGTATAGTCCCTCAGCGGTTTATCGTTATCAAACAATCCACTATAGGCATAGCGCCGCCACCGCCAAGTATCCGGCCCAAAACTGACGAACGTGATGGCACCTTCGTTTAATGATTTATTCGGATCGATCAACTTTTTAACATCAATATCATCGACATAGCCAAGTCCCTGGCACGTTTGACACATTCCCTGCGGAAGATTGAATGAAAAAGTATCGGAATAACCGATAAAGGGTTTGCCAATCCGGGAAAATAGCAGCCGTAGAAGTGAATAAATTCCAGTATAAGTAGCTAGCGTCGACCGGGCATTTTTACCGATTCGTTTTTGCTCAACCACGATGGCAACTGGTAAATGATCGATCGAACCGACGTCTGGCTGACCATACTTCGGCAGATATTGCTGAGTAAAACTCGGAAAGGTTTCATTTAATTCACGTCGCGATTCAGCTGCGATGGTATCAAAGACCAACGACGATTTGCCTGATCCAGAGCGCCCGACGAAAACGGAAATGGCGTACTTTGGAACTTTAATATTCACATGTTGCAGATTATTCTGATTGGCGTTATGCACTTCGATAAAACCATGCTCGAACATTCAGCTCCCCCCTAACCATTCGTGTGCTTGCTGACGCGCTCACCACAACGCTGCGGCTTACGCTAAAAAATCTAACAATACCAGCTTAGCACTTTTGCTTTTCAGACATGACCAACACAGTAAATCAAGCGGTCATGTTCAATAAAAAAAGCAGTAATCTTCTCACGTACAAAAAGATCGCTGCTAGTTTCAAAACCGGTTACTTAGGCTCAATGACGCCGCGTTTAATTAAATTGTTAACCCAGTACTGATACTGTTCAACATTTTCTTTGGTAAGGTCATTTTTAAAAATGTTAATCGCCTTTAAGCCGTTTCCAGTGGTTACATCGAGTTGAAACTTATCCAAGTCCTTCGCTACCGTCATTTTGAGCTTATTCGCGGTCGTGTATGGTGAGTTAGGATCCAGTGACCGTTGTAACTGAAAATTGCCGTTTTTGGTTTGAACAAAACCAAGATCAATCAACGTAAACCGTTTCAACTCTGAACCAATTCGATAAGTCTTAGGGTCGCCTTGTGCTGATCCTGTGGGTGCTAATACCATTATGAAACATCCTCCTGAGCGTGAACCGGCGCGTTCAGGAGTTGGCGTGTAAGTGGGCTTGGACGTGATGGCGGTTTTTGCCATTGCGACCAAGGTCCTTACACGCAGACTCCTGCGCCGGCGAACGCGTTAATATGAGCGTGAACACGCTTTACTAGCATTAAGTTTAGCATACCACGAAACTACTGTACGGTTTGTTTAGCCATCAACCGTTTGACAATAGGCAACAGCGTATCAATAAAGGCCTGAATATCTTCCTGAGTTGTCTGTGCCCCAAATGAAATACGGATTGATTCGCCTAACCGCGGACTGTCCGCACCAAACATGGCGGTCAGCACATGCGAAGGTTCCAGTGACCCAGCTGTGCAGGCAGACCCGCCTGAAACGGCAACACCGGCCAGATCGAGATTGGTTTGTAAGGCATAAGTTGAAATGCCTTTGAGCCACAAGTTGAAGACGTGATTAACATTGTCAGGTCTGATATCGCCATTGATCGCGTAGGAAATATTGGCATTATCCAAAGCAGTCATGATTTGTTTCTTGAAGTTAAGGTATTTGGTTTGGCGTCTTGCCTTTTCTTCAGAAGTGATCAGCTGAACGGCCGTTGCAAAACCAGCAATGCCAGCAATATTTTCGGTACCCGCGCGACGCTTAAGTTCCTGCTCGCCGCCTTTTAGCAACGCCGGAAATTGCACTTTAGGATCGCGATATAAGAAGCCAACCCCCTTTGGCCCGTTGATTTTGTGCGCGGACACACTCAACATATCGATGTGCTGGGCTTTGACATCAATATCCAGCAATCCATAAGCCTGAGTGGCATCGGTGTGGAACCAGGCTTGATGTTCCATCAGTCGTTCGCCGATTTCAGCGATCGGCATGCGGCTACCGACTTCATTATTGCCCATCATGATCGTGACCAGAATCGTGTCATCATCCAAGGCTGCGTCAAAATCTGCTAACCGAATACGTCCATTTTCGTCAACCGGCAGATAGGTGACCCGGAAGCCTTCTTTTTCCAAGGCCTTCAACGGCTGCAAGACCGAGGGATGTTCGATGGCAGTGGTGATAATATGCTTCCCCAAAGCAGCACGGGCATGCGCTGTCTGGGTGATGGCCGTATTGTTGCTTTCAGTGGCGCCGCTGGTGATGACCATCTCACCGGGTTGGGCATGGATTGAGTCGGCCAGAATTTTCCGACTCTTATCCATCACTGTATGTGCCTCTCGACCAAACCAGTGCGTCGAACTCGCGTTACCAAAGTCATGCTGCATTTGATCCGTCATCGTCTGAATAACTTCAGGTGCCATTGGCGTTGTTGCGGCGTTATCAAGATAAATATGTTGCATAAAAAATCAGCTCCTAATCATGCTGAAATGCCTGTAAATGGGCAAAGAACTGCAACAACATCGCGGCACTTTGCTCACCCGCTTTAATCACAAATTTGTCAAAATCGATTCCGGACTGCTCATCTGCCACGTCACTCATAGCGCGAATCACGACAAATGGGATGTGGAACTCTTTAGCAACCTGGCCGACTGCCGCACCTTCCATTTCGCTGGCAAGTGCTTGGGGATAGGTCTTTAAAATACGGGCAGTGGCTTCTTTGCCATTAATAAATTGATCCCCCGACACAATCAAGCCTACTTTGGGCGTCAAACCAGTCGCTGCAGCTGCTGTTTGAATTTGTGTCACATATGACATACCTGCTTCAAAAATCTGCGGCTGCTGAGGAAGTTGCCCTGGTAAGTAGCCAAAGGCCGTAGCGTCCACATCGTGATAAGCCACGCCACTAGAAATAACCACATCACCGATCGCAAGCCCGTGGCCAATCCCGCCCGCACTACCAGTATTAATGACGACATCAGGTTTATAAGTCGCCAACAGCAGTGCTGTCGTCATCGCAGCTTGCACCTTACCAATGCCGGATTGCACCAAAATCACATCGACATCGCCAATTTTACCTTCAAAATAATGCTGACTGGCAATAACGGTCTCATGCTGATGAGTTTGCCGCGCCAGCAACATGCGAATTTCCTCTTCCATCGCACAAATCACACCGACTTTAATCAAAAAATCCCCTCATTCTTTCTACACTAAATATAATGCTGCTTCTGTGCCTCTTAGGTTTGATCCATCCCTAACCAAAATAAAGAACCAAAAAAACAATCACAATCAGCCCGAAGACAATGCCGATCGCCCAATTAAGCCGTTTCTTGAGGCTATTGACTTTACGAAACGTTACTTCATCAAACCGCGCTGCTTTGACCTCTGGCTTGTCGCGACTCTGGCGGGCATAGGCTTTCTCCACTTCAACGCGCTTGGCTTCGCGATCACGAGCTTCCCGCTTCTTTTTCTTCTGAGCTTCACGGTAGGCTTTACGCGTTTTAACTTCTGCCATGCTGTTCCTCCTGTTGCCAATAAAACAACGCTAACAGCGTCTTACTGTCGCAAATTCTGCCATCATCTAACGCTTGTTGGGCTTCATCAAAAGTCAGCCAATGACTGTTCACAAATTCGTCGGTGTCTTGCGGCAGGCGCTGGACAGCCGGCGTTAAGCGGCGTGCCAAAAAAAGGACCATGGTCGCATCAGAAAAGCCAAGCGATTGAAAATAACTGGCAAGCGGCCGCCAGTTAAGCGCCACCAAGCCAGTTTCTTCATTTAACTCACGTTGAGCAGCTGTCAGTGGCATCTCGTCTTGGTTGATCTTACCAGCCGGAATTTCCAGCGTTGCCTGGCCAACAGTTGACCGAAACTGACTAACAAACAAGGCTTGTTGTCCCTTTAAAGCCAAAATACCGGCAGCTGGTCGCGCCCTTACAATTTCCCGTTTGGCAGTTTGGTCATCCGCCAGTTTAACGGTTAGTTCGTCAACCGCAACCAGTTGACCCGTAAATACCCGTTGTTGTGCAATTGGTTTTTCCTCCGTCGCAGCCACCTCCCCGTCTTACTCGTTTATAAGCGCCAAGCCGTCTATCAACGAATCGTCGACCGATTCAAAACGTTGCCAAGCACCATTTTTATGAAAGATCATGTCATCAGCTTACACCAGTAGACGATGCAATGCCTGATCTTAACAAAAAATTTGCGAATATCCAACTTCCGGCTGATAGTCAACCTACAGGACTGTGCTAAACTAAACTCAAACGAAAGAGGAAGTGATCTCGTGGCCACAAGCAAACGCATTCGCATTTGGCGAATCATTCTCTGGGCCGCCATGGGTGCGGTATTAGGGGCCTTATCCGGGCGTTGGGCAATCGCTGTTTTCGTCAGCGTTGTATTTGCCTTCGCTCGCTTTATCGGTGAACTAAGCCGACCGAAGCCCAAATCCACTAATCTGCCAAGTTTGGATCCTAAAATGGCCGAACACTATGCGGCTTCCGGATTAAGTGATGAAGAAATCAAACTTTTCAGAAAAACAATGGCTGAACTTGCCGATCAAATTCGAGCGATTGAAGCGTTAACCAAACAGGTGCCGAAGCTTCGTGCGCTCACACTTAATACGGATTTGATCGATTTGCTGCACGCTTATTTCGAGGCGCTGGTACAAGCCCCGCAGCGACTGACAGATGCTGGCACTTTTGTCTATCAACAGGTTCCGAATCTGTTGGATTTGATGCAGAAATATGCTCAAATCACACACCATGAAGTCAAAACGGCTGATACCTATGAAACGTTAGATAAAGCCTTTACAACGATGACCGGAATGGCGGGTAAGATCCGTACCGATTATCAAGCCTTCATTAAGGATGACTTGGATGACCTGGATAGCGACGTCCGTCTTGCCAAGAAACATCTCGATCCAGACAAGATGCATGAAACGGAGTGACCAACGTGAGTGACGACAAACAAACAAATTTGACCGATGACCTATTAGCAGACCCTTTCAGCACCTCATCCAAGCCAAGCGATGCGGCCCCCCAAAACCTCGAAGCAGCAACTGCTAAGCCCAAGTTGAATCCGGAACAGGAAGCCAAAGCGCAGGATTTAGCCAACAAAATTGATGTCACGAAAGGCGAAACCGTCTTAAACTACGGTGCCGATGCGCAAAAGCAGCTTGGGATTTTCTCGCAAAATATGTTATCCAAGGTGCAAAGCCAAGACACTGGCGCAGTTGGTGACGCTTTAACCAGCCTTATGACGCGCCTAAATGAAGCCAATCCTGATGAACTCAAAGCAGAAAATAACAATATTTTCCGCAAAATTTTTGGCCGTGTCAAGCGATCCATCTACGAAATCACCGCAAAGTACCAAAAAATCGGTGCCCAGATCGATACGATTGCCAACAGGCTTGAAACGTCACAACAGGGTTTGTTAAACGATAACAAACTTTTGGACGAACTTTACGACCAAAACAAGGCGTATTTTGATGCCTTGAATATTTACATTGAAGCGGCCAATCTAAAGCTGGCAGAACTGAATGATAAAACGATTCCCGAAGCAGCCAAAGCCGCCGAAGCAGCTAATGATCAGATGGCCATCCAGCAAGTTAACGATCTGCGACAATTCGCCAGCCGTTTGGAAAAACGGGCATATGATTTGCAATTAGCTCGACAAATTACCATTCAGCAAGCGCCACAAATCCGCTTAATCCAAAACACCAATCAAGCACTGGCAGAAAAAATCCAAGCCAGTGTCAACACTGCTATCCCTTTATGGAAAAACCAGGTGGCTATTGCGCTCACCCTGTTACGCCAGAAAAATGCCGTAACAGCTCAGCGTCAAGTCTCGGAAACGACCAACGATTTGCTCAAGAAGAACAGTGAAATGTTGAAGATTAGTTCGATTGAAACTGCCAAAGAAAATGAACGCGGCGTTGTCGATATCGAAACGCTGACACAAACACAAAATGATCTGATTGATACCTTAAAGCAGACACTACAGATCCAGCAAGACGGCCGCGTCAAGCGTCAGAATGCCGAAAAACAGCTTGTCCAAATGGAAGGTGAACTTAAGCAACAACTGCTGAATTATACCCACGGCGATATGGATAATCAAAATCCTAAAGACGTCACGCCGCATGTTTAATAAACCTAAGTTCTCAATTAAACTTTGAATGGCGTAAAAGTCCGCGATCTTCGTCATCGCGGACTTTTTTTGTTTTGGCTCACTTCCAGCCAATCCTCAGTGGCTGCGCCTTCTCGAATTAAGCGTTGCTAGCGTCACGAATTTGCACCATCCGATAACCCGTCAACGCCAAGGCTAAGAGACACAAACCGGTCGCAACCCAAAATGATACATGCATCCCCGCGATAAAGACATCAGGACGACCGGTTAGATAAGTTGTTACCTTCCGCCCAGCCGTGTGACTCATCGAGGAGAACAAAACCGTCGTTGCAGTCGAAATGCCAACAACCATGCCTAAGTTACGTGCCAAGCATTTAAGCCGCCTGCAATCCCGAGATCCTGCGGTGCAACGCTTGACATCACAACCGTATTATTCGGCGCTTGAAACAGGCCATTACCTAACCCGACTAAGCCAATCATCAACGCTACGAAAACAAATGACGTCTGAAGATTGAATAATGCATAGCCGACTTGGCTGCCCACGATGAACAACAACCCCACCACGGTAATTCGGTAAGGACCGAAGCGATCGGCAATTGAACCAGCCACCGGCGCCACAATTACCTGGACAATCGGGAAAATCATCAGTAGGTAGCCAGCCTTTTCCGGCGATAAGCCGCGCGCATTCTGTAAATAAAATGGCGAAATTACATTAAAGAAGAAGTTCGTTACAAAAATAAAGAACGCCGATAACAAACTTAACGTAAATGCGCTATTTCGGAACAACTTAAAACTGACCAGTGGATCGTCTTTATGATTTTCAATCCGAATAAAAACAGCCAATGCGATGACAGCAACAACGAACAGTGCAAGAATCACCGGATCCGTAAAGCCACGTTCCTGACCCAGGAAAATACCCATGAACAAGGCTAGAATAAACCCTAAAAAGCTAATGAAACCTGCCCAGTCAATCGGAATCCGTTTGTGAGGCAAGTCCTTTGGTAAAACAACCGAACCAAGAATCAACGCAACAATCCCAATAGGAATATTAATCCAAAAAATATAGCCCCACGGCAGTTGCCCCAGAATCAGCCCGCCAATCCCGGGTCCGGCAATCGCACCAATGGAAACAAACGACCCGATGAGCCCCAATGCACGCCCGCGTTCATTCATTGGAAAAATTTCAGTCACGATCCCATTGTTATTAGCCATTGTCATGGATGCGCCAGTTGCCTGCACAATCCGCGCAGCCAGCAACAGGGCCAAACTATTGTTAAAGCCGGCAAACAAAGAACCGATGAGAAACAGCACCATCCCGATACGGAACACTTTGATCTTGCCAATGGAATCGCCTAATTTTCCAAAAAACAAAAGCAACCCACAAATCATCATGAGATAAATGGACACAACCCATTCAGCCTGGTTCATTGGAATTTTTAAGTCACGGCTCATCACCGGCAGCGCAATGTTGACAATTGAACTGTCCAACGTCGACATGATGGTAAACATCCCGATGGCCGTGATAATCCACCACCGGTTTTTCTGGACTTTTTGGTTATCAATGTAATTTTTCACATTTTCCGCTCCTTCTAAAACGCCTAGCTGCACCATTATACGCCGAATATGGTTACTTTTTCAAAGGAACCTACACCTTATTTACAAAAGCAAGACGCATTCTTTACATCAAATTGGCGAAGTCTTTACACTCATTCTTTATCCTTAAGTCATTCAAGTATTGGAGGGAAAAGTAATGAAGCATTCGAAGTTGATAGTCGGTTTGACCGTGGCCTTAACTGCCACTTTGGTATTAGCAGGGTGCGGGTCAAAATCCGCCAGCAGTTCAAGCTCGTCAAGCGCTGCACCAGCAAAGCAAAGTAAAATTCTTGCAGTTGGGTCCACAGCTTTGCAGCCGCTTGTTGAGCAAGCTGCTAAGCAATATCAAGCCGACCACCCTAAGGCCGAAATCACCGTTCAAGGCGGTGGTTCCGGGGCCGGATTAAGTCAGGTGGCAGCTGGATCGGTCACCATCGGCAATTCAGACATTTTCGCTCAAGAAAAGAAAGACTTGAAGGCTAGCGACTTGGTCGATCATCAAGTCGCAGTGGTTGGCATTGCCCCGGTTGTTAACAAAGATGCCGGGGTTAAGAATGTTACGCACCAACAGCTAGTCGATATTTTCCAAGGTAAGATCACCAATTGGAAAGACGTTGGCGGTAAAGACCAACAAATTGTCTTGATTAACCGTGCGCAAGGTTCCGGTACTCGCGCCACCTTTGAACAGTTCGGTCTCAAGACGGACAAAGTCAAAACCAGTCAGGAACAAGATTCAAACGGTACCGTTTATCAGATGGTTTCCTCAACGCCTGGTGCGATTAGCTACCTAGCCTTTTCAGCGATTAAAGATGGCGTCCAAAAGCTCGGAGTTGACAATGTACAACCAACTGAGAAGAATGTTACGACCAATACCTGGAAGATCTGGGCTTACGAGCACATGTACACCAAGGGTAAGCCTAATGCATCAACTGCGGCATTCATCGACTACGTTCAATCAAAGAATGTTCAAAAGACACTTGTCCCTAAGCTGGGTTACATTCCAGTCACCAAAATGACCGTTGCCCGTACGTATGATGGGAAAATCGAGGAAGTCAACAAGTAATTTTCTTCATATTTCTAATAAACAAACAAGCTGTATACAAAAACCGCGATCATAATCGATCACGGTTTTTTTGTTATATTGATTCCTTTAATTAAATGATCGTGGCAGCCTTTTATCTGCCGGTCCACTAATCATCTGAATAATCTGCCTTATGATGAACTGTCACGTTGGCAGCTTGCGGACCTCGGGGACCCTCTACTATTACGAAATCAACCAGATCTCCCGGCGTCAGACTTTTAAAACCGGGTTCATTAATCGCCGAAAAATGAACGAAAATATCCGGCTGACCATCGGCTTCGATAAAGCCATAGCCCTTGTCGACATTAAAATTCTTAACTCGTCCTTGCATACTGCCACCTACTTATTTATCAAAACCGTTTGCAACAGCCTCAGGGTAATTGGCTTCAACGATGGCGGCACAGCGACTGCACAATTCAGGTAATTTTGGATCAGCGCCAATGTCAGTCCGAACCATCCGACAACGTGGGCATACTTCCCCTTTGGCATGGGTCACCACAACCGCCATATCTTCAAACTGTTCGGCATTTGCTGGCACCTTGGCATCGCTTGGTGCAACTTCAAAGTGACTGGTAATCAACAATTGCATCACGTTAGCTTCAACATCATCCAACATGTCACGAACCGGCTCGGATGGATAAACCGTAACCGCCGCTTCCATGGACTTGCCGATGATCTTGTTGTCCCGCGCAACTTCAAGCGCCTTTTGCACCTCGGAACGAAAATCCATGAATGCTGACCAGATGTCAAGTAACTGATCCTCGTCGTCAAAATGTGTGACGTCAGGCATGTCAGACAAGGCAGCGTAAACACGATCCTGTTTCAGGTACGGCCAAACTTCTTCCGCTGTGTGCGGTAAAATTGGCGTCAACAGTTTTGTCAAATCAAGCAAAGCGGTATACATCACGGTTTGCATACTTCGTCGCTTAGGATCATTTTGAGCCTCGATATAAACCACATCTTTGGCAACATCGAGATAAAAGGCACTTAGATCATTGACAAGGAAACTGCTAATTGTTTTTTCGACGGTAGCAAAATCATAGACGTCATAAGCTTCCTTGACCTTGGCAATGACCTGATTCAGGCGAATCATGAGATAGCGATCAACAGATCCGAGTTGGTCATAAGCAATGGCATCCTTTTGCGGATCAAAGTCGCCGGTATTAGCCACCATAAACCGCAACGTATTGCGAATTTTACGATAAGCCTCAGACGTCTGGGCAAAATTATCGACCGAAACGCGGACATCAGACGAGGAATCTACAGTTGCGACCCATAGCCGAATGATCTCGGCGCCAAATTGCTTTTCAATTGTGGCAGGGACAATCGTATTGCCTAGACTTTTGCTCATTTTCCGGCCCTTACCATCAAGCGTAAAACCTTGAGACAGGATGCCGCGATATGGGGCCACACCAGTCGCAGCAACGCTAGTAATTAAACTGGAGTTAAACCAGCCGCGATACTGGTCGGATCCTTCCAGGTACAGGTCAGCCGGGAAACTCAATTCCGGACGCTGGGCCAAGACTGCCTGATGCGATGAGCCTGAGTCGAACCAAACATCCATGATATCTTTTTCTTTGGTGAATTGACCATGAGGACTATGGACGTTTGTATACCCTTCCGGCAAAAGATCCTTAGCCTCGCGTTCAAACCAGACATTGGAACCATATTTTCCAAACAAGTCGGCAACATGGTTAATGGTTGCTTCTTCGATAATCGGCTCGCCGTCTTCGGCGTAGAAAATCGGTAGCGGAACCCCCCATGCCCGTTGGCGAGAAATGACCCAGTCACCGCGGTCACGAATCATGTTATACAGACGGGTCTTACCCCAACCAGGCTTAAAGTCGACCGTATCAATCGCCTTCAGAATCTGGTCGCGGAAAGCTTCAATGGATGCGAACCATTGCGTTGTGGCCCGAAAAATAACAGGCTTTTTGGTGCGCCAATCATGCGGATAACTATGGGTGAAGAAATCCAGTTTCAACAGTGCGTCTTTTTCGGTCAAAGCTTTAGTGATGAGTTTATTAGCATCATCGTAAAAGACACCTTCAAACCCTGGCGCATTCTCGTTCATGTAACCCCTGGCGTCAACGACCGAAATCACTGGCAATCCATACTTCACACCAACCTTGTAGTCATCTTCCCCATGACCAGGAGCAGTATGAACCAGGCCGGTCCCGGCATCAAGCGTGACATGGTCCGCGTTCATCACCAGGCTTGTGCGATCATATAGAGGATGTTTGGCCGTCATTTTGTCCATGGCAGTGCCTTTGAAGGTTTTGAGAATCTTGGGATGATCCCAGCCGATTTCTTCAGCCACTCGATCAAGTAGTTCGGCTGCGACAACATACTTGTGGTCGCCGACTTGAACCTGAACGTAATCAAACCGCGGATTAACCGTAATGCCATAATTGGCCGGAATGGTCCAAGGCGTGGTTGTCCAGATAACCAGAGAAGTGTCCTGATCCAACAAGCCTTTACCATCAACCACCGGAAACGCAACATAAATTGACGGCGATTTATCATCGTGGTATTCAATTTCAGCTTCTGCCAACGTCGATTCAGATGACCATGACCAATAAACCGGCTTCAAGCCATGGTAAATGTAACCTTTTTTCGCCATTGCCCCAAAGACCCGAATCTCGCTGGCTTCATAAGCATGATGCAGCGTAATGTATGGGTGTTCCCAGTCACCCATCACCCCTAAACGTTTGAAATCGGTCCGTTGTTTATCAATTTCCTTCATGGCGAATTGCCGACACAATTCCCGATAATCGGTCATTGACATTTCCTTGCGCTTGACCCCTTGTTTCGCCAACTGTTGCTCAATCGGCAGGCCATGGGTATCCCAACCAGGAACATACGGTGCCCGAAAACCGTTCATCGACTTATAACGGACAATGATATCCTTACTGATCTTATTAAGGGCATGTCCCATATGAATATTGCCGTTAGCAAATGGCGGGCCATCATGCAACATAAAAGTTGGCTTGCCTTCATTTAACTTCTGCCGTTGCTCATAAACATGATCTTCGTCCCACTTTTTTTGCCAAATCGGTTCGTTCTTTGGTAATCCGGCGCGCATCGGGAAAGTTGTTTTTCCCATATTCAACGTATCTTTAATTTTCACGAGTCCAGCTCCTTTGTTGATTGAATGAAAAAAGCCCGCCCTATATTAGGACGAGCAAACGTGGTACCACCTAACTTCAGGGAACAAGTCCCCCTCAGTGATTGCTTAACGGTGATCGACCGGTCCCGCTTATTGAATCGGCGAGACAACTGCGAACTGATATCATCAAGCGGTACTTGCCAGGCTCACACCTAATTCCTGACTCGCTGCAAAGGGGACCGCTAAACGACGCGTGTTCATACGTTTTTAGACATTTTGATCGGTTATAGCATCAGAATCATCACTGGTTGATTCACTTGATTCTGATTCTGATTCGGCAGTCGCTGAATCAGCCGGTGTCGCTTCAGCATTTGCCGAGCTTGAAGTTGCACTTTGATCATCTGGGAAAATAATCTCCGTGTAGGCATCGGCACCGGAAGCGGCTCCCTTAGAGTTTACGAAACCAGCCGGCGAATTGTCAAGTGATTCCTGACTCGGATCCGTGGTATCCGGTGCTTCAGGTGAACTGGAAAGCAATTCTTTCCACTCTGGACTCTTCACAACTTCAAGCTGTGATTCTAGCATGACCTGTAATCGCTGACGGAAAACCCGACTTTGTCGTTTGAGATCCTCGGTCTGAACGGAAATGTTTTGCCGTTTCAGCTCCGCATCATGCAACGTCTGCTCCGTTTGTGCCTGTGCTTGGTGCATCTTTTGATCCGCATCGGATTTGGCCCGATTCAGAATCGCCTGGGCATCCTGTTGTGCTTGTTGCTTGATCAGATCAGCTTCCTGATGCGCACTATTTTTGACTTTCTCAGCACTCTCTTGCGCCACAATGATTGACTGGTTCAAGGCCTCTTTCATGTCCGTAAAATACCGAACCTTTTCCTTGGCATCTGCCAGTTCCTTCTTAAGTCCTTCATTGTCTTTAATCAGACTGCTGTAATCTTTAACGATCTGGGCAAGGAAATCATTCACCTCATCCTTGTCATAACCGCGCATTTTGCTGCTAAATTCTTTATTATGAATGTCCAGTGGACTTAAAGCCATGAAATTAGTCCTCCTTTATAGGATGAGCGCGAGCTGGCGCTTAGAAGCCGGAGTGTAAGTGGCGGGCGTGATGGCGGATCCTTGCCATTGCGACTAAGGTCCTTACACGCAGGCTTCTGCGACAGGAAGCGCGTTAAAGTGCCAGTTCGCGCTCATCCTTACTTGTGAATAACCGCCGCCGACACACGCAACTTACCTTTTTTGGTTTCACCAAGAATCCCATCCAGTCGCAAGCGGCCGAAACCGCGAACCGAGATGATATCCGACGTTGCGACCTCGGCGTCCGGCGCCTCGGTTTCGCCAAAATTCAGTCGTACCTTACCGCTTTGAATCAAAACCTTGGCGCGTTGCCGCGACATATTGAAACCATGCGCCACAACCGTATCGAGCCGCAACGCACTGATTGAAAAGTCGATCGGTTCCCAGTCATTCTCGGGAGTGACCGCCTGATCTAACGGATAGTCAGTAAAGTGAACGCCGACACGGCCGATTTTCGTGATATTGCTCATGACCCAGTCTTCCATGTGGGCGGCCACAAAAAATTGCCACGTTTGCCCGTCAGTAATGATATCGCCAAAAACATCGCGATCCAGTCCGGCGTTTAATAAGGTTCCCTGGATCGTACTATGATGCATCTCGGCAAATTTTTCCGGGTAGATGATCTGCAACATCCTAATGTCAAAATCACCCGGTTGTGCTTCATAATAGTCTGGCGCAAAAATCAACCGTTGGCGCTCGGCATGCAGATATCCGCCAAAATGCATGAGCTTCATGTCATCGTGGGCACTGATCAAACTATCAGCGATTAAACGCTGCCGTGGATCGGTAAAATCAGTCAAAACGGCGCGATACTCGGTGCGAGCCGTTTCCACTAATTCAGCAAAATGGTCGATCAGTGCTGCTTCGTCTTTACGAAAATGTTGATAGATGGCGTCCATGATTTGTCACCCAATTAATTGAACGAGTATCAAGAATAAACGCGACCAGCCAAACTTAATCAGCGAAAGTACGAAAAACGCCAGGATCGGAGAAAGATCCAATCCGGCAATTGCAGGAATGAACCGGCGGAAAATACTTAAAAACGGATCAACCCATCGACCAAGGAACCGATCGATTGCCGTTCCTTGAGCGTTAGGAAACCATGAAATCAGAATATAAACAAACATCATGATCATATATAAGTAAATCGCCCAGTCACCGACTCGGTATAATGCATAAAGAAAATTGAACACGTGACACCTCGTTTAGTGTTGTGATGAAAGATTCAAACCATCAGAATCAATGGTGCTAGCTAGCGAACCGTCAATTTCAAAATTGGCTGGTGTGACCAAGAAAATCGACTCACCGATCCGCTTAATCTCACCATTGATTGCATAGACTGTCCCAGTCAGAAAATCAACGATTCGCCGAGCATCATCTGCGCCAATTCGATCAAAATTAATGACCACCGCTCGATTATTCAGCAAATGCGAGCCAATCTCCTTGGCATCCGAATAAATTCTGGGTTCAAACACCACGATTTTGGCAGCCTTTCCAGTTGGTGCCGCCATGGCAACGACTTTGTTACTACGATAATGATTCACATCCCGATTCTCCGGCTGTGCTACCTGCGTCTGTTCGTCTTCTTGGTCCTGATAATCATCTTCATCATCATCCATGGCAAAGAAGTTGTTGAATTTTTCGCCTAACTTACCAAACGCCATGTTCCATGACCTCCTGACTATTGACGTCGACGCTTAAAGAACGGCGGCTGGTCGTCGCTTCCGGCATCGTCTGCATTGGTTTGATTTTCAAAAATATCAAAGTCTTTTTTCTTCACGTTATTCATGTCATCTGCACTTGGCGTTTGACGTTTACTTGGCTCCCGACGTAAATCCCAGTTTCCGAACGGATCGTCACTTTGTTCAGACTGATCGTCATGATGATCATCAGCTGAAAATGCCGGACGATAAGCATCATTTCCTTTTTCGTGATCGGCACCCCGTGTTTGTGCAGCTGGGCGACGAAGATTTTCACGGCGTTGGTCCTCTTCTTCAATGCCAGTGGCAATGACGGTTACCACAACTTCATCGCCAAGTTCTTCATTGATGGAAGTTCCGAAAATGATATTAACGTCGTCTTTGGCAGCATCAGCAACGATTTGTGAAGCATCCTGTGCCTCAAACAAGCTGAGATCCGGACCGCCGGTAATATTTAACAGTACTTGTTTGGCACCGCTGATATTGACTTCCAGCAATGGACTGGAAATCGCCTTCTTTGTCGCCTCAACGGTGCGATTTTCGCCAGTGGCACTGCCGATTCCCATCAAAGCGGAACCTTGGTTGGCCATCACGGTTTTAACATCGGCAAAATCGAGATTGACGTACCCAGGACTGGTGATCAGATCGGAGATACCTTGCACCCCTTGGCGTAAGACATTATCCGCTGCATGGAATGCTTCGAGCATCGGGGTCTTCTTGTCCACGATCTCAAGCAGTCGGTTATTGGCGATAATAACCAATGTATCGACATGTTCTTTCAACTGAGCAATGCCTTCAGTAGCGTTTTTAGCCCGCTTAGGCCCTTCAAACGTGAATGGGCGGGTAACCACCCCCACCGTCAAGGCACCTTGATCTTTAGCAATCTTAGCTACGATCGGCGCAGCACCGGTACCGGAACCGCCACCCATTCCTGCCGTGACAAAGATCATGTCTGCACCTTGTAATGCGGCGCCAATAGCTTCTTCACTTTCTTCTGCAGCTTTCTGCCCAATTTCCGGATTGGAACCGGCGCCCAAGCCGCGCGTTAATTTCGGTCCAAGCTGGATCTTGGTTTCTGCGTTGCTGGCATTCAGCGCCTGCAAATCGGTATTGGCAGCGATGAATTCCACGCCTTTAACGTCTTCGGCAATCATGCGATTAATGGCATTGCCACCCGCACCACCAACACCGATAACTTTGATGTTGGCACCTTTTTCACTCTGTGCGTCCATTTGAAAATCCATTCGTGTTCCTCCTAGAATCGAGATTTATTCAAAGAAATTACCAAAGAACCGGCGCAAGGCAGATGGCTCCTTAGGCTCGGTTTTTTCCGTTTGCTTGTCAGGCTTGCGCTTAACGAGACGCCTGCCTTCCGAAGCAGCAGTTTGTTCCGGCTGCTTTTGCGGTGCTGGGGATGGTGACGATGACGGTATTTGCGCACCGTCAACCATAAATGGCGTCGGCAGAACACTGGAAACAAGCATTTCGATATCGGTCATTTGAGCAGCATATTTGATCAGTGCCAGTCCCTCAGTGAATGAAGGGTGGCGAAGACCCATGTCATCGGGAATGAAACGCTTGACTGGGCGATCAAAAATATCCTGTGCCAATTCGGTAACACCTGGCAGTGCCGTCGTGCCACCGGTGATCACAACGCCACCCGGTAGTTCAAGCGCGTTAACAGCATCGAGTGCCTTTTTCAAGCGCTTGAAGATTTGTGCAACGCGCGCCTCGATAATTTCCGATAAGTATTTTTCCGAAATCATTGCCGGTTCGTGTTTACCAACAACGGTCACGGGGAACGTTTCCTCTTCGCTGGTGGCGAGTGAATCCGCATTGCCGTATTCGCGTTTCAACTTTTCTGCATCCGTAAAACTCGTGTTCAACACGACGGAAATATCTTTGGTGATATATTCGCCGCCTTCTTGATCGACTGACGTAAACTTGAGCTTGCGATCATGGATAACGGCTGCTGTGCTTTGGCCGCCACCCATATCAATCAAAACCGTACCAAAATCCTGCTCGCCATCAGTCAATGCCAGCCGGCCAATCGCCAATGGTGAAATAACCAATCCGCCAACTCGTAAACCAGCTTTTTCAATGGCTTTTTTCGTGTTATGAATCACGGTTTTGGGAACCGTCAGCATAATGCCGCGCATTTCTAGCCGAACGCCCAACATACCACGCGGATCCTTAATATCGTCAAACCCATCAACGATAAATTCAGTGGGAACCAGTGATAATGTTTCACGCTCAGGTGGCAGGTTGCGGACTAATGCAGCCGCGGCAACACTACGGACATCATTGTCGGAAATCTCTTTGTTTTCCTCACCAACGGCAATCATCCCCGAAACCTGTTCAATTTGCAGCATATTAGCAGGGATACCAGCCACAACCCGATCGATCTTGATATTTGCCTTGTCTTCAGCTTGGGCAACGGCCGCCTGAATGACTGCGACTGCCTTATCGATATCAACGATCACCCCACGACTAACGCCTTCAGACCGCTGACTTCCCACACCAATAACATTCATTTGTCCCTGTACTGCTTCGGCAACAATGACTTTTATTGAGGTGGTTCCGATATCAAGTCCAACGTAAATACCTTGATTATCCATGTATCGGGAACCTCCTTGTGTAACTTTTTAATGTACTTAATTTTCATATTAAAACGGTGCCATCATTAGTGTAACACACTCATTTTCTGATGAGAAAACAAACCTTACAAAATCAGTCATTTGACGACTTTTCGTCACTGGTGTACGGCCGCCAGAATGCACCGACTTCTAAATCAACGACGCCTTTTTTCTTGACCTGTGAAACAATTGCCGGATAGTACTTGATTTTTTTGGCAATCGTGCGGGAATCGGCGATGATTCGATAACCATCGCTCATATTCAAAGCAATCTGGTTGGGATTGGCGTCACCGCGGCTTGCGTCGATTTCCGAAATGTCGCGACGAATAGCATCGGGGAACTGATTCAGCAACTCAATCATTTTGGGTAGTTCCTTAGCGGTGAATCCGGAAAACACTGGGTAAGTATCAACTGGCGTTTGGGTGCCGGCCTTTAGGACTTTGCCGGTCACCAGAATCTTATGGTAAGCATGGTTCTGGTACACATAACCAATCGTCTGATATTCACTTGTATGAATGATGATCCGGTTGAACCCCTTAATAGTCAAGCTGGCTTCTTTAATTTCCGGTAAAGATTTCTGCACTCGTTGCGCAATGTCATTTTTATGCACCAGCACACTGAGCATTAAATCATTATCTGACAGCTTAGTCGCATTGATGACTTGCTGATCAGGAACCGTTGTGACGCCTTGTACGCTCACCAATCCGACTTTAGATAACGGACTGGCAAAATAGCCAAAAACCCCCAGCAAAAATAGCAGGGGGAGCAGGATCAACGCAAGGTTCTTGATCAATTTACGTCGCCGCAAATTTTGAATCTTTGGCAGTTCAACATCCAGCTTCGGCTTTTGGCGCCGATCATGTCGCGGCTTCTGTTGCTGACGCGCTTGATATTGCTGCCACGGTGTCAGCGGATCAGACTGCTGTTCTTTTTTTCGGAGCCTAGCCAAAATCATCACCTACGTTTCGAAAGGAGTGTTGTCATCACGGCGATCAACTGATCACTGGCATCCGGTACGCCTAGTTTCTTTGATGCCTGCGCCATGGCGGCACGTTTAGCATCATCCTCCATGAGGTTCACCACCCTTTGGGGAAAATCCTGGCCTAATTCAGGTTCGGTAATGGTCAGCGCTGCACCTTGTTTGGTTAAACTCTGTGCATTTAAATACTGATGGTGGTGGGTCACGTTAGGGCTCGGGATCAAAATAGCTGGAATGCCTAGCGCTGTGATCTCCGCAATCGTCGTCGCCCCTGCCCTGCTAATCAACAAGCCAATATCGGGTAAAATTGACGGCATATCATCAATATATGGCACAATCTTAATTGAAGACGGTAACGGCGGCAAAGCTTGTTTGATATGATCGTAATGGCTTCGTCCAGTCGCAAAAAGCACCTGAAAATCAGCTTTTCCCCAAACCGGCAATGCGGCTAAAACCGCTTCGTTGATCTTGGGCGCCCCGCGCGAGCCACCGAAAACCAGCAAAGTGCGCCTGTGCGGATCAAGTCCGAAATCACTCAGACGGTCATTCGGTTTTAACCCGGCAACCTGCTGTGCCCGAGGATTACCGGTTACCACTACTTTTTTTGCCGGAAACGCTGACGCCACTTCAGGAAAAACAATAGCGACACGGTCGACAAAACGGCTGAGAAACTTGTTGGTTACACCGGCAACCGAGTTTGATTCATGAATCACGGTAGGAATATGCATCCGCGCGGCGGCAAATAAAATCGCGCCAGAAACATAACCACCCGTACCAACCACGATATCCGGCTTGAAATCACGCAATAACTTTTTTGCCTGACTCAAGCTACCGATGAACTTTCTGACCGTTGTCATATTGCTTAAGGAAAGGCTGCGCTTAAAGCCTTGCAAGTCGAGCGTGGCAAATTTTAAGCCTGTTGCTGGCACAATCCGACTTTCCAAGCCATGCTCGGTGCCGACATAAAGGACATCATCGAGCTTCCCTTCTGCCTTCAAAGCCTCGATTAACGCCAAGGCCGGATAAATGTGGCCGCCAGTACCACCACCAGAAATAACCAGCCGCATTTAATTGTCCTCGCTTTCGACCGTTTGTTGTAACTGGTGAACCGCCTTAATGAAATCATCGCCACGGACTTCAAAATTTGGATACTGATCCCAACTTGCCGCTGCGGGTGATAGCAAAATGACATCGCCTGGCCGACTGGCTTCATAAGCCAACGGTACTGCGCTCATCACATTGTCTGTTTTTTGAACCGGTACCCCAGCATCCTTAGCGATTTTCGCCATCAATGGCGCTGTTTGTCCAAAGACAACCATGCTTTTCACGTGTTCCTTGACCAGCGGCGTTAACGCGTCCATCGGCAATCCACGATCCAATCCACCTGCCAGCCAAACGATCGGCTGATGAAAAGCATTAAGGGCAACGGTCGCAGCTTCGACATTGGTTGCCTTGGAGTCGTTATAAATTCGGCGTCCTTCCAAGGTTTCAAGATACTGAATCCGATGTTTGACGCCGGAAAATGTCCGCAACACCTCGCGTATTGCGTCATCTTCGACTCCTTTTAGCTTAGCGGCGGCAATTGCTGCCAAAGCGTTTTCGATATTGTGCAAACCAGGGATCTGCATCTCACTGGCTTGCATGATTTTATCACCATCAAACGTCAGCCAGCCATCAATCAGCGAAGCTCGTGCACCGGCTGCCTGCTTACGGGAAAAAGGCACGATCTGCGCATTGCTTTGTTTAGCCAACTTGTGCATTTCCGGAAGATCCCAATTCATAATGAAATAGTCACCCGGCGTTTGGTTCATCGTGATCCGCATTTTGGCTGCGACATAATTAGCGCGGCTGCCATGCCAATCCAAGTGGGCCTCGTAAATATTGGTTAGTACCGCAATGTGGGGGTGCAGGGTTTTGATACCGCACAGCTGAAAACTCGACAACTCCGCCACGATCGTATCGTCTTTACCTGCCTTTTGGGCGACCTGACTGACGGGGATCCCGATATTGCCGGCATCAAACGCATGGTGCGGCCGTTGCTGATTCAACATTAAGCCAATTAATGTTGTCGTGGTCGTTTTGCCATTCGTGCCCGTGATCCCGATCCACTCAGCTTCGGATACCTGATAAGCCAATTCCGGCTCGGTAATAATTGGCAAGCCTAGCTCCTGCGCCCGTTTAACCATGGGATTACTGTACGGAATGCCTGGATTTTTGACCATCAATTCAAAATTTTCGTCCAGCAATTCAACCGGATGCCGGCCAGTGATCACTCGCATGCCATCTGCCAGCAATTCCTGTGCATCTTTATTGTTATCGAACTTTTGCTTGTCATTGACAGTGACTAGGGCACCCAATTTATGTAGTAAGCGAGCAGCATTGACGCCACTCTTTGCCAGGCCCAACACAAGTACCTTTTTATTACGATAATCCGAAATATTCTTCACAATTGATCCTTCTTTTTATAGCGTGACTTTAAAGAAAAAATGTCAGATAAATGCCGCTAGCGATCAGTCCGACGAACCAGAATGTCAGATCGATCCGCCACTCGGACCATCCTTTCATCTCAAAATGGTGATGGATCGGCGACATTAGGAAGATCCTCTTACCGGTTAACTTAAATGATGCCACCTGCAAGATAACGCTGGCAGTTTCAATCACATAAATGATTCCGACTAACAGTAACGACCACTCGCGATGAAGCAAGATGGCTACGACCGCCAACATGCCGCCTAATGCTAAAGAACCTAAATCACCCATGAAAATCCGTGCTGGTTTATGATTGAACATCAAAAAGCCGAGCATGGCACCCACTGCGACGAGGCAAACAATCAGCACATCGGTCCGGCCTGCGCGAGCAGCGATGATCGCATAGGTTCCAAACGAAATCGTTGTCTGCCCAGCAACTAAGCCATCAAGTCCATCCGTTAAATTAACCGCATTGCTAAAACCAACCAGCCAGAAAATGACAAAAATAACATAAAACCACGTGGCACTGATATTGCCAATCACTGGCAGCCATAAAGTATGATTGAACCCTTCATGAAAATACGCAATCAGGAAAATCACAGCACCCAGAATCTGTCCTGCCAGCTTTTGCCAAGCCTTTAGTCCTTCATTCCGATGATGAACCAGTTTTTCAAAGTCATCATAAAAGCCTAGTAAGCCGTATAGTACCAAAATAAACAAGGAAATCCAGACACTCAGCGTCAGTTGATGTTGCCAAATGCTAACCCAAATAGCCGAAATAATCATCGCAGCAATGAAAACCAGGCCGCCCATTGTCGGTGTCCCCGATTTCTTCTCGTGCCAACTCGGCCCTTCTTCACGAATCACCTGGCCTTCTTTTTTGTAACGCATGTACCCGATAAATAGCGGCATAAACATAATTGTAATGGCAAATGCCGAAACCATCGGAATGAGCATCTGAGCAAGTTGCATGACTATCCCCAATTCTATTGTTGTTTGAACTCGATTGTTCCGCTGGTATCACCTAAAAGGGTTCCTTTGGCAATACTTTGCCGAACAACAAAGCCGTCACCGACAAGTTTGAATTTCTTACCGGTCAATTGTACAAATTTTAACACATCGGATTTCGACCAACCAGTAAGATCAGGCATCGTTATCGCGCCATTTGTCAACAGTAGCACACGCGAACCGCGGAGTGCCTTGATTCCACTTACCGGCAGTTGTTGAACAACTTTATTGCCTGTGCCAATTGTAGCAACGTCAAAACCGGCTTTTTTCACGGTATCTTGTGCGGTGGTTAACGCGTCATTCGTAACCTCAGGAACATCAGCCGTATTGGTGTCTTTTGCGACCGTGCCGTCAGCGGTAGTATCAAGCGCCCGTTGCATCATTGGTTTGAAAATGCTAGCCAAAATCGTTTCGGCCGGTTCCGTCATTTTCTGTGGTTGTTTCATGGTGACATAAAGCACATATTTCGGATTCGATGCTGGTGCAATACCGGCCACACTAAAGATGTAGTTAGAATCACCTGTGAGGTAACCGCCTTTCGGACTGGCAATCTGTCCGGTACCTGTTTTAACAGCTAAATCAACACCTGGCATTTTATACGCAACTCCGGTGCCATCCTGATCGTTAACCACGTGGCGCATGGCGTCGATGACCTGAGCGGCGGTTTCTTTGGAAATCGGCTGACCGACAACTTCTGGCTTATAAACCGTTTCTTTACCATTTTTGTGTACGACCTTGGACACAATTTGGGGCTTCAGCATTTTACCCTCATTCGAAACCGCACTGATGGCCTGCATCATTTGCATAACATTCACTTCAATACCCTGCCCAAACGAAGTGGTTGCTTGGTCCAGCGGCCGAGCAAAACTGATATGTCCGCTGGTTTCGCCCGGTAACGTGATGCCGGTTTTCTGACCAAATTTAAATTTATCTAAATAACTCTTCCAAATGCCGGCACCCATTTCCTGTTCGATTTTCACCATCCCGACATTACTTGAGAGTGGGAAAGCCTTGCTCAGCGGAATCGAGCCCCAGCCGCCACTGCGCCAGTCATTGACCGTTCCACCGTCAAGCTTAACGGAACCAGATTGATAATATTCATTTGGGTGATACTTGCCGCTCTGAATGGCTGAGGCAAGTGTGACAATTTTCATGACGGATCCCGGTTCATAATTGTCTTCGACTAAGGAATCTCGCCACATATCGCCTAACCCTTCACCGGTTGAAGGATCGAATGTCGGTCGCTGGCTGGCTGCCAAAATTTTGCCGGTTTTGGCACTCATCAGAACCGCTGTCAATCCTTTTGGTTCATATTTGGTTTGAACATCCGTCATCAGAGTTTCCAAATATGATTGGAGGCCGCTGTCCAGCGTGGTGTAAACCGTCCCACCATTAACCGGCGCTTTTTGCTTGGTTTTGGCATTAGGCAACCTGTATCCATAAGCATCGGTTTCGCTGCGGCGATAACCGTTGTCCCCTGCAAGAACAGTGTTGAATTGCTTCTCCAGTCCCATGACTCCGGTAAGCCCACCGCCTTTACCCTGAGCTTGGGCAATGCCAATCACATGGCTGGCAAACACGCCATTGGGATACAGGCGCGACGGGGTTTCCCGAAAATGGATTCCCGGCAGTTTTTCCGAATCAATTTGCTTTTTAATCGCCAGACTCAATTTGGTACCCGGAGTCCCGAACTCCACTTGGAAGACATGCTTTTTAGTTGGATTCAAACGCGCCAGAATCTTGTCTTCACTGATCGCCAAATAACGACTCAATACTTTGGCCGTTTTTTCTTTGTCGGTGACATAATCTGGCTTGTCGCCATCCTTGTTCTGTTTGTCGAGAATCGCATAAAGCGTATAAGTATTTGAATCCTCGGCAATCACATTGCCAGTGCGGTCCAAAATGGCCCCGCGTTGTGCCTGCAGAACCGTATCTGTGCGATATTGTTTTTGCCGCTGCTTGGCAAGGTTGTTAGAATCTACTTCGCCTACCGTAGCAACAAAAGAAAAACGAAGAACGAAGCCACCGAAAATCAGGAGCGTAAACCCGATCAGTCCGATACCAAATAATTTACGATTCCGGGCTGGATGTGCATTCGTTGATCGTTTTGATTTGAAAAATTTCATTGATTATCAACACGCTTTATATTGCCATTAATAATTTTAAACCCGTGTGCTTTTGCGAAAGCATCAAGTCGTTCCGAATTAGAGAGCTCGCCAATTTCCTGCTTGAGGTTCGCGGTTGCCTGCGATTGCTTCATAATGCGCGCTTGTAAATCTTCGTATTGGCGCTGGGTGTTGCTCAGGTAGTTTTGCATGAACAGACAGACCACACAAACAGCCGTGGCTAAAATCCCACAGGCAAACATCATGGTTTTTTCGAATCCGCTGAATGCGATATGTGTATGTGGTGCGGGTTCGCTAGCTGATTTATGTACCGGTTTAGGCGCCGGTTGTTGCACCAAAGGTCTTGCTGTACTCTCAAGCATTTATTGTACCCCCTAGTTGCGAATTTTTTCGATAACTCTTAGTTTGGCGCTATGTGCGCGGTGATTTTCTGCCAGTTCCTCAGCGCTTGGTAAGATCGGCTTGCGCGTGACCAAGCGATAATGCGGCTGGGCAGATGCTGGCACAACTGGCAAGCCGCGTGGAACGTCTTGAACCGACGAGACTTCCTTAAACATGGTTTTAACCAGCCGATCTTCTAACGACTGAAAAGTGATCACGCTAATACGTCCATCGACATTGATTAACTTCAGTGCCTGCTCCAACGATGATTCCAGTGCTGACAATTCGTCATTGACCGCAATTCGAATCGCCTGAAATACTTTTTTGGCGGGGTGGCCACCCGTTCGCCGAGCCTTGGCTGGAATGCCCGCCTTAATTAAATCCACCAGCTGGAAGGTTGTGGTAATCGGTCCTTCAGCCCGCGCTTGCTCGATCCGCCGCGCAATCTGTTTGGAAAAGTGCTCCTCCCCATAACGCGAAAAAATGCGAACCAACTCAGCGTAAGGCCATTCATTCACGATAGTCTTGGCATCAAGCGCCTGTCGCTGATCCATGCGCATGTCCAGTGGCGCATCGAAGCGGTAGGAAAAGCCTCGCTTAGAATCATCAAATTGCGGCGATGAAACGCCCAGATCATACAAAATACCGTCTACATGGCCAACATTCAATTCAGCCAGTGCCGTCGTCAGTTCCCGAAAGTTACGGTGAACCAGCGTCAGTTGCGGTGGTAAATTGCCAAAGCTAGCGGTCACTGCAGCAATGGCGGCTTCGTCCTGATCAAAAGCGATCAAGTGTCCCGTTGTCAGCTGCTTTAAAATCCGACGGGTATGGCCGCCGCGCCCCAACGTGGCATCGACATAAGTGCCCTCCGGTTTTACGGCTAAAGCAGTTGTTGCTTCTTTTAATAGAACCGTTTCGTGTTTGAATTCTGTCATCACTACAACCCAAAGTCCGTTAAATTTTCTGAAATGTCATCAAAGTTTTCCTCAGCCGTATCAGCAAATTCCTGCCAGCGCTCGGCGTCCCATACTTCAATCCGAGTGTTGACGCCGACAAGCACGCATTCTTTCTTCAAAGCCGCATGCTTAAATAGCGACTTAGGAATGTTAATCCGCCCCTGCTTGTCAATCTCGCATTCAGTTGCGGCCGAAAAAAGAAAACGGGTAAAGGTACGGGCATCCTTTTTGGCTAACGGTAACGTTGCGAGCTTTGTCTGAAGCTTGTCCCATTCAGCAATTGGGTAGCCAAAAAGGCAGCCGTCCATACCACGAGTTAACACAAACGATGCCCCCAGCTGCTCACGGAATTTAGCCGGAATAATCAGACGCCCTTTTGCATCGATACTGCGTTCAAATTCACCCATGAGCATAGCTGGCACCTCCCTACGATTTTTAGTCTACCACAACACCCCACTCTTCTCCACATCTAACCACATTTGAAACAAAATTTAGTTATTTTATGTTTTAAAAAACCTTTAAGGCGCGAAAAAGTCCGTGATCACAACGATCACGGACTTTTTTAAAACGTGGATAAAAAGTGGGGGGTTATCCCAAAAAATAGATCAATATGCCGCCAAACCACCAACAAGTGGTGGCTAATGAGAGGATTCTGGTCAACATGCGCCAATAACGGTAGATAATGAGATCATATTCACGAACGACCTGCCAAATAACCAGGATTAAAGCGATCACCATGGCCGTAAATAAAAGCACCCAAATAAAATTCGGGGCTTTCGCAAAAGTCAGCTGAAAAATGGCCCAAAAATTAACCAGCGTTAATAAGAGGAACCAAGAACCGCCATGAAAATTAAAGTACACCACTGCTGCGACAACCACGAACCACACTAAAATTGGCAATCCCAACGCAAGCAACACCATAACGAGTCCTCCTGGAGGCAGCGGCCTGAAGCGCTGTCTGTTGATCCTTTTCTAATTAACCCTACTCAAAGCAGGGATAAGCGTCAAGCTTGATTTATTTGAAAAATGAATCGTTGCAACGGCGACTCATGTCGTACAGGGTTCAATATGATCCCATTCATAAAGAAACAATAATTTTTTCAAAATCCTCCACCATCTAAGTTGCCGAGCCTTACAAAAACCAGTACAATGAGAGCCAGCAGAATAACAAAGGTGGTGTTCTCGGTGCAGAAAAAGAAAAAGTCTAAATTTCAAAAAATGACGATCATCAGCGCTTGGGTGATGATTATCATTACTGTGCTCGGCGTCGTTCTCGGTGCCCTCGCTAGTTTACAAATTATCTAAACCGATCACCCAAGAGCTTTAATAGAATGACTTGCAAAAAAGGCCTAACGACATGATGAGTCTGTCGTTAGGTCTTTTTTTCTTATGCACGCACCGACTGTCTCACAGAATTGGCGCCAACAACCGTGAAAGTTCCTCTCCCAGCCGTGCGGGTCGCTTTTTGGCATCGATGACTTTTTGTGTATACGGCATTGCCCGTTCCATGTCGGCAAGGAAAAGTTTCTGAAACGTTTTGCCGACCCGGTGATCATAAATAAACGCTGCGATTTCAAAGTTTAACTTAAAGGAACGAATGTCGAAGTTGGCAGTTCCGGTAGAAACGTATTTACCATCGACCACAATCGTTTTAGCATGCAGGAAACCTTCCTCATACAAGAATGCCTGACCACCGTTGGCCACGACTTGATTCAGGTAAAACCGCGAAGCTTTGGCCATCAGTTCCTGATTAGTTTTCTTAGGAATCATGATGCGCACATCGACTCCGGCATTAGCCGCGATCGTCAATGCATCCAATAAACTATCATCCGGCACAAAATAAGGCGACTCGATCCATATACTGCGCTTAGCCTGATTGATGAGGCCTAGATAGCCCAGCTTAATCGCTTCAACCTGCTGCTCCGGTCCTCCGGCAACTACTTGCATCGTCGTATTACCGGTGACAACCGGTTCGCGGAAAAGAACATCGACGTTTTTAACCTGTTGCTTCTTGCTAGTTCCATTCCAATCCATCAAAAAGCGCGCTTGAATCACAGCAACTGCTTTACCCTGAATTCGCAGCTGGGTATCGCGCAACATGGGCAAGCCATGATGCTCTTTTCCTAAATTAAAGCCGCCCAAATAGGCCAAATCTCCATCAATGACAATCAATTTACGGTGATTTCGAAAGTTAATCCGCGGATTCCATCGTCCAAGTTTCGTCGCGACAAACCGCTCGACTTGGCCACCTGCATCCGTCAAACCTTTCCAGAAACTAATCGGCAAGCCGTGAGACCCAAAAGTGTCGTACAAAACGCGCACAGTAACACCGGCATGCGCCTTTTCAATTAATAAATCCCGTAACTGCCGACCGATTGCATCCGGCTGAATGGTGTACGCTTCAATATGAATATGCTCGGTCGCTAACCCGATATCTTCAAACAATTGCTTAAAAAAGGCTTCGCGTAACGCCAAAACCTGAACCTCGTTATGGGTGGTCACTAAAGCATCATCCGCCCGCAATAACGTTCGAACTAGCTCGGAAACACCGCCGCTGCCAGGGGTGCCAATTAACGGCTGACCGACAGCTAATGCTTCTTGCTGCTGAACGACTAGGTCATTGATGCCTAAAAGTCGTTGCGTCATCAAGTCTTGCATGCGATCAGCCCGCAGCTTACGGCCAAACACAAAATAAATTAAAAACCCGACAATTGGCAACAACATCAATACCAACAGCCAAGCCCAGACCGTAGAGATGTCACGATGCGATCGAAAAACGGTCACAATCGCTATCAGTGCATTTGCCAGATAAAGTCCGCCAAAAGTCAGCCAAAGCCACATAAATCTGCCCCCTCGCTAAGTCATGCCATATCAACCTGTTTGTCAAGCAATAACATGCAATGATTATACTCTACTTTACCGACAAGATAGCTCAAAAGTCCAGCGGCGGTGCTTGTTTCTAAAGGGGAGCGTCGTCTTGACACTATCTACTGACAACAAAGTCGCTCCAGCCAAATTAGCCAGTTCCTGACATAGCATTTGTCTCAGCGTTTTGAAGGTGATTGATAAATGATGGCAACTACTAACCAAAACTCATCCGAACGCGCCCGGCAATCAATCCTCAACTTTGCCGAACCACTTCTTTTGTAATTTTGCGATGGTACCGTCAGCTTTCAATGCCTTCAAGCCAGCGTTAATTTTACTGCGCAAAACGTGGTCGGATTTACGCATCCCCACAGCAAAATCTTCTGGTGGAAAAGGATCGTTAACGATATGATAACTTGACGGATCTGCTTTGTGGGCAATGTAATAACGCGCATAAACCTCATCCATCAAAATTCCTTGAATCCGCCCAGCATCTAAGTCAATGAAGGCGTCATTGAAGGTATCGTAAAGAATCGGGGTTTTGTTAGCAATCATGTTCTTTAAGATTTTCGGTTGAGCATCCAGATCAAACGCACCGCTTGATCCCGTTTGGACGCCAAGGGTTTTCCCTTTCATATCCCGCAACGAGTTGATTTGACTTTTAGTTTTGGTAACCAGAATCTGGTGGTTAATTAGGTAGTTATCTGAAAAGGCGACCTTTTTTTTGCGTTCGGGCGTTACCGAATAGCCGTTCCAAATCAAGTCAATGGTTTGATTCTTCAGTTCGGTTTCTTTCATGGACCAGTCAATCGTCTGAAAATCGACTTTGATACCATAGCGCTTAAAAACGGCCTTCGCCAAATCAATGTCATATCCGGCAAGCTGACCGTTCTTTAGCCGAAAACCCATCGGTACGAACGTGTCGTCTAAGCCGATCACAACTTTTTTGTTGCGCTCAATCCGTGGCCAGGAATTGTTAACGGTTTCGCGCGCACAGCCGCTGATGATAAAACCTGCCATGGCCAGAACCATCATGACAGCTAATAGAATTCGCCGTTTCATTGGTCATCACCGCCTTTGCCAACGTGATAAGTCGTGTCCGCAACACTTTTGGCAAAGTCCATATCATGGGTCACCACGACCTGCGTCATCCCGGAAGCCTTAAACTGATTAACCATTTCGGCCACGTTCTCTCGCAATAACGGATCCAGTGCGCTGGTCGGCTCATCATACAAAAGGATTTGTGGATTCAACGCCAATGCCCGCGCAATTGCGACTCGTTGCTTTTGTCCCCCGGAAAGTGAATAAGGATATGCCTTTTCTTGATCAGTTAACGCTAATTGATCTAATAGTTTCTTGGCAGTCGCATCTGCCTGCTGCTGGTCGACCCCTTGCAGTGTGGGCGCCAGCGTAATATTCCGCATGACGGACAGATTCGGAAAAAGTTCGAAGTTCTGAAACACAACGCCGATGATGCCCTGTTTGCGCATAGCCTGAGCGGTTGTTGGCTTGCCGTTCCAAATCATGGTGCCCGAATCAGCCTGTTCTAATCCGCTGATAATTCTCAGCAGTGTTGTTTTCCCGACGCCACTAGGCCCAACAATCGCTAAGGTTTTGCCATCCTCAATGGTTAATGTGACATTTTTCAAAACTGGTCGGCCATTAAAAGATTTGTTGATATTTTTCAGCTCTAACATATTCGACGCCTCCTAGCGATAGTATGAAAATGCTGCTTCGATCCGTTTTTGCAGGAATGTCAGAATCAGCGTCAGCAACAGGTAAATGACCCCGACCAGCACAAGCGGCAACAAAGTGACATCACGCGCACTTGCAATGTTCCCAGCTCGCAACAGATCGCCTAAGCCGATGACATAAACCAAACTGGAATCCTTCACGAGGTTGATGACTTCGTTACCGATGGAAGGCAAAACAATTTTGACGACTTGCGGAATGACGACATACCGCAGTGCCTGCCAGCGCGTCATGTTCAAAACGGTACTGGCTTCAAACTGCCCCTCATCAACGGCCCCAAAGCCACCACGGAAGATTTCCGCAAAGTATGCAGCGTAATTCAGAATAAATGCGACCAAGGCCGCCGAGAACCGATCGAAAACAATTCCGATAATCGGCAAACCATAAAAGATAAACATTAGTTGTAGCAATAATGGCGTGCCACGAAAGACCCAAACGTAACCTTCCAAAAGGCTTTTGCCTGCTTTCCCTAGAATCGATTTAGGCTTGGGAATGAGACCCACCGATAAAATCAAGCCAAGTGGAATAGCACCAACCAACGTGATGGCAAAAATCCCCAAAGTCAATTTCACACCAGATAATAAAGCCGGTAAAATTTGAAAAATATAAGTCATGGTGCTTCCTCCTTCAAATCCGTGGCAACTTTGATGCCATGGTTTTTGTTCATTTTGTTAATAGCGTTTTGTGGTTAGCGGTTTGCACCCGGCAGCTGGCAGAATACCAAAAAGCGTCCTCTTGCATTAAGCAAGAGGACGCTTTTTGCGCGGTACCACCTCAGTTTGCCGACTGTTCACACAGCCGACCTCGTGTGGTTAAAATCAACTCCAAAAGTTTCATTCGAAATCGCAGTCATAAAAAAACCTCTTACAGCAAATTGCTGTAAGAGGACGGCTTAAACCGCGGTTCCACCTCAGATTTACCAATTGCTCACACAATCGGTCTCATGTAGTTATTTCAACCACGGCGATAACGAGCCCAACCGAGACGACCTACTGATGTTCAATCGTCCACTCATGGATGTGTGATCAACGGATGACTGCCCAGTTCCCATCAACCCGGACTCGCTTAAAGTCATGGCCGCTCATCGATTCCACTCAACGCTTTAATGAATTGTCACTAAATTACACCGAAAATCATCGAAAGTCAACTATTCCAAAAGATTTGTTCAGTTTTCAGCGGGAACGCGATGGCCGAATCTCGACGTCTGCGTCTCACAGATGCTTGTCATGATTCGGTATGCCGATGAAAAAGTTTTGCCCAGAACCCTTGCTTTTTAAGGCGAATGTCCATGAGCGGTACGCTATCGCCCAACAGTCGCCGAGCAATATTGCGATACCCTTTGCTGGCCAAATCGTCGGGATCCATGACAATTGCCTCACCTTTGTTTGAGCTTTCAATCACACCGTCATCATCAACGATAATGCCCAACAAATCGAGTCCCAAATGACTGGTGATTTCGTCAATGTCCATCGAACGGCCATCTGCCAGCATATTTTGACGAATACGGTTGATAATCAGTCGTGGTTTAAGCGGCATATCCCGCTGTTCAAGCAAACCAACCACCCGATCAGCATCACTGACTGCCGAGATTTCCGGGGTGGTCACGACAATTGCCCCATCGGCAGCCCCAGTCGCATTGCGAAAACCTTGTTCAATACCAGCCGGCGAATCAAGAATGATATAGTCAAAATCCGGCCGCAACTGTTCAACAATCTCGACAACCTGCTCTGGCTCCAAGGCATCCTTTTCAGCGTTTTGCGCCGCTGGCAATAAGTATAACAGGTCATCGAAACGTTTATCTTTGATCAAGGCTTGATGCAGTTTAGCCCGGCCGGTGACAACATCGACAATGTCATAAATAATCCGATTGGAAAGCCCCATAACCACATCCAAATTACGTAAGCCAATGTCAAGGTCTAATAAAACAACCCGCTTGCCTTGCAGTGCCAACGCGGTGCCGATATTGGCCGATGTGGTTGTTTTGCCGACACCACCTTTACCGGAAGTAACCACTAACGCTGTACCCATCTACATAGCCTCCATTTGCTTGAATAATCGCGGCCGAATGTTCGCCAGTTCAGACATTTTGGCGTGTGTCATTGTATGTAACTTGCTTAAATAAGCAACCGGCTTGAGCGGATCATAGTGATCGGCGACAATCTCGATCACATCGGCAATCCGCACCTGGCTGGCCCCTTGAAGATCGCCAACGACAACGGCGCGTGTATCTCCATGGCTGCCAGCCTGTACCACGCCACTGACCTTACCCATCACAAAGATATTCCCGGAAGCACATAAAGTCGCACCAGAATGCAGATCGCCCAAGAAAAGCACATCACCCATGATGTCAATCGTTTGGCCAGACCGAACAACGCCGCCAATACGATGCGTCATTTTGCCCGTAACCATATCTGCCACTACATCTTTATCAACGACCGCACTGGTAATGCCATTGATTGAAAAACGCGGAAAATCGGCGAAAACCGATTGAATTTGGGTAAGCTGCTCTTCAGTCAACAAACGGTTACCAGTTTCCAAGCGATAACTGACTTCACCGGTTGGCGTTTCTTCATACAGCTTCCCCAGTAACGTTTTCAACGTCCTGATGATCTGCATAAAATCCGCTGTATCCCGAAGCTGTAGCGCCAGACTGTCGTTTCGACCCTTTAAGACCACACTGTCCACATCATCACCCCAAACTATTCTTCCGCTAAGTTAATCAATACCCGATGTAACGGACCATACACAATAACAAAGAGAATCAGGTTGACGGTCAACCCGGGCCCTAGGTGATTGGCAATTAGCGTCACCACACCAGAATTACCATAGCCAATAAAATGATTCACAAAATAATTGGCGATACTATACAGCAGTAGCGCAATGATATAGACCATTCCGACAAAAACTGCGGTGTGTGGAATGTACGGCCGAATCTGGCGAACGATATAAATGACTAACGCAAACAATAACGCATTGACTCCTAATATGCCAGTGTAAAAGCTGTCAAAAACCAACCCGATCAAAGCACCAATCCAGGTTGTGTACTTCTCTTCCGGAACCAGCAGGGTCACCATGACCAACCCTAACAAGGTCAACTGCGGAATGCCCATAAAACTCGGCTGCATAATCCACTGAGCCAACACTGATGCCAGACTGCCATCAATTAATAACAGCAAAAGCAGGATTGAAATAATCCACCAATGCCCTGTAAAGTGTTTTTCGTTCAACATATATCAGTCACCCTTGATTGTTCGCGAAATGACCGTCACAACCGTTACATCATTCAGGTTCGCTGCTGGTGACAGATAAACGTTATTGGCAAGCCCATAGTCATCTTTTTTTACACTAGCAACTTCCCCGATAAGCAAGCCTTTTGGAGTCATCCCGCCTAAGCCACTGGTCACAACCTTATCGCCTTTTTTAATCGTATGCTCGCTGCTTAGTTCGCCAAGAACCAAATCACCCGACTTTTCGTCATAGCCAGTGATAATTCCGTTAACTTCTTTATCCTCACTCGTTTCAACGGCAGCAGCGACGCGATCACTGGACTTATTGGCAGTCGATAGCATTTCGACTTTTGAATTGGTTCGGTTGACCTCAACGATCCGGCCAACCAATCCGGATCCTGCCATTACCGGCATGCCTTTTTTAACGCCTGCTGCACTGCCTTGGTTAATCACCACTATGTTCCGCCAATCACTCGGCGCTCGCAAAATAACGGCTGCACTAATTTGAGAGTAATCGGTCAAAGTCCCATTCAATTTCAACTGTTGTTTTAACTGTTGATTTTCGCGTTTCAGTGTTTGAACCTGAACCTTGGTCTGAGCCAGACTATCTAGCTGTTGTTTCAGGTGCTGATTTTCCTGGAACGTATTCATCAAATTATGCACGTCATCCAACCCGTTGCGGGCTAAATCCCCTGGTAAGGCAACTATGCGCCCACCGATGCCAACAACATCATTGGCAATCCGCTGAATAAACGGCGGGGTATTGCGATTGTTGCTCACATAAGTCGACCCAGCGACCAGGCCAAGACTGACCAGCAATGCGATCATGAGGGCGATCAATTTTTTATTGGAAAAGAATTTCTGCATTGGTTCCTCCGTCACACTCGCGAAAAGAGGCCAGGATCCTTCATCCCAGCCTCTTGCCACACGCAAAGCTCTTCATTTATGGGCTGTTAGCGTTTCTTTAAAACGTCAATATTCTTCAACGATTCGCCAGTTCCGATCGCAACGCAATCAAGTGGATCTTGGGCAATGAAAACCGGCACCTTGGTTTCATCGGAAATGACATCAGGCAGATGCTTCAAAAGCGCCCCACCACCAGTCAAGACGATACCGTGATCAATCACATCAGCCGCAATTTCTGGAGACGTTTCTTCAAGCGTTTCTTTAATAGCCGTGATGATATCAAGCACATTTTCATGAATCGCCGTGGCAATATCCGTTGCCGAAATATCGATTGTCTTAGGCAAACCACTTAGTAAATCTCGACCGCGAACCGTCATTCCGTCGATGTCAGCGGCTTTTTCAACCGATGCCGAACCGATTTGAATTTTCATTGCTTCAGCGGTTCGTTCGCCGATTAATAAATTAAAGTTCTGTCGCAGATGATTGATAATGGCTTCGTCAAACTTGTCACCGGCTACCCTAATGGAACGGCTCGAAACGATACCGCCTAATGAAATCGTGGCAACGTCGGTTGTGCCGCCACCGATATCAACGACCATACTGCCTGTCGGATCCATGACCGGCAAGCCGGCACCGATCGCCGCGGCATATGGTTCTTCAATGACAAATGCATCCCTTGCGCCCGCGACTTTCGCTGCATCAATGACAGCGCGCTTTTCAACTTCTGTAACCCCACTTGGCACGCAAATCATCACCTGTGGATGGCTGCCATTCCCCAATGCTTTTTGCATGAAGTATTTCAACATAGCCGCAGTTGTGTCGTAGTCAGCGATGACCCCATCTTTCATTGGTCGGATCGCCACGATATTGGTCGGGGTACGACCGATCATGTCGCGGGCTTCTTCACCAACGGCAATGACTTCTTCCGTCTGGGTATTCTTCGCGACCACGGAAGGCTCATTTAAGACAATGCCTTTACCGTCGACGTAAACTAAGGTATTTGCGGTGCCAAGATCGATCCCGATATTCTTTGATCCAAATCCAAACAAGACGTTCTCTCCTTATGCTGACTCATTTCGTATTAACTCAATGCATTATAGCATATTTATTTCTGTGACAAAATGTGAAACCGCCTGATTTTGGCACCTTTCCGCCAATTTCAAAAAACCTTACAATTTTCTTGAATTAATTAAAGTCAGGATCGTCTCGGGCAAAAGAATAAAACGCCCGCCCGCCAATAATCAAATGATCCAGCAAATTCATCCCTAGCAACGCTGCTGCCAACTGAAACCGCGTTGTCGTGTCGCGATCTGCCTGACTCGGCGCCGGATCGCCACTGGGATGATTGTGAACCATAATGAGATTCGTGGCACTCAACTTTAATGCTTCACGAAATACCACCCGCGGATCAGCCAATGCGGAATCAACCGTACCAATCGCCACAGTTTGCTCGGTAATAATCTGATTTTTGACATCTAAAAACAAGATCAACATAGACTCCTGATTAGCACCGGCAAAACGTGAGACCATCGTCTTGCCTAACTGTTCGCTATTTTTAATCTGCCCATACCGAACGGATTGTCGGCGCATTACTCGGCGGCCCAGTTCCACACCTGCCAAAATACTGGCACGTTTGGCGGCACCTAAGCCACGAATGTGATCCAGCGATTCGCCATCGCCTTCTGCCAAACCTTGCAACGCCGGATAAGTCGCCAACACCTCGCCCACGATTTCTTTGACCGGATAATGCTGATTCCCGGCCCGCACAATCAGTTGCAATAATTCTGCATCCGTCAGTGCTGCCGGTCCGTGCGCCAATAATCGTTCACGCGGTTGTTCAGTTGCATCTGCCATCGTTTTCCCCCTGGTAGCACACTTGCAGGTCGCATCAGCTTAGGTCGTTAAACTACGCTCCGAGCGACTCCTGATTGAATGCCCTGTTTGTGCGCTGCGAATTTAAGCCAATTTATGACTCATTAGGAAGATTACGCAAATGTGCGATGCTTTTGCAGCCAGTCCGGCAGTTCGCTGATGGATGCTAAAATGGCCGTCGCTTTTTCATCCGGCTGCTGGGCAATACCAGGAATCATGATCACAGGCAGGTCGGCACCCGCTGCAGCCGCCACCCCGACATGCGTGTCTTCAATGACGATTGCTGGGCCAGCGTCTAAACGTGTTTTCATAACCTGATACACTTCGGGATCCGGCTTATGTGCCTTGACATCACTGCCGGTCAACATTGGGTCAAACCAGTCTTTCCAACCGGCTGCTGCCAAAACCACATCGACATAATGTTGAGCACTACTGGTTGCCAAAGCCAGCCGATAACGAGCAGCACGCAACATTCTCAGGGCTTCATCAGCTCCAGGCAACACAAAATCGGCACCATTGCGAATCCGATCCAACACATCCTTGGTCGAAAATTCTTGAAACCACGCAGCATTTTCCGCTCCCACAAGATCGGCAATAATCTTGGCTTCGTTTGGCCCTGCTGAACCGACTAATGGGCGAAAATCGTCTTCGGTTCGCTTCAAACCCAACTCAGCAGCGGCGCGCACATTACTTTGAAGATAAATCGCTTCGGTATCAACCAAGGTCCCGTCCAGATCAAAAATTACGGTTGTTGTCATGACTTCCCCTCCAATAAAGTTTGACGCACGGCAGCAGCAAGGTACAAGGATCCCGTGATCACAATCGGTTGCTCCGGATCATCGTCCAAACTGGCTGCCAATGCCGCCTGCCATGAGTCTCTTAACTGTCCTTCATGAAGCCTTTGGTATCCGGCTTCAGGTAATGCACGTGGTGTCCCCGGCACTGGCACGAGGTAAACAGTCGCAAATGCCCGTGTCAGCATATCTGCCATCGCTTCATAGTCCTTGTCAGCCAAAATACCGGCAATCACCGTGATCGGTCCGGAAAACAGTTCTTGCAACGCAGCGACCAGGCCCTTAATACCGTCCGGATTATGCGCACCATCCAGTACAATAAACGGTGAATCGCTAATCTTTTCAAGCCGCGCCGGCCAGCGACTGGCCGCAATGCCTTGGCGAATATCGCGCGCCGTCAATGGCCAGTGGGCTGCCTGTGCATAAACTTTAGCGGTTTTAATCGCAATCGCCATATTGCGCTGTTGATAGTCCCCAACCAATGGAACGATCAGATCCGGTAACGATCCGGCTTCGTCTTGGTATGTCAAACGCTGTCCCCAGCCGTGCAGCTTGGCTTTGGGAACCGTGAAATCCCGACCGAAGCGAAACCACTGACTGCCGGTGGATTGCGTTTTGGCCGCTACCACTGCCGCTGCATCGGGTACCAAGTCGCCGGTGACTACCGGAACTCCCGGCTTGATGATGCCAGCCTTATGTGTCGCAATCGCCGTAATGGTATTGCCTAACAACTTCTGATGATCCAGCGCCACCTCTGTCAACACACTCACAACCGGCGTGATGACATTGGTTGAATCCGTATCTCCGCCAATGCCGACTTCAATGACCGCCACATCAACGCGACGTTGGCGAAAATACCAAAAAGCCAAAGCGGTGACAAATTCAAACTCGGTCACATTAAAGTCAGGCTGAGCGGTGCGCAAGCCATCAAGTGCTGCCCGGGCGACCGCAACCGCCTGTACCAGTTCATCATCGGGAATCGGCTTATGGTCAATCATCATGCGTTCATTGAAACGCATAATAAACGGCGAGGTAAACAACCCCACTTCTAATCCGCTCGCTTCCAGCACGTGCGCAATGGCATTAGCCGTTGATCCTTTCCCGTTCGTGCCGGTAATGTGGATATAGTGACCTTTTTCCTGCGGGTCGCCAAGCGCATGCAACAATGTCAAAATACGACGATGATCACCGGTTTTGGCCAAACGCGGAAAAGAATGAATATAAGCAACACTTTCAGAGTAGTTCATCGTTAACTTCCTTCAATCGTGACATCCATGCAGACACCGCTTTTGCAGCACCTCAATATGGCTTAATCATACCAGAAAATGCTGGTCGGCTCGTTTACTGACAACGGAAATTTTTGTCAGATTCAGGTGAACACACGGATTTACGTGTACAAAAAAGATCGCACCAATTTGGGATGCGATCTTTTTTAGTAGCCTAACGTATTGCTCACGCTCACCACTTGAATGTTGGCGGGCAAAACACTTTAACAGCAAGACAGAGCTTCGACCTCTTACGCCTGCTGTAACTGCTCAAGTCGCTGCTGGGTGCTGTTAAGCTGGTCGGCGAAGTCGCTGCGCTTGGTGCGCTGTTCGGCGACAACCGCTTCAGGTGCTTTGGACAGGAAGCCTTGATTGTTGAGTTTCTTGTCAATTCGGGCAATTTCCTGTTTAAGCTTCTTGGCATCTTTGGTCAACTTGGCCTTTTCTTCGTCCAGATCGACCAATTCATTGAGCGGCACAAAGATTGTTGCACCGGTAATGACGGCGCTGCCAGCCATTTTCGGCTCTGCTACATCGGTTCCGACGGTGAATTCCTTGCTGTTAACAAACCGATCGATGAAATCGAAGTTCTCGTCAAAAATCGGCTTCAGAGCAGGGTCCGTCAACTTCACGATAATATCAACCTTGGTCTTAAGCGGTGCGCCTGCTTCTTTACGAATACTGCGAACGCCGCGGATAAGCGCAATGATGGCATCCATCGCACTGGTTGCGTCGGCATTTTCAAACGCAGTGTTTTCCACTGGGTAGCTGGCGGTCACGATAGACTTGCCAGTGTGCGGTAAAGCCAACCACAACTTCTCGGTCACAAACGGCATCACTGGGTGCAAAAGCCGCAGAATCTGATCCAGTGCATAAGCCAGATTAACCCGCTTAGCTGCTTTGGCCTTTTCGTCGTCGCCGTAAAGGATTTCCTTGCTCATCTCAACATACCAATCGGCAAAAACATTCCAGGTAAAGTTATACAAAGTCCGACCCATTTCACCGAATTCAAAGCGTTCAGACAGATCGGTGACCTGCTTAATGGTTTCATTTAACTGTGAAAAAAGCCATTTATCAGATAAGTCGAATGTATCTGGATCAGGCTGCTGTGGCTTGTCTAGGTCACCTAAGTTCATCATCACGAAGCGCGAAATATTCCAAATCTTGTTGATGAAATTCCAGGCAGCTTCAACCTGTTTGTAACTAAACCGCGTATCCTGACCTGGCTTGTTACCTGTGATCAGGAACCATCGCAAAGCATCAGCGCCATATTTTTCAATGACGTCCATCGGGTCAATCCCGTTTCCGAGCGACTTACTCATCTTCCGGCCTTGTTCATCCCGCATCAGACCATGAATCAGCGTGTATTGGAACGGACGCTCGCCGGTAAAGTGCAACCCTTGGAAAATCATGCGGGCAACCCAAAATGGAATAATATCGTAGCCGGTCACCAAGGTGTTGGTTGGGTAATACCGCTTATAATCCGGCGCATCGGTATTTGGCCAACCCATCGTGGAAAATGGCCACAAAGCACTGGAAAACCACGTGTCTAGCACATCAGGATCCTGTTGCCAGTTTTCGATATCTTTCGGCGCTTCCATACCGACGTAAGTTTCGCCGGTGTGCTTGTTATACCAAGCCGGAATCCGGTGACCCCACCATAGTTGTCGGGAAATAACCCAATCGTGAATATTTTCCATCCACTGCAAATAAGTGTGCTCAAAGCGTTCCGGAACAAAGGTTACTTTCTTGTCACTTTCCTGTTGGGCCTTGATAGCTGCTTCAGCGAGCGGCTTCATTTTGACAAACCACTGCGTCGACAAACGGGCTTCGACTTGAACGCCGGTCCGCTCGCTGTGACCAACACTATGCACAATCGGTTCGACTTTAAGTAACAGGCCTTCCTTGTCCAAATCCGCCACCATGGCTTTACGGGCTTCGAAACGATCCATCCCATTATATTTGCCGGCATTTTCATTCATCGTGCCGTCATCGTTCATGGTATTGATGCGCTTCAGATCATGGCGATTGCCAACCTGAAAGTCGTTAGGATCGTGCGCTGGGGTGATTTTAACGGCCCCAGTTCCGAAGTCAGGATCAACGTAGGCATCCTCAATGATTGGAATTTTGCGATTAGCCAGCGGTAAAATCAATTCCTTGCCGACCATATCTTTGTAGCGCTTGTCACCAGGATGAACCGCCACCGCCGTATCACCCATCATTGTTTCCGGACGGGTCGTGGCGATTTCAATATACCCGCTACCATCGGCAAACGGATACTTGACGTGGTAAAACGCACCTTTATCGTCTTTATGAATGACTTCGATATCAGACAATGCCGTGCGCGCTTGCGGATCCCAGTTGACAATATATTCGCCGCGATAAATCAAGCCTTGTTTGTATAGGTCGACAAACACTTTTCGAACAGCTTCATTCAAGCCTTTGTCCAAGGTGAATCGCTCACGGCTGTAATCCAGTGACAAGCCCATCTTAGCCCACTGCCCGTGAATGGTTTTGGCAAATTCATCTTTCCACTCCCAGACTTTTTGAACAAACTTTTCACGGCCTAGGTCATAACGGCTGATGCCTTCTTTGCGCAACTTGGCTTCAACTTTTGCCTGCGTCGCAATTCCGGCATGGTCCATCCCCGGCAACCATAGCGTATCGAAGCCTTGCATCCGCTTCTGGCGAATCACAATATCCTGCAAGGTTGTATCCCAGGCATGGCCCATGTGCAGCTTCCCGGTCACATTAGGTGGCGGAATAACAATCGAATACGGCTTGGCTTGCGGATCGCCGCTTGGCTTAAAGACATCTTCGTCCAGCCATTCCTGATAGCGGCCTGCTTCGACCGCTTTATGATCATATTTTGGTGCTAATGTTTCATCATTCACTGGCTCCACCTCACAAATTTTTTCTGTCCATCCAGGTTTTCGGGATTGCGGTCTACAGATGGCCGACCGCATTGGTTCGCGCTTCCCCATAACGCGCGCCCCAGCACAGGAGCCGGTTCGCGCACACAAAAATCGCCCTAATTATCAAAAATTAGGACGATTTCACTCGCGGTACCACCTAAATTGGGAATGACTTCCCCACTTAATTCAGGATAACGGCTGTCACCGGCCGTTCCTTACTTGCTTCAGGACGGCAGCTCACAAGCTACAATCACGATCCCTTTTCGAGATTCACACCAACCATCTCGTCGCTGGAAAAAAAGACCATGACCCTCTTGATCATTGCATTAGCTGCATTATAACCCGTGGGCATAGCAGGGTCAACGCCATCACGATTGCTTTAAAGGTGTTTTTGGTTCTTGCACTAGCTTGCTTTGATGGTCAACAAACAGTAACGCTTGTAATTCACTGGTCAAGTCAATATAGCGAATTTTTGTTCCTGGTTGGGCCGGAACAGGCTTGGGTGCAAAGGTCAAAATAGCCGTTATGCCATTAGCTTCAAGTTGGCTAATCACTGATGCCTGAGCAGAACTCGGCACACAGACAATCGCGGTGTGCATTCCCGGACGGATTTTTTCGGATAAGGTCGCTAAGTTATAAATCGGAATACCCGCAATCGTTGTCCCGATCAAGCTGGGATCCGTGTCGAAGCCCATCACAATGGATAAGTCAGGATTACGCCGAAAATTATTGGTCAGCAGTGCGCGCCCCAGATTCCCGCAGCCTACCAGCAACATCTGCTCTTCGGAGTGAACCTCTAACAATTCGCCAAAAACTTCCGCAAGCAAATCAACCGAATAGCCGTAACCGCTGCGGCCTAAATCGCCAAAATTAGAAAAATCACGGCGAATAGTGGCTGGGGCAATATGAACCAACTTGCTTAACCGATCCGAGCGCACCCGTTTGACCCCCGATTGTTGTAAAGCTTTGACCGTTCGATAGTAAACCGGAATTCGTTTAATCGTTGCTTGTGATAATGCGAGTTTATTGACGACCAAAATGAACACCTCCGCGCCTATTTGTTAAATATTTCACATATTCAGTTTAACAGATGTAAGCGATTTTAGCCACCTTTTTCATGCCAAAAGATTGGTTAATGGCAGATTGTGCTTCATATTGACTCAGTTACCAGCGATACGGGAGATCATCGTTTATAAGCATCGGAAAAAGGTTTCGTGAAGACGCGACTAAAATGATGAGATTTTTTGTGAATTTTTTCCTTTAGCCAACAAAACAACACCGGACGCCAGAGGTAACAACTTCATTACCACCTGCGCCCGGTGATTAAGCTTTAGAGCAACTCTGCAATAACGTCCTGATCCTGATTCATAAACTGATCCGAGGACTTGATCTCCTGAATCTTGATCCCAGCTAAGGCTCGCGTCATCAGCCCGTCAACATCCAGTTTGCTTTCATAATAGCGGGCACGATCGGTCTTAGGCTTGGTCTTTGGGGATGGCGGCGCAAAAATCGTGCAACAATCCTCGAATGGCATGATTGATAAGTCATATGTGCCGATTTTTTCAGCTTCGGCGATAATTTCGTTTTTATCCATCGTCGCCACCGGCCGAATAATCGGCATCGTTGTCACATCGTTAATCGCCGCCATGGACTCCAATGTCTGTGACGCCACCTGGCCGACTGATTCACCGTTGAAAATGGCCAGATCACCCCGTTGCTTGGCAATCGCTTCCGTAAGGCGTAACATCAGCCGACGTTGAACCGTCATCAGATACCCTTCAGGAACTTTTGCTTTAACGTCTTCCTGAATTTCGGTGAACGGCACTTCAATAAAATAAATCCGTCCGACATACGGCGTCAATTTAGCGGTTAGCTGCTTGGCCTTATTCAACGCCTGCTGGCTGGTATAAGGCGGGCTGAAAAAGTGTACCATTTCAATATCCACACCACGCTTCAACGCATAATAGCCTGCCACCGGCGAATCAATGCCGCCGCTAAGCATCAACGCAGCACGACCGGCTGTTCCGACTGGCAAGCCACCTGCACCCTGAATGGTCTTCGTTGACAGATAAATGGCCTCGCGCCGAACTTCCACGCGCAGAATCATATCAGGATGGTGCATCTTAACCACCAAATCTGGCCGCTTATCTGTCAAAAAATCACCAAGATCCAGATTCATCGCATTCGTGTCCAAGGCAAAAGTATGATCACTGCGCCGCGTATTCACCTTATAACTAATGCCTTTAGGTGCCGTTTCGTTCATCAGCTGCAAGGCAACTTCATGCACTTTGGTCATATCTTTTTCAACGGCAATGCTTGGGGAAAAATTTTGAATGCCAAAAACCTGCGATAGCCGTGCCATCACCTGATCACTCGGTTCGCCATTCAATTCGATATGCATCCGGTCGCGTTTTGGCCGAATTGTCAGCTTAGGAAACTCATGTAACGCACGTGTCACATTACCATTCAGGCGGCCAATAAAGGCTTGCCGATTTTTGCCTTTGGTCGAAAGCTCGCCATAACGAACCATAATTTCTGAATATTGCATCTTAAAATCCTTTCAAATTAAACAGTCGCCTTATCGAGTTTGGCAAACTTGGCATAAATCTGGTCAAATGCGTCATTAAATGCATCCGCTTCGGCTAATGTATTGGCTTCGTCAAGGCTAACGCGAATGGCCGACGTCGCAATTTTGGGATCGGTATGCATCGCCGCCAGCGTGCTGCTTTCAGTCCCTTTTTTGCTTGAGCAAGCACTTGTGGTCGAGATATAAATCGCGTGATCTTCGAATGCATGCACAATCGTCTCGCCGCGCACCCCGGCAATAGCAAAACACAAAACATGCGGAGCAAAATCCGGCGTCAACTGGCTAAACATTGTTACCTTAGGCTTTTGGCTGACATGATCATAAATCCGTTTGCGAACTGCTTGCTGCTGCGCGACATTTTTGTCTTCGTTTGCCAGCAACAGCCGCAACGACTTTGCCATCGCCGCAATTGCCGGGACATTTTCGGTTCCTGAACGCCAATCACGCTCCTGGCCGCCACCAGTCAACAATGGATCGATCATGCGGCCCTCCTTGGCATAGATAAACCCTGTACCGCGGGGCGCATGGAACTTATGCCCGGAGAAACTGAGAAAATCAATTCGAGGATCTTGCAAAGCGGTATCCAGGCCCTTGCCAACCGCCTGAACCGCATCGACGTGAAAATGAATATTGGGATACGCATCCAGAACCCGTGCTGCTTGGACAATCGGCTGCATACTGCCAATCTCATTGTTCACAGCCATGATTGAAACCAGAATCGTATCTTTGCGAATCGCAGCCTTCAAATCATCGATATGAATAAAACCGCGGTGATCAACTGGCAGATACGTGACTTCAAAGCCCAACTTTTCAAGCTGTTTCATGCTGTTCATCACAGCTGGGTGCTCAATACTGGTCGTGATCAAATGCCCGCCAAACTCACGCTTCGCCATGGCGGTTCCCTTAATCACCCAGTTATCGCCTTCCGTGCCGCCGCTGGTAAAATAAATTTCATCCGGCTTAGCCCCGATCAACTTGGCAATCTGCGCCCGTGAACTCTGCAAAACCTCATCAGCCTTCGTCCCCAGCGCATGCAAACTACTCGGATTCCCAAAGAAATCCGTGCTGACCTTATTGTAAGTCGCCAAAGCATCAGGCGAAATCTTAGTCGTCGCACTATTATCAAAATAAATCATCAGCCGGCCCCTTCCGTTATTTAGACTGGGTTGAATTATAGACAAAAAGTTAGTAAGTTTCAAGAGAGCGCGAGCAGGAGCGTTTAGAAATCGGAGCATAAGTGGCCTCACACTGAGTGCTTGGTCTTTGGCCATTTAGGCGTGAGGTCCTTATGTGGAGATTTCTGCGACTGTGAGCGCGTTTTGTATCGGAGAACTTCAAACAGGCTTCGCCATTGCGACCAAGGTCCTTACACGCAAGCTCCTGCGCCGGTGAGCGCGTTTTAGTATCGGAAAACACCAGTCACACGCAGGCCCCTACGCCAGCAATAACGTCTCACAACAACATCTCCAACCACGCCCAAAACAAAAGCCAGCCCAATCAGACTGGCTTCCCAACAAGTCCTAATATAATGAAGCTTTCTTTCGCGCAAGATAAGCATCTTCCACCTTCTGATAGCTCCCTTGCTCGGTCTGTTCCAGCGCCGTTGCGAGTGTGTCCGCAGCCTGCTGGTAATCGAAATGCAGATAAAGTTCAGTGGCATGCTTCACCGCATCGGCCACCGGCTTAACCGTGGTCTTGTAGCGGTTGGCATACTGCATCAATTCTTCAGTCAAACCCGCGGCGTCAATCAATGCACTGCTTGCCTTTTTCAAATCTTCAATATCGCTTGCAATTTTAATCAGGAACTTCGCAATCGCATCCATATCGATTTTAACTTGATTCAAATCGTGATTCAGCTGTTCGATTTCCGAGGTAACATGCTTCACCTGATCTACATAATCCTGAGGCAGTCCCGGCAAGTGGTGGCGGACAATTTCATGTTTGATATTGCGCATATCAAGTTCAAAGTTTTCTGCTTGCTTGTTGGCAACGATCTCGCCTTTCTTCAATCCGGCCACATCTTGATTGATTTGAACCTGGTGCTTTTCAATTGCAGTGAGTTGCTCTTTCGTCGCATCAAACCGACCAATGACGTCAGAATAGACCGCTTGGCCGGCCTCGATAGCATCGGTGTCCTTCGTATAATTAGCATCAATCGTGTCAAGTTGCATTTTCAAATTCTTAGCTGTCTTGATTTCATGATGATTCAGGGTATAGCTTTGATCCAGATGCTCCAATTCTGCTTGCAACTCGCGATTCTGGCGTAACGCGTGGTCAATGAAGCGCCGCAAGTCTGGGGCAGCCACATCAACCCGCTTCTTGGCTTGCATTTCTTTTTCCATAATGGCATACATCTTATCGATTTCGGCTTCGATCTCGGCATTGGCCGCAGCAGTCGCGGCCACATCAATTGACTTCAACGCGGCATTCGCGTCTTTCATTTTTGCTTCGACATCTGCCACCATGCCTGGAATATCATCCGTAAAAACATAATGTGCTGTTGTTAATTGTCGATAACCATGTTGAATTTCATTAATCTGGCCAGGAAACTCATTAACCTGTTCATTGACCAATGGTGGCAATTCTTTAACCTGTTTTTTTAGTTCGTCCATTTGTGCGGACAACTGCTTAATCTCTACCTTAGCTGCCTGGTGATCGCCATCGTTGTTAATCTGGTCAATTTTTTGGAATAGTTGGGCTAATTGTTGCAACCGTTGTTCCAAAGCCGGCTGGGCATCGCCGAAAACAAAACTTTTGGCAAGGATGGTCTTGCGGGAAACCTGATAATCATCCCGCAGCCGCAACATTTTGCTCCGATTGTCGGCCTCATCATGGCGAATGTCCTGCAAGGCATCACTAATCAGTTCATATTGGTGGTGTGCCGTTTCGATTTTAGCTTCCAGCACTTTTGCAATCTTAGAGGCGTGATCAAATCGGAATCGTCTGACCTGATCTTCCAAATCAAGCAAAATTTTCTGGAGATCTGCCAAATCATGATCGTTTAGTTGATCAAACGCCCGCTCCCATTTGCCAAACGTCGCAAGGCTGTCGCCGGTCAGCTTCAGTTGCTCAATGCTGCGGATTTGACTCGAAAGCGCACCAATATCAATCGCCTCGACCTTTTCGTCTAAGTTCTTGATGCGAGTCTGAAAATAATGTTGTAACCACCAGACGCCGCCAGCCGCCACAATTATAATCACGACGATAATAAAGAACCAGATCATCCCTACACCCTCTGCTTTACCGATTATCTTTTCTGATTGCATTTCGCCCGCTTCACAGCTAAAATGCCGTTAAGTGTCAAAACACGAGAATATCCTAGCTACAAGTATCGCAAAAAAAGCCCTCAGTTAAAAGGCCTATATGCCGCTTTTCATAAATTCCTAAAAGGACTGATCAAATGACAACACTCGATCCCATCATCATCGACCAACTCGATGGCCTGCTCACAGGCGAAACCAACCCCATTACTGCACTCGCCAACGCCAGTGCATTGCTAAACGATAGCATGACCGACCTCAACTGGGCGGGTTTCTACCTTTTTAATACCAAATCCGGTCAACTCGATCTTGGACCTTTTCAAGGTAAAGTTGCCTGTATGCACATTCAGCCAGGCAAAGGTGTTGTCGGCACCAGCTACCAGCAACAATCCGTCATCCGCGTTGCCAACGTCCACGAATTTGCCGGCCACATCGCCTGCGATTCCGCCAGCAAAGCCGAAATCGTGGTTCCTATCAACGTTGACGGTAAAACAGTTGCCATCATGGACATCGATTCGCCAAAATTCGATCGGTTTAGCGAAGAAGACGAAAAGATCCTGACGCAATTCGGGCAGACATTAGCCGCACATCTTGACACTGCCGCGTTAAACACGGTATACTAGCTCGCGTGTAAAATAATGCAGCAGCGGCCGGCATGGTCGGCTCCAGTCCTGCCTCGGCGTTAAGCCGGTGACAGTAGTAACCGCGGCTGCAAAGGTGAACCTTTGCAGGACTGCCCGTGTGCTAAAGTCGCAATTCGTTATTTTACTCCAAATAAAAACTTGGAGGAATATCTATATGTCTCGTTATACTGGTCCTCGCTGGAAGCAAAGCCGTCGTCTCGGCTTATCCCTTTCCGGCACTGGTAAAGAATTAGCTCGTCGTCCTTACGCACCTGGTGATCATGGTGCCAACAACCGTCGGAAGATCTCCGAATACGGTCAGCAATTGCGTGAAAAGCAAAAGCTACGTTGGATGTACGGCTTAAACGAACGTCAATTCCAGAATCTGTTCCTGCGCGCCGGCAAGATCAAAGAAGGTACCCATGGTGATAACTTCATGATTCTGCTCGAAACCCGCTTGGACAACATGGTTTTCCGCTTAGGTCTGGCTTCCAGCCGTCCGCAAGCACGCCAACTTGTTAACCACGGTCACATCACTGTTGATGGCAAGCGCGTTGATATTCCTTCCTACGAAGTACAGCCTGGTCAAGTGATCGGTCTTCGCGAACGCTCACAAAACCTCGCTATCGTCAATGACGCCATCGAGAACACCGTTTCCCGTCCGGCCTACGTCACCTTTGACGACAACAAGAAGGAAGGCTCCCTCGTTCGCTTACCAGAACGTGGCGAACTCGAACCAGAAGTTGACGAATCACTGGTTGTTGAATACTATAACCAGAAACTTTAATACTTCAAATGGTGCAACCAACTTATTTTGTGAGTTGGTTGTTTTTTTGTTTTAATGCGGAGAACATTTCGGAAATTAAAAAGGCCAAATCAGGAATGGTGCCAAATCCTGACTTGGCCTTTTCTGTTTTGCAGTCATATTGCTGATCAACTTCAGTCGTCCGTCTTCGTTTTGCGGACAGCCAACCAGGACCATAACCCAAAAATAATTAACCCTAGCACCATCACTGCCGCCAATCCAATTCGCCCCGGCATGCTTTTCAGCAAAAAAGGTTGCCATGCCGGAATACGTGTGGCGATGCCAATCACTGCCATGATGCCGATAAATGGTACGAATGGCCACCACATCGTTTTATCGTCTTGTCGCCAAAATACAAATCCCAGGACGGTCGACAGAATACCAATCAGAACAATGCCACCGATTCCCGACAAATCAAGCTGCCAAGTTGTTTTGGTGAAGATCGGCAGGATAAAACCCGGTGCAACAAGCAAACTGCATGCCAGCCAGAGGACAAAAATCTGCAATTTGCCCCATCCTTGACTCATTTTATAGGTTGTGCGGCCAATATACTTAACGATCGCCATGGCTACAAAGGTGAAATAAACGCCAACAATAAGTTCTTCGCCGATATCCCAAGATTGAGTTGGCATCATCAAATTGGGAATGGTCGTGATCAAAAAATACCCGATCAAGACAGAGGCGATTATCTTAAACGAATTAACCCAGCCAATCGGAATTTCAGCCAAAATCTCATCGGCAGTTTCTTGCGGCTGCTTGCCAAAATAGTCAACTGCTGTCACGCCATCTTTTTGCGCCGCCAAGATATCCGTCAAAATCGTCAACAGTTCCTGCTCAATGGTCTTGCTGTCTTTTAATACCGACCTTGTCCGCATATACAATAACAAATCTTCGTAATACGTCTTATTCGCCGGTGTCAGTTGTGACCGGAGCTTGTTGTTTTCTTCAATGAGTTGGTTTTCTTTTGTTGTCATGCCCCGTCTCCTCCTCTGCGGTTAATAACTGGGTGACATGCTGGGTCAGCTGGTGCCATTCTTCAACAAAGTCATGGCGAGCGGCGGTACCGGCCGACGTGACCTGATAGTACTTGCGATCAGGGCCGTCTGGGGATGACCGTAACTGACTCGTGATCAAACCCCTTTTTTCCAAGGCCATGAGCAAAGGGTAAATCGTTCCCTTGGAGATTTCTGCAAAGCCGTATTTCTCTAACTCCTGGCTCAAGGTGTAACCATAGTATTCGCCGCGGCTAAGTATGATCAACACGCAGCCTTGCAAAATACCTTTAAGCATCTGGGTATGCAAATCCTGGGCCATTTTGTCCTCCTTTTCGGCTAGTAGGTAATGCCAGCTAGCTGCTGCTCATAATATACACCAGATTGACCTAACATGCAATACATACTACCTAAAAATACGATATCTACAAAAAGCCAGCTCGACTCTCCCAAATCAAGCTGGCTTTCTGTTGATATTATGATGACAAGAGTTTTTCCTTAAAAACAGCTAAAGATACGCAAAACAAATTATGGTCTCGGATACTTTTGGGTTAAAGTGCAGACATCGGGTCAATTCTCAATGTCAATGGCCGACCTAAAGCATTAGCGAGTTTTGTCAACGTTTCAATCGTGGTATTGCTTCCGTTCTCGATCCGGACAATCGTTGTCTTTGGAACGCCAGATTTCTCCGCTAGTTTGGCTTGTGTCAAGCCGGCTTCTTCGCGAGCTTCCAACAAAGCCAGTGCGCTTGCCATCTTATTCTTTTCTTCGGCATAGGTTTGTCGGAAAGAGGAATCCTTCATCATTTCGGCAAAATAAGCATCGAGATCACCTGAATGTTCAATCGTAAATTCATGCAAGTCTTTAGTCATCTGTCATCTCCTTCCCCCTTTTGACTATTAATACCGCTTGTATAGTCTAAATTCTGGTTTTTCCATAACAGGATTGTACCATGTAAGTGATTATACTGTAATCATACAACCAGTTTATCAATGTAACCAAAGTAACCAAACCGAGGGCTGCCTTTATTCAGACAAATTCTTAAAATCACGCCTTACCGTGTTCCCGATATGTGTAAGTCAAGAAGTAGAACGGTACGGCAACGACTAACGTACCTAAGCCAATGACAAGCTGGCTGATCTGTACCTGAACCAACAGCCACAAGCTAACCAAGATCGCCACTGCTGGAATAACCGGCCCTAATGGCAAATGGAACGTGCTGCTTTTGTCTTTGGTTTTGGTGTGGGCAAACACGATAACAGCCAAACAAGTTGGAATGTACTGAGCAAACCGCGAAACCGCGCTGATTTGAGCCAAGTAACCAAATGTGCCGGAGTAGGCAATGATCAGGGTGATAGTGGCGGACACAATGATGGCAACATACGGCGAGTTCACACGATTACGCTTGGCCAACAATTGCGGCATCATGTGGTTTTCTGCAAGTGCCACGCCTGACCGTGGGGTGATGAAGGAGCTAGCAACCAGCAGACCACCAGTCGATAGCAATGTCCCAGCCGCGACTAACGCATTGCCGAAACCGCCTGCCACTTTGGCGAAGGCAGTTTGAATTGGTGTGTTCGTATTCGCCAAGGCACTGCCTAAAATGCCGGTGCAAACAACCTGAATCAGAATATAAAAGAGTGCGACAACCGTCATGACCGTGGCCACCGCTTTAGGCAGGTTACGCTTGGCATTTTTCATGTCACCTGCCGCAACCACGAGGCCTTCAAACCCGGTGAAGGCGTAAAACATAACAACTGCGGCTTGGCCAAAACTGCCAGATTTATAACTGCCGCCGGGGAATAATGGCGTGAAGTTACTGCCTTTAATAAAGAAAATGCCGACCGCAACGAATAATACTAGCGGCACCAATTTGGAAACACTAATAATGTTGTTGACGACGGTGGAAACCCGCACGCCGGCGATGTTCATGAGTGCCAAGCCAATGACCATGACCGAAATGACCGTATCTTTGATAAGCGGTTGGTTCAATGATGGAAATGTGCCAACCAGTGCCGTAGTGAAAGCAACTGCCATCGTAGCTTCGGCGATAATACGAATGGCCCAAGTCACGAAACCGACTTCAAAACCGACAAAATCGCCAAACGCGTCTTTTGCATATAAATATGGGCCACCGTCGCGATCAAAATAAGTGGCTGCCTGCGCAAAACAAAGCGCAATTGTGATGACCAACAGCGCGTCGAAAAGTAACACGAAAATACTGGCGGAACCCATTAATTTGGCTGCCTGATTAGGTAAAAGAAAAATGCCGGAACCAATAATGCCATTGATACCAAGTAAAATCATACTCCAGTAGCCCATTTTCTCTTTTTTTACGATGCTATTATTCATGAGCCCCACTCCCTGCGCGTTTCACAATGTCTCTAAATAATGGTAACTGATCGGAAAAACTCGGCCACATGTTCTCCGGATGCCACTGAACGCCGAGAATCAAATCAGAGTCTTTGCTTTCCACCGCTTCAACCACGCCATCAGGAGCCTGCGCGGTTACCTTCAACTCCGATGCAACGTCTTTGACGGCTTGATGGTGACGAGAATTCACATAGCTACTCGTGCCCACCAATGACGCTAAATGCGAGCCTGGTTTAATTGCGACATGATGTGTTGGCCACTGTCCCGGTGCGGCCTGTGAATGCCGAATCGTGGCTTTAGGATTTTGGCTAGGCAAGTCTTGATAAAGTGTTCCACCTAATGCCACATTTAAAATTTGAATGCCGCGACAAATGGCAAAAATCGGTTTCCTTGCTTTCAATGTCGCCTTGATTAAGGCAATTTCAAACCGATCTTTTTGATAAGTCGCCCGCCCCATGGCTTGAATGGGTTCTTCATGATAAAACGTCGGGTCAACATCCGGTCCGCCTGGCAATACCAATCCGTCGAAAACGGCCACATACTGTTGCGCTAACGTTTCGGCAACAGCATCATCTTCCGGATAAGGCAGAATCAAAGGCGCACCGCCAACTTTCACAATGGCGTTTTTGATCATATTGGGCGCCATGTCTGCGTAATTTAAATTAATGACAGGCGAAGGCGCGACCATTGAATCACCTGTAAGTGCGATAATTGGTCGCATTTTATCAGCTCCTTGCTTTTTATATATTCTTGTATTTTAATCTTTATATAATTATTTTCAACTAGGTTTTTAATGAGACGCGATTTCTATTTACACAAAAACCGGATCATCGTCCCTTGCTGAAGGACGACAATCCGGTTAAATCAACTTGGTCATTTTAAAGAAATTAAGTTTGGCTAATGCTTACTTACTACTTTCAGGTCCAACCATCGTCAACTGGATCCGTTCCCGAGCCAGATCCACCGATTCAATCCAGACCTCAACAATATCACCAATCGCCACAACAGTTTTCGGATCGCGAACGAACCTGTGGGCCATTTTGGAGACATGGACTAAGCCGTCGTGTTTCACGCCAATGTCGACAAAGGCGCCAAAATCAACAACATTACGCACGGTTCCCTCCAGCTTCATCCCCGGCTTCAGATCCGCCATGGTTAAAACATCCTTGCGCAAAAGCGGTACCGCCATGTTGTCGCGCAAATCTCGACCCGGATTTTGCAAGCTGGCGACAATATCTTCGAGCGTTTCGGCACCAACGCCTTCATTAACGAATGGTGCTAGGTCAACGTTGCTGACTTTGGCGACCGCTTGTTGATCGCCAAGGTCTGCTTCAGATAGACCTGCCGCTGCCAAGATCTTTTTGGCGACCGGGTAACTTTCCGGGTGAATGTCGGTGTTGTCCAGTGGCTGCTTGCCGCCGATGATACGCAGGAAACCGACTGACTGTTCAAAGGATTTTGGCCCTAGGCGCGGCACATTCTTCAGCTCAGTGCGACTATTATAACGACCGTTTTCATCCCGATAGTGCACAATATTGAGCGCGATTGTTTTTGATAAACCGGAAATACGCGTCAACAGCTGGTAACTTGCGGTATTCAGGTTCACACCAACTCGGTTAACTGCGCGTTCAACGACCGCATCTACTTCATTGGCCAGCTCTTTACTCGGTAAATCATGTTGATACTGGCCAACACCGATTGACTCCGGATCAATTTTCACCAGTTCGGCAAGCGGATCCTGAAGCCGGCGTGCAATACTGATCGCGCTACGCTGTTCAACCTGCAAATCAGGAAATTCATCACGCGCTTCCTGACTGGCAGAATAAACCGACGCACCGGCTTCATTCACGATCACATAGTAAATATCGCGTTTAATCTGCTTGAGCGTTTCTGAAACAAACTGTTCTGATTCGCGGCTCGCCGTTCCATTACCAATGGCGATCATGGTTACCTGGTACTTTTCGAGTAAAGCAATCAGCTCAGGTGCGGCCGCCTCGCGTTTCTTTTCCGGCGCCGGTTTGTGCGGATAAATGACTGCTTTATCAAGAAATTTACCGTTCTCATCTACCACCGCCAACTTACAACCGGTGCGGTAGGCAGGATCAAAGCCGAGGACAACCTTGCCCTTGATCGGCGCCTGCATCAGCAAGTTGTACAGGTTCTGGCCGAAGACTTTAATCGACTTTTCTTCAGCATCAACCGTTAACGTGCCGCGCACTTCCCGCTCAATAGCCGGGCCGACAAACCGCTTATAAGCATCCTGATAGGCGTCTTCAATGAATGCCGTTGCTTCGCTGTCAGGACGATTGTCGATGATTTTAAAGTGAAAATATTGCATAACCGAAGCCGGATCGACCTGTACCTTGACCGTCAGAATCTTTTCTTTTTCGCCGCGGTTAATGGCCAGCGTTCGGGTTGGGGTCATTTTTTTGATGGTTTCTTCAAAATCATAAAACTGCTGGTAAACACCCTTTTCATCCAAGTCCTTACCCTTGGTTTTAACTGTAGTGCGAATGGTTCCGGTGCGCATCGTAAAATTGCGCACCCAGTTACGAACGGCGGCGATCTCGCTGAACGTTTCTGCCAGAATTTCATGTGCTCCGTCCAAAACATCCTGCACTGATGCAAGCTCTTTGTCCGCGTCTACGTATTTCTGCGCTTCGTCATTCAAACTGCCACTGGGAAACGACAGCAGCCAGCGCGCAAACGGTTCAAGTCCGCGCTCCTTGGCAATGGTTGCTTTGGTTTGCCGCTTCTGCTTGTAAGGTAAGTAAATGTCCTCGACATCTTGAAGCTTCGTGCTGGCATGAATCTGCCGCTCCAGTTCAGGCGTCAGTATTCCCTGCTCGGCAATGCTTTTGATCACCGCCTCTTTGCGATCCTGCAAGGCCGTCACATGCTTGTACGCTTCCTCAATCGCCTGAATTTGCACTTCGTCGAGGCTGCCGGTCATTTCCTTTCGATAACGGGCAATAAACGGCACCGTATTGCCTTCTTGCATCAGATTCAAAACGGCGCTGATCTGATGATGGGTGATGTCGGTTAAACCCTGTTGCATTAACTGGACAGTTTGTTCTTCAATCAATTTAACGTTCCTCACAATTTCTACTTGGCTTGTTGCTGACTCAATAAATACCATATTACCAAAATTGCGGCTGCTTTTCTTTTAAGGATTCGTACTTTGACTGATTTTCGGCAAAAGATCAGTACTTGGTCAAGTTGCTTTCCGTCTGCAACCACGCTTCATATTGATCGACATACCACTGGTCAAATCCGCGACCGCTTTTGAGGTAAGTGTCCTTATTGGTTTTCATAATAAGCCCGATCAAGGCATTCTTCTCATCAGGTAACGGCGGTAATTTGGCACGGTCTTCTGTCATGCTCTTGATAATGGATACTTTGGTTGGCCGTTGTAAACCGTAATCTGTGACCTTTGCTTCCGCATAGCCTTTTTTATACCGATGCACACGCGCATTGAATTGAATAATCTCGCCTTTGGTCAAAAGTCCCAATTCGGCAAACTGCTTCGTATAGTTAAGCCAAAGATGATCTGTCACCTCTTGATCGCCAAGCATAACGTGTTCAAACAAGATAGTTGGCAAAAAGCGCGTATTGATTTTCCCGCGCATCGTCCGCTTCATCCCAATGCCGGCATAATTTGCCTGAAATGTGAAACGTTCATCAGAACCCAACTTTTTAAGCTTTTTCCTAGTCATTGGCGCCTCCCCAGTTTCAACTGACCATTGTTTGTCAGCTAGTGTGTTAATAATAGATTTTGCTAAAAGCGTCATTTCTGTTAACCCTGAAAGCAAAAAAATCGGTTCAGCCAATATATAAAGTGACACTGTGTCACCTCCTATATTACCTGAACCGATTACTTGCAATGATTATTGACTCTGGGAGAAAAGTTTAATTCTTAGTCTTCAGCCACTCCCCAATCCGCATTTCATAAATCCCCATCAGCTGTTCCTGCTCAACAAACTTTCCAAAAAGCGTGATCGTTGTCATCTCGGCCTGATAGACAGGCGTCACGACCTTTAGTTTCCTAGTACGATGTGGATCTTTTTTCCCCATATCGGCCAGCCAGATGCGAACATCTTTAGGTGTCTGCAAAGCCGCCACGTCTTTTGCAGCGGTCTGTTTTAACAATCGCGCGAATTGATCGGCCATTTGAACGCCTTTGCTGTCGAGATCGCCTAAATACGCATAACACATGCCGCGTTCTTCCAGATGCTGGATAAGCTGAACATAAACATCATTGAAGTCATTGCCGGATTGCAAAATTAATGGCCAATCCGGATGCTCTTGATGCAGCAACGCGAAGACGCCATTGTTTTCAATCACTACCGCCTGCGTGTTTTTCAACGGAAAGTCGAGCATAGGTTTGAGCTGCCAGGGATTCAATGTCAGCGGCTGAGGCAGGTCGGTCGCAAAAATATTGGCCGAGGTAAACGCCATTCCGATGAGGCGTGCCGTCAGTTCATTGACTTGGCCAGACTGAAAGCAATGGGTCATGACCCAGCGATAATAAGCAAAAAGCGGCGGATCTTCGTGCGGATCGTTCAACGTATGAGCGGTTAATCCCAGCGCGACTGCCTGTTGTCCGCGAGGCGGCAAGGCTTTCCCGCGCGCAATTTGATCAAACAATCGATCTAGTTGTGCAGCTTTTTCTGGTGCCACTTGGCCTGTCTGACTCTCAAAAGCATCGCTGTAACGACTCATCCTTGCTATCCCCCTCTCACCTAACTAATCCATGACTCAATCATTATCGGCATCCTTTTTCCAAATAAAGTTCTGCTGAACGCGATTTAAATGAAAGCGGCCGTCGCCTTGCTGCGGTGAGGCCATGACGTCCCACACAATGTTGTCGACGCCGTCTGCCAAAAGCTTGTTTTGCGCCCCGCTTGGCATCGTAGCAATAAAGCTGAAGCCAAAATTAACAATCGTCTTGGCAAAAGATTTAGCCGTTTCCGGATCGAGTTTATCGGCAAACTCGTCAAACATGACCAAATGCGGTGCATCGGCACGATTCGACCGTTGCAAAACCATTTTCGGCACCAGCAAGAGTGGTAACACCATCGCCTGCGCCTTTTCCGCGCCCGAACCGCCAGACTGAACAAATTTATCATCCACGACTTCAAAATCGTTTTCGCCACTTTGACGACGCCGAATCAGTACCTCAAAATCGGACCATTCGCGCGTATCGAGCAACTCCCGCGCAGCAGCAAAGAACGCGTCATCGTCGTTTGAGACTTCGGTGTTGTTGGCAAGTTGATCGAGACGCTGTTTCACCAACGCTTCAAGATGTGGCCGCTGTTGGCGCTGCGGATCACAGGCTTCTTCGATGGCTTCAGGGGCGATCCCTTTGATTGGCGTCAAGCGGACTCTCAGTTTGATGTGTTGATTACCGGCCCCAGCCGCAAGAATCTGGTTGTAAGTCGTGATGACGTTGTACTGCGCACTGATCGCTGCCGTTGCCGCCTGGACAAAGGTCGTATAAGCCATGTCATTGCCGCTTTGTTCTTCAGCTAAAGCTTTCTCCACCGCGGCATGATCATCATCTAAAAGTTTCAATGCTTTGTTAACGTCAAACGCCACCACGGTCAAGCCATTGTCTGCGACCGAACGTTGTTGGCGCATTGCACTGGCTTCAGCAGGAAAGCCGCGATCGGCAAACAACACATCGAGTGCATTTTGATCCTCTCCGTGACCGTCATGGCGATGAATCAGGCGACCAATTTGATCACTGATATCGGCATAATTGCTGCTGCGAATTTTAGCGCGATTGCTCGTGGAAAAGGCCAACAACCCATCAATATCGGTAAGGTGAACGTCCTCTGGAAAATACGGCCTCAACGTTTTAAGCTTTCCTGCAGCATCTGCCGCCTCTTTGGCTAATTGCGCCGTGTCTGCTTTAATCGTACCAGTCAAAGTATTGATGACCCCTTGTCTGGTGGCGATTTCGGTTTCCACGCTTTGCAACTGTTGGGTTAACTTTCTTTGCTTGGTAGCTGCCGCGGCCAAACGTTTCGGTAATTCCGAATCAATTTTCAATGCCGCTTTTTCGGCCTTCAGCCGCGCGATGGTTTGCGCCAACTCGTCCTCGTCAAAGTCGGGATCAAAGAAGTCTAACCAAGTATCAAGGTTGCTCTGCTGCGCTTTTTGCTCGCTTTCATTAGCGGTTAACAGAGATTGTATGCGAAGTAAAGTCTGCACCAGCGGTTTGAGCTGTTTGCGCAGATCCTTCAACTGGGACAGAGTCGTTGGATCTTTCAAAATCACAGCCAAATCCGGCTGCTTTTTCAGGATTGTTGACTGTTGGTCACGCAAAGGCTGATATTGCGTGTTCATTTGCGCCGCGCCTGCTTCATGAATGGTCCGGTTGTCTTCCTGCAAACCATCATGAACCCGGCCGCTACCAAAACCCTGCACTCGCGTATCAATCGCAGTTCCCATTTTGGCTTGCATCTGCTTGGTAATACCCACATCTGTGCTAAGACGATTGATCGTCTCTTCCAGCCCATCATACTGAACCTTCGCCGATGAGACTTGATGAATGTAATGTCCAAGCCCCGCTTCAATATCCCGCCAGTCATCAGCCTGCATCACCTGGGAAAAGTTGTTCAAGGTGCTGGTCAGGGCGAGTAATTTGACTCTGATCGGGGAAAGATTGGTCTGCTTATGACCGGCTAGCTGTTGTTTAATCCGGTCATGTTTGATGGCCAAGGTTGCGAGCTGCTGCTGTAATGTTGCGACTTTTTGCTGTGTCTCGCGATAACGATCTAATTCAGCTTGGCTAGTTTTAATCTGTTGCTCATATTGTGCCCGCCGCTTAATCAGCTGATCCTGCTCGGCTTTTTCATTGCGCAACTGCTCAACCTGCTCCGTTATTTCCGTTACTGCTTGCTTTAAATCAGCCAATTGTGCGGAATAAGCCTGTACTTCCTGCTGCGTATGGGTCAATTTTTCCTGATTGGCGGCATTGCGGGCAAACCGCTGACTATATGGCGCCAATAAAATCTCTTGAAGATGATTCAGGTTATGCCAAAAGATCCGCGACTTCATTTGCTTCAATCGTCGCTGGCCTTCACTGATTCGTTTTAATAGTCCGCGATACGTATTCACCTGATGCTGACTGTCAGCGACTCGGCGAATCACCATATCATCGATACCTTCCTGGGCGTCTTTTAATGCCGCAAGAATCGGTGCGAACTTTTCATTGCCGGAAGTCAATGTCGGCGAGGCTAACAAGCGATAGGCATTCGCTAGGCGGCCTAACACTTTACCATCACTGAAGCCATAAATTCGCGTTGCCGCAAATTCTCGGTAATCTTCCGGCCGATCAAACACATGCAATTGGTCACCCAGTCCCGCATTCGCAGCTTTAAACTGATTTTTGTCCAGACTTTTCCCTTCAGCATCCGTTGTGTGAAGCTCTAACGCATCAGCCGGGTTCGGCGCGATAACAATAAACCACCAGGTCGGCTTGCGCGGATCATCTTGCACCCGCGTCGCACCAAGACCTAAGATGACCTGACGCTGATCCGAGCGCATCAAAACGTAACTATAGCCGGTTCGGACCTTCATGGCGCCCGGGCCCCAACCAAGCAGCATCGATTCAAAAGTTCGTGTATCCCGACTGCTATTGCGGACACTTGCACTTTGCGAAACTTTCTCTGTGTTCTTAGCTGGGTTAAACGATGGCGTCGTAATGGCACCATCAATCAGCATTGGAAAGAAACAGTTGGCAAGCGTCGTTTTGCCGACCGCATTTTCGCCGATCAAGGTCAGATTGCCATTTTCAGCCGCTTGCATGTCCAACTTGGCGTACTTATTAAAATTACGCAAATGATAACTGACTGGCACTAATTGTTGCGTCAAGATTTAGCTCCTTCTTTGCTTTCTTCATCCTGCGTCACCGCAAACCGCGCCACAATCGGCGTTGGCACCCAGTAATCATCCTGAGCACGCATTAAGTCATTTTCAAGTAAGGCAGCCTTTACCTGACTTGGCTGAATCGTGAAGCCCGGGAACAGCTCGGCAGTCACGGTTTTGATTAAGCCAGTCAAGTCATCGGCTGCCACACCTGCCCCCAGTTGATGGGCAACCACTAACGCAGCAAGGTAAGGCTTGGCAACGCTGGGCTGCCGCTGTTGATCCAACAATAACGCATACTGATCCCCGACTTCCAAAACGAACCGGCCACCTTGAGTCCACTGCTCGGCAATGGCTTCTTTATGGGCCACGAGGACAGGCCAAAGTTGCTGCGTGGTTTTGGGACTCATGAATTGTTCCGTCAACAACACCCGATTGACCTTTTGAACCTCGCTCAAAGCCGGCTGCGTTTGGTCATTGGTCAAAAAATCGACTAAGTTTTGGGCAAATTCGTTAAAGTTGGGATGGATCTCCCAGTAATCATCGATTTCGGCAGGAACATTTTCTGCCCCTTCCTCAAGTCTGTCCGGAGTGAACAGCCCAAAACGTTTCACAAATAGTGAATCAATGCAGCGCAGTAATTCGCGTTCGTCAAGCTCGGTCACTTCGCTGTGCACCTGACGGACGATTTTTTGCGTAGGAATGGCGCGGTCCTCCAAATTGCTCTGTAATTCCGGCTCATTGATGATCGTTTTCACGGTTGCCAAAAGCACATGCACGACTTCTGGCGAAAGTTCTTCCTTACCAATCATGAAGAAAAGATTCTCTTGAAAATTCTCCGGCGTTGCCCCGAACATATTTTTAAAATAGTAACTGAGTCGTTGCTGCACGGACGGCTTTTTGAGTTCACTAATGGCAGCGCGACTGATTTGGGTCGCAGCGGGTAAAGGCGTCGTTGTGAACACGCCATGATCCAGCAGTTCATTGATGACAAGTTGGTCTAACTTGGTAATTCTGGCCATAAGTGTTCTCCTCAAGCAAACGTAAACTTAAAACCGCACGGCAACACGACCGCATAATCTTCTCCGGCCACCTGCAATTGTAATGGCGGCGTGTCTGGCAAAGCATTCACCGTTTTGGCGAGACGACCGAACGGAGCAAAACCAGTCAGATCCTCGTGATATGTTGCTGCAAATAACTTGATAATCTCATCTCGCGCCGTGACGGTCTGCAACGTCAAATCGTGATCTACCCGACCGTGACGATCATCTACCATCAGCGTTTGGCGAAATTCGCGTAGCCCGGCCATCTGTGCCTGTTCGGTAGGTGCATCATCGGTGACATCCGGATTATCGGTTTCGCTGGCTGGCTGCTTACGGGTCGGATTCGCCAAGTAGCTGACCGGCCCCATTGTTGAAGCATCAAGCAAATCGCCGGGGTCTTCTACCTCGCGATCTGCCGGTAAGTGCCGTGGCACCTGCGCCGGAATGTGAAGCTGTTGATAGTGCGCCAGCAAGCCGTCTAACTTTTTGGACAGCGCCTTGATGTCAATGGTTTGGCGCTTGGCATGTTCAAACTCCTGACTCAACAAGTGAACAATGCCCAGTAACGTATTAAACACTAAATAAATTGAATCCAGACTACTGTCAATCGCCGTGGCAGTCGGACTCATGCTGAGCGCTAATCTGGTCATCTGTGCCTGCGCCCATTGTTTGGTCCGTTGCAGCCGCATCACTAACGCTTCTTGACGGCCAACCGCCCGAGCAGCATCAAGATCATCACTGCCTTGTTGGGAATGGGCAATTTGATCGGCAAAAGTCGCGTCATTTGCTAAGCCTTGAATCCGTGACGCCTGATTCAGCATCTGCTGATAAGCGGGAATGGCTTTGTGGCGCAACATCTGCTGCAGGTGGCTGGCCGCCTGACTACCGTGATTGAAGGCGATATCATTGGCTAGTTCATCAAGGTCATCCTCAAGTTTATGAATGCCTTTCATCACATCGTCATAAGCATTCAGCATGTTTTGAAAATCATTGTAAAGCTGCGTGTCAGCGCCTGAACGTACCGGTACACTCAGTTTCGCAACCAAATCAACATATTCCTGAATCCGATTTGTGTTAGCGGTAATCGTTGTTTCAGCGTCGATGACTTTTTGCATCATTTTCAAATATTCAATGCCACTGCTGGTAATCCGATAAACATAGGATTGAACAATATGGTAGCTGCCATTGTGCATACGAGCACGCACTTTTCGCGGATTCATCTCGACCAAACCGGCTTGCGTGACCAGCACATCGAGCACTTTCTTCAAAACATCATCGGCAATCGGCGTTTCGCCGCCGCTTGTGTCCAGATAATCGTTGTTATATTTTCGTGCCAGGTAACTTAACGTAACGGGTTCACTGCTACTGCCGGCATCGCGGTAAAGAATCGTCAACACGAACCACCCGGCAAGCGGATGATGCACGCTCAAACCTAATTGAGTTGCCAATAATAACTGCCGCAAAGGTGCTGATAAGGCTGCTGCCATAAGATGGTTCCTTTCTATGTACATACCACTGTCTGATGCCTTCCATTATACAAGAAGAATGCCTCGCACAATAGCGCCCACATCCAGCAGGCTGTCAGACTTTTCGCAAAACATGACATTTGTCACACCACTTTCATGACATTCACGACTACTACCCAATCCCATAGTCACGTAGTATCAGTTGTGGAGGTGGACGACATGACCACAATCATTCAAACAGAACATCTAAAATTTAACTATGACAAGAAACAGGTTTTAAAAGACATTAACTTAACCGTACACAGCGGTGAAATCATCGGGTTGATCGGCGTCAACGGTGCTGGTAAAACAACGCTACTGAACATCTTGCTAGGGCTTTTATCAGGAGAAGGTGCCGTCAGCGTTTTTGACAAAAAGCCCGGTAACCCCACTAGCAAGGCCCGAATTGGCTCGATGCTTCAAGGCGACATGATCATCCCCGGCATTACTGTTGGCGATATGTTAAAACTTGCCGCTGAACAGACTGAGCATGCGCTTGACCCAGACAGCTTGCTTGCCGATCTGAACCTAACGCAACTCAAGACCCAGCGTCTCGGCAATCTCTCCGGCGGCCAACTGCGCCGTGTCACCTTTGCTGTTGCGTTAATCGGCCAACCTGATCTGCTGTTCCTAGACGAACCGACTGTCGGCATGGACGCGAATGCTCGAAAAGCCTTTTGGGATCAAGTTGAACAACTGCGGCAACAAGGCAAGACCATCGTCATTACTAGTCACTACCTTGAAGAAATTCAGCAAATTGCCGATCGCTTATTGATCTTGCAAAATGGCCGCTTTACGTTCGATGGCACCTTACAACAGCTTCAAAAACAACATCTGGGCGCCACAATTACTTGTGAAACCGATCTGCAACCAGCCATTTTTAGCGGACTTGCTGACGTTGACCAGGTCCATAGTATGGGGGACAAACTGGTTATTCATAGCCGTAACGGTGATCAGACGCTTAAAGCGCTCGTACCAATGCTTGATCGACTACATCAAATCAGCTTGAATCGCGAATCACTTGAAGACATTTTCCTACAGTTAACGAAACAGGAGGTTCCACAATCATGAAAACATTCTTAGCTCAAGTGGCCTTTGACGGCAAGCGCCTGGTGCTCCGCAACTTTTCGTTTATTTTCCTTTCGCTCTTGATGCCAGCAGGATTCTATCTGCTTTATACCAAAGCCATGATCAGTGGCTCTGCTGTGGCAATCAAACAATTTAATATTAGTTATATGGATCAAATGATTGTCTTTAGCATTCTCCTCGAAGCACTCTTCAGCATTGCGTCCATCTTGAAACGCGATCGCGACAAAGGATTCACGACATTTTTAAGATTATCGCCAAAAGGTGTGGTTCCCTATTACGTCTCAATCACTTTCTGGATGCTGATGATGAGCCTGCTTTCGGTGATTGTCTTAGGCGGCATTGCGATTGGCGTTAACAATGTCAGTCTTGATGCTGGTCAGTGGTTAGGCTTCCTTGGCATTATTTTGGTCGGTCAATTGCCTATCCTGATGATCGGTATTGCGTTGTCCCATATTCGGCGCGAAGAAATGCTCAGCCTGGCCAGTAACTTACTCACTTTCCCCATGGCCATTATCAGCGGCTTATGGTGGCCGATCAGCCTGCTGCCGAAGTGGTTGCAAACCATCGGCAAAGAGACACCGACTTACTTCGTGAATAATCTCTTAAATCAGGTGACCTCACGTGCTACAGTAGACTTATCAAATCTAGTTGGGATTGCCGTTTGGTTTGTACTCGGCAGTTTGCTGGTGGTTGTCATGACAAAACATGAACAACGGAAGGGCGTGGCTTTGGGTGAAGCATAATCTTCGGTCATGGTTAATAAATCTTGAATGGACCAGCTATATTTGGCTGGTCTATTTGCCGTATATCATGGCTCAATATGTTCCGACAAAATCGGTCACTGACTGGATTTGGCTCGGCTTGGGCGTGGTATTTCTGGTCGTCTACATTTTGGTCAACGAGATCGACCGGTGGCTACCTGTCACCATTCCGCTGGAGCTGGCGATCACCGGTTTATTTGCCATCTTCGCCTTCAATGATTACATGATCATTTATCCCGGTTGGCAAGTATCTTTTATCTTAGCGAGGTACCCACGAAAATATTTTCATTGGTTCGCCACAGCCTTCTATCTCATTATTCTCGTGGGTCTATGGCGCGCTAATCTGGTTCATCCGGGTACTTTAAATATCTCAAATGGTAACCTGCTCAATCTTGTTTTCCCGCTTGTCTCCCCAATCTTTGCCTATACCGCCTCACGATCCATTATCCGCCAACGCCAACTTCGGCAAACAAATCGGCGTTTGCAGGCCATCGTTCGTCGTGGTGAGCGCGAACGGATTGCCCGCGACTTGCACGACACCCTCGGCCAGAGCTTTTCGATGATGACCCTTAAGGCTGAGCTCGCCAAAAAGCTGCTGGACAAGGCACCTGAGCGCGTCGGACCGGAACTGGACGACATTGCCCAAACCAGTCGTCATGATTTGCAGCTGGTTCGTTCTATCGTCAATGACCTGCACCAACAGTCGCTAAGTGAGATGATGTTAACGCAAGGAAAAAATCTTGCGGAAGCCAATGTGGTTTTGCTGACAGACGGCGAAAATGACGCCACAGAATGGCCAACCAAGGTGCAGATTCATCTAAGTCCGGTCATTTCCGAAGCCATTACGAATGTGATACGCCATGCGCATGCCCATCAAGTTGAGATTACCTTCGAACAAACGCCAAGCGCCTATATCGTCAACATTCAAGATGACGGCCGATCTAAAAATAATTATGCTCGTGCTGGATCAAATGGTATCAGCGGCATGCAGCAAAGAATGAATGAAGTGAACGGTACCTTTACAATCACCCACACTCGACAAGGTACCCTTGTCACACTGACACTACCAAAGGAGCAACAAGTCTCATGATTACGTTATATCTTGCGGAAGATCAAAGCATGTTAAACTCGGCACTCACCCAGTTATTGGACTTAGAGGATGATCTGCACGTGCTTGGAAGTGCTGGAGACGGTGCAACGGCATGGCAAGATATCCAGCGGCTCAAACCTGACGTTGCCATTTTAGACATCGAAATGCCCAAACTGACCGGACTTGATGTCGCCGACAAAATTCATGAGAGTGACCTGCCAACGAAAGTCATTATTTTAACCACCTTTGCGCAAAAGGCCTATTTTGAGCGCGCCGTTGCGGCTAAAGTGAATGGTTATCTTTTAAAAGATAGCCCAAGTGACGATTTGATCGCCGTCATCCGCAAAGTAATGACCGGCCAGACGATTTACGCGCCAGAGCTGGTGACAAACATGGTCACGGCCGAAAGCAATCCCCTCACCGATCGCGAACTGGCAGTTTTGGCGGAGGTTGCTAGCGGGTTGTCATCTAAACAAATCGCTGCGTCCTTGTTTCTATCTGAAGGTACCGTTCGTAACTATCTCTCGGCCATTTTTAGTAAGCTCGGAGTACATAATCGGATTGAGGCGGTGGAGATGGCGAAGCGGAATAAGTGGTTGGCTTAGGGTTGCTGTCATCACAATTGATGACAAATAGTTTTGCCGATAGACATCGTTTTAGCTATCATTAGGTGAACCAATAGTCCATCCAGAAAAAAACTGTCTACAGCAGATCGTTTTGACAACCAAACGACGAGGACTTTACCCATGAATCCAAGAAATTTAACTTTAATGTTCACGAGTAATCCATTAAGGCCAAGAGAGCCTGACCCAGACTATGCAGAAGAATACCAGGTTGCTGGCGATTCCACACATGTCCGTGTGTTTGATCTTGATTTGTTGCTTGGGGAAGGGAAACTAAAATTAAATAAAAAGTTTCCATCATCAACGATCGTCATTTACCGCGGGTGGATGCTTACGCCCGAAAATTATGGTCTACTGCAAACTTTAGTTGAAAGTGCCAATGCAAGCTTGCTCACAAATAAAGAAGCCTACCAAATGACACATCTTCTTCCTAACTGGGCGCATCATGCAAATACACTAAAATCTGCATGGACAAATGATCTAACTGACAATGAACTGATTAAACTGTTGGATCAATTCAATGGTCCTATCACTGTCAAGGATTTTGTCAAAAGCAGAAAGCATGAATGGTATTCGGCATTTTACATTCCGAATCCTCAAAATCATTATCAGGCATTAGCAATCATCCATAACTTCATTCAACGCCAAGCTGAAAATTTGGTCGGTGGCATCGTCATCCGAGAGTTTGTGCCTTTTGTACAAACCGGTGTTCATCTCAAGAACGAGACACCAATTTACGAAGAATATCGCGTTTTTTATTGGCACTCGAAACCACTTGCAATGATTGATTATTGGCACCACAACTTTAATAGTTTAGGTGATGGTGACCTGATCTTCATTCGCGAAAGTGGTCAAAGAATTCGGTCTCCTTTTTTCACGATTGATTTTGCTAGGAAAGCGGATGGCACTTTAATCATTGTGGAAATTGGCGACGGCCAGGTTTCTGGATTGCAAGATTATGACACAAAAAAGTTTTATCACCAGTGGTTTCAGAAAATTGGCCTTGAGCAAGGAGATAGATTACAGTGACAGTATACGTTCGCAAGGTAGAGCCTCCCACCGATTTTTCGGTATCGCCATTTACGCTCTTAACAGGATTTTATCTTCGTGGGGAAGAAATCGTCCAGTACAGTACTTTGGATGAGATTGGCGAGCTTGCTTATCAAGACATCATTGTAGATTATGTCTTTCAAATGCAGCATATCTTTAACCTCATGAACATTAAGGTTCGCCCCATTGATTACCCTAATCAATTACAGACATTTTACGGTCGGAAAATTGAGCCTGGAACTATCAGTCAAATTTTTGAAAGCAAAACAAATTGGAATGTTTTTATTAAACCAAAAGCTGACACAAAATTATTTGAAGGTAGAGTTGTTCGAACTCGAAAAGATTTAATTGGTCTCAATGTTACTTATGACTACCCCATTTGGATAAGTGAACCTGTCCAATTTGTACGCGAATGGCGCTGCTTTATTTTAAATCATCATGTGTTAGATGTTCGCCCCTATAAGGGTGACTATCATGTTCAATATGATCCCACAATAATCGATGCTGCCGTGGCGACTTGGAAAGAAGCTCCAAGCGCGTGTTCCATTGATATTAGTGTTACCGCGGATAATCGTACTTTAGTCGTTGAGGCAAACGACGGCTTCTCCCTTGGCACATATGGTCTTAACCCTTATCAGGCAGCCGTCTTTCATGAAACACGCTGGAGAGAGATAACCCAAGCATATTTCCAAGATCATCAAACTGTCAAAGTGCGTGAATAAACAGCGTATTTTCCTGTGGAATTGTTGATTTACAGATATTAATCATGGACGAGATGTAATTCAATGTTCAATATAATAAAATGGCCTTTTCCCGGTTATTGGAAAGAGGCCATTTTGTTAAAGCCACAGTTATTGAGTATTGTTGTTGTTATTCTCGAGTCACTCAATTGTGCGGACTGCGATGCAGGTAGTTATCAAAACGCCTAACTGCAACGTTGCTTTGGTTCAGACTGTCGCGAGTTGTAATTCATGTCGCCGTGTGGACTAAAAAAATTGTGCTTCACCAACCTTAAGAGCACAAGGGATTTCAATTCACGCAGTCACCTGGACTGCGACTTTTAATTATAAATGGCAGAGACCACGGGTTATACTTCAATTCACGCAGTCACCTGGACTGCGACAGCTTTTGGGATTAGTCACGCAGCAGCGGAAGCAATTTCAATTCACACAGTCACGTAGACTGCAACGGAGATCAAGCAAGATGGGGCTGATCTTAAGGCTATTTCAATTCACGCAGTCACCTGGACTGCGACGTATTGCCGATACTGTTCTGCCAATCAGAGTTATTATTTCAATTCACGCAGTCACGTGGACTGCGACACGATCCAGAATCCGCAGCTTTACGACGGCAACAAATTTCAATTCACGCAGTCACGTGGACTGCGACGTTGCTTTTATTTCGCTGGGAATGACCGCGCCAACAATTTCAATTCACGCAGTCACGTGGACTGCGACAGAAGATATTCGCCCTGATGCGTGACATCAGCGATTGATTTCAATTCACGCAGTCACGTGGACTGCGACGGAACTGTCTGATGTGGATATGAGTGAGGTTAGCGTATTTCAATTCACGCAGTCACGTGGACTGCGACCCCTTAAAGTTTGCCATGCTCAATACAGTTGCCATAATTTCAATTCACGCAGTCACGTGGACTGCGACCTTTGGCCCGATGTTAGGCATGGCCAAGAACCGTATTTCAATTCACGCAGTCACGTGGACTGCGACGCCACGGCATATCCGCTATCCCTAAACTCATCCATATTTCAATTCACGCAGTCACGTGGACTGCGACGTAATGAGCCAGAATCGGTTTTGCCTCATGTTGTATTTCAATTCACGCAGTCACGTGGACTGCGACCTACGTTTTGGCCGGTGCTCGTATTTGTTTCATGTATTTCAATTCACGCAGTCACGTGGACTGCGACGCTTTATTCGATTCGTGATCTGGTGAAGCCTTTAATTTCAATTCACGCAGTCACGTGGACTGCGACATTCTGTTCACGAATCTGTTGTTTGCGTTTGCGGTATTTCAATTCACGCAGTCACGTGGACTGCGACCTGTTGCATCAGCCAGTGCTGCATCCACCTGTTTCTATTTCAATTCACGCAGTCACGTGGACTGCGACGATGGTAGTGGGCTTGCATATACCTATATTGACATTTCAATTCACGCAGTCACGTGGACTGCGACCGCAAGATATTGCACAAAAAGCCTAAAGATCACAATATCTTGCGGCTGGTGCTGAACTATACACATCAAAAAGCCTAGATAAAACGTCAACACGGTACTTTAAGATATAAAAATGGTGCGAATCTCCCTGGGTTTTTATGTTTACCCCACATTCGCACCAAGGGAAGGTATTACAAAGAGTGATGCTAAGAATCATCTTGTCACCAGAAAGCAGTTTTCAGTTCAACCGAGTATCGCTCACTTCAGACTACACTGTCCTTGAGACTTCGACAACAAATCAAGTTATCTAAATCCCAACTTAAGATCGTCAATTACACAAAATAGTTCATAGCTTTGTCAGTGGTATCCAATCCAAATTCTTCGTCATATTGACTCTCTCTGGCTATCCATAATCCCGAACGCTCATCGAACCGTGCAACACCGTTTTTAACCAAGTTTTCGCTAGTACGCTGATCACCAAATACTTGAACGACGTACTGTTGAGCCTGTTTTAATAGTCGGTAAAGTTCTTCTAGGGGTGTCTGACCACTCAAAATTTTCCCGACGATCTCTTTTCCTTGTCCCCATTGGACAAGAATTGGAATCGTATTCGAATTGATCGGATCAAACAGTTTCGTTACACTCTGAGGAGCAGAGACATGTAAAAGATCGCCATAAACATCATGTCCATGCTTTTTCTCATACGCATCAACCCCCTGCTTGTTTATCAACGGATCGGATTCAGCATTTTGCCCATAAATCAATGAGAGAAGGCTCAGCCTCTGGTGATCTATTGTCTCAGGGTAGTTTAATTGATCACCGCGATCTTGATAGTAACGTTGAAAATATTGGGACACAATTTTCGCTGAAAGTGGATCAGCATGGGGATAAAGATTTAACAACGTCTTGGTAATATGAGCACCTGCAGAAATATCATTCAAACCGTGGCTGATGTTTTCAATCTCCGAATCCAATCGTATCAAGTGCACTCGGCCAATTTTGGTCTCGTGGTTTCGATTACACCGACCAGCAGCTTGAATGACACTGTCAATGCCGGCCAATGACCGAAAAACTGAGCCAAAGCTAAGATCGACACCTGCTTCGATCAACTGTGTCGAGAACACAACAACTGGCACTTGGTTCTTCAGGTTTTCACGAATTGCCTTAATAACCTTTTTACGGTGGGCAGCACACATCGCAGTTGACAGGTGGTACCCTTTCACATCCAGATTTAACTCATTAAACTGCTGGAAAGCCTGACGGGCCGCCTTTTTAGTATTCATAACCGCAAGAACACTTGAAACACGTGTCAGTTCAGACTTCAAGCCATTCATTAAATCATCTAGTTCCCACACTTTCGCAGTATGATCAACTAGCTCGGTTCTTTTGAACGCTGTTTCCACACTAGGAATGTCGGGAATTATTTCCTTTGGCGCATCAATTCCGATTGGCAAAACATCGTGACTCAGTGACGGCTGCGTTGCTGTACAAAGTAACAAAGTAGACTTGCCTTCATGTGCCAACCAATTCATAGCGACATTGTTCATTTCAACTGTCTTGGTAGGCATGCTTTGAATCTCATCAAAAATAACCACGCTATTGACCATACGATGCATGTGCCTAAGGTTTTTGCTACCCTTGCCATATAACGCATTTAAATACGCTACCTGTGTTGTCATAATGATAGGGGCATCCCAAGTGTCTCGTGCATAATAGTATCGATCATTTTTAGGATCATCCTGTTCAACTTGGTCGTCACCGATCGCAGAATGATATTCCAGTACTGTTGATCGGTCGCTCGGATCAATATCAAGCCGCTGACGAATAGCACGCGTGTTTTGTTCGATAATTGTCGTATATGGTGAAACAATGATAATACGATCCAAATGATGCGTCACACACTGATTAAGGGCGAATCGCAAACCCGCTAAAGTTTTCCCGCCACCGGTCGGAACACTTAAGCTATAAATGCCCTGATCAGCCTGACCAGCTGCTAAACAATATTGCGACATTTCGCCTCGAAGCCGATTGATCATCTCCCGCCCGCTTGTGGTATCCGTTGCATTCTGCTTTGCCTGTAAAACCGCTTTCTCCTCATTTATTCTGCACAATGCGTCTAATGGAGCACTTAGGGACTCCTGCTGCGGTGTTTTACCAACCATAAAATCACCTGTTTCCAGGTGATCGGCATCAATTAAGCAGCTAGCGATATACCGCAGATAAAAGTTTTCCTGACTTTCTTGTTGTTCTGGGGGAATCAGCGAGATCTCGTGGATTGCTTCATCCAAATAGGCTTTGAAAGAGGCTTGCGAAAAATCCTCAAAAAAGTGTTGCTTAATCTCTGAGACGGTCCAGTCTTTGATTTCTTGAGATTGTCTCTGTAAGAATGGTGATTCGCCAGAGGTTGGCGTCACATAGTCATAGGGTCCTCCTGCATTGTGATGCGCCATGACAACATTTTCGATCAATTCGCTAAGATAAATCGCATCGTCATCAAAATTTTGGTTTAAAAAAGCTCCCAAAAGTCTGGCACCGGCAAAAGCATGATTGACCTGCCCAGGATGGGTATTAGGATCACCATCGTGCGATTTGTTAATGTAGTCCTGAAAGGGTTGGGCATATTTGCCAGCATCGTGTAACCATCCTGCTAATCCTGCCACATGTAATAGATGAAGTGACTCAGCATAAGTTTCACAGAGATTTTTGACTGCCCAAAGATGATCGTGCACTGATTGAAATCGATTGTCGTCAGTGCAGTGAGCAATAAAAGTCGGCCTTGTCATAGTACTAATACCCTTGAATTTCCTGAACATGCAGGCCATCTACATGAGGGTCGTTCACTTTAATTGATACTTGGGCAAAGCTTGACGCATCTTCTCCGTATGAAACTTGTGTTGCTTCATGAACCTGGTATGGGGGCAGTTTACCCAGCTTGGAGTCATGTTCCCACCAAACTACTTTTAGTACGACCATTGATCCTTCAGGGCGGGCAGCCGAAGCATCATTGACGAACAGAGTCTCTAACGCTTTTTTCAGTGCTTCGGCATCATCTTCTGTAAAGCCAGTTCGTTCAGCTTGTTCAACATTGATACTGCCATTAAACTTATAAACCCCAAACGGCACCATAGCCTTCGTACCCATCGTATCTGAACCTTTTGTATCCCCGGGCTCCAAATTAATCGACTTAGTGATCTGCTCTTCTTTTACGGAAATTGAGTGAATTGAATAGGCTGCTTGGATAGTGACAGGCCCTCGAACAGGAATGGAAACGCCATCTAAACCATCATTCAACCCCTTTTTGAATGGCATCACTTGCCCGAATGCTCTGACGTCAAGCCAGCTTTGTGTCGCTGCTTGAATAAACTTTTCCCGCCAATTTGGCTCCTTGTCTGGTTTTTCGGCCAAAACATCATTGACTGCCTGACTCATTTTTACCCGATCCCGAATGTTGGTGACACCATCGGTAATGCGATCCTGTTGTTGTACCAGAGTAGGGAGCCCCATGTCCTGCCAACGATTACGGATCTTGCGCTTAATGGCTACATCGCTGATCTCGCCTAATCCATCAGCGTTAACCCGTGGCCGATTGGCATCAAGCGGATCACCATTTGGATTTGCGTTTTTAACGCCAATCACAACAGAAAAATCAATTTTATGATCCAAAGGGTTACTTGTCATTTGTATCTCCTCCTTGTTTGGCTGTCTTCATGTGATTTGCCTCGTTTTGTGCTGAAAATCCTGAAAGAAACATTGTGGAAAGTGGTTCGTCACTTTCGAATTCTTCCGGCGGCATCAAATTAGTGATTTCATCAACTTGATGTAGGAAAAAAGTCCTTGAACCTCCACTTAACCGATTTAGATAAGATCGTACAACTGCCAACCAAACTCGCTTCCATGTTGTAGCCGGACGTTCAGAAAAATTGGTAAAGAACCTCAAAGCGGTTGTTTCCCTATCTGATTGATTTGCTCCTTGTGCTTTCAGCTGATAAAGTGCCGTACGTTCTACCGTATCAGCTACCGAAAGCAGCCGACCGTATACATAAGATCGGTCGTGATTGTTCTTATCAAGACTCATACCCGTCGCCCCTTTTGAATTATAATTTTGAACTGCAGAAAAATAGATAAGATCGCGGTACCAATCAGTGAAATGGTCATAACTTTTTGGGTGTCGCACATGCCTGTATATGGCATTGAAGGTTTCCGATGGCACAGATCGGCCATGAATCACGGCAACCATCAATCTGGTCATAGCGCGTTTTGCTACAGTGTTGAAGCGTTCGCCTGTATGCCCAGTGCTATAAGCAGCGCGAAGAACTTGAGAAAAATTAGGAATGACAATCCGCTGTTCTCCGCCAAAATTGCGAATAAACGCAGCTTGGTTACCCCACCGCTCTAAGTTAGCTTTCAAAACATCGGTCTGTAATAAATCATAATAAGTGACGCTCATGCGGCCTGTTGTGGCAGCATCAAGAAAAAGAACATTGACAGGATGATTATCGCCAATCTCAATGTCACCCAACATACCCTTTAACCGTCGACGATAGTTATAGGCAACTTCCTGACCTGTATCAGAAACTTTTTCAAGACTTTTCTTCTCTTTTTCAATTAACCGCAGTCGCCGCTGGCTGAGAGGTCTGCCACGCGATATTGTCGAAACAGCATCACTGATGGTTTCGTTGTTACGATCGTTAGTCCAAAAAAGGAATACGCGCGAATCCTGATGAATGCCTTGTCTCTGTATGAGCCATTTTAATGCATGGGTCATCTTCTGCGACTGAGCATACCCTACAGAATAAAAATCGTCATTCAGGAAAATACCACGATATGAGAAATTAGCGTTGTCATTGGCAGAAATCAGTTTTGCATTACTGGCCAAGGCATTAACGTTTTTCTCAATCTTTTTGGTGGTAGGTACTTTATCGCCCGTAATATAGTCGATTCCTAAATCATCATTTTCGGCCTTTTGCTCTGCAAGGTAGAACTCAGTCCATGCTTTAAACAAATGAGTGTCGCGCCAAGGCGGTTGTTGTCCAGGATTATCTACCCTAAATCTCACAAAAGGCTCACCTTTTTCGACCTTTTGGATGAGTTTCTTATCTGAAAGCGATGCAGCTAGGTCACTGACCAGGCGATTTTTTTGAATATATTTCAAGATCGTGCCGATCTCAGATGGTGTTTGCGGATCACTTGCCCACATGGTTAATAAATCTAGATATTTTTGATGGGCGGTTTCAAAGTCTCGTTTATTCTTTGCCGTCTTGGCATATTGAAGCAAGTCACCGGCACAATACTTGACCTTATCATGCAATGGAAACGCTTCGGGATTGCTCGCACGAGTAGCCGCATCAATGGTTGCTGGAATGACCGTCAGTTGCTCATCCTTTGGCAATGCTCGTGCTGCCAAAAAATTCCCTTGTTGATCAATTGCCACTTCAATCTCAACCTTGACTGAAACATGTCCAAGTGGCAAGAGCGTGTACCCAGCAGCTGGATCAAACTTTCCGGCAGCCGCTTCATTGGCATCATAAACTTTTACCAACTCTTGAAAAACTGTCATCGACTGCCACCTCCAAACATTTCTGCGTACAGAGCATCCGCCGTCTGTATCGTATCAGGATGCTGCCATGTATACTGCTTGATCTTTCTGATTGGTTGAACCATTGTGCATGCCTCGGGACGTGGGAAATGAATGACCCCCTTCTCCATCTTCGCTGCCCACAAGCGAACCGACAACATTGGATCACCTGTTTCATCGGGATAGTTGTATCCGTGTACCATGACGCCGAACTGACGATCAGTGTCATCGTAATGTCCTGCCCCTTCACCAAAAGTGACCGGCTTGACATAGCCTTGGCATTCTCGAGTTCCTAAGAAAATATCTCGACGGCCACCAGCCTTTAAAGCCCGGTTAAAAATTGCGGCGTGCTTTTTGATATTGCGATCATCGACCAGTTCCGGACGTTGTAAATTCCACTCTATATGGCACTCGACCTGATAGCGGACTTTATGCAAATAAGCATAGTAAGCGAGCGTATTCTTACTCAGAGAAAGGTTCTTGTCAAATGGTCGCATAGCTTTTGATTCAATGCGAATTTCGTTCATGATCCGCACTTTATCAATTATGAAAACAAATGTTGGTTTCCAATAAATTGACGAAGCAATACCGACTAACGCCTGATACGTCGGCACCTGGTAAGTCATCTTTTCACCGCTCTTCGTTAGAGGGTCGGTAAAAAGAGCGTTCTCACCCCAAACCTCAAACGTAAAATTCTGTGTTGACATTTCATCACCTCCAAATTCATAAACCAATGTTGATGTTTCAATTTATTGATAGCGCTTGCAAGAGTTTGGCTGAAGTATCGCCTCCTTTCTACAAAGATAGAATACCACGCATAACCAAAAAGAACAACCGAATATTTTAAAAATCCCGGTCAGGAGATCTCTCTCCCTTTCTTACCAGAAAGAACAACCATTTCAATTCGCGCAGATTGCTGTTTAGCTTCGGTAACCAATCCACGATGAAGAGCATTCCCTTCATTAACAAAGTAGCGCATTGCCCACCGCCATTGCAAGTTAAAATATCAACGCATCAGTCAAATCGAGCACTTCTTTCGTCCCTATATGCGTTACCTTATTCTTGTAGTGATCCCCTAAGTTGTAGAAACGCAAACTGTCAGTCTTTTCGACAATTACTTTTGTTAATTCTGTTTTCAGTTTGACAAAGGTTAGTTGATCGATCAGGCATTCAAAGACCGAGTTCTGAACGCGCTGCCCATAGCGTGAGCATATCTTTGCAACTCTAGCTAACCTTTTGGCTCCTTTTTGATCTTTAACTGAGATGTCATAAGCAACCACAATTAACATTCTGCACCTCATTTCCACAGAAACGGCGGATAGGCATCTAAATCACCGCGAATGGTTCTAGCTAGTAAGATTGCTTGAATCATTGGCACCATCCCCCAAATGACTGGCTCGTTAATGAAGGGATGGGTTAATTTCTCTGTCTTTTTCTTTGCCCACTGATTTAGAAACTTCTTTCTTCCCTCTTCGTTCAGAAAAACTGCACCGCTTTCTTGATATAAAAAATCGGTTTTGGTTAAGATCTGTTTATTGATCATTTTTAAAACAAACCGATCTGCGTACACGCCTCTTAGTTCTTCCATCAAGTCTAATGCCAAGGATTGCCTTCCTGGGCGATCTTGATGGAGAAAACCTACATATGGATCTAAACCAGCGGTGATTAAGGCCGAGGCGCATTCATTAGCCAATAGCGAATAGGCGAATGACAACAAAGCATTAGTGGCATTCATAGGTGGTCTTCTTGAGCGTTCGTTAAATGTAAAAACCGTACTCTTTTTCAGGATAAAACTGTCAAAGGCTCCAAAATAATTTGCCGCTGCATTTCCTTCAATACCTCGTACCTCGGCCAGACTGTCGACTTCACGTAGCTTTTCAATAGCCTCTTGAAGCGCTTGTGAGAGCTGTTTAAGCTGATTTACGTCAACAACTAAGCTATGATCGCGCAAGTATCTTTCGAACATCCATCTTTGGTTAAAAATCTTGCCTATGATAAAGTTTCTGGCAAACGGAATCGAAGCATTTTGATCATCAGAGATGCGATACTGCTGCTTCCTAAGCACAACATTGCCATTCACTGCACCAACAACGGTTCCTTGAAACTTTCCTGAAGGTGTCAAAAAACTTATAGGAATATTTCTTTGCAAGCATTCAGCTAGCAATGCAGGACTGGCACCCAAACGAGTAAATGCGACAATAGCGTCTAGATTGACAAGTGGCACTTTGCCTTTTACGACATGTTCAACTGACACTCTCGCATTGCCGCCGTCGAGAGAAATATACGAATCATCTCCAGAAATAAACAAGGTGTTTAGGATCGTTTTCATTAGTCTTTTAACCTCTCCTCAATATAACGGGCTGCCGATCTTTTCTTATTCAGAACCGGCAGGCAAATGTCAGCCAATGAGCAACTTTTACATTTTGCCGTGATTCGTACTTTGGGGGTATATCTTTTTTGCCAGTACTGATGCATCTCTGCCAAAACTGTTTTGGCAGACTCTCGAAGCTCTTCTGAAATAAGGACAGTCTCGCGTTGGCGCGTCTTAAAGTAAAAAAGATCTCCTTTATCGGCGCGGCTCCGCGTCAAGTAGACAGTCAAATAATTAAAGGCTTATGCACTTTCTTGAACGGCATGATTCCGATATTCTTCCGGGGTCATGCCGTTTAATGCTAATTGGCGTCTTTCCTTATTATGCCAATTGATGTACTTCTTGATGATGGCGATAAGTTCAATCTCAGATAGTGGGTGTTTGAACGCCAACTCCTCAGTCTTAAATTGACTC
>NZ_MSSM01000029.1 GCF_004123795.1 Lacticaseibacillus chiayiensis | reverse complement strand
CAAAAAGTTGACGTCACTTTATTAATGGTGCACAGTCAGGATCATCTTATGAGTGCCATGACTATTCGTCGACTTGCCGATGAGATTATTGATCTTTACCAGCAAGTCCATGCCCAAAAGTAAAGCGTGCGGCTGTGGCAAGCATCAGCATCATCGTCTTCACCATAACGCGTTCCCCGGCGCAGGGTCTGCATGTAAGAACTTTGGTCGCAATGGCCTAAGACCGGGCCATCCCGCCCAAGGCCACTTACATTCCGACCCCTAAGCGCGCCGGCTCACGCTCACAAGCAAGAGAGGTAATCCCCATGAAAATTGAAAAGACATTACAGACACCGGCAGCATTTTTATATAGTAAAATCGTGGCGCCGGTTCAAGCCGATATTGTCGCAGCAGGTCATCAGCCGGTTGATATGGCTAAACTCGGTGGTTTTACCTACCGCAAGCAATTTCCTGATGGTGAATGGGCACAGGTTAAAGTCACACAAAATGTGATCAATCGCGAATTTGCGATGTTGACCATGACGCGCTTTTCACGGTTTAAAGTCCGTTATTTGATCACGCCGTTGAGTGCCGCGGCCAGCCGCGTTCAGGTGAGTGAAACCGTTCAGCCTATCAACTGGGCTGCGCAACTCAAACAGATGGTGACGGAACTTCTGGTTGGTCACAAACGCCGCCGCAACGTTGGCCGGATGCTCGACTCAATTGAACGGTCGTATCGGACCGCTTAACAAGTCAGCTAAACAAAAAGCGATGGCCAATGACCACTATTAGCGGGCTAATATCAGAATGCATTTGAATTGCGTTGCGGCTTTTGGCATAATTGACGTTGTCTGGTGCCCTTAGCTCAGCAGGATAGAGCGGCCGCCTCCTAAGCGGCAGGTCATCGGTTCAATTCCGATAGGGCACAGTCAAAAGCACAGTCAAGCGGCTGTGCTTTTTGTTAGAGCGCGGTTAGAAACCGGAGTGTAAGTGGCCTCAGACCCAAATGGCTGGGCTTTAGCCATTTGGGTCTGAGGTCCTTACACGCAGGCTTCTGCGCCGGTGAGCGCGTTTTCGCGGCAGTGTCGGGGGAATTTTTTCTTAAATGGGCTTGTCTTTGACTATTGCGTCTAAGCTCTGCTACCCTCATCCTTGCGCAACCAAACATATTTCGACCTTCCACCCACGCCAAAGGAGGATGTTCCCATGCAAGCTTTCATGAATGTTTACGTCCCCGGCTGGTTGATCTTCATTGGCGGCATCCTGCTCATCAGCGCGGTTAATGGCGCAACGGTTCAAGCCATGGTGAATCATGCTGGCCGATCGAACACCCAAATCTGGTACATGAAGCCGGGCATTTTTGTCCACGAGTTGTTGCATGCTGCTATTGCACGATTATTTGGCTTGCATGTGACGAATTTTTCGTTGCGAGCCGATCCTTCGCAAGGCAGTGCCGCGCATGTCAGTTTGCGTTATGATCGGCATGATCCGCTTGCCCAACTGGGGTTGTTTTTATCTAGCAGTGCACCGGTTTGGGGCATCAGTCTTGTCTTGTTGGTCCTTGGTCGGTGGGCATTTTTTCCGGATGGGAATCAGGTGTGGCAGGTGCTGGCGGCTTCATCGAGTCTCAGTGAAAAGTGGGTTATGATGCGCGGTATGGTGGCGATTAATTGGCAATGGCTGGCGATTTTTTTAGTCGTGACCTTGATTTTGACGCCGGGCATCGCTTTATCGCCCCGCGATCTACAGAATATGTGGCAAAGTGCGCCGATTGCTTTTTTAGTCACCATTGTCATTTTTTATCTCTTCCTCACGTTCTGGCCAGCGGGTTTTGCGTGGTGGACCTTATTGAATTTGAATTTATTGTTGTTGGATTTAATGGTATTAGGTTTTAGTCTTGTTATTTGGTTTGTGGTCAATTTGCTTTAAATACGGCAAGTAGATGGCGTAACGTTTAGAAGCTGATACTTTAGAAAAGGGCATCTGTTATCGTTAACAAAATCTATAATCGAGGCAGGGAAAAACCGGTTAGGAGGGAAAGGATGGTTGGCACGCAACCAACGACGATTTTAAAAGAAAAATTCGGTTACGATCATTTTCGAATCGGTCAAAAACAGGCCATTGATCGCGTGATGGCGGGCGAAAGCACCTTAGTCGTGATGCCGACCGGTGGTGGTAAATCGCTGTGCTATCAGGTACCAGCTATGTTGCTGCCGGGCTTGACATTGGTGGTGTCGCCTTTGATTGCCTTGATGAAGGATCAGGTTGACGCTTTAAATGACAATGATATTCCAGCGACATTTATCAACAGCACCCTTGATTATCAGACCATTAACGAGCGACTGGATCAGGCAAAATCGGGACAGATTAAGTTGTTATATGTGGCGCCGGAGCGATTTGATAACGATTGGTTTGTGCAGCAACTTGCTAAGACGCACGTGGCGCTTTTTGCCATTGACGAAGCCCATTGCATTTCGCAGTGGGGGCATGATTTCCGGCCGAGTTATCTGAATTTGGCTCAGGTCGCTGCCCAGTTACCGGCACATCCGCCTGTGATTGCCTTGACTGCAACCGCCACGCCGCGAGTCAGTGAGGATATTTGCCAACGCCTAATGATTCCGGATGATGGGGTCATCAATACCGGATTTGAACGCGATAACCTCAGCTTTAAGGTGGTGCGTGATCAAGACGAAGATCGTTATTTACTGGATTATCTCAAGCTTAATGCTGATCAATCCGGTATTATTTACGCTAGCACCCGCAAAGAAGTGGATCGCCTTTATACATTTTTAGAACACAAAAAGTTACCAGTGGCAAAGTATCACGCTGGTATGACTGAAAAGCAGCGAGCAGCCAATCAGGAAGATTTTCTGTTTGATCGCAAGCCGATCATGATAGCAACGAATGCATTTGGCATGGGCATCGATAAAAGTAATGTTCGTTTCGTGATTCATGCGCAAATTCCCAAGGACCTTGAGTCATATTATCAAGAAGCTGGCAGAGCCGGGCGCGATGGCCTACCGAGTGAAGCCATTTTGCTGTTCAAACCGCAAGATTTACAGGTACAACGGTTCTTCATTGACCAATCTGAAGGTGACGAGGCGCACCAACAGCGGCAATATGACAAACTGAAAACAATGGAACATTATGCCAATACTGACCAGTGCCTACAACAGTTCATTTTGGATTATTTTGGGCAAACGGGAACCAAGCCGTGTGGCCGCTGCTCAAACTGTCTTGATGATCGTGAATCGGTTGATGTGACGATTGATGCGCAAAAAGTATTGTCGTGCGTTGTACGACTGCACGAACGGTTTGGCAAAGGCGTTGTTGCCCAAGTGCTTTCCGGAGCGCACAATCAGCGCGTTTTGTCGTTTCACTTGGATCAACTATCTACTTATGGTTTGATGAAAAATCGTCGTCAGCGTGATATCACGACGTTTATCGATTTTCTGACAGCTGGCGGGTATCTCGAAACTCGCGGTGGCCAGTATCCGACACTTGCGATTACCGCCAAAGGAGCCGAAGTTTTACGCGGTCAGAAAACGGTTTTTCAGAAAACCGCGCAGAAAGCGAAGCAGACATTGGAAGTCGATGACTCAGTTTTCCAGGAATTGCGCAGCACTCGACGTCAATTGGCAGAACAGCAACATTTGCCGCCTTACATGATTTTCTCGGATAAAACGCTAAAGGTGATTGGCAGCGCGATGCCGCAAACGATGGACGAGCTTTTAGCTGTCAAAGGGGTCGGTCAAGCCAAACTCGATAAATACGGTCAAATCTTTTTAGATGTCTTAAAGGCGATCCAGCCCGAAGAAGCCGAAAGCTGAGTCGGCTGGCATATCAGCCAAAAACTAAACCAGGATATTTTCGCAATTGTTGCAAAAATGTTTTGATTTGGTTTTTTAATTGTGCGTGGCATATGACGTCTCGTGCTAGCATCAAAAAATGTCAAAATAAATTAAGAAAAACTGAGATTTCTTTATGAATTCGGTTCCTTTCTGGTTTCATCTCTGGTAAAATAACGGCATGGCGCAAGGTATATCTTTTGGAGTGGAGATGTTGCCTAAAGTGTCTAAAATTTAGTTGTGTGCAAGTTAGCTTTAAATAACTTTTTAAAGAAAGTAAGGGGAACAAAATGGCACGAAAGAAAACTATCACGCATGATCAGATTCTCAATGCAGCGTACGACTTGGTTGTGGAACAAGGCTTTAAGAGCTTTACAGCACGGAATATTGCTAAGAAGATGAACTGCTCGACCCAGCCGATTTATTTGGAGTTCAAGAATATGGCCGAATTAAAGCAAGCGGTCATGGATCGAATTAAAGAACTGTTGGCGCTGAAGATGGCGAAGCACTATACAAATGATCCGGTTGTTGATTTGGGGTTGGCGTACATTTACTTTGCACTAGAGAATCGTCCGCTTTACCGCGCGGTTTTTGTTGAAGATCATTTTGGCGTTGACGAGATGCGCGAATATGCGATGAGTACAGCCATGCGCGTCTTTGATGCTTATGAACCTGCCAAAAACTTAAGCGAAGCGCAACTGCGCAACACGATTTGTGGGGTGTGGATTGTCGCAACAGGGATTGCTAATTTGATGGCACCGGGTTTCATCGATATCTCTCGCGATCAAATGGTTGACATTTTAACCGCCGTGACGCAAGACTTTATTGTCAATGGTCGGTTTTCAGACGATCCGCGAATCTCATGGTTTGAAAAAGCTCAAATCGCACAAGGATATTAAACGATAAACTGGGGAACATCGTTTTGCTGCACGTCACGCTGTCTATAAAACTAATGTGAATAAAAACCTGCTTGCTAATTGGCCATTGTAAGACCGCATGCAAGCAGGTTTTCTTATTGCCTATGCGCTCACAACACTGGAAAATCGTTCAGCAATGCGCTACTTTTGACTTACAAAGCGTTAGCCCAACGCAATGAAACGGACAGCACCTAACGCGTTCGCTGGCGCAGGAGCTGGAGTATAAGGACCTTGGTCGCGATGGCCTAAGCACGGACCATCACGCCCCAAGCCACTTATACTCCGGCTCCTAACCGCGCCAGTTCACGCTCACTAAAACCAAGAAGGAGTCAGCTATGGGAAGTTCATCAGATCTTAAAAATTTATTACGTGAGCGGGTTGCAGCTAAGTACACGATTGATGATTTGAAGGAGACCGGAAAAAAGATTCAGGAGACCATCCCGATTGAGCGCCTCGCTGCCGTTAGCAAAATTGATCGTGATCCAGTTCAGTTTATTAATAGTGTGGAACAGAACTTGACGGAATCGCTATTGCCAATGCGTCATCAACGAATGAGTGCCTCGCAGGCGGCTTTTTTCCGCGGTACTGCCGAACTGATGGCATACGATTTGCGCCAAGGTGAAAAATCCGGGATCAATCTACTAATCGATGGCGATGCGCATTTACAAAACTTTGGCTTTTACGCCTCACCGGAACGGAATCTACTTTTCGACCTCAATGACTTTGACGAAGCCCAGATTAATAGTTTTGAGTTTGATATCAAGCGGCTGCTAACTAGTGTTTACCTGCTTGGCGATCAGCAAGGCTTTTCGGCCGATAAGTTGGATGAGCTCGTTCAAACTGATGCCAGCATTTATCGCAAAACCTTGCGAGACCTGTTCAAGCTCGGGGCCTTGGATCGCTTCTACCAATCCACTGAGGTCAAACACCTTATGCAGGAAATTCCCGGCGCAGAAGACTCGCAGCTGTTGGCGAAATTCGTCAAAAAAGCGACAAAACGCAATAATGATTCTGTCGTTAAAAAATATACGCTGACAACTGATGATGGCCACATGCGGTTTAAAGACGATCCGCCGAGTTCTGTGCGGCTTGATCAGGCAACCTATCAGGCGATTTACGATGGATTTACCCAGTATCGCAAGACCACACGTTCGGATATTCTGGTTTTGTTAAGCCAGTACCGGATTACGGATATCATTCATCACAGTGTCGGTATCGGCAGCTTCGGGACGAATTGTTACCTGGTTTTGCTCAGCGGATTAGGCGGCAGTCATTTAGTGTTGCAGGTCAAGGAAGCATTGCCACCACGGCAGGAACTGTTGCCGCATACCGAACGCATAACGTTACAACAGGAAGTCAGTCAAGGGCAGCGGATCATTGCCGCTCAAATGATTCTTCAAAAAGCATCCGATCCTTTTTTGGGCTGGTTTAACGTTGGCGATAAAAGTTATTACGTTCGCCAATTTCGGGATATGAAAGGGTCGGTGGATCTGGAGGAACTCAACTTCACTGAATTTCAGTACTATACTCAGATGACGGCGTACCTTCTGGCGATGGCACATGCCCAAACGCCGCAAGCAGCAGTCGTCACCGGTTATCTGGATAAGCATTTCGACAGCGCAGTTCAGAGGTGGAGCAAATGGTATCTGAATCAGGTTAAAGCCGATTACGCCGCTTTTCTCCGTGCAGTTGACTCACATCTTCTGGCGTAAACGGCGAGACACCATTTCGAGAATCGCCATTATTCGAATGATTTATGAATCAAAATAAGTTTTGCTTGTTTTTATTAGATTGAGTCTGGCAGAATTAAAGAGAACCTTAATCGCTGGCTAGGAAGGAGGGCAAAGCATGGCGCGGAAGAAGAATCGTCAAAAGCGACCGTTACTTTCAACGGAACAACAGGCCATGATACGTTCGGGCCAAATGGCATTAGCAGATATGAAGTTGCCACGTCGGACCAAGTTTTGGGTCTTTGTCCGCTTGGCAATCAATCGCGTGACTGAATCCAATATCGGCCAAAGTGCAGCGGCTATCGCCTACTATGCGTTATTATCACTCTTCCCTTTGATCTTATTTGTTGCCAACTCTTTGCCGTACCTAGGGCTAACTTACCGTAGTTTAGCAAGTTATTTGACGCAAGCGGTGCCATCGAATGTGATGAAGTGGCTCGATCCAGTGATTGCTAATTTACTGAACACAAGTAGTGGCGGATTGTTGGGAATCGGTGCTGTCGCTACATTGTGGGCCGCCAGTCTAGGCGTGAATGGCCTGAAGATGGGCTTTAATCAGGTTTATGGCGTGGAAACTACGCAAAACTTCATTATTCAACGGCTGTTGTCGATGCTCATGACGTTCACGCTGATTATTGTGATGGGCTCGATTTTGATTGTCTTTGCATTTGGCCGCCAATTTCTCGAATGGCTAATCCCATTGCTCCGGCTGAATGATGATTGGCTGAAAACATTTAATACCTTACGTTGGCCCGTGACCGTTACGGCATTATTCATCATCATTATGTTTCTTGATTATTTTTTACCGAATGTCAAAATCAAAATATGGACAGTGCTGCCCGGCACAGCGTTCACGGTGATTGGCTGGCTTCTGATTGCCCAGGCCTTTTCGTTATATATGCATTATTTTGGCACCCGTTACCTGTCTTACGGTACTATCGGAACGTTTATTGCGATTATGTTATGGCTGAATTTTTCGGCACTGGTCTTGCTGTGGGGTGCGGTGGTCAATGCGCTGACGGCAGAGTACTTCATCGGGCGGCTTCACCGCAGCAAGGGAAAAGTCCACGATTTTGTGAAGCGTCGGGTGAAAGCGCCGCGAACAAAAGAATAATCGTAATTCATTCAGTCTACTTGCGGTGGCAAAAAAGGCTCGCGCGAGAACTTGCGCAAGCCTTTTGGGTTCATTTTATTTTATTGCATAGCCTTGAATTTTTCGACTAACTGCTTGGTGAAGGCTTCCAGACGCTTGATATCGTCTTCTTCAGGAGAAAGATCGATTTTAACGTTCTCGGCTCCTTTGGTTGCTCCGGTTTTGGCGAATGCTCTGTCGAAATCATCGACAGACGTCGCGAAGTCGTCATAGAACCGATCACCGCTGCCGCAGCAGCCATACACTTTACCAGTCAGGTCGAGATCCTGAAGTTCTTCATAAAAATCAACCGCTTCATCCGGTAACTCGCCGTCACCAACATCTGAATAGGTGTAAGTTGCCGTCACACAAATATCAACATCTTCAAAATCGCTGGCCAGGGCTTGCGAAACTTCTGTTGTGGTGACATCCACATTCAAATTTTCAAAAGCCTCTTCAACAATACTGGCGATGTCTTCATTGTTACCGGTTAGGCTGGCATATACAATTCTCGCGCTTGCCATTTTCTTTCTTCATCCTCCTAAAAAAACAGCTCTCGAATTCCGATGACGGCGAGGCTGTTGTTCTTGCTCATTCGCCTGATTATAGCATAGGGTGACAACTTCTGGGCGATTCATTCATCACAATGACTGCACTCGCGCTCTTTTCCAATTAATGCTACACTAATTGCGAGTTAAAATCGTATTGGAAAGCAGGCAAGAAGTTTGATTACCATCAAATCAGCACGTGAAATAAAAGGCATGGCCAAGTCAGGCGCTATTCTAGCAGCAATGCATGTTGGCTTGCGCGATATTATTAAGCCGGGAATCTCAAGTTGGGAAATCGAAAGGTTCGCCAAAGAGTTTTTTGAGTCTCATGGCGCTAAAGCAGAACAGGTCGGGTTTGAAGGCTATAAGTATGTGACCTGCGTCAGTATCAATGACGAAGTAGCCCATGCTGTTCCGCGCAAAGGATTGAAACTAAAAGATGGCGACGTGGTGAGCGTCGACACAGTCATCAGTTGGCATGGCTATTTTAGCGATTCCTGCTGGACATATGGTGTTGGCAAAGTATCAGAGGCTGACCAGAAGCTGATGGATGTGACCAAGAAGTCGTTATATTTAGGGATTGATGAAGCGGTCGTCGGCAATCGAATCGGTGATATTGGTGCCGCGATTCAGACCTACACGGAAGATGACAACGGCTATGGTGATGTTCGTGAGCTTGTGGGTCACGGCATCCAGCCAACGATGCATGAAAGTCCGAATGTGCCACATTATGGCGTGCCAGGTCATGGTTTGCGGCTCAAGGCGGGCATGACGATTACGATTGAACCCATGATTACGGAAGGCACATGGAAGATCAAGGGCAAACAAGTGCCAGGCGATACATGGGAGTACTATGTCACGGCCGATGGCAGTAAATGCGCCCAGTATGAACATACTCTCGTGATTACGGACAATGGCCCAAAGATTCTGACCTCACAAGGTGATCCGATTGATGCCAAGTATCAGCTGACCGAAGACGATCTCAAGACCCTTCCGGAATAATAGGATTCGCCACTAGCCAGATTAAGGAATGCCAAACGGTTGATCAAAACCAGCTATCGCGGAACCTGTAAGCAGGAAGCAACCATTTGTTTCCTGCTTTTGTTGTTTTATTTGGCTAATTATATCGCTTTTAGACGCTATGCTGTCTGATAATAGGCATTGCAGGAATAAGAGAAAAGAGGGACGATATGGCAGCTCAAGAAGCATTGATCTCAGTTATCATGCCAGTCTATAACGCCGAAAAATATCTGGCTCAGGCGCTGGATAGTTTGCTGGCGCAAGATTATCCGAACTTTGAGATCATTTGCGTAGATGACGGGTCAGTGGATACCAGTAAGGTGATTTTAGCAGGCTATGCCCGTCAGAATGCGCGATTGCATGTTGTTCGAGTTAAAAATGGTGGCCAAGCCCGCGCACGGCAAGTTGGCATTGAACACGCCAAGGGCTCGTTCCTTGCTTTCATGGACAGCGATGATCTGGTTCATCCCCAGTGGTTATCAACTCTGGCAGAAGGTATGCAAACGCCCCAGGTCGATATGACGGTGGTCAACTACTATAACTATATTGGCAGCACTAAAATTAAAGCCCGTTCGTTTCGCGCGCCTGTATTTACGATCGAAGGTGATGACAAGTATCGGTATTGGCTTGAGGACCATGATTTGCGGGGCTACTTGTGGAACAAAATGTTTCGCTCCGATTTGTTTAAGAAGCCAGTGCCGGTCGCCAACTTTAATTTACTTGAAGATGCTTACTTCATTGGCCAGCTCTTGCCGCGTATTGATCAAATTTATTTTGTCGATCAACCGCGCTATTACTACCGATTTAACGCGACCAGCAGTGTTCACGCCAAATTTCAAAAGCGTGATTTGGAAGCCATTCATCAACTGGGAGCGGTTTTTTTGACCCTCGCTCGAGAGAAACCTGAATTAACTTCGTTGGCAGTGCGCCGATATGCAGCATTGAGTTTGTTTGTGCTATCGAAAATGTCGCCGCGACAATTGGTGGCTAACTGGGGATATGCTCAACAGCTGGGAATGGTGTTGGCTCAGTATACCCGCGAATTTCAGGGGATTATTTCGGCAGGGGATGCCACTATGCTGGCTGCAGACAAGCCGGGAAAAGCCGGCCTTTTAGGTAAGCTGCGTGCCTGGTCGCATTTGTTAGGCTTGCCGACGTTTGATGACTTGAATAAGCTGGCCGGCCGTGAAAGTGATGTGCCTAAGAAGGAGTCGTGAAGAACGGCCATGTTGAATGGAGATTGATTCTGTCGCGTTCAGGTGTTTGCTGGAGGTTCTTTTCTATAACGCGCTTATATAAAAAAGCAGCCTCACCTTTTTTCAGGCGCTGGCTGCTTCATATCGATAATCATTGAAAAATGGGGTGCCGTGTTTGGGGAGGTCAGTTATGACCCTTTATTTTACGCGGGCTTTTTTTCGGTGGTGAAGAGGTCGGTGCTGTTGGTTTCGGTCACTTTAGCACTGACCGGTGTGACATAGAGGTTCATGCCTTCCTTTTTAAATGCCTGTGCCTGGGCAACGGCGTCGGCGAATTGCTGCGCCTGCTCGGCTGTGATCTCGGCATCGTATTTGTTGATCCGAATGCTGGTGGCTTTACCAGCTTCGGACTTAAAACTAAAAATTAGTGTTTTCATCGATAATCCCTCCGATTAACTTAGGCGACGATAGCAGCTTGTTGTTGCAAAACGGTGCTGGTCAGAGCTGCGTTTGGATAAAGCTTTGCAAACGCTTGACCGATTGCCAGCAATTCCTCGTCTTTGGCATCAGGGTCAACGTTGTTCATCCGACGCACCTGCTTAAAAGCTTCGTTCTCTGGGTCGGTCAGGGTATAAACAATTGTTTGGCTCGTGATATTGCGGCTCATGGTGATTCCTCCTTATAGTGAATGACTGGTTTGTTAACGACTCGGCCGATGTCGGTTAACAGTGGCTTGGTTTGTAAGGCGTTTGTTTTGCCTTACACTGATATAAATTGCTGAGCAGGGTCATTTGACAACCCTAGAAAGATTTTTGCTTTGGAAAACAGAAATGGTAGGATAATTAGCCCGCTTTTTCGCATATAACATAAGTCCCTTGACCATATGCTCAATCCAGAAGTCAGCATATCTAGAGGCCACTTATACTCCGGTTTCTAAACGTGCCAGTTTACGCTCTTGCGGAAACGCGTTCACTGGCGCAGAAACCTGCGTGTAAGAACCTCTAGACACAAATCACCAAAGCCCAGTCATTTGTGTCTAGAGGCCACTTACACTCCGGTTTCTAAACGCGCCAGTTTACGCTCTTGCAGAAAGTCTAATGTCTGCTAAAATAATTAAGGTATTTCTTTAAAAAGAGTAAGGTTTTTGCTGACTAACAATTTTGTCACTTCGGGTCGGCTATACTTACAGTCGGATTCCTTCTGGGATCCTTGATTAATGAAAATTGAAGGGTTCTGATTGTGTGATAACAGCGCAGGCGCCAGGCAAACTTTATGTTGCCGGTGAATACGCGGTGGTCGAAACAGGCTTTCCGGCAATCATTGTGGCGTTAGATCAATTTGTCACCGTGACGGTCGAAGCCGCGCAGCATTTCGGCAGTATCGTGTCTGAACAGTATCAAGAAAACTCGTTATACTGGCAACGCCAAGGCGATGAAATGGTTTTTGATAACCGGGATAATCCATTTCATTACATTCTCTCGGCGATTAAATTAACGGAACAGTATGCGCGTGAATTAAATAAACCACTTGCTTTATACAAGCTTTATATTGATTCGCAACTGGATGCCAAAGACGGAAAGAAGTATGGTTTGGGGAGTTCCGCGGCGGTAACAGTTGCAACGATCAAAGCGCTTGCCAAGTTTTATGATTTGAAGATGTCCAAAGACCAGATTTATAAGCTTGCAGCCATTGCCCACCTCGATGTTCAGGGTAATGGCTCTTTAGGTGACATTGCCGCCTCGGTTTATGGCGGGTGGATCGCTTACCGCTCGTTTGACAAGGCATGGCTGGCGGCTGCCAGAAATCAAATGTCACTGGCAGATTTGATCAACACTGACTGGCCGGATTTGTCGATTGAGTTGTTAACGGCACCAGCAGACATGCAACTGCTGGTTGGCTGGACCGGTTCACCAGCATCTACATCACAATTAGTCGATAAAATCACCTTGGCTAAAGCCAAAAAGCCGCAACTTTATCAGCAATTTTTGACGGCAAGCCACGACACGCTTGAGAAGTTAATCGATGGCTTTCGGCAACATTCATTGAGCCGCATTCAGGCAGGCATTCGCCGTAACCGTGAATTGCTGGACGAGTTGGCACACTTTTCCGGTGTTGCAATTCAAACGCCGGCTTTGCGGCAATTGGTGACGCTGGCAGAAGAAGCAGGTGGCGCGGCTAAATCGTCAGGCGCAGGCGGTGGTGACTGTGGGATCGTCTTGATTGATTCCCATCAGGCCATTCAGCCGTTGTTGGCGGCTTGGCGTAAACACCACATTGAACCGCTGAAGTTCAAAGTTCATGAGATTAATGATTAACAAAAATTTCGGTCATTTTGACAATAACCGAGATTTTTTAATTTTTTTACGATGAAGTCATGAATTCTTTCTTAGAATTAGCGGAATTGTGTACTCTTCGCAAACGGTTTCTAGTATAGTAAAGTAGGTAGTTAAATTAGTAGAGAAGGGACTTGTATGCGTGTGAAAGTTCGTAAAGCAGTCATTCCGGCAGCTGGGCTTGGGACCCGTTTTTTGCCGGCTACAAAAGCTTTAGCTAAGGAAATGTTGCCAATTGTTGACAAACCGACCATTCAATTCATCGTTGAAGAAGCTAAAGCAAGTGGGATTGAAGATATTCTGATTGTTGAGGGTAAACAAAAGCGTTCTATTGAGGACCACTTCGACTCGGCTCCAGAATTGGAACAGAATCTGAAAGAAAAACATAAAGACGCCTTACTACAGCTTGTTCATTCAACCACCGATATCGGGGTTAACCTGTTCTTCGTCCGGCAGCCATATCCGCGTGGCCTTGGGGATGCCGTTCGATTGGCTAAGTCGTTTGTAGGCGATGAGCCGTTCGTTGTCATGCTTGGCGACGATCTGATGCATGATAAGGTTCCGTTAACAAAACAATTGATCGAGGAATATGACAAGACGCATGCGTCTATTCTTGCTGTTAAGAAGGTACCGCATGATGAAGTTTCGGCATACGGCGTCATCGATCCTGAAAAAGAAGTTTCCAAAGGCCTTTTCAACGTTAAGAAGTTTGTTGAAAAACCAGCAGTTGCCGATGCGCCAAGCGATCTGGCAATTATCGGCCGTTACTTATTGACGCCGGAGATTTTTGATATTCTTGATAATCAAAAACCGGGTAAAGGAAACGAGATTCAATTGACCGATGCGATTGATGCACTGAACCAAACGCAACGGGTCTTTGCTCATGAGTTTACTGGTGATCGCTATGATGTCGGCAACAAATTCGGTTACGTTAAGACGAATATCGAATATGGCTTGACTCATGCGGAGGTCAAGGATGAGCTGCGGGCTTATATTCTTGATCTGGCTGCGAAACTGCAGTCTGGTAAGCCTGTCGGTAAGCCGGCAAGTAAAAAATAGATAGATAAAAGTGGATGTCTGTGGTTCTGCAGGATTGTAAGAGTCAAAGCTGTGAACTTTGCAACGACGTGTTATTTCTCTGTGAACTCGATAACATCTTAAAGCTGGTTTCAAAATAGCAGCTTCATTTCAGCCAAGACAATTGGCCTGAAATGAAGCTATTTTGTTGTGAACAATTTGGGAAAGTCTTTGATATGACCATGACTTTTGAAATTCCCAGTTGATTTTTCGCCTGATTATAAGTTAAGTGAAAATATGATATGTGATTGCTTATGCAAAGATAATCTAAAATTTTGTCTTAAAAATAAACCGGGATAACTTTCAAAAATTAAATCTGTCAGCTGACAGTATCGCCGCCAGCGGCTAGGTCGACGGATGCTAGCGGCAAGCTCGAGGCAGTCGTGACAGACAGTACTAGTTATCTGACTAAGGTTGTCAGTTGACTGATTAGGGTGACGATCAATTACCGAATACTTTAAACAAAAATAGTAGGCCTCGCATTTGCTGATGCGGACCTACCATTTATTTATTGCCATGGAATTCAGAAAGTCGAGGATCGCCCTCGACTACCACTTGTTATAAGATTCGTTAACCGCCAACACTGCTTTCAGGGCTGCGTGTTTTGCAAAAACGCCGCTGCGAATCAGATTGCTGACGTGTACTAAGTTTTTTTGCATGTTTTTATAATCATCTTCAGTGAGGTTTTCCATAATTGGCCAAATGTCGGAAAGATTGTCAACCGCGAACCCTAAGTGATTTTCGGTTACCCATTTTGCGGGAGCTGCGTGTTTCCAAATGAAGACGGGGAGGCGTTTAACGAGATATAGGCTGAGCTTGTGTTCGTAACTAATTCGACTATAGTTTGCTGATTCACCAATCACCTGATCAAAGCTATCTGAGTCCCATACAAGTCCAAAGCCGCTATTGAAGTGATTTGGTAAATCTGTGGGCGTAAAAGAACCCTTATAAACAACCGACTCAAGATTCAGTATGTCTCCCTCTGGCTTTTTGCCAAAAATATCAAGATGCCAGGAAGTTGGAATCTTGTCCAGATACTTGGACTTGTTGATATTGCCGGCAAAGACCAGTTTCTTCTCAAAATGCGGTTCTGTAATATCTTCGTCAGGGGCTAAATGATAGCTGAAAGGTCCTTGGGTCACGATCGGCCCCTTAAAATTCAGTTCTTTTTTAATCGCTTTTTTGTAGGACTCGCTGTGGACAATGAGACCGTCAAACATGGAAAAAAGCGCGGGATAAGTGCGGTATGAAAACTGGTCGAGCCAAGGATCGGAATCAGTATCTTCTTTTGCAGCAGCAACATTCCATAGCGGATAATAGTCGTGAACTAAACCGATGACTTTGCCGTGATAAGCTTCATGAATTTTAATAATCATCAACTTTAAGTTAAGGGGACGAACAAAGGCCGGTACTTGCAAAATGAGAGTGTCGTTTAAATGGAAACCACTTAGGATGCCATCCAACCGGCCATTTACGCTTTCATCCGGTTCATCGCGCCAATAGTAAATAAACAGGTCAAAGGGTTGTGCCCCAATAGCCATTAAGTCTGCTGCATAATCTTCTCGTGCTTTGTACATGGCTGTTCGATTATTTTCATCACCAGCCTTGACAGCCATGTAGTTTCCACGACTAACCCACAACATAAGCGACCTCCTCTATACCTTAAAAGCGTTGCGCTTCAAACACTTCGTACATAAATCTTTGCCATGACATCCAAAATAGCTTTTTTTAGGAAAAATCCGTTGCGAATCAGTGGACTAATCCGCATAACATTAGTGATCATTTGGTTGTACCGCTCTTCACTAACGTCACGCACCGCATTTGGTAGTTCTGCCAATGAGTCAAGTACAAGGCCAATTTGATTTTTTCGGACAAAATCAGCAGTTGCAGCTTGCGACCAGACAATCACCGGTTCGTTAGCTGACAAATACATCGGAAACTTAGCCGGGGTGTTATAGCGTTCATACTGACCAAGGGGACCAACAACATCGGGATAGCTTTCTGAATCCCAAACCAATCCGTAAGAGCCTTCAAGCATTTGGGGAATCGCTTCAGGGTCAACCCGAGCGTGTAGATGGATATTCTTGTTTTTGATAAGTTCCTTGTCTTTTTCCCGGGCACCATAAATATTTAATTTGAAGTTGTCAGGAAGCTCGTGCAAAAAGGCGGCTTTGAAAAGCGCGCCCGCATAATCGACACCTTGATCAAAATGCCGGCGTCCTTGAAAATAGTTAGTCATGTTCAAGCTCGGACCGTACCATGAAACTTTATCCGTTAACTTCTTATCGGCCAACTGTAATTGCTCGCGATAATGTTTCAACATTGCTTCTGAATGGAAAATGAAGCCATCTCCTTGACTTAAGAGATTAACTTCTGCGGATACGTCAAGCGATGCCATGTAGTTCTCAATGTTGACTTTTGCTGGGTTGGGTAAGACGGGATTGGAACGCCAGCTAGCCATATCATCAACCAAAAAAATTAAGTTGGCACCGAACAAATGTACTCGATCAATGAATGTTTGAATCCATCGATGATTGAAATTCGGTGAAAAGGGCCAATGAACCAGCAAACAATCGTATCGTTGTAAGCCCCCTAGCAATCCATCCATTCGTGCATTAAGAACATCTATTGGTTCGGTATTCCAGTTATAAACGAACCCGTCAATCCGTGAAAACCCGAGTTCCTCTGCAGCAGTTTCGCGATCTAAATGACACTTTCCTGCCGCACCAAAGTCCCAAAATGGATAGCCCGGGTGAATACTTCCATTGAAGTGAAATATATAGTTTGCCATCAGTGAACCTCTTTTTACCAAGTCTTTCTCGCGCGAATTAAGCAACTGTGATTCCTACAAAGTTCATGTCTTTAACCGACACGAAAGTTTAGTCGCTTGTACGATCGTACAACATTGCGATAACGTTCAGCATCGCTCTTTTTAAATAAAAGCCCTCTCTAATAAGCGGGCTAATTCTTTCAACATTGTTAATCATATCGTTATAGTCTGAATCGGTGATGGTAGCAACTTGTTGTGCCAACTGCTCTAGTGAATCAATCACCAGACCCAGACCATTCTTGCGAACAAAATCAGCTATTGCGGATTGCGACCAAACAATAACAGGCTCATTTGCTGCTAAATGCAGTGCTAATGTAACGGATGTCTGGTATTCTTCATATTCGCTACAGACACCGGCAACATTTGGATACTGTTGGGACGCCCAAACCAACCCATAAGTACCCTTAAGCAGTTGGGGCATCGCTTCAGGATCGCTCCAAGGAAGAAGAGTGATATTTTGACGCTGTGACAGCAGATGGTTTTGTGATTGGTCACCGTAGACATTAAAGTGAAGGTCTTCTGGGAGCTGCGAGAAAAAAGGAGCTCCTGGCAGAGAATTGATAAAATCGATTCCCTTGTTTAAGTCTCTTCGGTTCTGAAAATAGCGGGTTCTATAGCCATCGGGACCAAGGTAGGTCGTACAGGGTGACAATTGTTGGCCGGTTAAAGCTAATTCTTTTTTAAGTTGCTCCACCATTTGTAAGGAGGAGGTAATTACGGCATCGGCTTGATGAAGGAACAACATTTCAAGCTGCACCTTAGGATTTCTTAGTGCTTTTTGAATTTCTCCTTGGTTACGTTTTCCAGGTAATATTAAACCATCGCTCCAGCTAGTGAGACCATTGATCAAGAAGATCAATTTTGCCCCGAACTCATGGGTCTTTTTGATCAATTTTTGAAGCCAGCGTTCGCCCATGTCAGGTAAGGGCCATTGAATTAACAAACAATCGTTTATTTTTAAACCGCCCAGGATCCCATCCATGCGAGCATTTAACGAATCTTTTGGTTCTTCAGGCCAGCGATAAAAGAAGGCATCAATTTGTCTGAAACCGATCTCTCGCAGAAAGTATTCGTGATCCAAAGCTTGCTTGCCCATGAACCCTTCGCCCCAGAACGGATAAGAAGGTTCATTTGAACCATTAAAATGTAAGAAATAATTAGCCATGACCCCTACCTATAATCTTTCCATTTGGTATTTAACGGTGTGTAACAGTGTTTAAGTGGCGCTTTCTCCGCCAACATATTATTGATTACAAGAATACTTATTACTTTAGTATCGGCGTGTGAGCGACAAAAAGCAACTGCATACAATGAATTTTTGACGATGCTTATGTTTTGATGTGACGCACGCAGAAGAACGTCTGTTAGTTAAAGGTGAAGGTTGGTACGAAGACAACCGGTTTTAAGGAAAAGCCGACTTAAGAGAATTTAATTGTCACATTTATTTTTTAAAAATTCAGAGCTGCAAGGGGTTTAGAAATATTTTTGTAACGTTATGCTATAATAGCGTTACTTAGAAAACATAGTGCTGCTTGACAGCATGGAGGATTTAAACTAATGGAATATATAATTTCACCATTACAGCCGGACACGGATCAGGCAACCATTAAGGCAAAGATGGATACGGCTTATTTTTTTGGAAAAATCGGCTTCCGTAAGCTTTTCCTGTCTCGATACGTTTTTTGGAATGATAAGCACTGGCGATCAGAAATTTTAGGGATGATCGCCACGGTGACCAAAGGCGACGTCGTTATTTTTCAAATTCCGACGTATGCTGAACCAGAAGTAGAAGAAGCTGTTGTGGAACTTGTACATAAGCAGGGAGCGTTAATCGTTGCATTTGTACATGATGTCGAGTATTTGCGTTTTCCGGATTCTTACAACAAACAAGAGGTTTTAAAATTCCTGAAGTCGTTTGACGGCTTGATTGTTGGGACAAAACTTGTTAAAGACCAGTTAGCCGCTGACGGTGTTAGCATTCCGATGATTCCAAGCGGGCCATGGGGCTACCACCAACCGATCGCTTATCGCCGACCGAAGTTTTCACAAACACTTCACTATGCAGGCAACTTAGTAGAACGAAAAGCTGGCTTTTTGCGAAATGTACCGGCTGATTTAAACATAAAAGTATATGGATCTGCTGACGGTGACACAAAGTTGCCATTCAATTTAGCAGAATCGGTTGATTATTTAGGAAGCTATCAGCAAGAAGCCTTGGCTTTGGCGTTGAATGATGGCTATGGTTTGATTTGGGATGCAGACACCGAAAATCATTTTGATCCTTACGCAAAAATCAACATGACCCATAAATTTAGTTTATATCTGTCAGTGGGATTGCCTGTCATTGCGTTTAACCAAACGGCAATTGGCCGATATGTTAGTGAAAACGGGCTTGGTATAGCGATTGACTCGCTGGATAACTTGTCGAATATTATGTCTGGCATCACGGAAGATGACTACAATCAACTTGCTGACAAGGTGGCAAATATTAGCGACTTAATTCGAACGGGCAGACACAATCAAATGGCTGCGCTCCAAGCCGTACTAGCGGTGAAGGGAACGCTACCTTTTTAATTCAGGCGCTAAAGTTAAAAAATCTGAATGAGCGAGTAAACAAGCCCGAATAAGACCATAACAGCCAAAAGCAAAGCAACTGTCACTTGGACAACGGTACTGACTTTTACATGGTCTTTTGAAGGCTTGGTAATCTCTTCATTTTCTTTTTTGACTCGTTGTGCAATGTCTTTGTCAATTAAATTCTCTTTTTTACTTGTCATAATAGTTTGAGTATAGAGACAAGCAAAAGCAAAAGCAACACTGAACAACTTTATGTTAGGAGATCCGTTAATGAATTTCTGGGGATCAGATTATCGGTATCGGAAGCGAGCAAAAAAAATCATTGACTTGCAGGCCAAATATCAAGCCATGGGTGACGAAGAGCTTCGCCATCAAACCGTTTTATTTCGTGAAAAGCTAAAAAGTGGGCACGCATTGCGATCATTATTGATCGAAGCTTTTGCTGTCGTCTGTGAAGCGGATTTTCGCGTTTTACATATGCGGCCCTTTCCGGTTCAAATACTCGGTGCCGTTGCTATGGAATACAATAATATCGTCGAGATGAAAACAGGTGAAGGGAAAAACCTGACAGCTACCATGCCGATGTATTTACATGGCTTGACAGGGGCAGGAAATTTTTTGATCACAGCTAACAGTTATCTGGCTAATCGAGACGCAGAACAGATGGGTAAAGTGTATCGTTGGTTAGGTTTATCGGTTGCTTCAGGTGTTGCTCAACCAGGACACGAAGGCGAAAAACGCGATCGGGAGAAGATATACGGCGCTGACATTGTATATACCACTAATTCCGCACTTGGTTTCGACTATTTGTTTGACAATCTCGCGGCTAATCCCGAAGAGCAATACATTAAGCATATGAATTACGCTTTAATTGACGAGGCCGATGCAATCTTACTTGATAGTGCACAAACCCCCTTGATTATCGCCGGCATTCCCAGAGTGCACTCGAATTACTATTTAGCAGCTGATCGTATGATTAATATGCTTGTAGAAAAGGTGGATTATAAGATCAGTGATGATCATAAGTCTGTCTGGTTTACGCCAGAAGGTATTGCACGGATGCAACACTATTTTGGAGTTGACGATCTTTTAGGTAAAACGTGGTATGAACTGTACCGCCACTTGGTATTGGCACTTAAGGCACATTTTCTATACAAACCGGATCGTGATTATGTTGTCGATCATAATGAGGTGGTTTTGGTTGATCGCGATAATGGCCGTGAATTAATCGGGATGAAGATGCAAAGCGGGCAACATCAAGCAATTGAAGCAAAAGAACATGTCAAAGTAACCGATGAAATGCGAACAATGGCATCGGTTACATATCAGAATTTATTCCGGATGTTTGGCCAGTTGGCAGGGATGACAGGAACAGCCGCAACGGACGCAGGCGAGTTTATGGAAGTTTATCGGGTACCAACAAATGAGCCGATGATCCGTCATGATTTACGTGATGAACTTTATATTACCCAAGAAGCAAAGCTGTTGGCATCGTTAAAAACGGTTCGTGAAGCCTATAAAGACAAGCGGCCAATTCTTATTGAAACAGGATCCTTATCATTATCTAACCTGTATTCACGTTTATTATTGCGTGAGGGAATTCCACACAGTTTATTAAATGCGCGCAGTGCCTCTAAAGAAGCCAAGATTGTTGCCGAAGCAGGACAACTCGGTGCCGTAACGGTTGCAACGTCCATGGCTGGGCGCGGAACCGATATTAAACTAGGCAAAGGGGTCAAAGTAAAAGGCGGCCTGCTTGTCCTAGGAACCGAACGAATGGCAAATCGTCGGGTTGACAATCAGTTGCGTGGCCGCGCGGGACGACAAGGAGAGCCGGGTAGCAGTATTTTTTACACCTCGCTGGAAGACCGGATTGTTATTCAGAATGCGCCAAAATGGGTGCGTCAATACACCTATCGTCACGCTCATGACCAAGAGCAACGGCTTAGTCGGCATGGACGGTTTCGCAAAGTCATTGATCACGCTCAGGATCGCGTCAGCAATAATGGACGCAGCGCCCGTTTTTCAACGTTACAGTATGGTGAGGTTTTCCGGGCACAACGAGATAGTGTGTATGCAACCCGAGACCAAATTATGGTGGCAACTTCGCTTGATCGTGTTATTCACGGCGTCTTCAAACGCGTTGCGGATGATTTTGTTCATGAGCACCGCGACGGCGATATTTCAGAATTTCTGGATTTTGTTTATTCAAATATCGACCGGGATTTTTTGCCGAAAACACTTAATGAACATGATACAGAGTGGCGGAATCCCACGTACATGTTGTCGTTGATGACCCGCCAGCTTGAAAAAAAGCATGAGTCGTTAACCGATCCTATGCAGTGGCTTTATTTTCAAAGGATTACGCTTTTAAAAACAATTGATGTGTCCTGGATTGACCAAGTTGATAATCTGGAAGCTTTACAGGCAGTTACGATGAATCGGACAACCAACGGGCGTGATCCGTTATTTGAATACCAAAAAGAAACGCGGCGTACGTTCAACGAAATGAAGAAGAGTATGAACGTTAGAATTACGCGAAATTTGCTTTGTTCTGATTTGATCTTCAATAAGGACGGCACTATTCAGGTTCAATTTCCTTGAGCTGAAAAAGTCAACCGATGGTGCGACAAAGCGATTTAAAGGGTGAAATATATGAGAGAGCATCAGGATGTCGCTAAACGGGTCCTGTTTACATTGCTAGTACTTTTTGTGTATGCATTGGGGCAACAAGTTGTGCTACCTGGGTTTGATGTTGCAATGGCTAGAAAAATGATGGGCCACAATGCATTGTTGCAAATGTTTGGCCTGACGACAGGCGGACAAATGAATATGCCAACCTTATTGTCTCTGGGTCTGGGACCTTACATGACGGCCATGATTGTGTGGCAAGCGATTGCGTCATTGGATATTCGTTCAGTTAACAATTTATCAGTTCAGCAAGTCGGTTTTATACAGCGTCTGTTGACATTTATTTTAGCTGTCCTTCAAGGAATTGTGATGGTTTATTATTTGCGTGATGCGATTGCACCATTGTATTTAATCAGTGACAACCTTAACTTGGGTGTTGCAGCAGCGGTTTTATATATGGTTGCCGGTGCCATGTTTGCGTTGTTTATCGGTCTCGAAAATGCGAATCATGGCTTCGGAGGATCTGTGGCACTGATTATTCCGGGGATCATTACCAGCTTGCCGCATTCTTTTTTATATGGTTATGGCACAACGCGTTTGAAGCTTAACCCTACCAATGTAACAGTCGGAATTGTTGTTACCGTTTTAGTCTTTATTTCTGGGTTGCTCGTCTATCGCGCGGAACAGCGAATTCCTATACAGCGACCATCCTTAGAGAGCACCTTCAGTGAGTCATATTTGCCATTGCCTTTTTTAGCAGCAGGCGCAATGCCATTTATGTTTTCCAATATGTTATTTGTCTTACCAAAGCAGGTTGTCGAAGCGTTCGGCTATCAATATACCCATGTTGGTCAATTCATTATCACGCAGATCAATTACAATCATTGGCCTGGTATTCTCGCCTATGCATTTATTGTTTTGTTTCTTGGCTTTGCTTTTGGTTTGATTAATCTTAGCCCGACAAAAATGGCACGCCAACTAAAAGAACGCGGGGATTACGTTTATCACACGACGCCGGGTGATGCGACCGAGGCCCTTATCATGGGACACTTTTTTAGGTTAAGTATGATTGGTGATTTTTATTTGTTGTTAATTGGCGTTGTTCCATTGGCAATAGGCATGTATTTGCCCTCTGCCTCGAACTATGCTATGTATTTAGGCGGTGTTTTTATTATGGTGACAATTACCGATACAGTTACGCAACAATTTATTGCGTTATGGAATAAGAATCGTTATAGCTTGTTTGATGAGCCAATTGAGTGAGGGAGTGGAGCATGTTAACATTGATGCCGACTTTTGCGAGTGGTGCCGATCATCCGGAAACAGATCCTGTCATTGAATTGGCTACCATGTTCAAAGAAAATAAGGTGCCATTTTCGATGTTGTTTACAAATCAAATGCCAGACTTACGCAGATTGTTATATCAAGCCGGGTTAGAAACCTTTTCGTGGACCAATGTGTATGATGACATTCAGGACATTCATATGAAATCGGGGGTGCCATTCACGATTGAGGATCTTGTCTTGCCCAAAGATACGATTCCTTACTTTCTTGGGAGCGATGTTTTTTATTTTCAGGGTTCAAAAAAAGTTATGCAAGCACATTTTCATAAGGAAGGTTTTGTCTACTGGGTTGAACATAGATTGCCTTCGGGTGAAGTCGTCAAGGAACAGTATGATGATCGTGGTTTCGTGACGACCAAAACGGTGACTCAGGCGGATGGGCAGTGGAAAACATTCTGGTTAAATGACAACGGCTATGTGGTCTTGACGCAAACGTCGCAGAAGATAATGGTTGCTGACAGTCAGAGGAGCCGGTTTGCGGCTGCCAGTTACCAGTCGATGCAAGAAATCGTTTATGAGTTTTTAATGAAGCAGAGCATGCAACTTCAACAGTCGCCGCCAATTGTCACTGATCTGGGAACAGACACACTTGAATTACGCAGTGAGCAACCTTTTTTGAAACAGATAATCTTTCTGGTTAATCAAAAGCACGAGTTAACTGCGAAAGATTTGATTCAAATCAATGATGGGGATGCTTTTGTTTTCCCAACCTCGGCAGATGAACGACTTTTTGTGCGGCAGGCCGAGGCTAAGGGAAATAAGGAAAAGGCAGATCAAGTCGCAAAATACGTGATCCCCCAGTATGCAACAACATTAAATCTGGGCTTAAGCAATGAGACTGCATTAGATTCAATTTATTGGCGACTTGGCAATATTCGGGATAATGAAGCCCGGCGGTTACTGATCCAACTAATTAAAGTATTACAACATGAAGATGATCAGGCACTGATTGTCGAAGGCAGCGAGGGGCAAGTAAAAACAATGTCAGATCATCTTCAAGCTTTCATTAAATCAACTTTTGATGTCGATTTGACCAGCGAACAATATCAAGAAGTTGCCCAATTTGTTGCCGATCAACGCAGTGGTAAGCCGATCGCCGGACTTGACAAGCGTGGAAAAAAGCTTCGAGAATTGCCGAACTGGCAGGCGTTAAGCGCTGCAGAATTCGTTGCCAGTCGCATCCATCTTCAGGTTGCTAAACGTCATGTACAGGAAACGTTAATGCATCAGGCCCGGGTGTATGTCGACACAGCAACCATACCTGACTTGCGGATGATGATCGAAGCGATCAGTAATGGTGTGCCGCTCGTTGTCAGGCAGTCAAGTACGCTTATTCGCGAGCATCAAAACGGCATTGTTGTTGCTGATTTGGCAGCGATTCCCGAAGCGTGCCGTTTCTTTTTAAAAACGTTAAGCAACTGGAATCAGTCATTGGTGGTGAATGCCGAATTGATAGAGAAGTTCTCGGCTGACAACTTGATTAAAAAGTGGCAAGAGGTAATAGCATTTGGTGAAAGCTAAAAAGCGCAATACAAAGAAAGTTATTCAGGTTGGAGAAAACGCGTTACCGCTGGAAACGTTGTTAGTGGACGAGTTTGAATATATTTGGATCAATGACGCCGACACGCCTCCGGTTAAGGAGCATGCGCTGTTTAAATTAAACCGCTTAAACTCATACTATCAGGATGCCTTGTTTCTAATTGACCAGACATCGCCATGGTGTAATCGGCCAGAGATTTTAACCGCGTTACCGGCTAACCAGATTTTATATGATCAGGCAGTTGAAATGGCGCCTGATTGTCAAAAAATCATGCAGCTAAAAGGTGCTCATCAGCTTGATTTTAGTGATGTTGATGCACTGGCGACGACCATTAATAAGTACTTTTTTGGTAATCAGGCTGGTTATCGCATGCCGCCAAGCTGGTTTACAATTGCGCCCGGTTTTGAAGGGAGTATTCGTCAGCAAGGCCAATCTTATCACGAATTCAAGGTTAATCTTGATCATCAGTGGCACTTGGCAGCTTATCCAAACGTTGCCCAATGGGTGCCGGCACACATGTTAGATACGGTATTGGTCGAATTTGAACTCTTGGATCCAAGTGTTCATTTGAAGGCAGTTGTCACGCAATATGATCTTGAAACCAATGAATTTGTACGATCTGACGAAAAAGTTGACGACGAACTCAGGCAGGAGTTCAAAGTCGAGGGTGGCGAAAAGGGCTGCAACATGCAGCTAACTGTTTTTGCCAGTGGATCGGGCACCTTTCATATCGGTCAGTTTCATGTGCGCCGATCACGCGGCCCTTACGGTGAATTTTTACTAAATGATCGGCGTTTAATCGAACCTGCCGGCATGAATACTGAACTGGCCATTTATTTTGATGCGGGCGATTTAAAGCCGCCGCTCAATGTTTATTTTTCGGGATATCGTTCTGCGGAAGGTTTTGAAGGAAATTATATGATGCGGATGTTTCACGGGCCATTCTTGTTGATTGCCGATTCTCGCTTGGAAGGTGGCGCTTTTTATCTCGGGAGTGAAGCATTGCAGCAACAGGTCATGGCAGCTATCCGAGAAACATTGAAACGGCTACATTTTAAACCCAATGAGCTTATCCTTTCCGGTTTGTCTATGGGCACGTTTGGGGCGCTTTATTACGGTGCAAGGCTCGCACCATCTGCGATTGTTGTCGGCAAGCCACTAGTCAACGTGGGAACCATTGCCAAAGGAACCCACTTGACACGACCAGGTGATTTTGCCACGAGCCTTGATATGTTACTGTTTTATGAAGGAGACTTGTCGCGAGCCGATAAATTAAATGAACAATTCTGGCGTGTCTTTAAGAAAGCGGATTTTAGTCATACGACCTTTGCTTTTGCTTATATGATGAATGATGATTATGATCCGCATGCTTTTCAACAGGTTCGACAGTATCTTAAAAAGGCGGAACCAATGGCGCGAATCCTATCAAAAGGTTTGGTTGGGCGCCATAATGATGATACAAATGGGATTGTTAACTGGTTTGTGATGCAATTTCGACATTTGCTTCACCAGCAGTATGGAAGAAACGTTGATTGAGTTTGTTAGCGAGGAGAATAGATGGCTAATTTGACAATGCTTCATTGGGAACGTACGCCTTCAGCAAGTTATACCTATGGGTCAAAAATCGAATATCACCATGATGGGTCTGTCGGTTTTGTGAACCCCCTGCAAGCTCCGGGGACAGCGATGCATTATTGGGAAAATCTACCTATGAAAGCCGATCGCAAGCCACATGTCCAAATTCCCTTGCTTAAGCGGGGGCAGAAGTATGCGTATCATGTTGAAGCAACAGTCGTTCCCGATAGATCGGTAACTGTGAACCTCCGCTTCATGGGTGATGGCGACCACATCATTGCGCAGTATTATGGCCAACACTTAGATGGTGAGTTCACAATGCCGGAGGACGCAAATAATTATCGGCTTGAGTTACTGAATATCAATAATAAAAAAATTCGTTTTTTTTCGTGTTATCTGGCACCGGCTGCTGTGATGCAAGCGATAAAAATCGCCGAACCAGTGACTAACCGCTTACTTCACGTTCATGATGATACAAAATCTGCTGGTAAGGAAATGGTCGTCTTGCGGCAACGAGTACCGAATGAGACTTTTGAGCTTAGTGAAATGGCAGATCAGTATTATTTGCGAATCCCGGCTGACAGGCTGAATGATGAAGAAGAAATCCACTCGATTGCTGAGCAGGCGTATAAAGCCTTACGCGATCGCCAGTCATTTGATGAACCATTCAATTGGCGCATGACGACCCATGAAGTGGTTTTGGCAAGAAGCATTTGCCAAAACGTCTTTCAAGGTGAAAAATAAAGGTATTAATTAAATAAAGCGTCATGGTGTTAAAAACCAAGGAAAGTGAGAACTCAGTATGAATTTTTTTATCAATGCGGCTATGGGCATGGGAAACTCTGGTGTCGAACATGCAGAATTTTATCGGGCAAAGCGCTTTGATCAGGTTGGGATACCTTACCGATTAGTGTTTCTAGATCTGATTCGCGAGCTGCACCCTGCGATGGATCGCTGGCATTTGCGCGACGACCAAGTCATCGATCTCTGGGAGTATCTTGTCTTAGGTGATGATTACCTTAAAAATGGACTCGAAAAGCGAATGACGCCGCCAGAAGATAAGCTGGTTATCGACGGTACGAACACGCATCGCAAGCGGGAATATATGACTGATTCCGGCATGATGGTAGTTGAACATTACGTTAAGTATCCGGATATACATCATCCTGAAAATAAGGTTTTGATGGTTGGCAGCGGTCGTGTCGAGTTGTTCGACGTTGCCAGTGGTAAAAGACGTGTGATGTACGAGATCATTGACGATGAGAATCGTGGAAGAATTATTGCCAATATCCACTTGTACGATCAAAGAGGAAAGCACTTATTTTTTCGCAATGCGCTTTTGCTTTATCGTTACTTCTTTGCGCAACTTGATGCGGCGTATGGTGCTCCCAGTCATTTCATTATTGATCGTGGTGAAAACACAGACCAGGCTTTAATGAATTATCGACTTCCTGAATCAAAATTAATTTATATGATCCATGCTGATCAGTTATCCGACAGGGATGATCCAAAAAATCCTCTATGGAACAATCACTATGAATTCTTGTTTGATCACTTGTCCGCTTTCGATCGGGTTGTGGTTGCAACTGAACTGCAACGTAAGGACATGTTGATTGACTTTCCTAATGATGGTCAGCGGTTTGTAACCATTCCGGTTGGTGGCGTTTCTGATGAGCCTGCGAAAATAACCCCACGTGAGTTGAAAGAACCGATTCGATTGATGACAGCATCGCGTTTAGCATCAGAAAAGCATATTGATCTGATCGTCCATGCTGTTGCGAAGTTACATAATCAAGGTCATGATGTTCGTTTTGACATTTATGGTCAAGGCAGTGAAGATGTCAAGATTAAAAAGGCTATCGAACAAGAAAACGCGCAGGATTATGTGGTTCTTAAAGGTTTATCCGATGATTTAGCGGACGTATATCCGCAATATGACGTGTTTATTTCTGCCTCATTTTCCGAAGGTTTTGGTCTAACCTACATCGAGGCTTTGAATGCTGGACTGCCAATTGTGACCTTTAAAGCACGGTTTGGTGCCTTGGAGTTAGTCAAGGATGGCCAGAATGGCTTTCTGCAGGATTTCAAACGTGAAGATGATGAATTTGACGTTGAGCAACTAATGCGAGGAATTGAGCGGCTTATGAAGTCAGACTACGCGCAACTTCAAAAGAACACGCAGATCTCGGTTGCGTCATTTCAGGATCACGTTATAGCTGGAAAATGGAGGAAATTGATCGATGCATTATGAGTTGTTGAACACAGTTGATTTGACGTCCCCCGTTTGGCCGGATATCAAAAAAAGAATAGCGCGCGACCATGCCACACTCTTGACGCTAACGGCTGAACCAGACTACGGAAAGGTTTTAGCAAAGGAGGGTTTAAAAGGTATTAACCTCGTTGACTTACTGACAAAGCGCACATATCACCCTAAAGAATACAGATTTTTCAACAAAGTTCGCGTGCCTTATTCTGCTAAGGTTGATATGAATGAAAATGGCAGTATTTCGATTTTACATGAAGGTGACAGTATTGGCCGTGAATTTTTGTTTCCGGATTCGCGGCGAGCGGCACAGGATATTCGTTACACCAACCTCGATGGTAGCTTGGATTATATCGAAGAGTATGCTGCTGACGGTAGTGTCTTCAGTAATATTTTTTATTACAACAACGAGATTCAAGAAATTGTCTTCTATGACATGCAGCAGCGTCCGGTGTTAAGATACTATTACTACGATAACGCGATTAACTACATTACCATTGAAGATCCGATCAGTCATGAAGTGAACACGCACTATGCTAACTTAGGGGAGTTTATTCAAGACCAGATGGCTAAAAGGGTGCATCCCAATGATACGGTGACTTTCAATTACATGGGGGTCGAATTAGATTCACTTGTCAAGACCCGCTCACATAACGTTTTACAGTTAGTTGAAAACCCCTTTGATGACAATCATGTTTTGCGAGGCAACCTTGAGGCAATCTTGAAGAACGATATTCCATATGTTCAGGAGGTACGGATGCCGCTGGCGGCTTTCCAAAAAATTGGTGAAGCTAATGTGCCTATGAATAAGATCAGAATTGGTTAGTGTCATTTAATGGGCATTAATCAGTCAAGATAAAAGGCGTTTGTATGCATTTTGTTAACTGTACACAGACGCCTTTTGTCATAGATTTCTTAGAGAAACGCAGCAACCTCATTAAAAAAGAGGACTCTTAGTAACAAACTGCAGGGCGGCAGCGATGACTTGATCCATGTTATAGTAGCGATAAAGACCAAGCCGTCCTCCAAAAGTGACGTTTGGAACTGATTGCTCGGCATATTGACGGTAACGTGAGAACAGGTGGTTGTTAGTTATATCGTTAACAGGATAATAAGGTTCAACATCGCGACTCCAAGGTTGTGGATATTCATGAGTAATGACAGTTTGATTTGGGTTGCCATGACCAAATTCAAACCATTTGTGCTCGATGATGCGCGTAAAAGGAACGGATGCATCTGTGTAATTCATAACAGCGTTACCTTGGAAGTTTGGTACATCAAGTAGCTTTGTATCAAAACGCAATGATCGATATGCCAATTCGCCGAACCGGTAATCAAAGAACTTGTCAATTAAACCGGTAAAAATGATGTGGTCATAATGTTGCAGAAAGTCCTCCTTGGCCGAAAAGAAGTTTGTTTTAAGATGCGTTGTGATATGAGACACATCCAGCATTTTTTCGACTATCTGGGTATAACCACCAACAGGAATACCTTGGTAGCGGTCATTGAAATAATTGTTGTCAAAAGTCATACGAACAGGTAAGCGGCGGATAATAAAGGCGGGTAGGTCTTTGGGCGCGCGTCCCCATTGCTTGGTAGTGTATCCTTCAATTAGTTTGTGGTAGATATCCGTGCCCACAAGTGAGATGGCTTGTTCTTCCAAATTTGAAGGGTTCTTTTCGTGTAGGCGGCTGCGTTGTGAATTGATCTTGGCTTCTGCAGCTTTAGGTGTGGTGGTTCCCCACATTTGATAAAAAGTATTCATATTGAAGGGTAGATTGTATAAAGTATTGCGATAGTTTGCAATTACTTGGTTAGTAAAACGATTGAAGTGCGCAAATTGCCGCACGTAGTCCCATACTACGGGATTTGATGTATGGAAAATGTGCGCACCATATTCGTGTACTTGAATACCGGCAATGTCGCGAGTATAAACGTTGCCGGCAACATGATCTCGCTTTTCGATAACTGTGATATGGTGTCCCTTTTTTGCAAGTTCATGGGCACAGACAGCACCAAACAAGCCTGCACCAACAACCAAAATCTTCAAAGATCGAACCACCTTCATGCTTTAATGGATTTATTTTAACATAAGTAAAAAGGTACATGTTTCTTAACCTCAAAGCATTGAATTGCTTTGGAGAGCATATCACACATAATTGATAACTCGTCTCAGAAAATTTACCGCAAAAAATGCCTAAAGGTTGATTCAGGGTTTTGGCGACTATTTATGAATTATGTCATTGGTGTTATGCTTATTTATAAATATTTTTGTCAATAACATTCGGGTAGGGTGGAGAATAAGATGCAAGCAGTCATACTGGCAGCAGGTAAAGGTAGCCGATTTAAGCAGGCAACAAAGCACAAGCCAAAATGCATGTTGTCTTTTAACGGGGAGACGTTGATCGGACGGATGATTCGACAGCTGAACCAACTTGACCTGAAGCGTATTGTCATTGTGGCCGGCTACAAAGAAGAAGTCCTGACGAAGTATCTAAAATCCATTGAGTCGCGGGTTCCCATTACGATCTTGATAAATGATCAGTTCGCAACGTCAAACAATATTGTGTCGGTTGCAAAAGCAAGTTCTGTTTTAGAAGAAGACGAAACGTTGCTGGTCGAATCTGATGTCATTATTCGCGATGAACTCATGGATGTCATTCGCGATGCGCCGACCGATGCCGCCATCGTCAGTTCTTTGGACAACTGGATGGACGGAACTGTTGTCACGTTTGATGATGATTATCAGATTACGGCATTTGTTAGTCGCGATGACCAACAAGAGGCTTTGGCAAGTGATTATTTTAAGACTGTCAATATTTACAAGCTTAGCTGCCATTTTAATCGTCATTATTTTTTGCCATATGTACGCCAACAAATCAGAAGCTTTGGTGGTAATGACTATTACGAAACGGTATTTGGTGCTTTAGTAGCTTTAAAGAAGGGACTTTTGCGGGCAGTCGTGGTTGATGCGAAAGATTGGGACGAAGTTGACACGCTTCAAGAATTGCGGCTTGCGGAAATTCGGTTGAATTCAAACCCAACTGAAAAGATGAAACGACTTAGCCGACAATATGGTGGTTACTGGCGTTTTCCTGATATCAAAGACTATGCCTACCTAGTGAATCCCTTTTTTCCACCAGAAAAACTGGTTCAGCAGTTTCAAACTGAATTGCCAAGCTTGTTAACGGCTTATCCTTCAGGGATGACGGTTAATTCAGAATTAGCCGCTGAGGCCTTTGATTTAGTGCCAAAAAGAATCGTCGTAGGTAACGGCGCCTCCGAGTTGATTCAGGCGGCTTTAAAACTAATTCCCGGCAAAATTGGCGTCATTCGACCGACTTTTGAAGAATACCCCAATCGCGTCGCTGGAACCCAAATTGAGACGATGATAACCCAACAAATGGGTTTTCATTATACGGGGAGAGACGTGATCCATTATTTTTCCAAGCATCCTGTCAACTGCTTGGTTCTTATCAACCCTGACAATCCGAGCGGCAATTATTTACAAAAAAAGGAAGTACTTGCGATTTGCAAATGGGCACAGAAGCTTAACATTCGCGTGATCGTTGATGAGTCCTTCATTGATTTTGTGGATGCTGAACGTCATCCATCGTTACTTAACGAAGATTTATTGAAAGGGTTTCCGAATCTAATTGTCATTAAAAGTATCTCAAAATCGTATGGTGTTCCTGGCGTTCGATTAGGAGTGCTGGCAAGCGGCCATGAGGCATTAGTGGCTCAAATCAAGCGGGTATTGCCTATTTGGAATATCAATGCTTTTGGTCAGTTCTTTCTTCAAAAGGTTAGCAGCTATCAATTGGCTTACAATGAAGGGCTAGTTGTTTTTTACAAGGTTCGTAAGCGGTTTTTCCGAGCCCTTGAAACGATTCCGTACATGACAGTTCTGCCGTCACAGGCCAACTTTTTCATGGTGCAGCTCGTCGGTGTGACCAGTCAGGATCTTTCTTCTTACCTTCTTGAGTCGGCCAATATTTTAATCAAAGATTTAGGGACAAAACCTGGCATCGAGGGCGAGTATGTAAGGCTTGCGGTTAAAACGGACGCAGAAAATCAGACACTTATCCACGCATTGAGGGCATACGATGGAAACACAACTTTTTGACTTTAATCAACTGAATCAACTGCACGTTTCTGAAAAAGAGAAAGTGAAGTGGGTTGACGATGCACTGCGAATGCAATCACATATTGAGCTGCCGGCTAAAATAAGTTTAAAACCAAGCTCTGAAGTTTTTTATAATTTTATGCCAGTCGTCATCCCCGACCTGAACATTGCCGGTGTAAAAGTAATTAATCGCATCCCCGGTCGCCACCCAACGCTAACAAGTCATATCATGATCTACGATTTAAACGATGGTCATTTAAAAGCCATTATGGACGGCGACTATATTACAACCGCCAGAACCGGTTCAGTTGCAGCTCACAGTATTCAACTACTAGCAAGATCACATTATAAAAGTGTGGGCTTTATCGGATTAGGTAATCAGGCCAGGGCAACGGTGAAGTCATTATTGTCAATTCATGACGATCCCTTAAAGATTGTGTTACTGAAGTATAAGGATCAGGCGAGTGATTTCGAACGGTACTTACAGTCGCTAATGGGCATCTCATTATCCGCTGTTCAGATCGTTACGACCCCTGAAGAGGTTTTCCGTCAATCGGATGTCGTGGTTTCTTCGGTTACTTATGCCGCGAAAGATATATTAACCGATACCAGTGTGATGGAACCCGGAACCTTATTGCTGCCAATTCACACCCGGGGATTTATGAATCTCGATGCAGTTGTTGATCGGATTTATTGCGATTCTGTAGCCCAGATTCGCAACTTTAAATACTTTGACAAATTTCACGGGTTAGCACAAATAAATGACGTGTTAACAGGTCATGCGCCTGGTCGCCAAAATGATCAAGAGCGGTTAACAGTCTATAACATTGGCACGGCATTACACGACTTGTTTTTTGCTGCTAAGTTTTACGAACTGGCGAATAAACAAGGAAAGGCCTCATTTGACTGGCAGGAGCCGCAAGAGAAAGTATGGTATCGGTAATGGTTAAATTAGCGTCACTCGAAAATAGCTATGTCAATTTATCTGGCAAGTTGCATGATTCTGAATTCATTAATCTTGCGCAGATCGCCAATAACGCAATTCACTTTGATCAGCGGACGCTTTTTTTAGACGAACGTGAAAAGAAAGAACTAAATCGGCAACCGTTGGCAGTCCATCATGGCGGCGTCTACATTTTAGAGCAGCAAGGAATTTTGGGACTTGTCTGTGATCTTCCAATTCGCGAGTATCAACAGCAGCACGTCCGGAACCATGAACTTGTGCTACCGGATACGATTCAAGGAATGCTTAGTAATTATCGTGGGTACAATACAGAAGCCGCACCTGTCTTGTTGATGGCAAACACAGATATGCATTTGTCAGCGTTTGTTGCGAATCATGTCCCGAATGCTACTTATCAGTTTAATGGGATTCGCCTATTGTACTATAACGAAGCAGATGCAGCGGCACTGCTTGATCGGTTCATTCCAGTTGATCATCTTTATGTCGGCGATGGGCATCATCGGCTATATGCCACGTCATTAAGTGGTTTTAAGCAAAAGGTCTTGGCATATGTTGTCGGTTTTAACGATATTCGAATTGACCCGATACACCGAGAGTTGATCCGCATTAGCGACGATCGTTTTGCGGCAAGTTTACGCTTCATCCAAAAGAAGTTTCAGGTAACATTGCTCTCGGAAAGTAATCCTGAGCCAGATCCCGGAACCGTTATTATGTTTCGCGGGAAGCAAGCTTGGCGTATTCGGCTTATTGCGTTAGATGCAGATGGATTTTGGAACAACGATATTTATCGGTTAAATACACAAATTATTCAGCAAGCATTTCGGGTTTTTGATGGACAACGCCAAGTCCATTATCTAAGTGAAAAGGAGTTTCGGCGCCATCGGAGAAATAAAAATGCTGTCTTTTTCAAAGTTCACCCCATGTCGAAATCAGCCTTTTTGGAATCGGCCGCCGATAGTAATATCCTGCCACCGAAGTCAACTTGGATGTTTCCCAAGGCGCCTTCTATGTTGATTTTGAGTCGTTATCAATAGCGTTAGTTAGATAGCCAACTTTATGAACTAAGGCGCCTGCAAAATAAGATACTGTTTGATAGGCGCACATAAGAAAATTTAGGAGGTCATAGGCAGGTTATGAATGAGCAAAAACGTCACATCTGGGAGAATTATCTCACGCGACAATGGTTTGCATTTGGCAAAAAGGATGAAGAACCATATACGCGAGATATGATTTTGAATTCTGACGGACAGATTAGTAACTATGCGGCACACAATGAAAGCTTTTGGCAAGTGCGTGATGATCAACTGCAGTTTCTGGATATGAATCATGAGATCACAACACGTTTTCCTCTTCCCGAAAATCCATGCGAGATGGTTAAATTCATCTTAATTGGCGATTATGTGCTCGATCCATCTGTCCAACATCAACTAATGGCGCGCCAATTGCCCGAAAGCTTACATGATCTTAAAAATGGTTTTGGCAACCAGCTTGATGCTCATTTTGATCAGGCTAGTTTAACCGTCACTCCGCTCATAAAGAAGATCAAGACACGCTCGCGTGTTCGCGTTGCCTTTATTTTGAATAGTGTCGAAACGCTACCGGCACTTTTACCGTTAATGAAGGCACTTCAAGAAGATGAAGCGTTCGAAGCTAAAATTCTTGTTATGAATAAGCAGTATTATGATTTGAACGTTTTGCCGACACTCGATGACGTCACCGCATTCTTACAGAAGCAGCAATTAATTTGTATCCCTGTGGAAAGCAACTACGAGGCAGCTTTAAAGAAATTACGTTTGTGGCAGGCAGATTTTATTATTCGCCAATCACAGTGGGATGGTGACTATCCATCAGCCTTTCAAGCTGATCACCTTGATTGGGCAAGATTGATTCACGTGCCGTATACCATTACAGAAAAAATGACCTACGCACCTCATCATCAAAAGGGAACGATGCTGACAAATGATTATTACTTGCATGTGTGGCGCTATTATACAGCCGAACCACTTTATCCAGATGAAAAGGAAGCTGTTGCGGCATCATTTATCTCCCAGGACATCTTCCAGCCGGTGGGATCCATGAAGGCCAAGATGATCGAGCATGCGACCCCGAAATGGCCAATCAACCATCCAGGTAAGCGCGTGCTTTGGACAGCTCATCATTCGGTAACTGACACGTGGTTTAAATTTGGAACTTTTCCAAGGATATATCAAGCCATGCTGGGATGGGCACGAAAACATCAAGAGCTTTCAGTTTTGTTCAATCCACATCCGCTGTTACGTGAAATCATTGCTACTGAACCTGTTTCTGGCGTGACACTGGAACAGTACGATCAATTTTTAAAAACTTTTGCAGCCTTACCAAATGGTGGCGTGCTGCAGCATCAATCACAGTATGGCGCATCTGCTGCTGCCGATGTGATCTTGACAGACGGGTATTCCGCATTTTACGAAATGCAAATTCAACGTAAACCAATTGTGGCACTGCTGCGGAAGAACCACACACCCTTTACACCAGAAGGGGAGAAAATTCTCCACGGGCTGCATGTTGTTCATGATATCGGTCATGCACAAGAAGAATTATTGCGACTCTTAAGCAAGCCGGATGACAAAAGAGCCCAACAGATTGTCAATACGCAAAACTGGTTGATAAATGAGCATCCAGAGCAAACTATTTTGCAGGCAATGCTTAAAGAGATGAGGATTTAGGCGTTGAAAATGCTGGTTTAGAAGTGATTGAACGGGTCAAGCTCCATCGTCAGTATTTTTAAAGTTGGATTTATGTCACTTCAATCCCCTGATTTAAAAAATTGTCAGCTCGCTGCCAACGTGAGATTTACGATGCCAGCGAGTTTTTTGTGGCCTTTTTAGATCTTAATGTATTTGAATACCAGTATCTGTATAGCGAAAAAATAGACTGAAACGCCGTCTCGATTAGCGTGATGTAAGCGCAGATTTTGTTCTTGAAACGTGGCATTCAGATAACTAAAAGAAAACGCGGTCGTTGAAAAAGTTAAAGGCGTACACAAATATTAATTGCCTGAAAATAACAAAAAGTAAGTAGTTTAATCAAAAAAATAATTTTGAAATTTAATAATATTAGTTATATCATTGAAATGAGTGTAAGTATCAGTTGGGGTCATTTGATATTGGTATGGAGGCCTTGTATGACATGGGAAAAATAAATAGACGCGAGCAGTTCATTAAAGAAAACGGCAAAGTCCGTTTTCGGATGTATAAGGCTGGCAAACGATGGCTGGTTGCCGGTACGGCCACAGTAGCTGGACTGCTGGGCGGTATGTTTATTTTGCCGCACAACGTTCATGCTGCTAATCAACCACAGGTGGGAAAAGTTGTTGGCAAAGATGATGTTTTAGCGACTCAAAATACTGCAACGATTCCTGCTAATTCAACGCAGGCCTCCAACACGACCTCGGAATCAACTTCAGTATCCGAGGCGGGGAGTCTTTCTGAAAGCGTTTCGGCTAGTGCTGTTAGTTCCACGAGTATTTCTAATTCTGCCACAAATAGTTTGGCCAGTGATAGCCAATCTGAGTCGACAACGACATCGAACTCGGCGAGTCAATCGAATCCAGTCAGTCAATCAAGCTCTGGTAGTCAGATAACTAGCGGTAGTGGTTCGCTTAGTCAATCTCTTTCGATGAGTACAAGTGCACAGACTTCTGCTAATCAAGCAAAGACAGGTCGCACAATGGCACAAGCATTTGCAGCTAATGTCAGTGTAAAAGCAGCGGCGGACGCCATTGATCCAAACAGTTCGGATTATAAGGGTGCTGTTAGTGAAGCGGACAGTAAATTAAAGGACAATGCAGGGTCGTTGTCACTGGGACTTAATACAGGCAGTGCGGTTCAAAAGCTGACGAAGTTGTATGATCTTTATCAAAGTACTAACGGAACTATGTTAGATTCAGATGGTACGGCCAATACTGCAATGGATATTCTGGGCAGTTGGCACACTGGGCTTTGGAGCCGTAGCGCAAATTGGTCCGCCGGTTACGCGGCCGCTACTGCTGCATATGTCAATGGCTTATTGGCATGGCTGGACAATATTAACAGCAAAGCCAATGACGAATCGGCTGCCAACGCTATTATTGATTATAAAGCTTATGATAGTACCGCTTTGCAAGGTACCTCTGGCTTTTTAGGGACCATTGCTAATATTGCAGGTGCGCTTGGCGGCGTCATTAGCGGTTTGATTGATACATGGTTTGGCAATGGCGTTTATGCGCCAAGTATTATGAATTATACGGTTGATAGCAGTAATATTGCCGCCGATGCTGTTAACACCTCAATTAAAAATGTGAATGCATTGGTCAAGTTGCTGGCAACCAATATTATCAATGGTATTGCTCATGAAGCGCTTGCGGATGTCCGCTCTATTGGTGGCGCCAACACGGCGATGAACAAGAATTCAAGTACTGGTACCGAAATTTCTGACTACGTTCCAAAATCGTTAAGTGAAGCAATTGCTTTAAACGACGGCTATAAAAAGCTGGTTAGTGGACTTGGGTTGGATAAAGTTATTAATTCACCCCTCATGGAAATGGTCTATGAAGCAATTGCGAATGTGGCGCGTCACGCCATTCAATACAACTTTGCAATCGGTTTTCAAAAAGCTGTCGATATCTTTTTGTCAACGGGCAAGTTGGGTGATGGCAAGTCAATCTATTCTTCGGTAAAAGGCTATGATGACAATAACCCGGCCGCAATGGTTGGGACTACACAAAGTGCTGATTTGTCTGTTGTTACACAAGCAAGTGGTTTCGCTTGGGCAAATAAAGTTCTGGCGCCGCTTGTTAAGTATGCGGCAAGCAATGCGTTAGCAGATGCGGCAGCAGGTAACACTGATAACAAGACAAAGACATCTGCTGATTTATCAGCTTATTTAGAGTCCCAAGGTGCCATTACAGCCGATATGCAAAAGCAGATTGACAGTGGTGCTGGTAACCAAATTGTTTCAGGCGTCCCGGCCTATACCCGGAATCCTCAAGGTGCTCAGGCTGTCTTGGTAGCCTTTTACAATGCTGAGTACGCTGCTGTCCAGAAGGCGTTCACTGACTATCAAGCCAATCCGAATATGAGTGCCGATGATATTTCGAAAAATACACCGACGTTTGTTTCACCAGGCGATCCTAAACTGCCATCAAACGATAGTTACTATAAAGACGATAGCGGTGCGCACAGTTATAGTTTAGGTGACTATGCCAATGTTATTCACTATCTGCAGTCTGCTGACGCCGCATACAATGCGATGGTGACCGCTGATACGAATTCGCATACTAGAACGACAAAGGGCGACATAAGTACTACTCCAGGAAGCTTTACACCAAGCTTCAACAATACGTTATTGGGTAACGTTCCAGAAAACACCGACTATGCTACCAAGTTGGTTACACCGGTTTATGACGCGGCCTATACGCAAGAAGCCAAGAATGCCAACGCTGCTTATAAGGCTGGGCGTGAAGCCTACCTTAAAGATTTAGTCAATTACGTTAACAAAGAGACAACAGTAAAGCCAAACGCTTGGACGTCAGGTTCTGCGCAGAAGCCATACACAGCAAGTTCTGATACAACGGCAACGACCTATACTTCATTTAACCATGAATCACCTGAACTTGATTCAGGGACTGCATTTAGGGATGGTTATGGTTCTGTTATTGGTCTGGTTGTTAATTATGTTGATCAGGATGAAAATAATAAGATTGTTGACACTGATGTATCCTACGTTGGTGAAAGTGGCGACAAGATCGATTACAAAATAAATGCAGATGGCAAGTACATTCCATCAACCTACGAACAATCAACAACCAAGAATCCAACAATTCCGGCTGAATTCACAAACTCGCCTGATGACAACGTTGGTACCGTTTATCTTGTCCATAAGCATACTCAGTCGACAGTAACACGCCAATTTATTGTTCACTATAGCGTTCCAGAAGGCTTTCCTGATAAGTTGCCAGATGTGACAGAATCGGGTACTTATACTAAAGACACCGATGAGGTTACAGGAGAATCGACTTACACGCTTACTAAGGCTCCGGCTGCTGTTCCGGTTAATCATGTGCCGGGTTATGTGGTCAGTCCGAACGGTGTTAATTGGACTAAAGATCAACTAATTTGGACTGGTCCTTCACTTACGGTAACGGTTACTTACTCTGTGGATGTCCAATCATTATCTGAAAGTACATCAAATTCTGCCTCAATGAGTATGAGTCAAGCTGTCAGTCAGTCAACAAGGGCTAGTCAGTCGACACAAGCAAGTCAGCTTCAGAGTACGTCGGTACGTGAGAGTCAGTCGACCAGTCGGGCGATCTACCCAAGTCAATCGACAAGTGCCTCGATTCAGACAAGTCAGTCACAGAGCACATCACGGCTAACAAGTCAGTCGGTTCAGACCAGCCAGTTGCAGAGCACGTCAGTACGTGAGAGCCAATCGACCAGTCGGGCGATCTACCCAAGTCAATCGACAAGTGCCTCGATCCAGACGAGTCAGTCACAAAGCACTTCACGGCTAACAAGTCAGTCGGTTCAGACCAGCCAGTTGCAGAGCACGTCAGTACGTGAGAGCCAATCGACCAGTCGGGCAATTTATCCAAGTCAATCGACAAGCGCTTCAGTTCAGACAAGTCAATCACAGAGCACTTCACGGCTAACGAGTCAGTCGGTTCAGACCAGCCAGTTGCAGAGCACGTCAGTACGTGAGAGTGAATCGACCAGTCGGGCGATTTATCCAAGTCAGTCGACAAGTGCCTCGATCCAGACGAGTCAATCACAGAGTGCTTCCCGATTGACGAGCCAGTCAGTCCAGACGAGTCAATTGCAGAGCACGTCAGTACGTGAGAGTGAATCGACCAGTCGGGCAATCTACCCAAGTCAGTCGACAAGTGCCTCGATCCAGACGAGTCAATCACAGAGTGCTTCCCGATTGACGAGCCAGTCAGTCCAGACGAGTCAACTGCAGAGCACATCAGTACGTGAGAGTGAATCGACCAGTCGGGCAATTTACCCAAGTCAGTCGACAAGTGCTTCGATCCAGACAAGTCAGTCACAAAGCACATCACGGTTGACGAGTCAGTCAGTACAGGCAAGTCAATTGCAGAGCACGTCAGTACGTGAGAGTCAATCGACCAGTCGGGCGATCTACCCAAGTCAGTCGACAAGTGCTTCGATCCAGACAAGTCAGTCACAAAGCACATCACGGCTAACAAGTCAGTCGGTTCAGACCAGCCAGCTGCAGAGCACGTCAGTACGGG
>NZ_MSSM01000028.1 GCF_004123795.1 Lacticaseibacillus chiayiensis | reverse complement strand
AGAGCACATCAGTACGTGAGAGTGAATCGACCAGTCGGGCAATTTACCCAAGTCAGTCGACAAGTGCTTCGATCCAGACAAGTCAGTCACAAAGCACATCACGGTTGACGAGTCAGTCAGTACAGGCAAGTCAATTGCAGAGCACGTCAGTACGTGAGAGTCAATCGACCAGTCGGGCGATCTACCCAAGTCAGTCGACAAGTGCTTCGATCCAGACAAGTCAGTCACAAAGCACATCACGGCTAACAAGTCAGTCGGTTCAGACCAGCCAGCTGCAGAGCACGTCAGTACGGGAAAGTCAATCGACCAGTCGGGCAATTTATCCAAGCCAGTCGACAAGTGCTTCGATCCAGACAAGTCAGTCACAGAGCACTTCACGACTAACGAGTCAATCGGTTCAGACCAGTCAATTGCAGAGCACATCAGTGCGTGAGAGTCAGTCGACCAGTCGGGCGATCTACCCAAGTCAGTCGACGAGTGCTTCGATCCAGACGAGTCAGTCACAGAGTGCTTCGCGGCTAACGAGCCAGTCAGTCCAGACAAGTCAACTGCAGAGCACGTCAGTACGTGAGAGCCAATCGACCAGTCGGGCAATCTACCCAAGTCAGTCGACAAGTGCTTCGATCCAGACGAGCCAATCACAGAGTGCTTCACGGCTAACGAGTCAATCGGTTCAGACGAGTCAGTTCTCCAGCATTTCAACAAGTGCTAGTCAGCTAGCGAGTCAACTTACAAGTATTGTTAATAGTGCAAGCCGCGTAGCGAGTGCAGTTAACAGTGCTTCGACCAGCTTAAGTCAGGTAATCAGTGCATCCACGAGTACATCGATAAGTGCGGCAACTAGTGCTCTTGCAAGTGAATCTACAAGTGCTTTAACAAGTGAGAGTTTATCGACAAGCATAATGGGCAGCACGTCGGCCAGTTTGAGTCAACTGAACAGTGCTTCTTCAAGTGAATCCGCAAGTGCCTTCATGAGTATGAATGCAGCTGTAAGCGTCAGTGCTAGCCAGTCTGAATCTGCATCTGTTAGTGACTCAACTGAAGCTAGTGGATCAGCGCTCGCTTCGGCATTGGCCAGTGAATCAACAAGCGTGAGTGAGAACTTCAGCCAACTTACAAGCACTTCAACCAGTGTGAGTGAGTTAGTAAGTGAGATTACTAGCGGTTCGGCGGCTGTTAGTGAGACGGCCAGCGAGTTGACCAGCAACAGTATATCCAATAGTACGCTAGCAAGTGCCTCAACTGAGGCCAGCGAGTCAACGAGCGCTTTGACAAGTGAGAGCTTATCAACAAGCATAATGGGCAGCACGTCGGAGAGCTTGAGTCAACTGAACAGTACTTCTTCGAGTGAATCCGCAAGTGCCTTCATGAGTATGAATGCAGCCGTTAGTGCTAGTCAGTCTGCAAGTGTTCTGACAAGTGAATCTGAAAAGACTTCGGCGTTGTCATCTACTAGTGAGTCAATATCGAATTCTATTGCCAGTCAGTCTCACGGACCGTTACCATCCACAAATGGCTCCACGCTTGCCAGTGAGTCTACAAGCTTAAGCGAGAATCTGAGTGAGCTTGCAAGCACTTCAACCAGTGTAAGTGAGTTAGTAAGCGAGATTACTAGTGGTTCAGCAACTGTCAGTGAGGTGGCCAGCGAGTTAACCAGCAATAGTGCAGCCGATAGTACACTAGCAAGTGCCTCTGCATCTGTTAGTGCTTCAACTGAAGCCAGTGAATCGGTACTTGCTTCGACACAAGCCAGCGAATCAACCAGTAATAGTGCAGCCAATAGTACGCTAGCAAGTGCATCCGTATCTAATGGTGCTTCAACTGATGCTAGTGAATCAATAGGCGAGCGAACAAGTGCCTTAAACAGTACTTCAACCGCCGCAAGCAACTCATTGTCTAACTCAGTTGCCAGTCAATCTCACGAGACCTTACCATCTACTGGTGGATCAACATTTGCAAGTGAGTCTACATCAGCTTCATTGTCGAACAGTGTTAGTGGGGCTTCTGCGAGTCAAACGGAGTCTCATCAGCCATCGCCATCTATTAATGGCTCCCCTTCTAATATTAGTCCGGCTGTTTCAACAACAGCCTCCGGTAACCATAAGCAGTTACCACAGACTAATGAAGCAACTTCCGAAGCAGTTTCTGATGCGGGTATTCTACTGCTGAGTTTGATGGCACTGATGAGCTTAACGAGAAAGAAGCGTCGTCGCTCTCACTAATTCGAGGGTACTAACACGAGGTAAGCTTTTCTCAGTATCAACAAAGTAAAGATCTCAAGAAAGAAGTGGATGATTAATTAGCGTATAACGCACCATTAAAAGAGGACGTCGAACCAATCTAACGACTGGTTCTGCGTCCTTTTTTCTGTGCTTGAAAATTAGGTAAGATGTCTTGGGCGTGCACATGGATCAAAAATTCACACAAGCCCATTATGCTGAATCACTTGCTGGTACCAATAAAACGAATTCTTACGATACCTAGATAAAGTCCCAGTGCCGTCATCATGTTTGTCGACATAGATGTAGCCATACCGTTTGGCCATTTCACCAGTGCTGGCTGAGATGAGGTCAATCGGTGCCCAGGACGTATAGCCGACGAGGTCAACGCCATCGCCAATAGCGGCCTCCATTGCCTCGATGTGGGCTTTCAAATAGGCAATTCTGGCATCGTCATTGACGGTTTTGACACCATTTTGTTCAATGAGTTGATCGCGGGTACCGAAGCCGTTTTCGACGACCATCAATGGTATTTGGTAACGATCATAGATTTGGTTGAGTGCGGTTCTGAGGCCGCGGGGATCAATTTCCCAGCCCCATTCGCTGCGTTCCAGATAAGGGTTCTTGACGCCGCTGAAGAAATTGCCGCCGGTTTGTTCGCCTTTGCCGGTGCAGGTCATGGTGCTGGATTGATAATAGGAGAAGGTGTAAAAATCAACCGTCCCTGCAGTAAGCGTGGCTGCGTCTTCCGGTGCCATGTCAATGTGAAGATGATGGTCGCGCCAGTATCGCTGAGCAAAATAAGGATAGCGGCCCTTGACTTGCACATCACCGCAATAAAAATTGTTGAATTCGGTGGCACGTTGAACCATGGCGATGTCATCAGGATGACTGGTGTACGGATAAAGCATTCGGTACGCAAGCATACAGCCGACTTGAAGCTGGGGGTCCAGCTCATGGGCGAACTTGGTCACCAAGGCGCTAGCGACAAACTGGTGATGTAGCGCCTGCAAGCGCAATTGCTCGGAGTCTGTATCGGGACTGATAAATCGATCCGAGTCGTCAACATACATGCCACCTGCCAGGTAAGCACCCATTGGCCGCGTGAGCATGTTGATTTCATTAAACGTCAACCAGTAATGAACATCGTGATGGTAGCGAGTGATGATGGTTTCAGCAAAACGGGTATACGCGGCAATCATGTCTCGCGACGCCCAGGCGTTGAAGGCTTTAGTTAGGCCAATTGGCGACTCAAAATGCGAAATCGTGACTAATGGCTCTATATGATGTCGTTTAAGCTCGTTGATCAGCTGATCATAAAAGGCTAAGCCAGCTTCGTTAGGCTCGGTTTCTAACCCAGTTGGGAAAATGCGGGTCCAGGCAATCGAGAATCGATAGACCTTGAAACCCATTTCCGCAAACAACGCGATGTCTTCTTTAAACCGATGAAAATGGTCGATCCCGTCATGACTTGGATAAAATGCTTGCGGATCAATGGTGCGGGTGATCTTACGCGGCACGCTGACACTGCCGCCTAAAAGCAAATCGCTAGTCGAAAGGCCTTTACCATCCACATCATAGGCACCTTCAAGTTGATTGGCAGCTGTCGCACCGCCCCATAGGAAGCCTTCTGGAAAATTAGTTTTTGTCATACGATTGCTCCTTTTTTAAGCCTCTGGCATCGGTTGGCGAAGGGTGAGTAACGCATCTTCGTTAGTGACGGTTGGTTGGTCGTGCACGTCGATCTGGTGAGCGGCCGTGTTGATCAGCAAGACAATCACGGTTGGATCAAATCCTTCACGACGAATCGAAGTCAAATCCAGCTGCACCAGTGGTTGACCGGCTTTGACTTCCTGATTGTGTTTCACTAAAGTCTTGAAGCCGCGGCCTTTGAGGTTGACGGTGTTAATACCAATGTGGATTAAGATTTCCTGACCATTGGCAGTTGTGAGCCCCATAGCATGACCAGTTGGGTAAACCATGGTCACTTTAGCGTCGCATGGTGCCGTAATGGTGTCACCAGCCGGATCAATAGCCACCCCATGGCCTAGTGATCCAGAAGCGAAAACCTCGTCATCAAGCTGGCTAAGCGGAACAATTCGGCCGGTAACCACACTTTTAAATTGTTGCGTGGTCGGCTTAGCAGCTGGGGCGACTGGTGAATCGGGTACGACTGCGAAAAAGTAAGTCGTGATAAATGTCAGACCAAAGGCGATCGCCACGGTCATTAAGGCGTTGCGGAAGTTGTCTGGGTTGGCACCAATGAAAACCGGTAATGTGAAAATCCCTGGCGAACCAAACGAATAACGAACAAGGCCGCTAATGCCGGCGAATAATCCTGCTAAGCCACCAGATACGATAACGCAGGCTAAGGCGCGTTTGTACTTAAGCGTCACACCGTAAAGCGCCGGTTCCGTAATGCCTGATAAAGCCGTAACTGTAGCAGACAACGCAATCTGACGCCCACGCGCTTTGCGTTCGCGTACGGCAATCGCCGCGGAAGCACCAGCTTGGGCAATATTGCTGGCCAACATGCCGGGACCCATGATGGTTTCAGATCCGAATCGACCGATGGAAAGGGTGGCTAGCGGAAGTAGCGATACATGCATGCCGATCATGACCAGTAGCGGGGTGAAGGCACCGACTAAGGTTGGAACAAGCCACGGAACGTTTCGGTTCAGTACAGAGATGGCGGCGTATAAACCATCGCCCATCATGCTGCCGATCGGGCCAATGACAATTAAGGCAACCGGAGCAGTGATGAGTGCTACCAATAATGGTTTTAACATGGTTTTGATCATGTCCGGCGCGACTTTTTCCGCGAACCGTTCAACATAACTCATGAACCACACAATTAAAATGATCGGAATGACGCTGCCGCCGTATGACGCAAGGCGAATTGGGGCGCCAAATAACGCAATTGGCTTTCCAGCGACGACCATTGCCGTGAAGTTAGGGTGTAGCAGGACACCGGGCATCATCATAGCCAAGTAAGTGTTAGTATTGAATTTTTTGGCTGTGCTGACAGCTAGCATGAAAGGGAGAAAATAAAACGCGGCGTCCGCCATGAAGCTCAGGGTCAAATAAGGCACGCTCTTGGGATCAAGGCCACAAAGCGCCATGATGGCAATGACCACTTTGAATAAACCACCCGCAATTAAAACGGTGATGATGGGGGCCATGATATTGACGATGGCGTTTAGAACCCGTTTTAAGACATTCTTTTCGGAACTCGCGGTTGTGTCAGAGGAGGTGCTGTTTTCGCGAATGGCATAGTTTTTCATGATTTCGGCATAGTACTGGGTGACTTTGGCGCCGACAACGACTTGGGATTCATCGCCTGAGTTGACGGCACTTAACACTTCGGGAAATTGTTCAAGTTGCTGGGTGTTGAACTTGGTTTTATCGATTAAAACAAAGCGCAGGCGAGTTGCGCAGTGGCTAAGACTTTTAATGTTGTTAACGCCACCGACTGCCTGCATGATGCGATCGGTGATTTTTGGATGGTCAGTCATAAGTTCCTCCTTGGTTTGGTTGTTTGAGTGCGTGACGAGGGTTTAACCGATTAACACACGGTGGATGTGAATAATGAGATAAGCCAATTCCTCTTTTGTCGGCGGTTTGTTGTAAATGGCCGTGATCGTTTTTTCGACTTTGAGGGCAATTTTGGCAGCTTCAGGGTACAAACTATAGACGTTAACCAGTAACTGGCCGTCATCTTCCAGCATGGTGTTGCTTAGATAACGTTCGGCGAAGAATTTCATGTGGGTGACAAACCGCTCATAATTCAGGCTGGTGGTAGCAATGGTGCCACCGGTTAATACGCGAATGGCTTGCAGAACGTTGTCAACAAGTTGGGTGACTTCCAAAACATTGGCTCTGGCGGTCGCAGCCGGTGAGGCATTAATAATATGAAAAGCAATATTGGCGGCTTCTTCCTTAGGTAACGTGACATCTAACATATCGCGTACGACGGTTAAGCCGTATTCACCAATGGCAAAAATGTCAGGATAGTAGGTCTTCATCTCCCAGTAAATCCGATTACCCAGTGCCTGCTGGGCGTGGTAACGCTGAACCGAGAAATGAAGATGATCCGTTAAGGCGTAATAAATGCTGGGAAGCAGGAATGCCTGCAGCTTTTCTTCGGCATAAGTGACGATCTGTGATGTCATGCTAATGTAAACCGCGGGAATACGATTAAGCGACTGGATCATTTCGCTTTTGCGGCTGTCATCTAGTGGCATGAACTTTTTGAACACAGCGGTATCGGGGATGGCGACACCGACTTTTTGATGGTAGCCGATGCCTTTACCAAAGGCGATATATTCATCCCCATTTTGTTCAGCAAGTACCACGTTGACGTTCAGAACCTTTTTGATCCGAAACACACGACTCCTCCTTTCTTTGAGTTTGACATTAATCTCAGCAACTAAGGTCCTTTGCAAGTGGTTAATGGGGTGATCAATTTTTGAAGCGAAAAAAACAGGCAAAATTAAGAAGATCGTTTGATGTCGAAACGATGATCAAAGTCTTGCCTGCATTACCAGTAACATACGCTTGTTTATTCAGTTGATAGTTGCATTTTAGCAATCAAATCATGAAAACGCAACCATGTAAACTAAAAGATCTAGATATTTTTTACTTGTTTACCATTTATTAATTTAAAAATAAATAGTAACTTGAAGATCAATAAACAAAATCATGAGTTACTATTATTTATCTTTAAACAAGCTATAGCCAAGTTTATCAGTTCGAGATGGTTTCTACCGAAGCTAAGAAAAGCCTTTACGCTGGTCGGTAAGTAAACTCATGACGCCTCACGTTTTAATGACAGTAGTTTTTTCTGCTTCAAGCGTCGCCGGTTGCTCGGCCAATATTCATAGACGGTGACACCAATAGCCACCAGAATGCCGATAATAGTCAGCCACAAGCCTTGCGTGATGCCGGGCGTGTGATAGGTTAAGGTGAACGTCGAGCGGCCGGTGGGGACTTTGAGGCCAATAAATCCCCGATAGTCTTGCAAAGTCACTTTCTTGGAATTGACTTGCCAGCCTTTTTCATAAGGAATAGTCAGCATGATATAACCACTGTTGTTTGCCTTGGTTGTCAGGGTGACCCGGCCATTTTGAATGTGTTGTTGCGGCGCGTTTTGCTTGGCTGTTGCAATCGTTTGTTTAAATGCGGTTCGATTGAGCGTGTATAGCGCAAAGTGATCGAGATCAATCTGATTGAGGCCGCGGTTAAACGTCAACGTGATCGTCGTCGGTTTGGTGCTGTTAAGTGGCATTGAAATTGTTTTGCTACCAGTGTCAGGGTCATTTTTAACCGGAATATCATTGACACTGATCGCCATATTCTTGCGCATGTTTTCGCCCATAACCAGATATTGCTGATCGCTGGTGGGGTTGACAGTTAACGTAATCGAAGCAGCGTTTTTCTTGTTGATTTTGGTTGCAACCGCGTTCGTTAGGGTTGTGAGCGGCTTGACATTATCGACGCTGATGCCGGAAAAATCGCTGGTTGTTAGCATCGTTTGGTTCGCTTCAGGTGTCAGTGTTTCAAAATAGGCATTTTGCTGGAGTACTGGGTTGGCCTGGACCTGCGTTGGAATTTTCCGGTAAATCTGAGTGGCTACCGGCAGTGCATCCGGATTTTGGTAAATGTTAAAATAGTCATTATGACCCAAAAGCTTGTAAGCCGATAAGTCGTAGCGCGGATTGGATATGATTCGGGAGGCAACTTGCTGATAGGCTTTCGTACCGACTTTCTTGCTTTGAGTGTTAACAATCAGTAATTTTTTGACGTCCAGCAGACTTTCCAACGGCCAAGTCAGGTCATTATTTTTGACGCGTCCGGCTGATCCGATTGCGCCCAGATTGGTTAGAGTATTGATGGTACTGGTGTTGAGCACCGAAGAGAAAGTGCTGATGCCGTTAAAGTTATATTGATACGGATCATCCATGGAGCGTTGGCTATCGGCATTAATTCGGTAAAAGCCGCCTGAGCCGAGTTTTTTAGCATCGTCATAACTGGCTTGTAGGACTTTGCTGGTAACTGTGAAGTCCGCTGCGGGCACGAAACTAATCGCTTTTAGACTCGTGAACGCATTGGTGCCCATGTCCAAAACAAGCAGGACCACGATGCCGCTAACGAGCCATTTTTGCGGCAGTAGTTGACTGCGGATGCTATACAGCAAGAGCGCGGCAACCAGCAAAAAGACGCCGCCGAGAGTGAGGTTGAGCGCGGTGATGTATTTATGAGTCGCCATTCTTAAAATCGTTGGGATCAGTAAGCAGCCTGCTGTAGTCATGCTAGCCATGCCGAGGCGGAAGCGGGAGACGGATGGTAGATGGGCTAGACCACGTAGACTCAACACAAGCAGCCAGAAGATCACAATGAACGAATGACGATAAAGATACCAGACTGGAGCGCGAAAGCCTTGCCAGATAAGCACGAGCGGATTTAACCAAATTGACAGAATCAGAAGCAGTGTCAAGTTACCGGAGATGAGCCGTTCGCGAATCGGAATGGATGCCGCCAAAAAGTAGCAAACTGCTCCCAGCAACGCAATCATGCCCAGGTAAAGATTAGGCAGGCCGTTAGAAAGCTGGTCAAAGTTAAAACTTCCGGGAATGAATTTGGAAGGCAAGTCGAGCAGTGAGTAAAGTGCCTTCAAACTAAAATCCGCGCCGGCACTTGATAGCCGTGAAGCTGTCAAGGCAAAGTAAGTCGGAATTAACACCACGGCGGCAAGCATACCGCTTAGTAACGATCCACCAGCAAATAAGCCAATTTTACGGAGTACGTGGGTTTGACGTTGGATCGCCCAACGCCAGCAAAAATATAAAACAGCAAAGATGGCAATCATGAAGCCGATGTAGTAGTTCGTTATAAAACTAAGACTGAGCGGTAAGACGTAGGGCATGATGCGGTGCCTTTCAAACAGCCGATCAATGCCCAAGGCCACCAATGGCAGTAGAATAACGCCGTCCATCCACATGATGTTAAGAAAGTTGGCCACCAAATAGCCGGACAACCCATAGCTGATGCTGAAAACCAAGGTGTACCACCGCACACCAGCATGATGACTGGCATAGCATTGAGCCGTTGCCGCAGCCGCGCTGTATTTAAGTGCCGTCACAAATAACATGGCAATCGGTAACGCGTGCCGTGACACAAGAACAAAGATCAGATTAAACGGACTTAGTAGGTAGTAAGTCCAGTTAGCATACATCCCACCACCAAGACTGTTCGAAAAAGAATACGCCTTGCCTGCAGTTCCTGCCAATGCGTGTTTGAGATAAGTGAAAAAGTCGATGTATTGCACTGCCGAATCATTGGCAAGAATGGACGATGAGCCAAAGGGAGCCATTTTTAAAGCCGCAAAAACACAGAGACTGATGATAAAGGTCAGGGCAAAACTCACAAATAGCAAAGGCCAGGTTTTGTTTTTTTTGAAATGCAACATATCGGGGGAGGACTCCTTTGAAAAGCAATCGGTTAATCGTTGATTATTAATATGATAGCAAAAACCGTGCTGAATAAAAAATAAGCTGAAGTTTAAGTATTAACTTAATCATAACGCGGGATGGCGACACGCAGCAGCCGAAATCTCTTGAAAACGTTTTTAGTTGGCAGACTTGATGATTCTTTAAAAATCACTTCGCCCGTTGCTGCCGTTATTGTTACAATATTAAGAGAACGTTCGCGATGATTATCGTTTGGAGGGCTTTTATGGCGACACAAACAAGAAGTTCGGACATCAGGAAATTTTTAAAAACAAATGCAATTTGGTTGCTGCCGATGTTGGCGGTTGCTTTGGTGTTATTGGTACAGTGGCCGCAGCTGCATCTCTCCTATATTTTCCACCAAGACGACACGATGCCGCAATTGCGTCGCATGGAAAGCTATGTCACCAGTGTGCAACACGGTGCGTATTTTCCTAAAATTTTTCCTGAAGAAGTTCGCCACTTTGGTTATGCTTTTGACGCCTTTTATCCGTCTCTGATGCTGCTCCCTTATGTGTGGCTGCGGCTGGCTGGACTCGGGATAGTCAGTGCCTATTATGGTTATCAAACGTTGATTTTGGTGGCGACCGTGGTGGCGGCCTATGCTAGTTTTCTGAAAATTCGCCGCCGTCCACTTGCGGCATTCGTTTTCAGCATGGTGTATACAACGGCGGTCTATCGGATGCTGGATGCCTTTGTTCGCGGGGCTCTTGGTGAGAATCTCGCCTTTATTTTTTTACCGATCATTACTGCTGGAATGTACCTGATTTATATAAAAAAGTCAGACAACTGGTTCTTATTGGCATTTGGCGTGACCGGTTTGATGTACGCGCATATGTTGTCGCTTGTGATGGCGCTCGAATTTTTGGTTGGCGGGTTCCTTGTATTGCTCATATTAAAGCGGGTTTCGTGGCGGATGGTTCGGTATACGGCATATGCGGCGATCAGTTCCCTGTTGATGGGGTTGGGCAGCTACTTGCCTATGCTGGAGATTTCGCAACATTTGCCGCTAAAACTTGCCGAATCGGCGACGATTTGGCTTAATTACCTGCAATACAACCTGGGCGACTTGTTTCAAAATTCATTAAGTATGTATGCCTCCACCAGCAACATGCAAAATGTGAATCAGACGTTCCGTCCGGGGATGGGCGTTTTGATGCTAGGTATTGCGATCGGGTTGGCGCTCTGGTGGCCCAAGTTAAGCCGCTCTGTTAAGGTTGCGGCAGGATTGGGTTTTGTCACCATTTTCTTAAGCACGAATCTTTTTCCATGGTCGCTGTTTCGAAAGACCGTTTTAGGCACAATTCAGTTCCCTTGGCGATACTTGGAACTAACGACTTTATTCCTGAGTCTGGCTGTTGCATTGTTGGTGGCGGAAAAAGTGCATCCGCAACATTTCGCATGGGGGATGGTCTTGGCGGCTTGCGTGGTCGGATTTAGCTATGCCGTGACAATCAATACAACCATGACGAACGCCAATACTTACCGAGTGACGGACGAAAATGCTGCCGCTTACTATGGCGATGCAACTGGCGGCGGTTCGGAGTATGCACCGAAGCAATTCGATCCCTCCTCCTTTTTCAAAAAAGATCAAACCATTGTTTTGTCTTCGCATAAACTTCAGCGCTTGACGCCGTTGACCCAGTATTATAATGATTTGCGCTTTGGCTACACCAGCACGCAGTCGGTTGTCTTGCGATTACCTAAGTTTGCCTACGTCGGCTACAACGTCACTGTTGATGGGAAAGTCGTTCCATATCGCGCCCAAGGTAAAAATGCCCGCTTAACCATCACGGCACCGGCTGGCAGTCACCGAGTGCGGGTGGCCTATACCGGTACGCGGTTGCAACATATGACTGGATGGATTTCCTTGGCGGCTGCCATTATATTTTTCCTGAGCTGGATCTTTGTCGCAATTCGCAATTTTGATATAGAAAAAAGCACCACTTCCGAAGATACGAAGTAGTGTGGTATGTTCAGTGTACCGGTGTGTCAGGCTTTTGCGCTTAACTAGCTGAAAAGTCTGCATGCCGGTTTTATTTGATTTTGCGCGCAATAAAAATTGGTCGTTGCTTGGCTTCAATATAGATTCGACCGATGTAACGGCCCACAATACCTAACGCGAACAGCTGAATACCGCCGATCATGAGGAAAATCGAGACCATCGATGGCCAGCCTGCCGTCGGATCGCCATAAAGCGCCGCGCGAATGACAATAAAAATCAGTGCCGCAAATGCACCTAAGAAGCTGATAATGCCGACCATGGACACAAAGGTCAATGGAGCATCGGAAAAATCAATAATCCCGTCAATGGCATATCGCAAAAGGCCGGTAAATGACCAACTGGTTTCACCATGTTGGCGCTCAATATTCTGGTAAGGCAGGTACTTGGTTTTAAAACCGACCCAACTGAAAAGGCCCTTGGAAAACCGATTGCGTTCGGTCATATGTACAATCGCATCGGCCACTTGCCGCGTCATAAGTCGAAAATCGCGAGCTCCTGAAACAATCTGGGTTTGTGAGACGCGATTGATGAATTTATAGAAAAGATTGGAAAAGAATGACCGCAATCGAGCTTCACCGGAACGATCTGTCCGCTGTGCCCCAGCCATGTCATAGCCTTCCTGAAGAGCAGCATACATATCCGGCAACATGGCTGGCGGGTCTTGCAGGTCGGCGTCCATCACCGCATAATAATCAGCTTTGGCAGTGACCAATCCAGCATACATTGCGGCTTCCTTGCCAAATGAGCGCGATAGATCAATGTAGTGCACTTGCGCATCGTTTTCTTGTAAGTGTTGGACTTGAGCGAGCGTGTCGTCGGTTGAGCCGTCGTTGACATACCAGATTTGCGGCTCCAGCTGCGGCAAGTCGGTTTGGAATGTTTTCTTTAAAGCTTGGTAAATCAAAGGAACATTTTCGAATTCGTTATTGCAGGGAATAATAATTGCCACGCTTTGCGACATAGGGTAGACCTCCTTAAGAAAGTGAACGCGAACCGGCGCGGTTAGAAGTCGGAGTGTAGGCGGCCTCGGACGTGATGGCCCGGCTAAGGCCATTGCGTCTGAGGTCGTTACATGCAGACTTCCGCGTTGGGGGGGAGCGCGTTATGGTGATGACAAACACTCAGTCATTCATCGTTTTGACTGCTTTGATTAACTTAGTATTCTGGCTCGTTACCGTTGTTAGATTAGCCGTCATCACGTCGATTTGTTGATTCAGCGAACTGTAATATTGGTTGAGTTGCGAGATTTGGTTTTCCAAGTCTGCCTGCGACACGTCGTTGCCAGTCGTTGCCGCAAAAAAGTCATCTTCTGCATTCAGCATTTCCTGATAATAACTAACCAGCGTTTTGTAGTCGAGTTTGGCCAGCTTAAGACTGGTGAGTACCTTGCTCAGTGACGCTTGTGGCATGTCTTCTGACGGCTGGTTATTGAGTTTTGTCAGCATATTATTGGCATCATTCAGTGATGTATTCGCCGTCTCCAGTGATTTGAACGCTGCAGCGCGCTTATGCAACAATTTTTTGACCACGCCATCGTCATTTTTTAGATCTGCTGAAGGGTCGTCTTGATAAGCCTTCTCGAAAGCAGACGGAAAATCGTTCACCGTGGATCCGATAACCTGCAACGCTTGCTGCTCCTGCTGCACTTGTGTCTGAATAGTCTGCGTCGTTGTCAGCAGTTGTTTTTTTTGATTTAAGGTGGCCGAACACCCAACAAAAAGAAAGGTCAATACGACTAATAATGGCAGTAATTTTTTCATATCTCAATCCTCTGACTCTATGGTAGCGTAACGACAACTTAATTACTAGAGCAGCGCGCTTAGATGCCAACTTTTGAAAAATTGTATGATAAACTAAGTGCAAATGGAGGAATTGCTTATGCATATCGGTATGCGAACGGTAAAAACTGCGCTCGGAACAGCTGTAGCGATGCTCATTGCTTATTCCTTACATCTTGAGTATTGGACGGCTGCCGGTATCATCACGATTTTGTCGGTACAAAACACCACCAAGGCATCGTTCCGGCTGGTTGCCTATCGATTGCTGGCCACCGTGCTGGGGTTTGTTATTGCTATCGGAGCATTTTTGGTTTTAGGTTACAATGCCTTGGCATTTGGAATCTTTCTTTTGATTTTCATTCCGCTTACCAATGTGTTTGAAGTGCAGAGCGGCATTGTGATGACGGCCGTGTTAGTCACGCATTTTATGATGGCTAAGAGCTGCAGTTGGTTTTGGATTTGCAATGAACTGCTGTTGCTAGCGGTCGGTGCCGGGGTTGCGCTCGTGGCAAACCTGTTTATGCCAAGTCTGGAAGCTAAAATTACGGAATTTCAGGCCCAAGTCGAGGCCGAAATGCGGGAGATCATCGACCATATGAGTCAACAGTTGGGACCGGAGCATCTTAAAAGTGCAGACAATTGGGCAAATTTATCGGATTTAAAAATGACGTTAGATGCGGCGGTTGCTTGGGCAAACCGGCACAGTGACAATCAATTGTGGTCTGAAAATGACTATTACCAAGCTTACTTCGAAATGCGGACCAATCAGTATGAACTGTTACGGCAAATGCAGGATAGCCTGGATCGAATCGAGACACCGGTTTTGCAGGCGGCTGTGATTAGTGATGCCTTGTCGATGACGGCCAGTGTGCTGAATGAAGATAATCCTGCGACGCAACTAGTTACGATGGTTAAAAAGATTCAGCGAAACTTTGCGGCTTCACCGCTGCCGACTGATCGGGCGTCGTTTGAAAGCCGCGCCCGTTTATTTTATTTTCTGGAAGACTTCTCCCGATTATTACAGTTAAAGCGCAATTTTAATCGCATTATTTCCTCGCAAAATTGATCTTTGAAAGTGCTGACACTTGCGACGCTTTTGCCGTGATGGTAGACTAAGCATGTACTTTTTGAATGGTCGTGGTTGCATGGTTTCAGAACTTTCTTCCACTTGTACCAAACAGAAATACACGATATTATCATGCGTCAAATGATGCAAGGAGGAATGTTCTCATGGAACACGGCACAGTTAAATGGTTCAACGCTGAAAAAGGTTACGGTTTTATCACTCGGGAAGATGGCAGCGATGTTTTCGTTCACTTCTCTGCTATCCAAGGCGACGGTTATAAGACCCTCGAAGAAGGCCAAGCGGTAACGTTTGAAGTTGAAGACAGCGATCGCGGCCCACAAGCGGTTAACGTTAACAAAGACTAATCAAAGAAACCAACCGACCGACTGCATTTGATGTAGTCGGTTTTTTTGAGCGTGAATTGGCGCGGTCAGGAGGCCGAGTGTAAGTGGCCTTGGGCGTGATGACGTGATGACCGGGTTTTGATCACTGCAGCCAAGGCACTTATGCGCAGGCTTTCGGGCTGGCGAACGTGTTATGGCGTGAACTGGGAGGTGACTCTCTGGTTTTTCGTAAAAAAAACAATGTTCCATGGCGTCAGCGACATCAGTCCATGTTAAACTATTCTATAACAAAATCATCATCTTTTGATGGATTTAATGGAGGCTGGGGCGCGATGTTAAAGTTTCAAGAGGTGGCACCTGAGGCAAGAATTCAGTATTTAGATCTCCTGTTGGTAGGGGATGAAGATCCTGCCATGCTTCGTCGTTATTTAAGCACAGGCACACTTTTTGCCGCGCTTGATGATCATGTGCCGATCGGTGTCGCGATGGTTGTCCGAGTGGATGAGCAGACGGTTGAATTAAAAAATCTTGCGGTCACGCCTACGCGCCGTCGCCAAGGCATTGCGTCCGGATTATTGCAGCATGTGAGCTTGGTATATGCGACTCAGCAATATCAGGAGATTTTGGTGGGCACGGGCGATGCCGATTTTGATAATCTCCGCTTCTACATGCGGCGCGGTTTTCGGCTGGATTCGATTCGTAAGCATTTTTTTGACCAATACAGCCAGCCTGTCTATGCAGACGGATTGAAGTTACAGGATATGCTGGTTTTGCGACGTAAGTTGTTACTGACACGCGAAGATGAGACGAAGGAGTAAAGGACCATTGGCGAAAAAACGCCGACGTTTTGTATTGAAAAAGATTCCACTGGCTGCTTGGTTTGTTCTGGCATTTTTTGCAATTGGGTCAACATTGGTGGTCGGTTCGTACTGGTCGCAGCGTAATGCCAAAGTTTCACAGCAACAGACAGTTATTGATGAAAAAGCAGTCGAAAAGGCGAAGAAAGAGGCTTTCATCAAGCGGCTAGTCCCCACGGCGCAGGCTATGCAGAAACAGTACGGCGTTTTGACCAGTATTACGTTGGCTCAGGCTATTCTCGAATCCGATTGGGGAACAAGCACCTTGGCGAAGGATTATCACAATCTGTTCGGTATTAAGGGGACGGATCCTGCGGCGACAAAAGTATTACGGACCAAAGAATATGTTAATGACAAGTGGATAACGGTTGATGGACGTTTCCGGGTGTACAGTGATGACGCCGCATCTATTCGGGATCATGCCTTATTGTTTGTTAACGGGACGGACTGGAATTCGCAACAATATGCGACAGTGCGCGCGGCCAAGGATTACAAAACGGCAGCGTTGGCTTTACAGATGGATGGCTATGCGACTGATCCGGATTATCCGCAAAAGTTGATTCATCTGATTGAAACTTGGAATCTGACCCAGTATGACAATTAAATGTTCGTATTCTAATGATCGCACAATCCCTGTTGTTTGGCTTTAATAGCCCTAAATCACAGGGGTTTTCTTCCTTTATTGTCGTGAAAGCGTCTACTTGTCTCGTTCGGGAATCGCCGAATCTGTATTGTTCCACAGCGTTTTTTATGGTAAGCTTGTTGAAAATTTACAAATAGAAGGAGTGCTTGTGGTGAAATTACTGGAAGACCGGATCAAAAAAGATGGCCAAGTTATCGGAACAGATGTGTTGAAGGTGGATAACTTTCTGAATCATCAAGTTGATCCCGATTTAATGGCTGATCTGGGCAAGGAATTTTACCGGCGTTTTAGCAATGAGCCGATCACCAAAATCCTTACTGTTGAAAGTTCCGGGATTGCCCCTGCTATTGCAACGGCGATGGAGTTTCACAAGCCGCTTGTGTTTGCCCGCAAGCACAAAAGCCTGACGTTAAAGGATCACCTATATACCGCCACAGTTTATTCATTTACCAAGAAGACTGCCAATGAAATTGCCATTTCCCGCAAGTTCCTTTCTGCCGATGACAATGTGCTGATTATTGATGACTTTTTGGCGAATGGTCAGGCGGTTGAAGGGCTGATGGATATCATTGCGCAAGCCGGCGCAACATTGAGCGGCGTTGGCATTGTCATTGAAAAGACCTTTCAGAAGGGCCGCAAGTTGCTGGATGATAAGCATGTGCGGGTTGAATCCTTGGCAAGAATCAGTGCGTTTGAAGATGGTCACGTCATTTTTGCCCCGGAGGACTAAGCGCGAATATGAAAAGTAAAAGCATTTCCAATCCAAAAGCCGCTGCACTAGGACTGCAACATTTGTTAGCCATGTATTCGGGATCGGTACTGGTGCCTATTCTGATCGGCGCTTCTTTGCACTTTACTTCGGAACAGATGACATATCTGGTTTCGATTGATATTTTTATGTGTGGCGTTGCCACTGCTTTACAGGTATTTGGCAATAAATATTTTGGCATCAAATTACCGGTTGTTTTAGGATGTGCGGTTCAAGCTGTAGCACCGTTAATCATGATCGGGCAGAAATTCAATTTTCAAACGATGTATGGGGCCATTATCGTCGCTGGCCTGTTTGTCTTTTTGATTGGCGGGGCATTTTCAAAACTGCGCTTTTTGTTTCCGCCGTTAGTGACCGGCTCCTTGATTACGGTCATCGGATTATCGTTAATCCCAGTTGCATTTCAGAATCTTGGTGGAGGTTCAACGACAGCCAAAGATTTCGGCAACATGACGAATCTGCTAGTCGGAACGTTCACTGTATTGCTGATTCTGGCCATTAACGTTTGGGCCAAAGGTTTTTTGCACTCCATTGCCATTCTGGTTGGCTTGATTGCCGGTACCGTGTTAGCGGGCTTTTTCGGTTTGGTAAGTTTCCAACCGGTCATTGAAGCTAGCTGGTTTCATGTGCCGACACCCTTTTATTTTGGGGTACCGCATTTTGAATGGAGTTCGATCGTCACGATGATTTTAATTTCGATGACATCGATGGTTGAGAGTACAGGTGTTTTCTTTGCTCTAGGCGATATTGTTGGGCGTAAAATCGAAGCGGACGATCTGAAACGTGGTTATCGAGCGGAAGGCTTGGCGGTCATGTTAGGCGGTTTATTTAACACCTTCCCATACACAACCTTCTCGCAAAACGTTGGTTTGGTGCAACTTTCAGGCATTAAAACCCGGAAACCGGTCATGTATTCGGCAATTTTCCTGATTATTTTGGGACTGTTACCAAAGATTGGTGCATTGGCCACAATCATTCCTGCACCGGTTCTTGGAGGTGCGATGTTAGTGATGTTTGGTATGGTGGCGGTTCAGGGCATCCGGATGTTGCAGCAGGTTGATTTTGAAAATGATAAGAATCTGTTAGTTGCCGCGATTTCGATTGGACTAGGCTTAGGTGTGACTGTCCAACCACATATTGTCCAGTTTCTGCCGAAGACCATTCAACTGCTTTTCGGATCAGGAATTTTGATGACCGCCTTAAGTGCCGTGCTGTTGAATTGGATTTTTAATTCGCCTAGTCGGACGCCGGAAATGCCGATTGATCAAGGTTTAAATGAAAATGATTCAGATAAATAAAGTCAAAGCGAGGAACAAATGTGACGCAATTTATTAGTCCAGGAGCCACTATTGGCATTATCGGCGGCGGAGTTTCAGCCTTTCGCATGGCTGATACAGCCAGCCTGATGGGCATGCGGACTGTGGTTTTGGCACCAAAACAAACCGATATTGCGCTTGAAAAAGCCGATATTCCTTTAGTTGGCAAGTCAGATGACCGTACCGCGTTAAAGGAATTGACGCAAATGAGTACGGTAATGACGTTTACTGATGAAAATGTAGATGGCGCGATCTTAGCGGAGTTAGCGACCGCAAGTCAACTACCTTCAGGAAGCGACATTTTGACAGTCACCCAGGATCGTTATCTGGAAAAAGTCTTTCTTGACGATCTCAACATGAATATTTTGCCTTATACTCAAGTGATCACGCCGGGCGATATCAATGAAGCCATTGATACGATTGGCTATCCCGCCTTATTGAAGCCAATTCAAAAGGGGATGGGAGTTGATCAGCAATTACTGCTCTCGGCTCCGGGTGATGTGGACCGCGCTAAACAATTATTGCAGCAGCGTCCATACATTTTGGAAGCTTATTTGCAAAACATCAAAGAAGTCGCGGTAATGGTGGCAAAAGCCGACACGACTATCCGAATCGGTCCGGTCATTCAAAATTATTTCGACCACCATCAACTCAAAGCTTCATCGGTCCGCGCTGACGTTGATCCGGCCGTTATTGTGGAGATTCGACGCATTGCCGAAAAAATTGCCAAGAAACTTGATTACACCGGCATTTTCAGCCTTGAGTTTTTCTTAGCGGACAACGGTACCCTGTACGTCAAACGGGTTTACCCAGGGCCGAAGTTGTATGGTCATCTCATGCAGAGTACCAGCGACATTTCCGAATACGAATTACATCTGCGGGCAATTCTTGGTTGGCCGTTACCGGAATTGGAACTGGCTGAAGATGGCGTTGCGATTCCGCTTCGTCAAGAAGATATGGATGCGGTATTGACGCAGATTCAAATCAAGCCTGATTGGCGCTTCGCTTTCTATCCAAACGGTGGCGAATTGGTCGGTGAAATTGAAATCGTTGGCGATTTGAAGGCGATCAAAGACAGTGTGAACGCAACCGGACATTTTGTTATTCAGTAACGTTCTTATCAGGCTACAATACTTCAAGTTTGCTAGTTCGTGGTTGTTAATTGGGTTGGTCTGAGCCCCATGGATCTTAAAAGTCATGCTCACCTTAGAGGAGGAAAAACCTGTGATTCCGCGTTATAGTCGTCCTGAGATGGCGGCAATTTGGTCAGAAAAGAACCGGTATGCTGCTTGGCTGGAAGTTGAAATTTTGGCAGCCGAAGCTTGGTCAAAGTTAGGAGAAATCCCTGCCAGTGATGTCAAAACCTTGCGTGCCAATGCAAAATTCGATGTTGATCGGATTCATGAAATCGAAGCTGTGACCCATCATGATGTGGTTGCCTTTACTCGCGATGTTTCCGAAAGTCTTGGACCGGAGAAGAAATGGGTTCATTTTGGCTTAACCAGTACCGATGTTGTCGACACGGCGCAAGGATACTTATTGAAACAGGCCAATCAGATTCTGCGGTCAGATCTGGATGCCTTAAAAACGAGTTTGGCGAAATTGGCGAAAGCGCACAAGGATACGGTGATGATGGGGCGGACGCATGGTGTCCACGCTGAACCAACGACATTCGGTCTCGTGGTTGCGACTTGGTATTCCGAACTTAATCGTGATATTCGGCGGTTTGAAGATGCCGCTAGTGATGTTGAAGCGGGTAAGATTAGTGGTGCAGTAGGGACGTTTGCCAATACCCCGCCAGCAGTTGAAGCCTATGTGACGAAGCAACTTGGCATTCGGGCACAGGAAATCTCGACGCAGGTGCTGCCACGTGACTTGCACGCACACTACATTCAGACACTTGGATTAATTGCGACATCGGTTGAACGTTTTGCCTTGCAAATCCGCCATATGCAGCGCACGGAGGTTCACGAGGTCGAGGAACATTTCAACAAGGGTCAAAAAGGTTCCAGTGCAATGCCGCATAAACGTAATCCGATTGGTTCCGAGAATGTCTCAGGGTTAGCCCGGGTCATCCGCGGCTATGAAACACCAGCATTAGAAGACGTCTTGTTGTGGCATGAGCGCGATATTTCACATTCCAGTGCAGAAAGGATCATGCTGCCGGATGCCACCGGCCTGCTGGATTATATTCTGCATCGTTTTACCAGCATTCTTGATCATCTGGACGTCTTCCCGGAACGGATGAAAGCAAACATGAATCTGACACACGGCTTAATTTATAGTCAGCGGGTCATGCTCAAACTCATTGAAAGTGGCTTGAGCCGTGAGCGGGCCTACGATCTGGTCCAGCCAAAAACAGCGGTGGCCTGGGATAAGCAACGTGATTTTCGGCCGTTGCTCGAGGCTGATCCTGAAATTATGGGCCGTCTGTCCAAGGCTGATTTGGATGATGCCTTTGACTATCATTACCACCTCAAGCATGTTGACGAAATATTCAAGCGCGTTGGATTAGCATAGCTTTTTGCCCGCAACACGCTTTATCAAGTGAAAACTTAAAAAACCGGCGCTAGACAAATTGCTGTCTAGCGTCGGTTTTTGACTTAAAGCGCAGGATTCACCTGAGTCAGACTATTTAACAAGGGTATTCAAAGATAATACCGGTGGCTGTTTCCAAGCATTTTGCGGATTGGCACTTAAAAGTGATTGATCCGTTGTCAAAACAAGCAGGCAACTGTCAGTTTGCTGTAAGGCGCGATGAGCTTCGGTTAAAAAAGCGCGGGTAACTTGCGGATCAAATACTTCGGCACGACCACTTAGCAACAGATAACGCTTTTTACCCATTAAACCACGATAGAATTGCAGATATAGCCGCTGCATGGTGTCCAATGTGGCAGCCGGTTGATCGAGAATTGGCGAATTATTATTCAGCCATTCCGGCAAAAAATCCGTGTTCTTGCTGTGCCCGTTGATGTACAGATTATTGCGTACGCTGAGGTAATCCAGAATACCTGTGTCACGGCTGCTAATGAATGCAAGTTGTTTCAACAAACCGCCGCTTGCAAAGTTCTTGATATATTGGTCGCGCAAGTCATTCAGTGATGTTTCATCTGGCACGTACAAGTATTGAATCGTTTTAGGGGCAAAAAGCTTCGCGAGATTTTCACGATACACATCAAGTTGTTTTGACCGAAATAACATAGCTATCTCCTAACGCGGCATGACCCGACGCTTGCGAATCATTGAAAGCGGGGTCACTAGTCCAAGATTGGTGATGAGAATCACAGCCATTCCGCTACCTAATGTTTTCAGAAAGCCGGTTGGTTGAGTGATGTCATCAGTTCTACTGCCGTAATAAAATAAAGTTTCTCGAGTAAATCCGGTTAGGTGACGGGCAAATAATTGCCGAAAAGCCTTGTTTATATCCACACTTTGATAGCCTTCTTGCAGCAGATGACCAAAAACGGAACGGTTCGCACTGGTTAGAAACTCGATCAATTGGTCGTTAAATAGAATGATCAAAAAGACACTGATCATAAAACTGATCCAGAAACTAAAGAAAGCTTCAAAAGCGTACTGCAAGCCAATTGACATACTGCTTTTGCCTACTAAATAAAGCGCATCAGTTTCAGAGCGGCGATGATGCCATAGCCAAGCTGTCCCGATCAGCCAGCAGATGCCATTGAGGATCAAAACTCGATTCAACAATGCTTGTGAGGACTGAACCATTTTGGCATGTGCCTGTCCAACCTGAGTACTCAATAGAATAGCTTCTTTATTTTGAGCGCCAAAAGAATTAAGACGCTGCAAAAAGGCTCCTTGTGCAGATTGGTCGATCATTGCACTTGTGATCAGCATGATGCTGATCAAGCAGAACGCAACCGACAGCAGCATCATCACAATGTAATAACGGCGATGATAACGGAAACCTGAGAACGTTCGCTCAAAGAAATGCATCTACCCGTTCACCTCATAAGCAGTATAAGCAAAGAATTTGAACAAAGTGTGAACTTAAAGCGAGCATTCACTATGTTATTTGATTTGTTTGGTTCGAATGTCGACTGTTTCTGAGCTGCTAGATTCCGACTCACTTGCAGAGGATTCAGTCTGCGCTTGGACTTTTTCTGGAAAATCTGTGATGGGTTGCTTGTCATCGGCTAATTCAGGCGCATCGGTCTGATAGAGATCGGTAGTTGATTGGTCATTATTTTTACTGTAGAGACTGGTGCTCTTGCTACCAAGACTGTGTTCGATCGACAGAACCTTGCTAAGACTCTGATTATAGTCATACTGCGCCGGATTAACCGGTTTGAACCCCAATGGCACATAGAAACGCAATAAATTACGATTGGCCACATCGTCAGAGAGAGTTAACCGCGTATCGACCGATTTTTGTTCTTTGGTGATAGTTTTTTTCAAAGTAGGGGTCATGGTTACAAGTTTACCGGTTGTGTTGTCATAAACCTTGCCGCCTAAAACAGTGTATTTAGGTGTTACAAAATTATGATTTCGAAATGCTACAACGTCATCATGCTGACTTGAAAGCAAATCGGTACCAAACTGAACATAGCGTTTGCTGCTGATGCCAAGCAAGTGCAGTAGAGTCGGTAAAACATCGATTTCACCGCCATACGTACTGTTGACGCCGCCTTTGAGGCCCGGCATGTGGAAGATCAGTGGAACACGTTGTAATTGTGCGTTATCGAATGCTGTCCACTTACTGGGATCCTTACCTAATAACGGAGCTAAAGTGGGATTACGATCGTTGCTAATACCAAAATGATCCCCATAAAGCATAACCAGTGAATTCTTTTCCAAACCACTGGCTTTCAGGTAATTAAAGAACTCGCGTAACGCCTCGTCAAGATAATGAGCCGTTTTGAAATAGCCATTAATTGTTGCGTCATCGGTTCCGGCATCAGGAAAGTCGGAATCTGCTTGGGTGATATAAAACGGATTATGATTACTGGTCGTAATAATCTTCGTGTAAAACGGCTGTTGCAGATGTTCCAAATATTTAGGCGTTTCAGCAAGCATCAGCTTATCTTTAATGCCGTATTCTGTTGCAGCCTTTTCGTCATGATTATAAAAGTTACCGGAAAAATAATCATCGTATCCAAGGCTTTTATAAACATTGTCCCGGTTCCAAAAAGAGGCAGAACCACCATGAAAGACTGCGCTTGTATAGCCCGCGCGCTGTTTAAGAATGGCCGGGGCACCTTCGAAAGTGTTTTCTGTGCCGAGACTGCTGAACAGTGAGCCATTGGCAATTCCAAACGTGCTGGTTTCCAACATGTTTTCCGCATCGCTAGTTTTACCGAGGCCCACCTGATGGAAGAAGTTGTTAAAACTAAGCGTATCTTTTTCCTTGATCAACGAATTGAGAAATGGAGTAACTTCCTGGCCGTCAATTTTCTGGCCGATCAGAAATTGCTGGAAGCTCTCAAGGTGAATGATAATGACATTCTTGCCTTTGGCTACTCCGTAATAACTGGCGTTGGGAGCAGCATAATGAGAACGTGTGTATTGCAAAACCGGATCAAGATTGGCGCTGTCTGCCTGGGACCGAACCTGATTGTTCTGTGCGGTTTTTGCTGCATCATAAATCGTAAAAGGTGCCAACCCTAAGTACTTGACAATGTAATTCCGATCAAAGGTCCGGGTTAGCAACTGCGGGCGATTCATTTCACTGGCAGCAGTAAGCAAGGCGAAGAAGGCCAAGCCAAACACCGTTACTGCTTGCGGTAAATGGAAAGGCATACGGCTAGTATCAAGGGAAAAGCCAAAATGCGGCCATTTCAGTGGTTGGTTGTGAATATAGCGCCAAATGTTCCAGACGCTATAGCCCAGATAAGTTAACGCAACGAGGGCAAAATCCAACACATAAATAATGTCATGTGGCGTTACCATGCTTAGCGAACTCGCGCCAAGTCCTTGACTGACTTTTGAAACGCCAAGAATGGTGTTCACCGTCAGAAAATCGGTGAACTCACGATAGTAAAGTACGTTGGCGAGCAATAATAAGGTACTTAATATGTAAACAATGATGCCAAGCAGATAACCTCGCCGCGCATGTTTGGGATACAGGCCAAACGAGAGCAGAATGATACCAGTTCCCAATGGATTAAGAATGAGCAGAGTATATTGCAGGGGGTCGTTCAGGCCAAGCGAGAAATCAAAAAAATAGGCAAAAAGGGTTTTAGCCCACAATAAAATAAGCAAGAGCGTCAAAAAGCCGATCCGAGTATTGCGTAGCCATAATAAAAGGCGATTGAGTCTTAACCGTTTCAAAGCGGTAACTCCTTTCCACTTGGTTCTTTGTCATTGTACCCGCAAAAAGGCAATTGCACAAAGAGCGTGAACCAGCCAGGTTTCTGGCCCAGAGAACGCGTTTAAGTCAGAGCGTGAGATGGGCCGGAAGTGTAAGCGGGCTTTGACGGTGATAGCCCGATTGCGACCAATGACTTTACACAGAGGTTTCTGAGCCATTAAACATGTTTTGAGTTTGTCAGATAACATTTCCACACCGAAACAGCATACCGCAAGTGGATCAGATCCAGTCAAGACTGACTAATTCTTATGGAGTCTTTAAAAGTTAGTGAAATCCAGGCGTGCTGTGGGTATCCGAGAAGTGGTTTGCTACAATGACAACTGGAGGTATTGTGATGCTTTTTCTGGGGCCATTTTACAATTGGATTAACAGCACATCATTGAGCCGAGTCAACCATTTTCCTTTAGTGCGGTTAGTGGTTTATAGTTTGGACAAAACAATCCTTTATCTATTGATATTTGCGGCATTACGATGCGTCTGGTTGTTAACGACTCACCGACGAACATCATTTGGTCATGAGCTTAAACTGGGTTTATTTATGGGCTATTTAATCTTACTGTTTATGTTGACGGTTTTTCGTGATGTTTATTACCCATGGCAATTGACGTTTCATTGGGATCGGCCGCTTTCGGTGATTAACTTACATCCACTTGTTGAAACGTTGAAATTAAGGCAGGCAGCGAGTCATTTTGATTTGTGGTATCAGTCCCTTGGCAACGTTGCTTGGTTCATGCCATTAGGATTTGGCATTCCCTGGATCAGCACGCACCGGCGACGACTGGGCTCGGCAATCGCGATCGGACTTGTTACCTCTTTGAGCATTGAAACGTTGCAGTTCATGCTGATTAGCGGAGTAGCTGATATTGATGACGTGATTTTTAATTTAATTGGCGCCATCCTGGGTTATGGCTTTTACCGCATATTGCATCCACATCGCTAACCGTTTCCGAAAAAATTTTGCGTGCCAAGTATCGATCAAGCCTTAGTTCTCCAAGTTTTTTAACTGATTTTTTGGTTGTTTTGCTACGAGAAAACCGATAGAATGTTAGTCTGTGTTCTATTTTTAGCTTAACGATACGATATATAGAAAGAGGCGCGTTATGGTACTTTTACTTGCGCTGATCCCGATGTTTGCCTGGGGCTCCATTGGTTTGGTCAGTGGGAAACTCGGGGGCAATGCGTATCAGCAAACTTTGGGGATGACATTCGGCGCATTGGTTTTTGGTGTTGGAACCATGGTTGTCATGCACCCGGTTCTAGATAGTAAAACCTGGCTGCTTGGTATTATTTCCGGACTTTTTTGGGCGTTGGGTCAAGGCCAACAGTTTCAATCGATGAAGTACATGGGTGTCTCGATGACGATGCCCATTTCCACGGGGATGCAACTCATTGCGACCACCTTGGCCGGTGCGTTGTTGTTTCATGAATGGCACAACGGCAGGGATGTGACGCTTGGCATTTTGGCGTTAGTATTGCTGATTATTGGTGCTACGTTAACGTCAAGGCGCGAACAGACCGATGATGTCACGTCCGCGTCTGGTGTGTCCAAAGGTATCCGGACCTTGCTGATTTCCACAGCAGGGTATGCTGGTTACACGATCATCGTTAACGCAGGGCAATTAGGAGCGCTCGCAGTGGTCATGCCGCAGTCTCTGGGAATGATTGTTGGCGCCTTATTGATGAGTATTGGTCATCAACCTTTTGCTAAGGCAACCGTTAAAAATATTTTGACCGGGTTGCTTTGGGGCACCGGGAATGTTTTCATGCTGCTGTCCATGGCTAAAGTCGGTTTGGCGGTTTCTTACTCGCTTTCGCAAATGGGAATCGTGATTTCAACATTTGGCTCCATTTACTTACTCGGCGAACGTAAGACTCACAAGGAAATGATCTGGGTCAGCTGGGGTTCGGTGCTCGTCATTCTCGGCGGTGTGGTGCTGGGCATCATGAAAGCAAAGTAATCTGATGAGAAGTTGCCGGATTGCTTGCTTTTTTACAAATTCAATTTTAAAGTTAACTTGTTAGAGTGTGAATTTGAACAGCGTCTTTTTGCTGGTAAAAATTTTGTTTGAAAGCGATGCCGCAATCTTTTTATGATTGGAGTCAAAGCAAAATTTTTGTCAACGATTGGCGTATTTAGAGGAGGAACGCACACGATGTCGTACATCAAATTTGATTCATCTAAGCTGGACAAGTTCGTTCATGCCAATGAGCTTGAACAGATGCAGCCGTTGGTAACTGCAGCTGACAAGGAATTGCGTGAAGGAACCGGTGCTGGTAAGGATTTCCGCGGTTTTCTCGATTTGCCGGTTAATTATGATAAAGACGAGTTTGCCCGTATCAAGGCAGCAGCCAAGAAGGTTCAAGGCAACTCACAGGTCTTTGTTGCGATCGGAATCGGCGGTTCTTATTTAGGCGCACGGATGGCTGTTGATTTCCTTTCCCAGACCTTCCGCAACCTTGATCCTGATTTGAAGTTCCCAGAAGTTTATTTCGCAGGTAATTCAATCTCCGGTACTTATCTGGCTGACTTGCTCGACATCATTGGCGATCGTGACTTCTCGATCAACGTCATCAGCAAGTCTGGCACGACAACCGAACCTTCAATTGCTTTCCGCATTTTAAAAGCTAAGTTAATTGAAAAGTATGGCAAGGAAGGCGCCAAGGAACGGATCTACGCCACCACCGATCGTGCAAAGGGTGCCTTGAAGCAGGAAGCTGACGCTGAAGGTTACGAAGAATTCGTTGTGCCGGATGATGTTGGCGGTCGCTTCTCAGTTATGTCCGCAGTCGGTCTGTTGCCAATTGCCGTAGCTGGCGGCGACATCGATGAAATGATGCGCGGACTCGGCGATGGTCGCAAAGCCTATGCATCCGCTGACTTGAAAGAAAACGAGGCATACCAATACGCTGCCTTGCGGAATATCCTGTATCGCAAAGGCTACACGACTGAATTGCTGGAAAACTACGAACCAACACTCCAGTACCTTGGTGAATGGTGGAAACAATTGATGGGTGAATCTGAAGGTAAGGATCAAAAGGGGATCTATCCTTCAAGCGCCAACTTTAGTACCGACCTTCACAGTCTCGGCCAATATATCCAAGAAGGTTTGCGCAACTTGATGGAAACCGTTGTTTGGGTTGAAGAACCTAACCGCGATCTGACCATTCCAGATGACGCCCAGAACCTCGATGGCCTCGGCTATCTCGCTGGCAAGAAGATGTCCTTTGTTAACCGTAAAGCCTATGAAGGTGTTGTTTTGGCACACACCGATGGCGGCGTTCCGGTTATGACCGTCTCCATTCCTAAACAAGATGCCTATACCTTAGGCTATCTGATCTACTTCTTTGAAGCAGCCGTTTCAATCTCCGGTTACCTGAATGGCATCAATCCATTCAACCAGCCAGGCGTTGAAGCTTATAAGAAGAACATGTTCGCATTGCTCGGTCGTCCCGGGTATGAGGATATGACGAAGGAATTAAATGCGCGGCTGTAGTGGCAAGGGCTTGCGCGTTTTAAGTTGATATAAAAATAGTGCTCCAGAATCTGTATGGAAAAGTTCGTGGTGAAGTTTTGGTGAAGGCTTCGGATTTTTCAACAGATTCTAGAGCTATTTTTGTATTCACTTCTTTTGTATTTTTAAGGTTAACTTTGACCTTGACCCAATCTCAACTACTCCGTATAATCCATCCGCACAATCTCAAGCGGTTCTGCCAAAAAGTCATCAATCCCCGCTAGAAACTTTTGAAAATGTGCCGTTTGATTATGTAGTTCGACAGCCGCGGCGTCTTGCCAGTGCTCGATAATTTCATATTTGTTGGGGTCTGTGAGGCTTTGAAAATGATCATAGCTAAGATTGCCCGCCTCGGCACGCGATCCTTCTACTAGCAGGCTGATAAAGTGACGATACTTGTCCGTCAGCTCAGGTTTTACCTTCAAAGTGACATTAATGACTTTCATTGGAATCCTCCTAGGGGGTTTGGGTTTGTTGTGGCGTAATGTATTAACAGAGGCGTTTAAAAAGACACCTTAACACAATTTCATTATACCCGATTACTACGATTTACAGCGTCATAATTGTTGCAAGTGGGTGAGATCACAGTTGAATGATGGGGCTGTGCCAAAAAGTGATTTGGAATATCACGAACGAACCCACTTCAACAATTGAAAATGGCCGAAGAAAAAGCCGTGTGGACCAAGGTTGTCTCACGGCTTTCGGTAAAGAATTTTTGTGTCTTAGTTTTTGGTACTGGTTCCATCTGCATAATTGATAGTATATCCCGGTTCAACATTGAAGATATAAACGTTGAATCGAACCGTGTCATCGCCAACGCTTTGAGCCCGCATTTGGACGCCACGGGCAACGAGCTCATTGCCACGAAAGATTGGTTTGACTTCATAGCGCACGTAATGCTGGCTGTTTTGTTTGAGGTAGTAGGCGATATCCATCTCATGCGCTAACATGAGCGGGCTGTTGAGCGTCTGAGTGCCTGTCATCAAATTCTTAGGATTGTTATTTTCGCCAGTCAGCTGGTAACCGATCAGATGGCTGCGGTTATAGAGCCATCCATGTGCCGTCTTTTTGTTGTGCCAACCGGTTGGATTCCAGGTGAGTGGTTCCCGTTTGGCTGAGGGCATTAGCGATTTGTTTAAAAGTGCATTCGCATCGGTGACGCGGTTTTGATTATCTAAATCGCTATAAGTTGCCCAAGCACCTTTTGCCGTGGAAAGGTCGCTTTTGTTAAAAGCGGGATCGTTATTGTTGACCGTTAATTCTTGTTGGCCAGTATAATCAAGGTTAGCTAAGTTGCTGGCGTCGGGCGAACCGTTTGTGGCTTCTGATGCCTTTGCCTCTGGTGCCTGTTTACTTAGCGTTGTTTTGAGTTTGCTGACCTGTTCGCGTTTGTCAGTGATCGCATCGTCAAGACTGCTGATAGCTGATGCAGTTTTCTTGTTAAGCTTGGTCTGACTAGCTACCGGATCAACAACTGTTTTGGGTGATTTTGAGCTGCTTTCAGAACTGCAGCCGACTAACAGGACACCCAGAACAACTAAGGGAGCGAGGTATTTCATTATCTTTCTTTTCATCATCGTAGCGCCTTTCGGTAACCATGAGCTTGTGCATCAGCTTCAGTTTTGAAGTAAACGGCGTTAGCAGAGTTCATGTGATATCCTGCTTGACCGGGAACGTGATAAATCATACTACGACTGTTGCCAACAATGGTACCTTGCTCCGCAGTATTCATATCGCCTTGATTGGTAGACGCCTGTTGCTGAGTTGTAGCAGCTTGTTGCTGCTGTTGCTGCTGTTGCTGTTGTGCTGCAGACTTCTTTGCTTCTTCTGCTTGCTGTTTAGCTGCCGCAGCGGCTGCGGCAGCTTGAGATGAAGAGGCTGCTTGTGCAGATGACGCGGCGACTTTGCTGGCTGAAGCTTCCCGAGACGCGGATTCTGATGCTGCTGAAGACGCTGATTCCTCAACCGCTCGGGATGATGATGCGCGTGCGTCAAGCTGATCTTCCAGCTTTGTCTGTTCCTTGGTAAGCGCCTTTAGCTCTGAAGATTTCTTAGCTTTAGCTGCAAGCAAAACCTTACCACGAGCCTTTTCTGATTTTAAAAGCGTTTTCTGCTTTGCGGTCAGTTTCTTCGTGGTCGTTTTCGCTGACGAAACTACTGACGGTTGTGTGTCGACCATCGGACTGCCCACGAACATGAGCACAATCCCACCGATCAATAAAATAAGGTTGAAACGTTTCGTTAATGGATGCTTGCGTTGCCGCACCAAACGAATCGTGCCCCAGACTGTACCAATCAGTCCGAGCATGACAAATAAACTGCCCAGTGTTGACATTTTCCCCTCCAAATTTGCTAGTGACATTGTACGAATATTCTGTTAAAAAATATTCGTATGAACTTATTTCTAAGCTTTATTTTCTCAAAAAAAAAGCCCAACGGCAAGCGTCGGACTTAATTATTGACTTATGACTTTATAACATCAACATCGGCATATAGATTGGCAATAATTGCCAACATGTCTTTTTCAGTTCGCTCCCAGCTGATCGTTTTCAAATAAGCTTGAGCTTTCTCGATATGCTGCGTAATCGTGTCAGGATTTGCACACGCTGCCTGAAGTGTTTTGGCAAGATCACGTTCATCTAGGTGACAAGAGAAGTAGGTGTCGTCTTTCAAAAAGTAACTGCCAGTGCCTTCCTTGAAGTCAACCAAAGGAAGACCGGCACTCATCATTTCGTACGGGACTAAAGAAAAATTGGTCATCGAAGGTGCGATGCCAAAATCGGCTTCGTGATAACGCTGATTGAGCTCTGGTGGTGTGAGTTTTCCGAGATTCTCACCGTTAATAAAGCGCTTGCTACGGCCAGTACCAAAATAATTGATTTTAAGGTCAATACCTTTTGCACGCAACAAACGACGACAGTTTTCAAGGACGATCTGAATGGTGACAGGGGCTCGGCGTGGACTACTCCATTTAGTATAAACAGCTAGTTTGATTTCCTTTTTGCTGGCATACGGCTTGGTATCCCGTTCTTTAAATGGATACCGAGCAACATCAACCGGAAAGTTAATGACATCAATTGGGCTGTTGACTTGGCAGTGCGTTGTGATCATATGCGCGCACCATGGTCCCAATGAAACCATGTGCAAGCCAAGGCTATAGGTACGTCGGGCCATCTGATAGCGGTCGCCATAAGGGTAGAAATACGGTTCGTAGTCTTGGACAAAATACATTTTATAGCCAGGTTTATTTTTTATGACATAAACTGATTCCCATAAAGTGGCGATCCAAATGTCAGATTGATGTGATTCGAGTTCGCCCATTGGCAGGCAGGTTCCTTTATAACCAGGGTAGTTAAACTCAGCGTTTTGAATCATCTCATCTTGGCTTTGTGGGACATAACTCAGGTAATAAACGTCATACCCCGCGTTAGCCAAAAGCGTTCCTAGGTGTAACATCGTCGTTTGACCGCCATCGTAGCCAATAATTCCAGTCGTGACAAAGGTGATCCGATTACCACGTGGCTTGGTTTGATCAGCCTGCCGGTCATTGAAGTATTTAAGTATCTGATCATACTGGTGAATACTGCCATCAGGTGCATCACTAAATTTAGTTTTTGCAGGTTTCACAGCCATTCCTCCTCTTATTGATTGGCGTGCTGAATAATATAGGTCACAAGCAAAAAATGGGTAGAAAAAAGAAGCTTGGTACCACTGCCTTTTTTACAGTAACGGTACCTGATCGAATGAAACGATTCTGCAAAGACCTAAAGATTAATTTAGTTTACATAATAACCGTAAGCCAAATATTGAAAGTTTTCAAGTTTACCGAGATCAGGGTGTGAACCAGTCTGTTTAGAAATCGGATTGGAAACTGGTGCAGTTAGAAGTTGGCGTGTCAATGGTCTTGGTAGCGTCTTTACACGCCGAGCTCTGCGTAGACAATCGCATCTCAGGACAACGCCGATAAAAGAGACTAAGCACGTTATAATGGTGCGCAGAGAGCGCAGAAAGTCGCCAATATAAAAATCCTAATAAATGCTTATCTTTACCCTTGAAGAGGCCTGTGCTAGTGTGAAAGTATCCATATCAATGAAAGAACAGGTGAAGTTATGTTAACGATTGGTGTCATGGGCTTGGGCACAATTGCCCAAAAAGCGTATTTGCCGGTTTATGCACAAATGCAAGATCAGGTGCGGTGGTTGTTGAGCACCCGCGATGAAGATAAATTACATCAACTGTCAAAGCAGTATGGGCTGGCTGCGGCGGGAAATTCGCTGGAAACGCTAGACACAAAGCAGCTTGATGCAGTCATGATTCACACGCCAACAGAAACTCACTATCAATATGTCAAACATTTTTTGGAAAAGGGCGTGCATGTCTTTGTTGATAAGCCACTGGCAACCGATATGGGGCAGGTTAATGAACTTTATGACTTGGCTGAATCCCAACACGTCATGTTAACGGTCGGTTTTAATCGCCGGTTTGCCCCGATGATTCAGGATCTGGCCCAAGTAGCAGATAAGACCGGTGTGCGTGTGGACAAGAATCGAATTGATGCGCTTGATGAGACTAAACATGCCTTGTGGGATCTTTTCATTCATCCAGTGGACACTGCGCTCATGTTAGCGGGATATCCTGAAAAGCCAAATACGCGGTATGCCTTGCATACAACTTCGGATGATCAACTTCAACAAGCGAGCGTGACCTTTACAGCGCCTGGTATTCGTGGTGAGGCGGGTATTGACTTACAAGCCGGCACAAATCTTGAGGAAGCGCAAGTTGCGGCTCCAAGTGGCGTCCAAAGAGTGCAGAATTTAGATCAGCTGGTTGTTTATGGTCGCGCCGGTGCTTCACAAACATTTGCTCCGAACTGGCGGCCAATGCTGGAAACACGTGGCTTTGCTTCAATGGTTCAAGCCTTCGTACAGGCCGTGGCCGATCCTAACGGCAAGAATCCTGTATCGCCTGCGACCAGTCAGTTGGCACATGCAGTCGTCGCAGATTTAGTCAATCAGATTAAAGAATGATCCTTGTTTGTCCATGCTATTGTTCCCCGAAACTTTAAAATGGGACCAATTAGCAGATGGTCACTCAGCCTAGTTTGTCGTGGAGGAAACAAAACATATGTATCAAAAATCGTTTATGAACATTGCCAATCAAGAGGCGCTTGCCAATGTTAATGGATCAGACGGCGGGCCTTTTGGTTGCGTCATCGTCAAGGACGGGGAAATAGTGAGTCGCGCCCATAATCAGGTTTTGGTCGACCGTGATCCGACTGCACACGGTGAAATTACTGCCATAAGAAAAGCCGGGCAAGTGCTGGATACTCATGACTTGTCTGGTTGCGAGCTTTATACTTCGGCAATGCCTTGTCCGATGTGTCTTAGTGCGATCATCTGGGCCAACATCAAACAGGTTTATTATGGCAACACGGCGGATGATGCTGCTGCGATCGGATTTCGGGATGCAGCCATCTATGACTTTATTAATGACGGGTTGAAAGGTAAAATGCTTACCTTGAGTCAGCATGATCGGGATATGACGATTGGCGCTTTTAAAGCGTATCAAACAGCCCAAAAGAAACTGTATTAGCGGTGCAAATGCTGTCATTGGTTTGCAAGTGCGGCGTGGACAGTATGCCAGGCTACGAGGGAATCACTTGCGGTCGACAGATGGCTTTGTATTGGACAAAATACAGTTGACTTTTCTAAGGTTTCCTGTAGAATAGTTTGGGTACGATAAAGCGCCACTCATTGCCCGTTGGTCAAGGGGTTAAGACGCCGCGTTCTCAGCGCGGAAACACGGGTTCGAATCCCGTACGGGTGAGAATTAGAAAAAACCAGATAAAACGAAACCCTCAAAATGCCTTTATAACGGTGTTTTGAGGTTTTTTGTTTTGGGGAGAAAAGAGAAATATTCTTAGTTGAGAAAAGTTCCTCGTCACCACTAGAATCTTGTAAGTTGAAATTTTGAAATGTTAATAATTTAAGACGAATAACTCTCTTCTCCTTGACAACTGTTCTATCATAAAAAGTGTAGGGTTCTAGCACCCTCATGCAGAACCAAACGATTGTAAATGGAGGCGACAGTATCATGCAATATCGAATTCAGCTCGATACTAAAAACCAGTTGTTTGTGGCGATAGATGCGCATGACCAGAATCATTTTGGAACTGGTCGAACAATTGAACAAGCCATTCATAATTTAAAAGCGACAAGCAAAGCCGCATAATAAAACCCCATCTGTCGTTGGCAGCAACTTAACTGCCAATGGTACAGATGGGGGCTTTTTTTCGATATTGAAAATTCGAATCTTACTGATACCGAACCAAGTTGCGCTGAGTTTTTAACCAGATTAAGAGGAGAATTGCGATTAAAGTGAAGACACCGGTTGCTGCGATGATGAAAAGACTGCGGTAACTGAGCCAGTCAATAACCAGTCCACCAAAGAGCGGGCCGAGTGCCCGGCCAACGGACCCCCAGGAAGTCACGAAGCCTTGATAACGGCCCTTGATGGCGCGGGGCGTCAGATCATTGACCAAGGCGGGAATAGCAGGGGAGGCGGTGGCTTCGCCGATAGTTAACGCGATCATGGCGATGACGAAGTAGGTATAAGTCCGCGCGGTGATGAGGATGAGGAAGGATATGGCGACCATCACCAGGCCAAACAGAATTTGGTAGATAATGCGAATCCCATTCACGTGTTCATTGAACCAATTCAAAAAGAGTTGAATGACCACAATTAACGCAGCGTTGAGCGTCCATAAGAAGCTGTAGTTGCGTAGCGGAATGCCAAGACTTGTCATATAGACCGACAAGTTCGAGGACCATTGCTGGTACATCAACCAAAAAACCAGTAGTGCAAAGAAGAAAGTCGTCAGCATCAATTTGTTTGCGGACGGTAAAGATGGTTTCTCTGCTGTTACGATAACTTCTTTTGACCGAGCTTTGCTTATTTTGGCAGCTGGCCGAAACTTTGTGAGCACAACCATGAAGAATAATGAATATAAAATGACGGCAATTAAGAGCAGTAAGGTTACGCTGATATCATAGACAAAACCGACCAGCGTCGTCCCTATCACAACGCCGACATTTTGGGCAAAATATAACATGGTAAAAACGTAACGGCCGTCTTTTGAATGTAAACTGGTTCCAAGCGAATTGACCATGGTGATGTTCCAGCCGGATCCGATACCGAGTAGGGTTAACCAGATGCAGTAGGCAGGCCAACCATGCCAAAAAGTCAGGCCAATGAGTACAAGTCCGGTGAGACCGACCCCAAAAAGAGTTAATCGGTATGGATCGCTTTGATCGTACAGCCGTCCGCCAACAATGCTGCCGATAACGCTGCCCAGTGAGTTCAGTAATAAAACGACACCGATAACTGTTAGCGAGATACCGAGACGATTGTGCAGATAAATACTGGTTAGTGGCCAGATGAAGCTCATCCCGATGCTACTTAACAGCGCTCCTGTAAGCAGCCAGCGTAACCTGATTTCGTGCGCCATCAACATTGCCTCCTTACCTGATCAGCTATGTCCACTGCTTAATTTGGCAATAACGCAATAGTGTCATGGTACGTCAAGCTTTGGCATGAGGTCAATTGCGCTTTTGCGAAAAGTAGTGTTTTTGAACGAAGAGACAAAACAGCCAATATGAGTCGATAAAAAACATCCTCGCTCACAAATGAAGCAAGGATGTTTTCTAATTGACTGATTCAAAATAATTGAACGGGTGATACTTATCTTGGTTAAAAAGCCTGGTTAAAGATTCTTGTCCATGTTAAAGGTGAGCTTTGATAACTTCAGGCTTTCCATGACATAATCGTTAATTAAAGCTTTAGTTGCAGCCTTGGTGTGGGCAACGATTTTATAGTTTGCTTCGGTTAAATACTGCGTCAATTCCTTGGCACTCAATTCCTTGGCACCATTATCAAAGGATTGAAGCATTTCGCGATAATCGCGATTTAGGGCTGTCAGATAATCACGATCAGCCTGAATGAATTGGGTGTAATGTGCTTCTACCAAGACATCGAGCAGGCGATGCAGCCAATACGCAGAGTCGGCGTCGAGATCGAACGTCTTTGGTGTTTTCGAATAGCTAGGATCCGTGTCATTGGCGTTGCAGTAAAATGGTACATATGGGCTGAAAGTCGGCATGCCGATTGCCAGCCACATGATGGCGGCGAGGCCTTCCTGAACATCACTGCGCAATTGCAGAATGTGGGAATTTTGGGTGCGGTTCAAGCCGATCGGGCGATAACGGAAGCGTTCGGCATCGGCACCGTGGCCATAAGGATCAAATGGCGTTTCGTTGTAATGGCTGCCAAGAATCTGGGCAATATCTTCACGAGTGATCAAATGGTCGGTTTGCATGATAAACGGTAAATCAGCTGATTCAGGATCGGCCTCGATTTCCGGATTGAGCAGCTTGTGTCCGTACCAAACTCGCGGGGTGTTATAGTGGCGATCCTTTTCGTTCATCGTGCCGAAAATGTGGCGGAAGTTCCAGCCTTCTTTGTCGGTATTGAGATGATGGGTCTCAACAAATTCCTGAATGCCTTCGCTCCAGGCAAAATTGTCGGTGTCCTCGAAGTCAACCTGCTGAATGGCAACTTGATTGGCCGCAATGGCATAAGCATCGTCCGGAATACGTTGAGCGACCCAGTGATGGCCGGTGACGATTTCCATGTACCAGACACTGTCTTTATCAGAGAAAAGAACGGAATTACCTGCAGGTGAACCATATTGTTTGATCAGCTGGCCGAGGTATTCAACGCCATGGCGCGCGGATTCAATGAATGGCAGCACCATGTTGACGATCAGATCTTCATCGAGGCCGTCTTTGACAAGCGGATCAAAGCCCAACGCCCGTTCATTACCGTAAGTACTTTCAGTTGCGGACATCGCGACATTGCGCTCGTTGATACCACTTTCTTCGTAATCACCGAGCTTATCGTTTTCGGCATTGGGAACGGCATTATAGCGATAACCATTTTCCGGCAAGTCCGCTTCAAACCCATTAAGCGGTGACTTCACGTGTAATGATTTTTCACCTTTCCATCCAGCGTGCATATAGAACCGTTGCGGTGTCAGGGGACTAAACGTGTCATCGTTACGAGCGATCATCGTTGAACCATCGATACTGGCCTTCTTACCCACCAGAATCGAAGTGCATGCAGATTCAATTTTCATTCTTGCGCCTCACTTCTTAAGTATTGGTAACAGTTTACGACAGAATCAGTTTTTTTGCACCTCCGTAAAAAAAGTCGTTGACAACCGCGCAAATATTTTTTAAGATATTATTCGTTGTTAAGTTACTGGGTAGTAGCGAAGTGGTAACGCAGTGGACTCTGAATCCATAATCATAGGTTCGATCCCTATCTACCCAATCTTGGATACGACGATAGTTTATCGATAAGAGCAGGAGCCTTGATGAAAAGGTTTCTGTTTTTTTCGTCTACAGAAAATAATGTTTTGTTTTGCAAAATTGCGGGCTGATTGGGTGCCATTGCTGTTAGGAGCCGGCGAGTGCGTCCTGATGACGATTTGTACCAAGCAAACCCTCAAAGCCGCTGTGTCCACGCTAAAAAGCCGGCATAAGCAAAGCAAATGCAGGCATAGATTAAAAAAGCCGCAATCATAAAGGCTAGCCACGGCCAAGTTAAAAACGCCCTAGCGATGAATAAAAAGAAAGCCATCAGCACCGCGCGTAATCCGCGGGTAAAGAAGGCTTTGACGGCGCTATTCAAACGATGCCTCAATCAGCAAGCGCTTAGCCTTTGTCAGATGGCTGGTGGTCATCCACATCTGGTTAGTGGATCGGGTTTCAACGTCTTCGCCTAACTCAGGCAATAGACTCAGTAGCCAAGCGCTAAGCTCAGGGTTGTTAAAAGAAAAGTGTTCCGGTAATCGGATGACTCGTAACCGATTAGGCGGGAAGAAGAGTTGTTGATTAGGAAAGATCACGCGGTCGTCAAGCAGAATGCTAGCGACGTTTTGATAAGGGACTTGGCGGACGAGATAACTTTGCGGATGGTCATGGGCATATGCCAGGATCATGATGGCTGCGTCAATCAAAAAAAGGCCTCCATTCAAAGATGCTTACGGATTTCATGATAACATGGATGAAGATAGCACGTGAGGCGGTCTATTTTCAAACTGGGAAATATCTGCCGACAGATCGTCTTGAAACATCAATGACGCAAATTTATAGGAGTGTCAAAATGACCAAGAGGCTATATTTAGTCAGACATGGTGAAACGCCAATGAACGCGGCGCGGCTATTGCAAGGCATTACGGATGCTAATTTGACTGTAAAAGGGCGAGATGCGGCCGATCGGTTGGGTGAATTATTGCAGCCGGTACCGTTTGCAAAAGCGTTTTCGAGTGATCGAACGCGGACACTGGAAACAGCCAAGCGAATTCTTGCCGGGCACGAACCAAAGCCGCCGTTAGTGGCGTTGTCAGCCTTGCGTGAATATTATTTTGGCGGCTTGGAAGGTGATCCGGGTAATGCCATTATGGCACGGACGATTCGCCGATATGGGTTGACAACGTCTTGTCGGGCTTGGGTCGGCGCAAAAAGGTTTCCGGGATTGGTCCGATCCATTCGCAACGCCGATCCGACCCATCAAGCGGAAGATTTTCCCGATTTGTTAGTGCGTTCCCGCCAAGCCTTTGAACAGGTGGATGCTCAGAGTCCGGATAGTAGCGATATTTTGGTCGTCTCGCATGGCCTGCTTTTAAGTGCTTTAATTTATCAGCTGGTACCTGATCAGTTGCCCTTCAGCTTGCTGAAAAATACCAGTGTGACGCGAATTGATATTGTGAATCGGAAAATGCGGGTTCGCGGCGTGAATCTGACACGGGAAAAGGACATCTTGGCCTTACGCCATGAAGAGCCGGAAGCTGATGATAATGCCGCTAAAAACAAATCGAAATGACCTCAAGTTCCGTGGATGATTTTGATGCCAGCACGATTTAAGTGTTAGGTGAAACGGTAATTTCGGACTTTTGACTGAAGTTACCGTTTTTTGATTGCTTTTTTAAAGAACACCGTTTATAATGACACCTTGTCATATGACGGATTGTCATAAACGAGCAACAGTCATTCGGGCTAAAGGACTCGGAGCAGAAAGGGGGTCACCATGCCCAAAGAAACATTTTTCCGCTTGCCGAAAGCAAAGCAACAGCGGCTAATGGACGCGGCGTATCAAGAATTTGCCCGCGCCCCGTTTAATGAAACCAGTATTAGTAATATTATTAAGCATGCTGGCATTCCACGTGGTAGTTACTATCAATATTTCGATGACAAATCGGATCTGTATTTTTATTTATTGAAAACCGTGCGGCAACGGACTGTTTTGACTTTGCAACAGGTCATGACAAAGCATCACGGTGATCTGTTTCCTGCCATGTCAGAATTTTTCGGCAAAACCATTACGGCACTAGTACATGGGCCGCATGCGGCTTTGTATCGGAACGTTTTTTTACACATGGATTTTCATAGCGCCGCTAAAATGGCCGGGTCTAAGGCGCCATTTCTAAAGCCGCCTCATGGTCATCAGGAGATCCATGATTTCTTATTGACCAGCATTGATCGCAGTCGGCTTCGTATTCGGGCAGATGATGAGGTTAGTTTACTGATTCGTCAGATTGTCGGTATGTTCATACAGACGATTGCCTATTATTATTCCAACCAGGCTGAAGGTAAGCCGATCACAGTCGCTGAACTCAAACGACGCGGTGACCAGCTTCTCGATTGGTTGCAATTTGGCGTTTCCAATGATGATCATAATCATCACTAGGAAACATAAAACACCGGACTGCCTGTATGGGTCCGAAAAGCATCTGTTAGGAGGAAATTATGCTTAAACTTGCAAAGAATCGCATGTCTGGCATAGCCGTTATTGGCGCTGTTTTATTCATGATTGTTCAGGTGATGAGCAATTTGTATTTACCGAATCTGACTGCCGATATCGTTAACAACGGGGTCGCTAAGGGTGATATTAATTATATCTGGGCGACTGGCATGAAAATGATTCTATTTGCCTTCCTCAGTATTCTTGCTAGCGTGGGCAACGTCTTTTTGGCTTCGCGCACATCGCAAAAGCTGGGCCAAAGGTTACGTTCAGACGTTTATCGCAAAGTTATTAACTATTCCCATGATGAAATGGATAAAGTGGGAACGAGCTCACTGATCACGCGGACAACCAATGACGTGACGCAGATCCAAAACGTCTGGATGATGATCTTGCGGATGATGATTATGGCGCCGATTATGTTAATTGGTGCTAGTTTCCTTGCCTACCAAAAGAGTCACACCTTAACTATGGTTTTCCTGGTTAGCTTGCCGTTGCTGGCGTTGTTCTTACTGATCATCATGTACTTTGCAGTGCCGCTGTTTAAAGCCATGCAGAAGAAAACCGACAATATTAATCTGGTGTTCCGTGAAGGACTCACCGGTGTCCGGGTCATTCGAGCTTTTCGGCAGGATGATTTTGAACAAGATCGGTTTGAAGGCGTCAACCAGGACTATACGCATAATGCGGTCAAAGTCTTCTCGATTATTGCTGCGGTGCTCCCTGTGATGACGTTGATCATGAGCGGTACGAATATCGGGATTACTTGGTGGGGCGGTAATTTAATCGCCCATCAAGCACTGGAAACCGGGAACCTGATTGCGTTTATGACTTATGCGATGCAGATTCTGATGAGCTTCATGATGCTGTCCATGATCTTTGTTTTCATTCCTCGGGCACAGGCATCAGCAGCCCGTCTGAATGAAGTTTTGGCCCAGAAAAGCCGGATTGCCACACCGGCATCACCAAAAGCGTTGGATTCCGTTAATCCTGATTTGTCATTTGACCATGTTCAGTTTCGTTATCATCACGCTGAAGAACCAGCGTTGCGTGATATCGACGTTCATGTTAAAGGTGGCCAAACGATGGCGATCATTGGAGGTACTGGGAGCGGTAAAACCACGATGGTGAATCTCATTCCGCGGTTCTACGATGTTGAAAAAGGCACGGTTCGAGTTGACGGCGAAGATGTTAAAAATGTTGACTTGAAGAAGCTGCATGAAGCGGTCGCGTTTGTGCCCCAAAAAGCCAATCTATTTACCGGAACCGTTCGTGACAATATGAAATACGGGAATGAAAACGCGACGGATGACGATATTTGGCACGCGTTGGATATTGCCCAAGCGCGTGACTTCATCGAAAGTAATCCTGAAGGCTTAGATTATCAAGTTGAACAAGGCGGCGGTAACTTCTCCGGTGGGCAGCGTCAGCGGTTAGCCATCGCCCGTGCTTTGGTGAAGGATGCTTCGATCTACGTTTTTGATGACTCCTTTTCGGCCTTGGATTTTAAAACCGACGCCAATTTACGAGCAGCGTTGAAAGCTGATATGAAGATTCAAACCAAAGTTGTTGTGATTGTTGGCCAGCGGGTTTCCACAGTCGCCGATGCTGACACGATTGTTGTCTTGGATGAAGGTAAAATGGTCGGCAAAGGCACTCACGCTGAGTTGAAAGCTACCAACCCAACTTACCAGGAAATCATCAAGTCACAGATTCGGGAAGGGGACGAGAAATAATGGCAGACAATCAAAAAAACAGCACCAAGCGGCCATCATCCGGTCCACGAATGGGGCCAGGTGCGCGAGGCGGTCTCGTTGAAAAACCGAAAAATTTCTGGGGAACAACAGGGCGACTATTCGGGTATATGCGTAATCGTCTCATCGGTCTCATTGCCGTACTGGTCTTAGCCATTGTTTCGACGGTGTTTCAGATTCGCACACCGAAGATTTTAGGCGAAGCAACGACCGAAATCTTTAAAGGTGTAATGAAAGGCCAAGCAGAGCAAAAAGCCGGGATGGGGATTGGCAGTTATCCGATCGATTTTGACAAGATCAAGCACATTATTCTAATCGTGTTAATTCTCTATCTGGGCAGTGCCTTATTTAGTTTCTTGCAGCAGTTTATCATGACGCGAATTTCGCAGAATACGGTTTATCAGCTGCGAAAAGATCTGAAATACAAGATGAAAACCGTTCCGATCAAGTATTATGATACGCATAGCAATGGCGACATTATGTCACGGGCGATTAACGACATGGATAATATTGCATCGACTTTGCAACAGAGTCTCACGCAGATGGTCACGAGTGCTGTTATGTTTGTCGGAACTATCTGGATGATGCTCACCATTTCCTGGAAATTGACTTTGATCGCGCTGGTGACGATTCCGCTTGGTTTAATTGTTGTTGGCATCGTTGCCCCGAAGTCGCAGCGCTTCTTTGCCGCTCAACAAAAGGCCCTGGGGCTACTGAATAACCAGGTTGAAGAAACTTATGGCGGTCAGGTTATTATTAAGAGCTTCAACCGCGAAGATGACGAGGTTCGAGACTTTGAAGGCCAAAACCAGGCGTTTTATGATGCTGCATGGAAGGCTCAATTTGTTTCCGGCATCATTATGCCTTTGATGACTTTCCTTAATAACATTGGTTACGTTTTTGTAGCAATCATGGGCGGGATTGAAGTTTCTAACGGCACAATTACCTTGGGGAATGTCCAAGCCTTCTTGCAATATATGCAACAGTTCTCCCAGCCAATCTCGCAACTAGCTAATTTGGCAAATACGATTCAGTCGACCATTGCCAGTGCAGAACGGATTTTCGCCGTATTGGACGAAGAGGATATGCAGGACAACCCGTCTGGTGTGCCGGCAGTGCCGAATGATTCGAACAAATTAGTCATGGATCATGTCCAGTTTGGCTATACACCGGATACGCTGTTGTTGAAAGATTACAATCTGCAAGTGAAACCTGGCCAGATGGTCGCGATTGTCGGGCCAACCGGTGCCGGGAAAACGACGATTATCAACCTACTGGAGCGCTTCTATGATATAAGCGGCGGTTCAATCCGACTGAATGGAACGGATACCCGTGATATGAAGCGGGAAGATGTTCGTTCGCATTTTGCCATGGTGCTTCAGGACACCTGGCTGTTTACCGGCACGATTTGGGATAATCTGAAATACGGTCGCGAAGATGCCACAGATGATGAAATACTCGCGGCAGCCAAAGCAGCGCACGTTGATAACTTTGTGCGCCAGTTGCCAGATGGCTATAATACGATTCTGAATGAAGAAGCATCCAACATTTCCCAAGGGCAGCGGCAGTTGTTGACGATTGCCCGGGCGTTTGTCGCCGATCCGGAAATTCTGATTCTGGACGAGGCAACGAGTTCTGTCGACACACGAACCGAAATTCATATTCAACACGCGATGAATCGGTTGCTGACCGACCGAACCAGTTTCGTTGTTGCCCACCGGCTATCAACCATTCGTGACGCTGATAATATCATTGTGATGAATCACGGTTCGATTGTTGAAACGGGCAATCACGACGAATTGATGGCTAAGAATGGCTTCTATGCAGACTTGTACAATAGCCAGTTTAGCGGCAACGTTGCGATTTAGTTTCTTTCTGAATCGTGACTGTGTTGCAAGCTAAAGCTTAACTGGACGCCGTTAAAAATAGCCTTAGAGAGACGTTATCTCTCTGAGGCTATTTTTTATTTAACCTTGATGACTGACTGGCCGATTAACGCCGCTTGTGCCGCATAAACGTAGCATAATGCAATAGACAAGAGAGTAGAACAAAGAAGATCACGACAAAACTGACATAGCGCCACCAAAAGTTTGTTGCCACTCCTGGTAAGACTTGCTGAATGCCCATGGTGGCCAAGGCCATGACCGCAATCATACCAAATAATAATATGTAACGTTTCAAAGTCTCATCATCCTTCTTTTTAAAAGTTGCGAGTTTCGTTCCCAGCATATGCGCCTGATTGATTTTGGCTTTCGGCAAAGTCGTCATCCCCCAAGTATGCGGGAGCACCAATTCGGCAATTTTATGGACACCGGCTGCCGTCATGGCTTTATCGATCGCCACCAAAGTAGCATCGGTTTGATGGGTAAACGTGTTATCCAGACCGGTCGCAAAACAGCTGGTCACACTGACGTAATGTTTATCTTTGAAAATGCCGGGCAACGTATCACCGTTTTTGGTCATGCGCGTCATTCGGTGGCGCATGCAGTCGAGCAGCTGTTTGAACTGACCGGCAACCGTACCGAAGTAGGTTGGGGTGCCTAAAACCCACACATCGGCACTTTTCAGCTTAGCTTCAAGTTCATCCAATGTTGGATTGGCCTGATCAGGAACGTCCGGCCGAATCTGATACTGATTTAAATCAACGAATTCAGTGGTGGTAGGCGCAGTCACCCCGGACAAAACGGCTTTAACCAGACTCGCCGTCAATCCGTTGGGATCCTGTCCGCCGTAAACACCTAATATTTTCATTTGAAAAACCTCCTGAGCGTGAACCGACGCGATTAGAAGCCGTTGTGTAAGTGACCTTGAGCATGACGGCCCTGGCTTGGCCATTGCGACCATGGTCCTTACACATAAACTTCTGCGCTGGCGAACGCATTATGGTGGAGCGTAACCCCCGTTTCTTCCCTGCTTTTTTACACAACCCCATCGTCTATAACTGTAAGAAAGATAACAAGACTTGGCAAGTGTCTTTGTTATTCAAAACCGGCAAGATAAGCCATGAAGTTTCAAATCACGAGCTTTTTGTTGGCAAAAAATGAGACGACTCATTATGCTGTTGGCAACAGACCGAATTGGGGAGCCGGAACTCAATCGGTGCTTAAACAGACAAGGAGCGGATGAACATGGCAGGAATTGCATTGCCAGAAGAAACGCGTGTGGATTTTATTGCACTTAAAGTTGCTGACTTGGCCAAGGTGAGCCAATGGTACCAGCAGGTCGCCCGATTGGATTTGTTGCGCCAAAATAGTGATACGATTTATTTGGGAACTCGCCTTAATCAACAGGTTTTAGTCGTCTTGCACAAAATTAAAGGACTCTCACCGCAGAAACCGGTATCGGGATTGGATCATTTTGCGATTTTGCTACCGAATCCGGGGGCGCTGGGAGCAGCGTATCGAATTGTGAAACAGGATCAGCCATTGACGAAGGCCTTTCAAACTGGTTATCAGCAAGGCTTTTTGGCTAAGGATCCGGAAGGCAATGGCGTTGCGTTTACGATTGATCGAGCAATTGAGCAGTATCAAGAGGAACGGCAATACAACTGGGAAGACGAGACCGAAGAAATCATTGATCCTGCTGAAATCGGTAAACGCGTGACGCGGGACTATGATCGATTGCCTTCCGGGACGACCATTGGTTACGTTCAGTTTCGGGTGGCCGATTTAGCCAGTACCAGTCATTATCTGGAAGACGGACTCGGTTTTCGGGAAAAGCCCAGCCCCAATAATGGTGAAGTCTTTTTGGCTGCGGGTGATTATCGGCACCACATCGGCATTAATTTGCGGTTGGAAGAGACGTTATTATTGCCAACGCCTGATATGTACGGTTTGGATTATGTAAGCTTTATTTTACCGGATAAAATGGCGATGGAGAATATCTTAATGAACCTTGATGCGGCCGGTTTAACGGACTACGATTATCATCATGAGAATCAATTTTTGATGATTGCCGGTCCTAATCGGCTCACGCTGTGGTTCCGCGTGGCGTAGTATGGTTGTGACTCGGCGTCGGGAAGAAGGCAAGGATGGATTTTCAAGCGATCACAGCGGAGTTGCAGGCGTGGGTGACTGGGCGTATCATACCCGGATTTAGTGTGGCGTTGATGACAGGAAAAGATGTTCAGAGCCAGGTGAGCGGCGAGGCACAATGGCAGCCCACATCAGCACCGTTGCGGTCGGGGATGCTTTATGATGTCGCGTCTCTGACAAAGGTTATTGGCACCACCACCGTCTTTTTACAGGCTTGGGATCAGAAACTGGTTGCACCGGAGATGCCGTTGAAACGGTTTTTGCCGGCGTTTCCGCACCCCACCACATTTCGGCAGGCTTTAACGCATACGTCTGGGCTGGAAGGATATATTCCGCATCGGGATGACTTGCCGGCGCCAGCGTTGAAACGTGCCCTTTTGACACAACTAGCAGTGACGGACGAAGTTGATGCCAAAGTGGTTTATCGAGATGTGAATTTGTTGTTGGTCGGTTGGGCTTTGGAACAGATCTATCACCAACCGATTCAAACGCTTATCACGCAACAGGTTCTGCGTCCACTTGGTTTGCCCAAAGCAACGTTTCAGCCGGATCCGGAACAGTGCGTGCCAACCACTTACGATCCGGTTGCCGGCTTGCGGCGCGGGGTGGTGCACGATCCCAAAAGTGCTATCTTGGGTCGGCATAGCGGTGCGGCCGGCTTGTTTGCGAGTCTGGCCGACTTGGAGATGTTCACGCAATACTTCTTTGGACAAAAGCAAGCGTCAATGTGGCCAGATCATGCCAAGCAACTAACCCGTGATTGGACGGCCCATCAGCTCGGTCGCAGCCTTGGCTGGGATCTGCGGCGTGATGGTCAGGGACGACGGTGGCTTTACCATACGGGCTATACTGGCACTTTCTGGCTCATTCAGCCACAAAGTCAACTGGCACTGATCGTGTTGACAAACCGTGTCCACCCGCAGCCTAGTCGCGAGTTTCTGGGCAAACGCGACCAACTTGTGCAACGCTTTTTGGCGACCGAGCCAGATGCAGAGGCGAAAGAGTCCTGAACCCAGTAAGAATAATCGCCAATCTTGGTCAAGCGTCAAAAAAAAACAGGGCTCTTTGATAATCAGGTCCTGTTTTTTTGCAACAATCGCGTTTGTGGGTTCAACTTAAAATCCCGCCTTAATATAACCGCCTTCGCTCAACTTTTTGCGCAGCTGCAACATTGCCGTATAGGTTGACAAAACATAAAGCTGCTGCTGCGGCATTTTTTGCAGCTCGACGATCACGTTGTTAAGATCAGGTTGCGTCATGAGTTTGTCTTCCGGAACACCGGCGACTGTGAGCCGCAATGCAATGTCTTTGTAGCGTTCGCCGCCGACCAGATACGTCGCGGCTTTTTTGCTAGCAACAAAATTCTCGAAGTTACCGTCCCAAATCCAGCTGGTATCGATACCATCAGCATAGTTGGCATTCAGTAGCATGGCAAAACCAAAAGGCTGCTTGGCGGTTTCGATCATGCTGAGTACCTGATTCAAGCCGACCGGATTTTTCACCAAAATCAAGGTTAACTTTTTGTCACCGAGCTGAATGACCTCTTGGCGGCCGAAAACTTTCTCGTCATATGCGAAAGCCTGGCTGATTTGTTCAGGACTGACGCCAAAAGTCCGACCAACAGTGAAAGCGGCTAAGGCATTGTAAATGTTGTACGTGCCGCCGATATCAATGTGGCAAGGCTGGCGGTCGATGACGAAATCGCTGCTTTGCGGGGTCATTTTGGTCACTACATTTACTTGGTACTTAAGCTCTGGCCGTTTGAAACCGCAGTTGGGGCAGAAATAATTGCCAAGGTTGGCATAGGTGATGGCGTGATAATGCAAGATATGTTGACAGACTGGGCACAAGACGCCATCCGTATTTGGTGGGGCTTTATGATCACCTTCATCAGTCAACGTAAAGCCGTAATAATGAACTGGATTGGGCAACTTACGGGAACTAAAAATCGGGGCATCCCCATTAGCCAGCACCACGGCTTTAGGATCAAGGGTGACGCCGTCCAGAATTTTTTGATAGGTCGTGTAGAATTCACCATAGCGATCCATCTGATCACGGAAGATGTTGGTTAGCACAAAAGCTTTCGGTTTTAACTGGGCAGCCACTGGGGCAACGTTGGCTTCGTCGACTTCCAGAACCGCAATACCTCGGCCGTGCCCATGTTTGGGTTGCGCCAGGAAAGCAGTGGTGATGCCTTGCAACATGTTCGAGCCGGTGGGGTTGGTCAAAACTTCTTGATATTTTTGTTTAAGTACTTTGACGATTAAGCTCGTGGTTAGGGTTTTCCCATTGGTACCGGTCACCACGATCACATCATAGTCACGACCTAGCGCCTGCAAAACGTGCGAATCAATTTTATTGGCGAGTTTGCCAGGGAGGCTTGACCCGCCTTTTAAAAATGTGTGTAAGAACCAGTAGCTGCTGCGACCAATGGCAGTTGCCAGGCTGGCTTTTGCTGAAAATGCCACGGCGTTCTTCCTCTCAACTTAATGGGACTATTTTAGCATAAACGACAAGTAAACCGGCAGTCACGGTGTTCTTTGCAAAAAAAATCCGTTATACTGTGAGCTGTGAGATTTTAGATGGAGGCGGCATATGGCCCAGCTTTTCTTTCGATATGGTGCGATGAACTCAGGTAAAAGCATTGAAATTTTGAAAGTCGCGCATAATTATGAGGAACAAAATAAACGGGTGATTCTGATGACCAGCGCCTTAGATGATCGGGCCGGCGTTGGCTTGATTGCCAGTCGAATCGGGTTTGAACGGACAGCGATTCCGATCAAGCATGACACGGACTTATATGAAACGATCAAAGAAACAGACCCGCACGCGGCCTGTGTGCTGATTGACGAAGCCCAATTTTTACAAAAGCATCACATTTTTGAAGCTGCGTGCGTTGTTGACAAGCTGCATATTCCGGTCATGGCATTTGGCTTGAAGAATGACTTTCGCAACGAGCTATTTGAAGGTTCTAAATACCTGTTGCTGTATGCAGATAAAATTGAAGAAATGAAAACGATTTGCTGGTTTTGCGCCAAAAAGGCCATTATGAACTTGCGGATTCATGACGGAAAGCCGATTTATGAAGGCGAGCAGGTTTTGATTGGCGGCAATGAGTCGTATTACCCAGTTTGCCGGCATCATTATTTTCATCCGCCGTTAGATAAGATTGAGCACCAGGATTAGTGGGTAGTTGCTGACGCACGATCATAACGCGTTCGCAGTCGCAGAAATCAGAGTGTAAGGACCTTGGGCGTAATGGCCTAAGACCGGGCCATCACGCCCAAGGCCACTTACACTCTGATTTCTAAGCGCTCCTGCTCACGCTCACAGGAGGACAAATGGATAAGATTTTTGAACAACTGGACGGTCTTTTGGATCGTTATGAAGAATTGGAAGAATTGATGTCGGATCCTGAGGTTATCAGCGACACGAAGCGGTATCTGGCTTTGTCGAAGGAAGAAGGCGGGATGCGGGATGTCGTCGCTGCCTATAAAAAGTACAAGCAGGTATTGTCCGACATCAAGGAAAGCGAAGAAGTGCTTCGTGAGAGTAAAGACGAGGATATGGAGGCGCTGGCCAAAGAAGACCTTGATGATCTGCAAAAGCAAAAAGCCGATCTTGAAGATAAGATCAAGGTTCTGATGCTGCCGAAGGATCCTAACGACGACAAAAACATTATCATGGAAATTCGCGGGGCTGCCGGTGGCGATGAGGCCAGTTTGTTTGCTGGTGATTTATTGAATATGTATATGCATTACGCTGAACGCCAAGGTTGGAAAGCAGAAATCATTGATTCGACGCCAACTGAAGTGGGTGGCTACAAAGAAGTCGTCGTCATGATTACCGGCGACAATGTTTATTCCAAGCTGAAGTATGAAAACGGGGCGCATCGAGTGCAGCGTGTGCCCGTGACCGAAAGCGCCGGCCGGGTTCATACCAGCACGGCAACTGTTGGCGTGATGCCCGAATATGATGAAGTGGATCTAAAAATTGATCCCAAAGATATTCGGACGGATGTTTATCGCTCGTCAGGTGCCGGTGGTCAGCACGTCAATAAAACCAGTTCCGCAGTGCGGATGACGCACATTCCAACTGGGATTGTCGTATCGATGCAGGATGAACGTAGCCAGCAAGAAAATCGGGCACGGGCATTACAAATTCTGCGTTCCCGGGTCTACGACTATTACGAGTCTGAAAATCAAGAAAAGTACGATCAGACGCGTAAAAATGCCATTGGGACTGGCGATCGTTCCGAGCGAATTCGCACTTACAATTATCCGCAAAATCGGGTAACGGATCATCGGATCGGCTTGACGCTTAATAAGTTGGATCGCATCATGAACGGCGACCTTGACGAAATTATTGATGCCTTAATCGTCCACGATCAAGCTCAGAAGATGGAATCGCTCAATGTCTAAAACGTACGCTGAGGCGCTCAAATGGGCGTCTTTGTTATTGAGAGAACACCAAGTTGATCCTGATGGGGCACGGTATGTTTTAATGACACGGGCTAATTGGACGCCAAGTCAATTGATTTTGCATCGGCAAGATGTGATGCCCGATGCTTCATGGCAACAATTTCAAGCAGATGTCACACGTCTAATTAAATTTGAGCCGGCACAATATATTACCGGTGTCGCGCCGTTTTTTGGTGCGATGTTTAAAGTCACCCCAGCAGTTTTGATTCCGCGGTTTGAAACGGAAGAGTTAGTTGATTGGGTCGCAAAAGAACAGACGGCGGCTCGAAACGGTTTGGATCTAGGAACCGGTAGCGGTGCAATCGGTATTACCTTGGCTCGTCAGCTACCGGATGTTGCGATGACGCTAAGTGACGTGTCCGAAGCAGCACTGACAGTCGCCAAGCAGAATGCACAGTCACAACACGTTCAGGTACAATTTGTGACGAGTGATTTATTTAGTCACTTGCCGGGGCGTTTTGATTTTGTGGTCACTAACTTGCCATACATTGCGCCTGGAGAAACGCCAGTGATGGATCAAAGTACGTTGCGTTATGAACCCAAGTTGGCCTTGTTTGCCGATCATCACGGTCTGGCACTTTTTGAACGATTTATCGTAGCGTTACCGGCACATCTGAATGACGAAGGAGCCGCTTATTTAGAATTCGGTTACCGGCAACAACCGGCATTACAGAAGTTATTTGCGGAAAAAGTACCACAAGCACAGGTGAGTTTTCGGCAGGACATGGCCGGCCATCCGCGTATGGCGAAGTTGCAGTTTTAGGCATTTGCCGATGAAGAATCGACGTGATACCGGTTCTTTTGGCGTTACGTAGCAATAGACGAAAGATGGAGGCAAAAAAATTTGTCAAAACGTTATCATGAATCTGATATCCCGGAAGCCGCAGCTGCTTTAAAGCGCGGCGAGTTAGTCGCTTTTCCAACAGAAACGGTTTATGGCCTGGGTGCTGACGCCACCAATGTGAATGCGGTAGGTAAAGTGTATGCAGCTAAGGGTCGGCCTTCAGACAATCCGCTGATCGTAACGGTGGCGGATGCGGCGATGGTCGGGCAGTATGCAACGATTACCCCTACAGCAGCTAAACTAATGGCGGCTTTTTGGCCGGGACCATTGACGTTGATTCTGAATATTTTGCCTAGGCACTTGTCCATGAAAGTGACAGGGGGCTTGCAGACGGCCGCTTTTCGCAATCCCGATAATGCCTTGACGCGTAAGTTGATTGCCACAGCTGGCGTTCCGATTGTCGGCCCATCAGCAAATACATCAGGCAAGCCGAGCCCGACGACGGCCGATCACGTGTTACATGACCTGTCAGGAAAAATTGCCGGCGTGCTTGACGATGGGCAAACGCGAGTCGGGGTGGAATCCACGATCGTTGATTTAACCGTGACCCCGCCAGCAATTCTGCGCCCGGGGGCAATTGGCCCGAATGAATTGGAACCGATATTGGGACCGGTCGACTCTGCGGTGCGCCACGTCGGCAAGAATGAAGCGCCGAAAGCACCAGGCATGAAATACAAACATTATGCGCCATCTGCTCAAGTCGTTGTTGTCGACGATCCCAGTGAGTTTGCCGCAGCAGTCGAATGGGCGAAAACAACGGGTCAGACTTATGGTATTTTGGCAACCGATGAAATTTTAGCCAAGTTTTCCGATGTGCCTGGCTATTCGTTAGGACGCGATATTGAAAGTGCGACCCATGCACTATTTGCTGGCTTGCGGTGGTTTGACCTTCATCCAGATGTGACACTTGTGCTGGCGCAAGCTTTCTCTGACAGTGAATTGAGTATGGCTTACATGAATCGCCTCCTTAAATCTGCTGGAAATATGCACTTTCAACCAAATATGCCAACAGATTCGTTTTGATTTGCTATAATAAGGCCAGCTGGCTTGTGGTTGTCAGCTGGCTTTATTTGAATTAACGTACATTAGTGTTGCTGTATCGGTCTTTTTAACGGTTTTAGGTAATAGACAATTCGAAGAAAGGTGTTTAATAGTTTCAAGTTGGGTATAGGATCGCATTCAAGAGGAGATGGTAGATGTGGATTTTATGGCACAAGACCCACAAGTTTTCGGCGCCATTCATCATGAAGAAGAACGTCAGGAGCATAATATTGAACTCATTGCCTCGGAGAACATTGTTTCACCCGCAGTTCGCGCTGCTCAAGGTTCGGTTTTGACCAACAAGTATTCTGAAGGCTATCCTGGTCATCGGTATTATGGCGGTAACCAATACATAGACGTGACCGAGCAGCTGGCGATTGACCGGGCGAAGAAACTTTTCGGTGCCGAGTTCGCCAATGTACAGCCGCATTCTGGCTCCCAGGCTAACATGGCGGCATATCGAGCTTTTTTGGAAGACGGCGATAAAGTCTTGGCGATGGATCTGACCGATGGTGGGCACCTCACTCATGGGAGTCCTGTCAGTTTTAGCGGCCAGGAATATCATTTTTACCATTATGGCTTGGATGCTAAAACTGAACGTTTAGATTATGACAAGATTCGGGAACAGGCGGAACAGGTTAAGCCGCGGTTAATTGTGGCGGGCGCCTCGGCATACAGTCGCGGGATTGATTTCAAGAAGTTCCGTGAAATTGCCGATCATGTCGGCGCCTTTTTAATGGTGGATATGGCACATATTGCCGGACTGGTTGCTGGCGGAGTGCATATGAATCCGGTGCCGTATTCAGACGTTGTGACGACCACGACGCATAAGACGCTGCGTGGGCCGCGTGGTGGGATGATTTTGGCTAAGGCTGAATATGGGAAAGCCATTAATTCTGCTTTGTTCCCGGGGATTCAAGGTGGACCACTGGATCATGTAATCGCTGCTAAAGCCGTTGCACTGGGTGAAGCGTTGAAGCCCGAATTCAAGACATATACCCAACAGATTCTCGATAATATGCAGGCAATGGTTGCCGGCTTTGATGAGGATCCGCACTTACGGTTGATTTCCGGCGGATCGGATAATCACATGGTATTAATCGATGTCACGGGTTATGGCGTCAATGGGCGACAAGTCCAAGACTTATTGGACGAAGTGGACATTACCACCAATAAAAACCAGATCCCAGGCGAGCAAAACGGTCCGTTCAAGACTAGCGGCATTCGGGTCGGCACAGCGGCCATCACCACTCGCGGCTTTACCCCAGAAGAAAGCAAGCGGGTTGCGCAACTGATCAGTGCAGCGATTGCACATCGCGATGATCGACCGGCTTTGGATCAGATCCGTCAAGAAGTCCTTGCGCTGACAGCCCGACATCCCTTATCATAGATAGGGTTTGCAAACAATTGGCTCACACAGGAGGCTCGTCATGGGGAAATTTACAGTTTTAAATCACCCGTTGATTCAGCATAAGCTTACTTTGATTCGAAATAAGCATGCCGGTACTAAAGAATTTCGGGAAATTGCCAATGAAATCGCGGAATTAATGGTGTATGAAATTACGCGGGATCTGCCACTCGAAAGTGTCGAGATCGAAACACCGATGGGGAAAACGGTTCAAAAGCAGCTTTCCGGTAAGAAACTTGCGGTTATTCCGATTCTTCGTGCTGGTTTGGGCATGGTGGATGGCGTTTTGCGCCTTATTCCAGCCGCTAAAGTCGGTCACATTGGAATGTATCGCGACGAAAAGACACTAAAGCCGCATGAATACTTTGTGAAGATGCCGCCGGATATCGACCAGCGGGACTTAATCATTGTTGATCCCATGCTGGCAACGGGCGGCTCGGCCAACATGGCTATTGAAGCGCTCAAAAAACGCGGGGCAACATCTATGCGGCTCGTGGTACTTGTTGCTGCTCCTGAAGGCGTCAAAGCCGTTCAGACAGCCAATCCGGACGTGGACATTTATGCAGCCGCGCTGGACGATCATTTGAATGAAAACGGTTATATTGTGCCTGGTCTCGGCGATGCTGGCGACAGACTTTTTGGGACAAAGTAATATGAATTGGCATGCGTTCACGCACATGCCTTTTTAATTTTTAGTCAAAAGATTTTTTGTGAGTGCATTAAGAGCCTTGAAAACCACGGCCGCCGTGAAAAAATCAGTGAAAAAGCCTTTATGACAGCAAATTTTCTCTTTTTAGCGCTTTGTTTTTTCACTGAAATGGTGTTAGAGTAATGGTTGTGTTTCAAGGGTCTACCCTAGTAACCAACGATTATCGAAGTCTCTGCAATCTTGCCCCATCTCTTTGATGGTACGCACGATATGAAGCCACTTTAGTTAGGAGGTGAAATCTGTGAACGAAAAGTATCCCCAGTTCACGTTTTATGGTTTAGATTTTAACCTGACAAACGACCTTGGCGTTTTGGTTTCAGCGATTCTAGTATTCTTGCTTGTATTTTGGCTATCGCGTAACTTGAAAATGCGCCCTGGTGGCAAACAGAACGTGCTGGAATGGATCATGGACTTTACAAACGGTATCGTTAAGAGTGCCATACCCGGTTCGGAGCGTTACACGTTCAATCTTTTCGCGTTTACGCTTTTCTTGTTTATTTTTATCGCTAACCAGCTAGGGCTGTTTATAGAGTTAGATATCGGTAAAGATACATGGTTCCGTTCACCAACGGCGTCTCCGGTGATTACAATGACCTTGGCGTTGGCCGTTTTGGTACTTTCGCATTACTTTGGCGTTGTTTTCAGAGGTTTCAAGGGCTATCTCAAAGGATATGCGTCGCCGCTTCCACTACTTTTACCAATTAATCTATTGGAAGAGTTTACCAACTTTATTACGCTTTCCTTGCGACTATACGGAAACATCTTCGCTGGTGAAGTGCTGGTACTGTTGATTCGACAGTGGGCATTTTCCGGTGGCGCAATTAATTTTGTCAGTGCGACGGTCGCTGAGATAGCTTGGCAAGGCTTCTCAGTCTTCATTGGTAGTATTCAGGCTTATGTTTTCGTCACACTTGGTATGGTTTATACATCAAACAAAGTTCTACCCGAGTAATTAATTTAGGAGGAAAAATCATATGCAATTTATAGCTGCCTCACTCGCCGCTGGCCTTGCTGCCTTAGGTGCCGCAATCGGTAATGGGCTGGTCATCAGCAAAACACTTGAAGGTATGGCACGTCAGCCGGAAATGTCTGGAACTTTGCGTGGTACCATGTTCATTGGTGTTGGTTTGATCGAAGCTGTTCCGATCATCTCTGTCGTTGTTGCCTTCATGTTGATGCTCCGCTAACCTGGTTCATCAATAAAGAAGGGAGTGGCAAAAGATGAGTTTAGGTGACACACTCTTCACAATCGTTACATTTTTGATTCTGGTGATTGCGGTTGGAAAAGTGGCATGGAAACCAGTCGCAAAAATGATGGCGGATCGCCAGCAAAAGATTTCCGGCGACTTGGATTATGCTGAAAAATCCCGTAAAGATGCGGAAGAATTAGCAGATAAGCGCCGGGAGGAATTGCAACACTCCCATGCTGACGCTGTCAAGATTGTCAATCGAGCCAAAGAAAACGGTGAGAAACAACGACAACAGCTGCTTGACGCGGCCAATACCGAAGTCGCCACGCTGAAAAAAAATGCGCAGGAAGACATTGACCAAGCACGCAAAGATGCTTTGGCCGACGCTAAAAACGATGTGGCCAATTTAAGTTTAACAATCGCACAGAAATTGATCGGTAAGGAACTAAACGCAACTGATCAAAAAGACTTAATTGACGACTATATTAAACGGTTAGGTGATGCAAATGGCAGTCACTAATCAAATGGTTGCACCGCGTTATGCTAAAGCATTGCTTGAAGCAGCCCATGACCAGGATCAAGTGGGAACCGTTCATGAAGAGTTACAGGCGTTATCGTCTATATTTAAAGATAATCCGACGATTTTGACAATTTTTGATAATGTCCGAATCACAGCGGATGATAAGGCCGCACTGATGACGGCTTTGTCCAAAAATGTCAGTCCGCTTGTGGCTAATTTGTTGAAGCTAACCCAGCAGTATGGCCGCTTCGGCGCATTGCCAGCAATCATCGAGGCGTTTAATCGCGCTTATGATGAAGAAGCGGGGATTATTAAAGCTACCGTCACGACTGCAGTTGCTTTGTCAGCGAATCAAGCGGATGCTTTGCGCAGTGCTATTACAGAGCGTTTTGGCATGAAGTCGACGCAACTGGAACAAATCGTTGATCCGAGTGTCATCGGCGGCGTGCGTATTCAAGCGCACGGATCTGTTATCGATGGAACGATTAAACACCGTTTCGAGAAGATGAAGGCAGCACTGCTGGCAGATTAGAGATAAGTAAAGAGGTGAACCGGATGAGCATCAAGACTGAGGAAATCAGTTCTCTGATCAAAAAACAACTTGAAGGATATCAAGATGATTTAGCGGCTGAAGAAGTTGGCACCGTTACTTACATTGGTGACGGGATTGCCCGTGCAACTGGGCTGGAAAATGCCATGGCCAATGAATTGCTCCAATTTAGCAACGGCTCATACGGGATAGCGTTAAACCTTGAAACGAACGATGTCGGGATCATTATCTTAGGTGACTTCGATGAGATTCGCGAAGGTGACCAGGTTAAGAGAACTGGTCGGATTATGGAAGTTCCTGTCGGGGACGCCATGATTGGCCGGGTTGTCAATTCCTTGGGACAGCCAGTCGATGGCTTAGGCGCGATCAAGACGGATAAAACCCGTCCGATCGAGTATAAGGCACCTGGCGTTATGCAACGCAAATCTGTATCCGAACCTTTACAAACTGGATTAAAAGCGATTGACGCCTTAGTTCCGATTGGCCGTGGTCAGCGTGAGTTGATCATTGGCGACCGGAAAACTGGGAAGACATCTATTGCGATTGATACGATTTTGAATCAAAAAGATCAGAATATGATCTGTGTTTACGTTGCGATTGGGCAAAAGGACAGTACGGTTCGTGCCCAGGTCGAAACGTTGAAGAAATACGGTGCTATGGATTATACCATTGTTTTGACGGCTGGCCCGTCCGAACCGGCACCGATGTTGTATATTGCGCCTTATGCCGGTGCGGCCATGGGTGAAGAATTTATGTACAACGGTAAACACGTTTTAATCGTGTATGATGATCTAAGCAAGCAGGCAACTTCATACCGTGAGCTGTCCTTGCTGCTCCGTCGTCCGCCTGGTCGTGAAGCCTATCCTGGGGACATTTTCTATACCCACAGTCGTTTGTTGGAACGTGCTGCTAAATTGAGCGACAAGCTCGGCGGTGGTTCTATGACGGCGCTACCGGTTATTGAAACCCAGGCAGGCGATATTTCGGCTTATATTCCGACTAACGTTATTTCAATCACGGATGGTCAAATCTTCTTACAAAGTGACCTGTTTTATGCGGGTACACGGCCGGCGATTGATGCCGGGGCTTCCGTTTCTCGAGTTGGTGGGGATGCCCAGGTCAAAGCCATGAAGAAAGTTGCCGGTACATTGCGACTGGATCTTGCATCCTTCCGTGAACTGGAAGCTTTCACCCAGTTTGGTTCTGACTTGGATGCTGCTACGCAAGCCAAGTTGAATCGTGGTCGGCGCACTGTTGAAGTTTTGAAACAACCATTACACAAGCCATTGCCGGTCGAAAAACAGGTTATTATTCTCTATGCTTTGACCCACGGTTTTCTCGATCCGATTCCAATCGAAGATATCGGCCGTTTCCAAAATGAAATGTTTGATTTCTTTGATAGCAATGCGGCTGATTTGTTGAAGCAGATCAAAGATACCGGTGATTTGCCGGATACAGATAAGCTGGATGCACAGATCAAAGCCTTTGCTGGCGGCTTCCAGACTAGCAAACAGCTTGCTGCTGCTAAAGGTTAGGGAGGTGCCGCATGGCTGAATCATTAATGGATATCAAGCACAAGATCGCCTCGACCAAGAAAACCGGTCAAATCACGCAGGCCATGCAGATGGTTTCGGGTGCCAAATTGAGTCAGATCGAAAAACGCGCCAAAAAATATCAAGTTTATGCAGATAAGGTCCGTCAGATTGTGACTCATTTAGCTGCGGGTCAGCTTCTTAAGCTAGCTAGTGCCGCGAATAATGATGCTGAGTCGAATAAGAATCAGCTTGTTTCCGTTTCCAGTCTACTCGAGAAGCGTCCGGTTAAAAAGACAGGTTACCTCGTCATAACCAGTGATCGCGGATTGGTTGGCAGCTATAACAGTACGATTTTAAAAGCGATGATGCAGATGATCAAAGACGACCACGAAGGCGCGGATGATTATGTCATGATGGCCATCGGTGGAGTCGGTGCGGACTTTTTTAAGGCTCGTGGTCTGAATCTAGCTTATGAGTATCGTGGTGTTTCCGATATCCCGACTTTTAACGAAGTCCGCGAAATCGTGAAAACAGCTGTGACAATGTACGATAATGGTGTGTTTGACGAACTTTACGTTTGCTACAACCATCATGTCAATACATTAACCTCTGCTTTTCGGGCGGAGAAAATGTTGCCGATCAGTGATTTGGATGTCAGCGAAGTTGAGGATACCAATGTAGATTATTTGGTTGAACCTGATCTTGACGCTGTCTTGGATGCAGTCTTGCCGCAGTATGCGGAAAGTCTGATCTTTGGGGCGATTATGGATGCGAAGACGGCCGAGCACGCCGCATCGACAACCGCCATGCGCACTGCAACCGATAATGCTAATGATTTAATCTCGACTCTGTCTACCCAGTACAACCGGGCACGACAGTCGGCTATCACTACCGAAATTACTGAAATTGTCGGTGGTGCGGCAGCTCTAGAATAAAGAGGTGTGAACTGGCTCGTGAAGGGTCGGTTTGCGTTTACTATAACGCGTTCGTCAGCTCAGAAGTCTGCGTGTAAGGACCTTGGTCGCAATGGCCTAAGTTCACTTATACTTCGGTTTCTGGCGGCGCTGACGCACGCTCAAGGAGGACGAATATGCCAAATGCAACTGGTAAAATCGTGCAAGTGATCGGTCCTGTTGTCGACGTAGCGTTCCCAATCAATGACAATTTGCCAGAAATTAACAACGCCTTGACAATTACCCGCAAAGATGGTTCCCAGCTGGTACTAGAAGTTGCCTTGGAACTGGGTGATGGCGTCATGCGAACCATCGCTATGGATTCTAGCGATGGCCTGCAGCGCGGCATGGCAGTTCAAGATACTGGCGGTCCGATCTCAGTGCCTGTCGGCAAAGACACATTGGGTCGCGTGTTCAATGTATTGGGTGAGCCTATCGATGACGGCGAAGCTTTTGGGCCTGATCACCGGCGTGACAGCATCCACCGTGATGCACCAAAATTCGAAGATTTGAATACCAGTTCTGAAATTCTGGAAACCGGCATCAAGGTCATTGATTTACTCGAACCCTACCTGCGAGGCGGGAAAGTCGGGCTCTTCGGTGGTGCCGGTGTCGGTAAAACCGTTTTGATTCAGGAACTGATTCATAATATCGCCGAAGAACACGGCGGCATCTCCGTCTTCACCGGGGTCGGCGAACGAACCCGTGAAGGGAACGACCTTTACTTTGAAATGAAGGAAAGCGGCGTTCTGGAGAATACAGCCATGGTCTTCGGTCAGATGAACGAGCCGCCTGGTGCCCGGATGCGAGTTGCCTTGACCGGTTTGACGATTGCGGAATACTTCCGGGATGTTGAAGGTCAGGACGTCTTGCTGTTTATTGATAACATTTTCCGGTTTACTCAGGCTGGTTCCGAAGTTTCTGCCTTGCTGGGCCGAATTCCGTCAGCTGTTGGTTATCAGCCGACATTGGCAACTGAAATGGGTCAGTTACAGGAACGGATTACATCGACGAAGAAAGGATCAGTTACTTCCATTCAGGCCATTTATGTGCCTGCCGATGACTATACCGATCCGGCGCCAGCGACAACTTTTGCCCATTTGGATGCCACAACTAACTTGGAACGGCGTTTAACTGAGCAAGGTATTTATCCGGCCGTTGATCCGTTGGAATCTTCTTCCAGTGCCTTGGCACCCGAAATTGTCGGTGAGGAACACTACAAAGTGGCCACCGAAGTGCAGCGTGTCTTGCAGCGTTACCGTGAATTGCAGGACATCATCTCTATTTTAGGGATGGACGAATTATCCGACGAGGAAAAGGTGATTGTTGCCCGTGCTCGTCGCATTCAATTCTTCCTCTCGCAAAACTTCAACGTTGCGGAACGCTTCACCGGCCAACCGGGTTCATACGTACCGGTTGAAGAAACCGTTAAAGGCTTTAAGGCGATCCTAGACGGCAAGTACGATGACTATCCGGAAGATGCTTTCCGTTCAGTCGGTCGCATTGAAGAAGTTGTCGAAAAGGCTAAGAAGATGGGCTTTGCTCCTGATGAAAAGAACGCGGATGCTGACGAAAAGCCAGCTGCACAAGCTGCAGCTAACTAAGGAGGCGACGTGTTTTGGCAGAAACGAGCAATGTTCTTCGTGTCAATATCGTGACGCCTGATGGCTTGGTTTATGACCATCGTGCCAAGATGTTGGTGGTTCATTCTGTTGCTGGCGAATTGGGGATCATGGCCAACCATGAGCCGATTGTAACCCCCTTAGCGATCGGAGAGGTTGACGTGCAACGCGTTGACTCAGGCGATCATAACGATTCAATTGCGGTTAATGGAGGCTTTATGGAGGTTTCAGATAACGTTGCCTCAATCGTCGCTGACTCGGCCGAACGCGAACGCGATATTGACCTGAGCCGTGCTCAAGCAGCACGTGCTCGGGCTGAAAAGCAGATCGAGCAGGCCAAGAATGAAAATAACCAAGATGATCTGCGGCGTGCGCAAGTCGCATTGCGGCGAGCGATCAACCGGATCAATGTTAAAACCGGTCATTAGACTCATGAAGTCGCGTGAGTGTGTTTAGGTTGGTCGTACGATCATGAAGAACAAAAAGGTACTGGAGGCGAGTTTTGTCCCCGGTACTTTTTTTGCGCGTAAGCAAAGAGTTTTTCGAAACTTCAGGCTTGCGTTGAAACGCGATCGCAGGGCCAAAAACTGCACATAAGGACCTTGGTCGCAATGGCCTAAGCCCAGGCCATCACGCCTAAGGCCACTTATGCTCCGACTTCTAATCGCGCCAGTTCACGCTCTTGCATGAATGCCGAAAGTGCGGGAAGATAGCGTATGAGGTGATCGCATGTTTCAGGAAATCGGCCTAAATGCCGCCATAACGCTCGTGTCTCACTTTGTTTTCATCATGTTGGCATTCCGGGCATTGAATGCGCTGCGTTTTGAGCGGTTTATCAAGGCCAACCATGTCCGTGAAGCGCAAGTCTTGCTGCTTTTCATGGCTGTCGGGTTAGGTTATTTGGTCAGCTCCTTCTTTTTATCACTCGTTCAAGCAGCTTTAAACTTACCTAAACTTTTCCTATAAAAACCTCGTCTTAACTATGTTATAATGCGATAGTTAGTCAATTTACAAGGAGAGATATATACCCATGGCAAAAGATATTGGGATCGACTTAGGGACAGCCAATGTACTAATCAATGTTAAAGGCAAAGGCATCGTCTTAAATGAGCCGTCCGTTGTCGCCATTGATACCCATACCGGCAAAGTATTAGCGGTGGGGACAGAAGCCTATAAAATGGTTGGGCGCACACCGGGTAACATTCGGTCAATTCGACCACTTAAAGATGGCGTTATCGCTGATTTCGACATTACCGAAGCAATGCTTGAATATTTCATTAACAAATTAAACGTAAAAGGCGTGTTTTCAAAACCCAATATTTTGATTTGTGCCCCGACGAACATTACGGATATTGAGCAAAAGGCCATCATCCAGGCGGCTGAAAAATCTGGTGGTCGTCATGTCTACCTTGAGTTCGAGCCTAAAGTGGCAGCAGTTGGCGCTGGTTTGGATATTTTCCAACCACAAGGGAACATGGTGATCGATATCGGCGGTGGCACCAGTGACATCGCGGTGCTTTCTTTGGGGGAGATTGTCACCAGTCGTTCGTTGCGTTTAGCAGGCGATAAAATGGACTCGTCGATTGCAGCTTATGTGAAGAACAAACACAAACTGATTATCGGCGAACATACCGCTGAGCAGATTAAAATCAAAATCGGCGCTGTTTACGATGCCGATCCTAACGAAACCATCGAAGTTCGTGGACGGGATATTGCGACTGGCCTGCCACGTGAGGTATCGGTGACTTCTGAGGAAGTTTCTGATGCTTTACACGAAACCATGATGGCCATCATTGATGGCGCTAAAGGCGTCTTGGAAAAGACCCCGCCGGAGCTTTCTGCCGATATCATCGATCGCGGCATCATGCTGACTGGCGGCGGTGCGTTATTAAAAGGTATCTCCCAGTTATTTGCCGCTGAATTGAAGGTGCCAGTGCTCTTGGCTGATGATCCGTTAGACGCGGTTGCTCTAGGCACAGGAGTCTTACTAGATAACATCGAACATCATCGACAGTACTAGGAGTTAGCTTATGGACCCGGAGTATCCGAAACGCATTTTCCATCATATTAAAATTTGGTTGATCATTGCCGTGATTGCATTGATTTTAGGCCTGTTGATCGGTTTTGGCATGGACGGCAGCAATCCGTTTAAGGTGTTTTTGCCGTCCACCTGGATCCATTTCTTTAATTTCCTGCGTTAGGAGTGGACATGAAGCAAATCCTGACCTGGCTGGTGCGGGGCTACCAGCGATTTATTTCCCCGTTACTGCCGCCGAGCTGCCGGTATTATCCGACCTGTTCGACATACATGATTCAGGCGTTGCAGCGACATGGCGCCATTAAAGGGACACTTATGGGGATTGCCCGGATCTTGCGGTGCAACCCCTTTGTTAAAGGCGGACTTGATCCGGTGCCGGCTTATTTCACGTTACGGCGGAATCCGCATCCTGAAAATGACTTGGATCTCAGCGATATTCAAAATCTTAATCATAAGCTAGGAGGCCATCATGGCTAAAGAAAGAAACGTCAAGGTCACCCAAACGGATGAAACCCGTAATGGCCATACGGTTTCAGTGTTAAAAATTGGTGATCAGGAAATTGGCTTTGTTGAATCGGCTGGCACGCGTTTTGCAGCGTATGTTGCCGGTTCAGACAAGCCGAACCGTTATAAGAGTCTGGAGGATGCTGTCAACGCTTTGATCGCGGAATATCATTTACATCAAGGTTGACTCGATTTCGTAGAGCGCCAACTGGGACGGTTTCTAACCGAGTAAGCGTGTATTAAAACAGCGCGTGAACAGTAGCGTTAAAGGAGGTTCGCCGTGGAATCGCATGAAATTAAATCAAATTCTGAGGGCGATCGCATCGACTATGGCATCATTTTGTCCGTCATGCTTCTGGCGTTGATCGGATTGGTGTCGATTTATCTAGCAAGTTCCCATGACAGTTCAACGATAGAGAATCCGGTTAAAGCCACGATTATGCAGGCGGCCTGGTACGCGATCGGCGGCATCGGGATCTTCTTCGTCATGCGGTTTGATGCAGAACAGCTGTGGCGAATCGCGCCCTATTTATACGGTATCGGAATTTTTTTGATGATCGCGGTTCTGATTTTTTATGATCGCGCAACTGCGGTTAATACCGGTGCCAAAAGCTGGTTTGCACTAGGACCGGTTAGTTTTCAACCATCTGAGGTCATGAAGCCTGCCTATATCTTGATGCTAAGCAGAGTTGTCACACAGCATAATGCAGCTTATTCGCACACGATCCAAAACGATTGGAAATTAATTGGCCGTATGGTGTTGTGGACGATTCCGATTGCGATCTTGATGAAACTGCAAAATGACTTCGGGACGACGTTGGTCTTTTTGGCCATTTTTGCCGGGGTTGCTTTGGTGTCTGGCATTAATTGGCGAATTTTATTACCTATTGCCTTGGGTGCGGCTGCGATTGGAACGTTGGCCATTTTGCTGGTTACGCAGCCATGGGGCCGGGCATTTCTCGGCTCAATCGGCTTCAAAACCTATCAGTTTGCCCGAATCGATTCATGGTTAAATCCATCCGGCAACACCAGTGGCGATAGTTACCAATTATGGCAAGCGATGAAGGCCATCGGATCGGGACAACTGACTGGTAAAGGGCCGTTCCACATAACTGTGCCGGTACCAGTGCGGGAATCGGATATGGTTTTTTCCGTGATTGGCGAGGCATTCGGGTTTATCGGCTCGGCAATGCTGATTCTGTTATACTTTATGTTGATCTATCAGATGATCCGGGTCACGTTCGATACTAAGAACGAGTTTTATGCTTACATCTCGACCGGTGTCATCATGATGATCTTATTCCACGTGTTTGAAAATATTGGCATGAACATCGGCTTGTTGCCATTGACAGGGATTCCGCTACCATTCATTTCGCAAGGGGGGTCATTCCTGCTTGCGAATATGCTATCAGTTGGCATGGTTCTCTCGATGCGCTATCATCACACAAGTTATATGTTCAGCCGCGACACAGAAGATTTTGAATAGGGGCGAGAAAATGGCAACGACTTATTTTTGGCAAGACGAACTGGCTGCAGGTCAGGTTCGTTTGGGGTTAACCGAAGATGCACAGGAAACATTAGGCAAAATCAAGTTTGTTGATTTACCTCAAGTTGGTACGAGTTTAACGGTTGGCAAACCGTTTTTGAGTGTTGAAGCGGAAAAGGCCGTCCTCGATCTTGAGGCACCGCTGGCCGGAACCGTGGTGGATGTTCACCAAGAACTTGGTGACAAGCCGGCTTTGTTAGACGAAACCGATCATAATCACAATTGGGTTGTGACTGTTTCCGCCAAATAGCCGTGACCACTTGATATCAACTTGACAAGTGTGTGACGCAGCCAATTTAAAGAGCAGCTGACATCAAAATGATGTTTAGCTGCTTTTTAGTTGGTTTTAACCTTTTGACTGCATAAATGTTAGGCGAAGAACCGTTTTGCCATTTCCTGGTAAATCTTGATGGCAGTCGTGTAGCTGTCTAAGTCGACGTGTTCATTAACTTGGTGGCTGAAATGATTATCGCCCGGGCCATAAACGATAACGTCAAAGTGGTTGTCAGAACGAATGAATTCTGACGCGTCGGTGCCGCCATATGCCACTGCGAGTTTGGCTGGCGTACCGGTGACAGATGCAATTGCCTGATTAGCAGTGGTGACAAGGCGACCATTTTTGTCGGAATGCACTGGCAGGAAGCGGTGCAAGACCTTGAGCGTTAATTTGGCAGACGTAGCTTGATTAGCCTGATCGACCAATTGCTTCAACAGGTCGATAACTAAGTCAATATTGGCAGCAGGAGTTGGTCGCAAGTTGCCGCGTAGATAGGCGTGGGCAGGAATTGTGTTGACTTGATCGCCGCCGTTGATCACCGTGATTGAATGCCGAAAGACACCCAGATCCGGATCATCCGGTGCTTGCGCAAAGGCAGTTGGCTCACGGGTAGCAAAAGCCACTAACCCATCGATGGCATTGACACCTTTTTCTGGTCGTGAACTATGAACCGAGACGCCTTCACTATCGATTTCGTAATTGACGGTTCCACCATGCGCATACTGCAGCAGTTTGTCGGTTGGTTCACCAACGATCAAGCCTTCCAAATCGTCAGCATAGCCTTGTTCAGTGAGTTGCCGTGCACCCATTGCACCAAATTCTTCGCCAACCGTTGCCATGAACCGAATGTGATGGGTAAAACCGGCTTGCTTCAGAGTGATGAGTGCGAGAGTCATCGCTGCCAGACCACTTTTCATGTCGTCGGTACCGCGACCATACATGACATTGTTGACAATCTTTCCGGAAAAAGGCGGATACGTCCACGCAGACTCGTCGCCGGGGCTGACCACATCTTGGTGACCAGTGAAGCCCAGCACGCGGTCACCTTGGTTAAGTTCCGCCACTAAATTAACTCGATCATCCTGATACGGAATCAGCTTGGTGGGAATATCAGCGGCCTCAAACTCAGCCTGCAAGATTTTTGCCACAGCCAGCTCATGACCGTTTGCTGAATCAATACGAATTAACTTTTGCAACAGTGCAACAGGATCTGTCATATTTGCTCATCCTTTCAGTGCTATGTTTCATGGCCATTTAATTGAATTTTTCATTAACAGCTGATGTTGAAGCAAGCTTACACTCTTTTTGAATTAAAATTCAATGTTTGACTACTAAAAAATTTGTGCTAAACTCATGGCTATGAACTTGGAATTGATGATAAACGGACTAAGTGAGTAGCGGTTGCGAGACAGTACAGAAAACCCGAAATGATGAGAGCGGGGTTGTAAGTGGACGCGAATATGGCTTAGTGCATACGGCACACCGAACATTTTTTGTAAGGCTGTGATGGTCTGCGCCCATTAACGCGCTCCCGGATGAATCCGTCCGGTGAGTGGGTCGCGCACAGCACGGCCAATTAGAATGGTACCGTGGGTGAAGCTCACTTCTAACTAGATTTGGTTAGAGGTGAGCTTTTTTGCGAGCGCGTTATGAAGAGATGCAAGCCGTTACGCTCATAGTTCTTTTATCACTCGATCAAGCTAATACAGCTAGCAGCTATACAGTCGCAAAAATTTGCAACTTATAACTAAACGTTGAATATACGAGGAGGATTCAAGATGAAGCGTTTTTGGAAGATTTTTGCCACTATTGCAGTATTAGGGTTGGTTTTGGTTGGCTGTGGTAACAGCAGTAGTAGCAGTCAAAAGCAGACAACTGTCAAGATTGGGGTTGTTGGCGCGGATAACCGTGTTTTGCAATCTGTTGCCAAGAAAGTCAAGAAGCAAGGCATCAACATTAAGATTGTCCAGTTCTCTGACTATAACCAACCTAATACGGCATTGAAGGATCATGATATTGATTTGAACTTGTTCCAGCATCAGTATTTTCTGAATAACTGGAACAAGACGCATCACGGTGATCTCGTTAGCATTGGCCAGACCATTATTGCGCCATTAGCGATTTATTCTAAAAAGATCACGAAGATCAGTCAGATTAAGCAAGGCGACACGATTGCGCTGCCAAATGACCCGACTAACGAAGGCAGGGCCTTGCAGTTGCTCCAAGCGGCAGGTTTGATCAAGCTCAATACGAAGGTGGCTTTGCCAACGACCCGTGATGTGACCGACAACAAGCTGAATTTGAAGCTCAAAGCGGTCGATGCAGCGCAAACGGCAAGTTCCTTGCCAGATGTCGCAGCGTCGGTGATTAACTCAGGCGTTGCTCAGGATGCGAAGTTGAATCCCAAGAAGGCTGTTTACACGGAAAAGGTCAACAAACAGAGCCAGCCTTGGATTAACGTGTTTGTGGCGAATAAGAAGGACAAGAATAATAAGACTTACCAGAAAATTGTGAAGGCGTTCCGGACGAAGGACACAGCTAATCTGATTGAGAAGCTGTACCATGGGAGTGAGGTACCTGCCTGGACGCAGAAGTTTTAGGATTACGGGTAATGTGTGTAGGGGAACTATTTGATTTGCTTTCCGGTTGATAGGTTGAGGATTTTCATGCGATTGTTGACTTTTTTTGCGAATCGCGCAATAAGTGGTGGAAGGCAATCCGGGTCGCAAACGCGTTCGCAGGTTTCTAACCGGCCACGCTCACGCTCTTCCTAAACGCGCTCGCGTGGCCAGAAACCTGCACATAAGGACCTTGGTCGCAATGGCCAAAGCCCGGCCATCACGCCCAAGGCCACTTATGCTCCGGTTTCTAACCGGCCACGCTCACGCTCTCTAACATTTTTCTTGACAAGTCCCTCTTCTTTCGTCTACACTCGGTTTAATCAATTTCGGGAAACGAATGATATGAGTGAGTAAATTTGATGAGACTGTACAGAAAACCTGATTAGCTGAGAGCAGGGTAGTTGATTGAATCGAAGATGGCTCATTGATCGGCATCGCTGAGCAGTAGTTAGGCGATGATGGCTGGCGGTCATTATTCCGCACACAGGTGATTGCCTGTTACTGAGGGCGCTTTGGCGTCGAATTAGAATGGTACCGCGAGCTGGCTCGCTTCTAAAACATTGTGTTTAGGAGCGAGCTTTTTTATTTTCCAAAAAGCTTGCACATATTGTTTGCGAACCCGAACGAGGAGGAAAAAATCATGAAGTTTTGGAAAAGAGCCATTATCACACTTGCTTTGGTTTTGCCATTATTTGTTTTAGCAGCCTGTGGTAAGTCGTCAGCAAGTACCAGCAAAAATGCGACGGTTAAAGTCGGCATTATGAGTACGGATAAGGAAATCTGGGCGGACATCCAGTCTCGGTTGAAGAAGCAGGGTGTCACGATCAAACTGGTGCAATTTACGGATTATAACCAACCAAACCAGGCGCTTGAAGACGGCGACATTCAGTTAAACGCTTTTCAGCATCACAATTTCTTAGATAACTGGAATAAAAAACACCACACCAAGATCGTTGACATCGGCGCAACCTATATCGGACCGATGCGCGCTTATTCCAACAAGATCAAGTCACTTAAGGAAGTTAAAGCGGGTGACAAGATTTCCTTGCCAAACGATCCTTCCAACGAGGGCCGGGCACTGCAGCTTCTTGCTCAAAATGGCCTACTGACATTGAAAAAAGGGGTGGCATCTCCAACGATTCGCGATATTTCGGAAAACAAGCTTAACTTGAAGTTTACCGAACTGGATGCGGCCCAAACCGCGCGTTCACTGGACGATGTTACAGTGGCCGTTGTCAATAATGATATTGCGGCAGCAGCCAATCTGAAGCCGGCCAATGCGATTGCGGTTGAAAAGATCACCAAGCAGTCCAAGCCATGGGTCAACTTCATTGCTGCCAAGTCAGCAAAGGACAAGAACAACGCCACTTACAAGAAGATTGTCAAAGCTTACCAGACGAAGCGAACGGCTGAGCTGCTGAAGAAGGTTTACAAGGCTCAACACTGCCAGCCTGGAACTATAAGTTTTAATTAGAAACGGGGACAATTATGTCAGATCAAGCAGTTGTGACGTTAAAAGATGTGGACGTTGAATTTCATGGAAAGACCCGCTCAGTACATGCTGTTGATCATGTGAGTTTAACGGTCAATCGCGGCGATATTTACGGGATTGTCGGGTATTCAGGAGCCGGTAAATCGACACTAGTTCGAACCATCAATCTGTTGCAGCGGCCGACCAGTGGCAGCGTCAATGTTTTAGACCAAGATATGCTAGCTTTGTCGGCGGCGCATCTACGCAAGGAACGTAAGCGAATCGGCATGATTTTTCAGCATTTTAATCTGATGAACAGCCGTACGATTGCCGATAATGTTGCGTTTCCGTTAAAGGGCATCAAATCAAAGCAGGAGATCCGGAAGAAGGTAGCTGAGCTCTTAGATTTGGTTGGGTTGACAGATCGAGCGAATGCTTATCCGGCCCAATTATCCGGCGGTCAAAAACAACGGGTTGGGATCGCACGGGCTTTGGCTTCTGACCCTGAAATCCTGATTTCCGATGAAGCCACCAGCGCGCTAGATCCGAAAACCACAAGTTCAATTCTGGATCTTTTGAAGTCTTTAAATGAACGCTTGGGATTAACGATTGTTCTGATTACCCACCAGATGGAGGCGGTTAAGCAGATTTGTAATCGCGTGGCTGTCATGGATGCTGGAGCGATCATTGAACGCGGCGATTTACTGCAAGTCTTTTCCGATCCGCAGCAGCAGTTGACCAAGGATTTCATCGATACGACGTTGCAGCTTGATCAGGCAATTGAATCAGTTCTTAAGCAGCCTGCTGTTAAGAATCTTGGGCCGAATGATCGCTTGTTGCGGTTAACCTATGTCGGAGCTTCTGCCGATCAGCCACTGGTGGCTAAGTTGTTTGAAAGTTACCACGTGACCGCGAACATTTTGTTTGGTGATATTCAAATTTTACAGGACACGCCATTTGGCAATCTGATCGTGGTTTTGTCCGGTGATCAATCTGAAGTGGATGCCGGCATTCAGTATCTCAAGCAGCAGGATGTCAAGATCGAAGACATCTTAAAAAAGGAGGTCTAGACAGATGGCACATTTTTTTTGCAAAATTTTTTCCTAACGTTGTGCCCATCTGGTCCGGTGATGGCGGCGTAACGCAGGCAATCGGCGAGACGCTGTACATGACGGCCTTGACGGCAATCGTTGCCGGCATTCTGGGTCTTGTCATTGGGATTTTGCTGGTTTTGACCGATGAAAGTGGGCTATTGGCCAATCGTCCGTTTTACTTTGTTTTGGATAAATTAGTGAACATCTTCCGAGCTGTGCCGTTTATCATCTTGCTTGCAATTATGACGCCAGTGACGCGAGCCATTGTCGGAACCGGCATCGGTCCGACCGCCGCACTGGTACCACTAATTGCAGGTACGACCCCGTTTTATGCGCGGCAGGTGCAAAACGCTTTGTTGACGGTCGATCCTGGTGTCATTGAAGCAGCCGAAGCGATGGGCGTTTCACCGTTGGGGATTGTCTGGCGTGTTTATTTGCGTGAAGGGTTGTCCGAGTTAATTCGTGTTTCCGTCTTAACGATTATTTCCATTATCGGCTTAACAGCCATGGCCGGCGCTGTCGGTGGTGGCGGTCTCGGGAACCTGGCCATTGCGGTCGGCTACCAGCGTTATCAGTACGACGTGATCATTGTGTCACTGATCTTCATTTTGGCACTGGTTTTCTTGGTTCAGTTCATCGGCGACTTCTTTGCAAGGAAGAGCCACCATTAATTGCGATTGAAAAAGAACGTCATTTAGATTTAAATGCCTCACAATGATCAGATAAGCAAACTCTGATCATTGCGGGGCTTTTTTGGAAGCGGGCTGTTTGCTGCACCCGTTGTTATGACGTAGAATAACGATATAACGAAAAGTCAAATCCAGTCGGGGGTAACATTTTGCATACACTTGAGATTAAAGATTTACACGTCAAAATTAAGGCAGAACCAGAGCATCCGGAGATATTAACCGGAGTCAATTTGAAATTGGCAACGGGCGAGATTCATGCCATTATGGGTCCGAATGGTACAGGTAAGTCGACGTTGGCCGAGACGATCATGGGCAATCCGGCTTATGAAGTCACTCAAGGCGACATTTTAATTGACGGCGAGTCGATTCTGGGCATGGCTGTTGATGAACGGGCGCGTGCCGGGTTGTTTCTCGGTATGCAGTACCCGCAGGAAATTGCTGGGGTGACAAATGCAGAATTCATTCGTGCGGCGATCAATGCGCGGCGACCAGAAGATGATCAGATTCGCATTAGCGATTTTTTGAAACAATTAGACAAGACGATGGCAACGCTAGAAATGCCGGAATCAATGGCAGATCGTTACCTGAATCAGGGTTTTTCCGGTGGTGAAAAGAAGCGTAATGAAATTCTGCAACTGATGATGATTCATCCGCATTTTGGCTTACTGGATGAAATTGACTCCGGCTTGGATATTGATGCACTGCGGATCGTTGCCAAAGGCGTTAACCTGATGCGCGGACCGGAATTCGGTAGCATGATCATTACCCATTATCAACGCCTATTGGATTACATTATTCCTGATGTTGTGCACGTCATGAAAGGCGGCCGGATCATCGAAAGCGGTGGCCCTGACTTAGCCAAAAAATTGGAAAAGACCGGTTATGAACACCTTAAAGTGGGTGAACAAAATGGTTGAAACAACCACACTGCCGGCGCCTAACCTGCCTAAGTTCCCGTTGGCGCGCTATTTAAAGAACCAACCTGATGCAGTTGAAGATCGGGTCGTTTTGCATGCACCTCAGGCAATTGCTTATGCAGCCGGATCAAGTGAAGTCCAACGTTTTACGCCGACAAACTCACTCGATGCATGGTTGCTGCGGTCACCTCAAGGCGCAACGACGGTTGATATTCCCGCTCATTTTGTCAGCGGCGATGACCCCATCGTCTTGACTGGGCCTAAAAACGCCGGTGGGTTATTGTATGTTCATGTTGGCAAAGGCGCTAAAGTTACCCTACAGGAAAAATGGGCCAGTGGTGGCCATGTGTTAGGCATTTGGCTCATGTTGGTGGTTGAAGCTGACGCAGACGTTAATTGGTTGAGCTATGATAGCTTTACTGCTGATACCGTGTTGGTGAATCGGACAGCGACATTAGCCGCAAATGCGAAGCTTAACTGGACATTAGCCGGGTTTTCGCATAATTCAGGATTGAATCGGGTTGATGTGCGACTGTTGGGGCACAATGCCGAAGTAACAGTTAACGTCGGCGTGTTGGCGTCCGGCAATCAGCATGTCAATTACACGACTTCGGTGACCAATGAAGGTCAGCATACAGTAGGGCATATTAATCAACGCGGTGTGATTACTGGCAATGCCCACCTGATGTTTAATGGCATTGGCCACATCATCAAAGGGGCCCGCGGAAGTGATGCCCAACAGGAAAATCGGGTGCTGATGCTTTCGCAGCGCGCGGAAGGCGATGCCAACCCGATTCTGTTAATTGATGAAAATGACGTCACAGCCGGCCATGCCGCTTCCGTGACGCGGGTGAACGCCGATCAGCTTTACTATTTAATGAGTCGCGGACTTTCCGCGACCTTAGCAAAACGATTGGTGATTCGTGGCTTTTTGGAAGGCGGCTTGGCTGAAATCGATGATGTTCGGCTGAAGAAAGAATTGTTTGCAACGATTGATCGAACGCTGGTGGCTGAAGATGCGTGAACAATTTCCGTTTTTTAAGGCTCATCCTAATCTGGTTTATTTAGACACCGCTGCGACTTCCCAAAAACCGCAAGCTTTGTTGGATAGCCTGCAAAATTACTATATTAATGACAATGCCAACGTGCATCGCGGTCTCTACAAGTTGGCTTATGATACGACTGAGGCATATGAAAGTGTTCGCCAGCAAGTCGCTGATTTCCTTCATGCCCAAAGTGCTGAGGAGATTATCTTTACCCATGGCACGACGGATAGTCTGAATTTGGTGGCGAGTGCTTTTGGACCACATGCGGTGCCTACTGGTGGTCGGATTGTGGTTAGTGGTGCCGAACATCACAGTAATTTTATTCCGTGGCAGCAGCTTGCTAAGCGTCAGCAGGCAACCTTCGTGGTAACGCCCGTTCATTCGGATGGGACGGTTGACGTACCTGCTTTATTAGCCGCCATTACCCCAGGCACTAACCTGGTGGCGATTGCCCAAGTGACGAATGTTGCCGGCGATACGCTGCCAGTGGCAAAGATCGTCAAGAAGGCACATGACATGGGAGCCTTTGTTGTCGTTGATGGCGCTCAGGCGGTTGCTCATATGTCGGTTGATGTCCAAGCGTTAGGTGCGGACTTCTATGCCTTTTCCGGGCATAAAATCTATGGGCCAACAGGTATCGGCGCACTTTATGGGCGGGCTGACTTGTTAGCGAAAATGCCACCGATTCAATTTGGGGGCGAAATGATTTCCGAAGTTCGTGACCAAGGAAGTACATGGGCAGATGGGCCGATCAAGTATGAGGCCGGTACGCCTCACATTGCCGGTGTGATCGGTATGGGCGCGGCGTTGCACTGGTTTCAGGAAAATGTTGATGCTGCGGCGTTGCAAGTCGAACATGAACTAGCGAATCAACTGCGGACCGCGTTGAGAGCCATTCCGGATCTGACGGTTTATGGCAATGATGATAGTTTGGCAACGGTTTCCTTTAATTTAACTGGTATTCATCCTCACGATGTCGCCACCTTCCTTGACGAGCAGCAAATCGCCATACGCGCCGGCCATCACTGTGCCCAACCGCTTATGGCAAGGTTAGGGATTCCGGCCACGGTGCGCGCCAGTTTTGGCATTTACAACAATCAGGATGACGTCACGAAATTGGTTGAAGCTGTTCAGGCCGCAAGGAGGTATTTCCATGGCATTGACTAAGCTAGATCAAATGTATCGCGCAGTGATTCTCGACGAGGCGCAACACCCGCGGCATCACGGTGTTTTAGCCGATTTTGATCACGAAATCACGGTGCGCAATCCCAGCTGCGGCGATGTTTTGCACTTGCAGATTAGTGAAAAGGATGGCAGGGTGAACGATGTCGCTTTTTCCGGCAATGGCTGTACCATTTCTCAAGCCAGTGCCAGCCTGATGACCGATCAGATTCTAGATAAAACACCGGCTGAAATCGAGCAGATGGTGGAAACTTTTTCCGACTTGATTATCAAAGGTGATGTTCCTGATGCTGACCGGCTGGGGGATGCAGCCGTGTTAAAAGGGGTTCACCAGTTTCCGGCACGCATCAAATGTGCCACGTTAGCATGGAAAGCAGCTGCGCAAGTTTTGACGGAGAAAGGTAAAACCGATGACTGAGACAAAAAATACTAAAAATAACGAAACTGTTGCGGCGGATATTGACTTTTTACCTGACGAAAACCCCGCTGATTTCAAAGACGATATCACGCCGGTTTATTCAACCGGGCGTGGGCTTACCAAAGAAACGGTGCGTGCCATCTCGGCGGAAAAGCATGAGCCGGAGTGGATGCTAGATTATCGGCTGAAGGCGTATGAGACTTACCGTAAGTTAGCAATGCCTAATTTTGGTCCGGATTTGTCGGATTTGGATTTGGATAATATGCTTTATTTCCAAAAAGCGACGGATCGCACGTATCGTGACTGGGATGATGTGCCGGATACGATCAAGAAAACGTTTGATCGCCTCGGAGTGCCGCAAGCAGAGCGAAAATATCTGGCTGGTGCCAGTGCCCAGTACGAATCTGAAGTGGTTTACCACAATATGCGCAATGAATTTGAAAAGCTCGGGATTATTTTCATGGACATGGATTCAGCCTTAAAAGAATATCCTGAGTTGGTGCACGAATACTTCGGAAAATTGGTTAAGCCGAGTGACAATAAGTTTGCGGCGCTTAATGGGGCGGTTTGGTCTGGCGGCAGTTTTATTTATGTTCCTAAGGGCGTCCAGACCGATGTGCCCATTCAAAGTTACTTCCGAATCAATGCGGAGAACACAGGACAGTTTGAGCGGACTCTCATCATTGTGGAGCCGGGTGCCCATGTTAACTATGTCGAAGGGTGTACGGCACCAAATTATTCCAGTGACAGCTTGCATGCAGCTGTCGTTGAGGTTTTTGTCAAAAATGATGCCTATTGTCGCTACACGACGATTCAAAACTGGAGCAAGAATGTGTTCTCGCTTGAAACCAAACGGGCTCAGGCGCTTGATAATGCCACGATGGAGTGGGTTGACGGCAATCTTGGCAGTAAGACGACCATGAAGTACCCTAGCGTCTATCTGGATGGCAAAGGGGCGCACGGTACGATGCTCAGTATTGCGGTGGCTGGTGAAGGCGTTGATCAGGATAACGGGGCACGCATGATTCATAACGCGCCGAATACGAGCAGTTCGATTGTTTCTAAATCCATTGCCAAAGATGGCGGGGCGGTTGACTACCGCGGAACGGTCCGGTTTACCAAGAAAGCCGATAACGCCTTTTGTCACGTGGAGTGCGACACCATTTTAATGGATGAAAAGAGCTCCAGCGACACCATTCCCTACAACGAAATCCATAATTCGACGGTCTCGATGGAACACGAAGCAAAGGTTTCAAAGGTTTCGGAAGAGCAGCTGTATTATTTAATGAGCCGCGGCATCTCTGAAGCTAAGGCAACCGAAATGATTATCATGGGTTTCGTTGAGCCATTTACCAAAGAGTTGCCGATGGAATATGCGGTTGAGTTGAATCGCCTCATCGGGATGGAAATGGACGGTTCGGTTGGGTGATGCTGTCGTAGCGCGGTTTACACGGGTTTAAAGGACAATGAAAAAAGACATTAGCTAAAAACTTCCCACAAAAAATTTGATTAACAATATCTAATTCGTTTAGGTTTGCCTAAAAACAACCAATTGCTGAAGATGTGTTACAACACAGACGATCAGCAATCGGTTGTTTTTTTGAATAAATTATTAGGCAAACCTAACTTTTTGTTTTATGATAGATGCGGTACCAAAATGGCAACATTGAGGGGGCTGCTAATGGACAACTATGATAAAGCAAGGAAGGTCTTGCAATCAATGGCGCTGTCTAAGATTGCACAGGAGACTGGCATCAGCATTGGCCAAATCTGGCATTATCGTGATCGTCATGAGGGTATTGAAAAGGCGCCGCCAGCTTATGTGGAGCGAATTGCGCGTCTGTATCGCAAAAAGCGCGTCTAAGGTGGGCAAAGTTGGGATGGGGTAGTCGATGAGAGGAAGTGGCCAACACCTTTTAAGATAAGGCTTGAGAAGTAAGCATGACGATGTTGTCTTGAGTGAAGAAACTTGGTTCGCTCAGACGGTGTCGGGCCGTTGGGACTGCTGATCCGAATATCGACAAGACCGCATGGCAAGCGGGATAGCTGCCATGCGGTCTTGTCGTTTTTTGATCTTTAGAGTGAGTGGACGCTATTTAGACACGGGTGCTACAATGGGTAAATGTATGGATTGGCTATGGCTAATCGCATCGTGACTTCTGGGTGGTACATCATAATAAAGCGTCAGGAGGAAGATCATGGCTGAGGACTTGGAACATTTCATTAAAATAATGGCGCTTGGCATTCCAACCATTAAGCCAGATGAGAAGCGAGCTTTTTTGGGCAACTTTCGCGAACGGGTAGCATTAGCCGTGACGATTCAGCAACTGCGGGATGCCCGAATTACAGCGATGCTTGACTCGGTGCTGACACGTTATCCTGGTTATCGAGTTTTTTTAAATGGTCGGATGGGGGAAAGCTTAGTCAACCAATATATGTTGCAAGCACTGGCGCATCAATATCCTTTTACAATTATGAATCAACCGGGGATGCGCGTCATCAAGCGCGTGTTGCCGACTGACTTTGGCTGGGTACTGGCGCATCCAACTCAAAAAATTAGTCGCCCGATTTTGCTGTAGAACCAGCAACCATAGAATCGGTTGGCGACAGTAAATCGCACCGCAACGCCATTTAGCTTTAAAAGGAGGCCCATTTTGACGCAACTAGATACCATTCAAACCACAGTCCAACAGTTACGGACTTTATTGAATCAAGGTAAGATTTTCGCAACATTGCCTGATATGCTGGGAAAAGTCATTGATAGTGTCGCAACAGAATCAAAGACGCGGGTCAGCGTTCCTCGCGATGATAAAACTGCCATTGTAAGAATTCGTTCCATTCAGAAACGGATCAAACAAACGAGTGATCCGAGCGTCACTGATGATGAGATTGCCTTTTTGGTGACGCATTTGGCCAGTACCAAGCCAGCTGTTCGGGACAAAGGCGTTTTTTTCTTATTCAATGATTTATTCCAGGCAGAAGCGTTTACGAATGAACAAGTCAAGGCGCTTTTTAAACGTCTGCAAGCGCCGGATGTTTTGTTCAGCCACATTTTTGAGCCGCAAAATGATGCCATATTTCTGCGAAGTTTTGCGGTGATGATCTTGAGTGGCATGATTTATGCCGACCAGAATCGCTATCATATTCTTAGTAAAGCCGATTATCTGGCAGTTGTACAGAATATTGGTACGTATATTCTGCTTGAAAAAGATGGCCGCGGCTATGTCGAAACCAAAGGCTGGGCCCATGCATTTACGCATATTGGCAATATGTTGGAAGAACTGAGTCAAGTCGATATGTTGCCGCGATCCGAGAAAGTCTTCTTGATGGCCGCAGTCGTGGAAGCTTGGCGCAGGATTGAGACGCCGTTGATTTTTGGCGAAGACCATCGAATGGCTTTGTATCTCAGTAGCATTACCAACGTTAATCAGTTTTATAGCGAGACGCTTTTAATGTGCCTTAAGAACTGGCAACACACGCTGGTTAATATTCGACCGCAGGAATCTTACACTTTCTGGGTTCGGTGGTACAATCGCAATCGCCTGTTGCAGGCGTTGACATTACGAGCTGATTTACCGCAACCGGTTACGGATTACATTCAACAAATTGTCGATCTTTTCTAATTTTAAGCAAGTTCTATGTAAGTGCAATTGGTACACTTATTAATCTTACTGAAACCAGGATGAAGTTGATTTTTATGGCCTATGCTTTGTAACAATTTTTGTAGGTCAAAGTAATAGAAATATTTATGTATAAATATAAATATTTAGATATTGTAGTATGTTTGTTTTGACTTTGTGACCTTTTTCATTATTGAAGCTCAAAATTTAAAAAAATTTTTTACAAAAAAAGAATAAATACCAGTTGTTATTGTTAGCTTTTAAAACCACTTATCCGTATAATTGACACTAGGTTAGGGGGAGACCCCGTGACTTCTATGTTGATTTGTTAAAAGGAACACTGGGGAGTGATAAGTGTGCGAAAGGAGCAGCAAACGTTGCGGATTTTGGGGGATAAAGTCCGCTACTATCGCAAGTTAAAAGGCCTATCTCAGGCGGAACTGGCAGCAAATATCTGTACGCAGGCAACGATTAGCCTTATTGAAAAGCGAAATAAGGTTCCAAGTATGAATATTCTGATGCGGCTTATTAGCCGTTTGGGGATTCAACTTGATGATATTGTTGTTGAACATCATGATCGGATCCAACAGTTGCTGAATGCGATTGATTATCAAATCCAGCACCATCAATACGGGGTTGCAGCAGATAATCTGAGCAAGATCCGGCTGGATAAGATTAAAAGCGAAGATGATCAAAAGCGTTATTACTATTATCAAGGAATCATCGAGCTATTCAAGAACAACGCACCTGACGAGGCCATTTATTTCTTTGGTCGGGTTTTAAGCCCGCTTGTAAATTCAGAGCGTGATTTATATGCCATTTTGGCAACCCTCGGCTTGGGACTGGCATATGCGGACAAGCATACCTTTGATCGTTCGCGGGTCTACATCGATCAGGCATTGCGCATGTTAAAGCATGTGCCATTGTCTGACAGTAAGTATCTCGATGTGGAACTAACGATTTATTGGCATATTGCGCGCGTATACTATGAACTAAGTGATTTTAAAGCTGTTTTGAAGTATACCGACTACGGCATTCGTGAAGCGGTCAAGCACGATAAGCTTTTTTTGCTTGACGAACTTTACACTTTGCAGGCTCGGGCCTTGAAATTACTTGGTAATCCGGAGGCACCTAAGAGTTATCAAATCGCCATTGCGTTTGCACAGGTTACCGGTTCCACTGCACTGGCGGCGAGTCTTGCTGCCGAAATGGTGACACAAAAGCCAAACAGCGAAACGGCATAGCCGCAAGCCACCGGCAATCGTTTGGTGATCGTCAAAAATACCTGAGGCTTTCGTCCTGCATCTGCTGATGTAGTTGGCAAAGGTCTCAGGTTTTTTAATGTCGTCTATGTGTGGAATCATTGAATGACACGTTGGCAACTTTGCGCTAACCATTCCAATTTAGCCTAGCGATTAGTCTTCTTGAGGTTGATCAGCCGGTTTTTTGGTACTTGCCAATGCCGGCTTGTTGGTCAAGTCAGTCCGAACCACGAGGACATCGCATAAGGCGTTCCGTGTGACGTATTCGGTGACCGATCCAATTAACAGACGTTCAACGGCGTTTAAACCAGTTGCCCCAATCATGATCAGATCGATATTTTTAGCTTTGGGGATGTCTCTGGCGATGATTGTTTTTGGTGCGCCGTATTCAATGCTGAAACTGACCTTGTCCAATCCGGCTTTCTTGGCCTGATCGACATAACCTTCCATGGTGCTCTTAGCGTTTTCTGTTACTTGTTCGACCATCGCTGAATCAAAGCTGGAAACGTTCTGGAACGCTCGGGTATCAACGATATGAATAAGAATTAACTCTGCCTGATTTCGTTTGGCAACGGCAACCGCTTTTTTGAATGCTAACTCTGCTTCATATGAGCCATCAATCGCAACCAAAATATGTTGATATTGTTGTAACATTCCTCATCACCTCTATCTTCATTGTACTTGATTCCATCGGGAAATTAAATGAAAAGCATTTCACAACTTCATCTGGGTCAGGCTGATAAAAACAAAAACTGTTGCTAAAAAAGCGCCGAAAACCAAAATGACCAAGTTCATCCACATCGGGAACAAAACTCCACCGATGATGGCGAGGATGCCGACAAGGGTGAAAAGATAGGCAAAGATCTTGAGAAAACGCGTCATGCCCGGAGCCGGTTTTTTGATAATCAGAAAGTTTTGATAGCGATGAAGCCATGTGTAGGCTGCCAATCCAAACAAGGCGACCGCGTAAATGCACATTAAAATGATTGTCAAAGGATCAGTCCTCCCTAGCTGTTTGCTTATATTATGCCACAGCAGTAAGGAAAAGCGGTTGACTTTTTAAATATTGCGATCGTGTATACACATGACCCTGGCAAGAACTAGCGGTTGCAAGACAGATACTTGCATCAGCTGTTCTGCGATTTTGGCATGAAAAAAGCCGGCACGGAGCCGGCCAAAAACATGATTGGTTTTTTTTGAAAGACTAAATGGTGCCGTTTTCTTCCCGGATCGTTGAAACCCGCTGCTAGCTATGTGGGTCCAGACGTCGTAGACATTAGCCGCTAAGTGAAATAGCAGCACCGTCTACGGCTCTTCCGGTCCCAAGGTCTCGATACTGTTCGGTCAACTGATAGTTAAGGAAGCGCGAACACCTTAGAACTTTCACTGTTATAGTAGCACGGGAAGCCGCATGGGTGCAAGTGGAAACGCTTTCGTTACTTTTTCTTCGACTTCTCGGCATCACGCTGCCATTTTTCAAGTTGTTGTTGACGCTGAGCCAGCGCGGCTTCATAACGTCCGGTGGTTTTAGGATGGTAGTATTGATGATGTTTGAGATTATTTGGTAAATATTGCTGCGCTACCCATCCATTAGCGTAATTGTGTGGTAGTTTGTAACCTTGACCATGTCCTAGTTGCTTGGCGCCGCGGTAATGGGCATCGCGCAGATCGTCCGGAATCTGGCCGGCGTTTCCGCTTTCAACGTCAGCCAAGGCGGCGTCAATCGCCTTGATGCCTGAATTACTTTTAGGTGCAAGGCAAAGATCAATCACAGTATCGGCGAGGGGAATGCGGCCTTCAGGAAGCCCTAAGCGTTCGGCGCTTTGAATCGCCGTTAGTGTGCGGCTGGCAGTTGCCGGATTGGCTAAGCCGATGTCTTCATAAGCGATCACTAACAACCGGCGTGTAATGCTGTTCAAGTCGCCAATTGCGATTAATCGGGCGAGATAGTGTAAGGCAGCGTTCACATCAGACCCGCGAATGGATTTTTGAAACGCCGAAATAATGTCGTAATGCGCATCGCCGTTGACATCTCCAGCTAACGATGGCTTTTGTAGGCTTTGCTGAATGGTCGTCAAGTCAACACTGATGGTGCCATCGTGATCTGCTGGGGTTGATAAAACGGCGAGCTCAAGACCGTTAAGTGCGGCTCGTAAATCGCCATTTGTTGAGTGGGTGAGGTATTCTCGCGCTTTGGGTTGTAAGTTAACCTGATACTTGCCTAGACCGCGTTTTTCGTCTGCCAGTGCGCGATCGATGGCGGTACTGATGTCATCAGGAGTCAGCGGTTTGACCTGGAAAATCTGGGTGCGACTGCGAATAGCTGGTTGGATATTCATATAGGGATTTTCAGTAGTGGCCCCGATCAAGATAACTCGGCCGCTTTCGAGTAACGGCAGCAAAAAGTCCTGTTTAGTTTTATCTAGTCGATGGATTTCGTCTAGCAGCAAAATTACCGTGCCACTCATTTTGGCTTCTTCCGCGACAATTTGCAGATCTTTTTTAGTGTCAGTGGCAGCATTTAAAATGCGAAAAGCATATTTCGTACTGCCAGCAATGGCGCTGGCGATGCTGGTTTTTCCGGTGCCAGGTGGGCCATAAAGAATCATTGAACTTAGGCGGTGGGCACTGACCATGCGACGGATAATTCTTCCTGAACCGACAAGATCCTGTTGCCCGACGACTTCATCTAAATTTTGTGGGCGCATGCGATAAGCAAGCGGTTGTTGCAAAAAAATTCCTCCTTGTAAGGCTTTCGTTGAGTGATGATAGTGGGTTTAGTTGTCTTTCCTTGACTGAAAATCCACGTATCGGATTATCTTGTTTTCTGGCTGGGATTCGGTTCGCGCTTTCGCCGACAGCGTGTTAATCTAATTCTAAATCATCACTTAAAGGAATGACATATTGTGAACCATTATTGGCAACTGATTCAAGAACAACATTTATCTGATTTGGCCACGCAGACCCGCGTTGCCGTTGTGCGGACGGTGAAGCCGGTATTACCGGAAGGGGTTCAGCTGGCTGCTTGGCCCCAGTTAAGTCGACATGCATTGGTACAGCCTTTGTCAGTTTCGACGCTTCAGGTGGCGACACCGTTACTGGACGACTTTACGGGTGTGATTGCTGAATTACGTGCGGGACTCAGTCGTATTTGGGCAAATTTGCCTGAGGGCGGGCGTTTGCCGGTCTTTTCCAAAGAGCGCGTGAATCAGCAAGTCGTGCGCATCGTGTTGCCGGAAACGCTGTTTGAACGCTTGTATACTGCAGAAAATTTTCAGGGTCAGGGTCCGGATTATGTGGCTTACCGTAATAAGGTTTACGATTTGATTGCCAATGGTTTGATACGACAACTGCCTTTGATAACCTATCTGTTCGCAGCGTCACCAGCGTCTGGTCATCAGGCATTTTGGCCATCGCCGGATCAGGAGCAGCATTTGGTTCAAAAAGTGACCGATCCGGACCATCTGGATCGAACGCTAGCCATGGATATCATGGTCGAACTTGATCCTTACGCTGCCAGTGGTATAACGTCCCAAATGCTGACTTTTTTGCGGGATAGTTGCTGGTTTGCCTTGAGCCAGCCAGCGATTCCGGTAGCGGTGGTGAGCGAAGTACGGCGCCATGCCTTGGAAGAAGCCCGAAAAATTGCCGCGATGACACCTGCAACACCGGTCAAGGAACTAACAGCGAACATGGATGCAATGGCCACGTGGTTGAACCATATGGGGATGACGGCGCAGCAGAAGCAGGCGTTTGAACTGATGCAAACTCGTTTGATGAAACCGGAGACAACGCTTGCCGGTCAGGTTGCAGCGAGTTTTGGCGATAAGAACACTGCGGCTAATTCGTTAAGTGAGGAAGCTTGCGCGGATTTGGCGGGTGCGGATGGGTTGCCGGGAATGGTTGATTTGTCAGGTAATACGCAAGCGTTAGTGCAGGCTGCCATTGATGGCGGTTATCAATTTACGCTGTTGGATCGGCAGCAGGGGTTGGTGCAAGTTGAGACAGATATGCAAACACAAGTGATTGTCGATGGTACCATTACCCAATACACCCCGGGCAATGCCTTGGTAGTTGCGACGCACCGGCATGCTGCAAAAAAAATACTTGCTGCGGCTGGTATTCCGGTGGCCCGCGGTGCGAAATTCACCCGGTGGCCAGATGCCAAGTCGGCGTTTGAGCGAAGTTTTGCACATAAAAGTATTGTTGTTAAACCGGAAGCGCGCAGCCAAGGCGTTGCCGTTGAGCAGTTTGCCGTCCCACCGACTGAAAAACAATTTGCACGTGCTTTTCATGAGGCCAATCGTCATCATGGAGTTTTAATCGAGATGATGGCACGTGGAACGACCTATCATTTTACCGTTGTCAATCGGCAAGTTCTCAGTGTGTTGGAGGCCGCGGCGGCGAATGTGGTAGGGGATGGCCGAAAAGCCATTAAAGAATTGGTGGCACTGAAAAATGGGACGCGACCGGCTGCCCGTCAGTTGCAACTTGATGCTGCTGCTCTACGTCAATTGAAGTTGCAGTCGGTGACCCCCGAGACCGTTTTGCGCCGTGGTCAGCAAATCTTTCTGGCCACTGCAGCTCACCCGCAAACCGGTGGCGATCTTTATGATGTCACGGATGAGATTGATGGAAGTTATAAAAGGCTGGCTGTTGAGACAGCGGCAGCCCTTGATCTGCCAGTAGCCGCGGTCGATATCGTGATTGATAATCTGTATGCCGCCTATGATCCAGACGTGGCAGGACAGGCGGTGGTGATCAGCGTTAATCCAGCGCCAGACCTGACCTCACTGGAGAAGCCGGACATGGGCACACCGCGCTTCATTGCCCCCAAATTGTTAAATTGGTTGTTTGCTGAAAAGTAATTGATGTCACAAAAAGTTCTGCCGTCTCCACTAAATAAAAGTACCCCCAGAAACGTGCGCGTTTTGGGAGTAGTTACTTTCATATTTTTATTGAGTTGAACCATGCCGGTGATGGTCTGCTTACAGATGCTTGAACAAATCAAAGCCGTATTTTTTTGGTTTGGGTTTGTCTTGATCTGGATCCAGTGGTGGCAGGTCGATCGTGTTTTGGTTGATTGCTTTATCTGAAACAATCAGCAGGCCAGCAGCTTTTTCATCGGTTTGGGCGGTTTCATTTGCCACCAAGGTAAACGGAATGTTGGCGCCAGTCAGCATTTTCATGTAAGGGCCCGTGACGGCGTTATCAAGTTTACCGTTTAATAAGGCTTTGTAGCCGTGGTCATGAAAATCTTTTAGCAGAGGTGCCACTTGTTGCTGGCGCGCAGGGTCCGCCAATTCTTGGTTGGAAACGCGCAAGGCAACTCTTTCGCGTAATGAACCCATAAACCGCCGCCGCTCATCGGGGTTGGTCTGCGGGGGACCGTAAAGTGCATTATTCAGATGCTCCTGCATGTTATCGTCTGACATATTAAAAAGTCCTCCTCTAAGTGAGTTAGTCTAAGCGGCGATTGTCAACTAATCGTCGCTGCTCCCATGCTTCTCATTGTAACATGATCCGGTGCAAAGAAAGGAGTGAGCGATCAGTGTTTACGAAAGAAGATTTCACAGTTTTTGCGGAACCGACACTTGCTGCACGAATGACTTTAATCCGTGAACGATTAGATCCAAAGTTTGCCGAGGCTGCCAAGACGATTGTGCCATTGCTGCAGCAATTCGATCAACCGGTCTTTGCTCACATTGCCAAACATCAGCGTCGCCATAAGAATCCGCCTCCTAACACATGGGTTGCGTTTTCCACGAGTCGCCGTGGGTATAAAATGTTGCCGCACTTAGAATTAGGTTTTTGGGATGATCGCTTGTTTTTGTGGCTTGCTTGTTTGCGTGAAAGTAAAACGGTACCACAATTGTTGGCAGGTATTGAGCCGATAATGACAAAACTACCCGGCCAGTGGTTGATCGCCGATGACCATACTACCAAGGCTACGATTGCGCTAAGCCCAACCACACTGACGCAGAAGATCACGCGGTTTGAGACAGTTAAAAATGCCGAGTTTCTGATCGGGCAGGTGTATGTAGCCAAAGATCCCATTTGGACAACCCCGGATGTTTTGTGGACACAGATCCAGCGGCGTATCGCAGACCTGGCACCGATATTGGATCAGCTTGTGCAAAACGTGGCGGCTTGCGAGGCCGACAAGTGAATAACTGGCTATCAATTAGCCGCGAGGAAGAAGTAGAATGGAAGCTTTTAAAATCAAGCATGCTGAAGTTCAGGGTGGTAAAATCACATTGAATAGAAACTCACGTTGTTTAAGAGGTCAGCCTGCTTCGAGCGGCTTTGACACCTATAATAAGGAGAAAGCTCATGCCAGATATTCGGTTTCATAGCGTCTTTGATATTATTGGTCCCGTTATGGTCGGACCCAGCAGTTCTCATACTGGAGGGGCGGCGCGTATTGGCAAAGTTGTTCGTGATATTTTTGGCGAAAAACCGGAAGTCATCACTATCTATTTGTATGAATCATTCGCCAAAACCTATCGTGGTCACGGGACAGATGTGGCACTGGTTGCCGGACTACTGGGGATGGCGCCTGATGACCCACGGCTGCCGGAATCCTTGAAATTGGCATACGACCAAGGGATTAAAGTCAGTTTTGTGCCGAAAAGCGATAAGGTCGATCATCCCAATACGGCGCATATCGTCCTGCAAACTGGCGATCATCGACTAGCGGTGACCGGCGTTTCCATTGGCGGCGGTAATATTCAGATCACAGAAATCAATGGCTTCAAGATTTCGTTGAGTATGGGCCAGCCGACTTATATCACGATTCACGATGATGTGCCAGGGATGATCGCCAAGGTGACCGGCATTTTTTCCAGTGCAGGCATTAATATTGGTACCATGACCGTCACGCGAACGGCTAAAGGTAAGCAGGCGATTATGATTATTGAGGCTGACGATTATCAAACTGATATTCTGGCGAAGCTGAAGTTGCTGCCACACATGCGCAATGTGACCTATTTCGAGTAAATCGCATTTAAAATGTTGTCACGAATTGCCTGGTAAAGGAGTCAAAGATGTTTTATACCGTCAAAGAGCTTGTTGAGCAAAGTCATGCTTTTCCTTCCATTGCTGCGTTAATGGTGCACACGGAAGTTGAAAACTCGACCCGAACCGAAGAACAGATTCGCCATTTGATGAGCCGCAACCTTGAAGTCATGGAGCGTTCGGTTAAAGAAGGAATTGCCGGTGTAAAAAGCGTCACTGGGCTGACCGGTGGCGAGGCAAAGAAGTTGAACACTTATATTAACGGGCAGCATTTTATGAGCGGCCAGCCGATTATGGAAGCGGTGCGTAATGCGATTGCCGTTAATGAAGTGAATGCCAAAATGGGGTTGATCTGCGCAACCCCGACTGCAGGATCTGCCGGTGTTTTGGCGGGTGTTTTATTGGCGATGCGCGATCGGCTGCATCTGAGTCACGATCAGCAGCTGGATTTTCTTTTCACAGCCGGTGCGTTTGGCTTGGTGATTGCTAATAACGCCGGAATTGCCGGAGCAGAAGGCGGTTGTCAGGAAGAGGTCGGTTCAGCCAGTGCGATGGCCGCGGCGGCTTTGGTGACGGCTAACGGCGGGACAGCGGAGCAAGCGGCCACAGCCGTTGCGATCACCTTGCAAAACATGATGGGGTTGGTGTGCGATCCGGTGGCCGGCTTGGTGGAAGTGCCATGTGTGAAACGCAATGCGCTGGGTGCCAGTCAGGCCATGATTTCAGCTGATATGGCGCTTGCCGGTTGTATCAGTGTGATTCCGGCTGATGAAGTCATCGAAGCGGTCAATCGCGTGGGGATGCAGTTGCCAGCTACATTGCGAGAAACCGGTGAAGGTGGTTTGGCGACCACGCCAACGGGATTAAGGCTAAAGAAGAAAATTTTTGGCAAAGCGTAAGTGTCAAGGGTAACCGATTGAAGTATTTAGGTGAAAGGCAGCAATGATTCACCAGGGATGTCGCGTTTTGAAAGGAAGCAGACTGTGATCAATTTATATTTGGTTCGTCACGGCGAAACGGTAGGTAATGTGCGGCAACTAATTCAAGGTGTCACGAATTCGCGCTTGGATGCGCATGGGCGTAAGCAGGCATTTGCGTTAGGCTTGGGGTTGCGCGCAAGTGGTTTGAAATTTGATCGGGTTGTTTCCAGTGATTTGATTCGTGCTCAGGAAACGGCGCAGCAAATACTTTTGGGGATGGACGAAAAACAGTCAATTGAAACCAATAGCGGCTTGCGTGAAGAAAATGACGGTATTTTTGAAGGCCGCGAACTCAAGGATGTTTCAGAAGAAGTTTTTGGGGTCCCGGATTACCATCAACTTGTGACAAGTGGTAAGGTGCCACTCGAAGCCATTCCTGATAAGTTCCATGCCGCTGATGTGACCAATCAGGCAGAGAATACCCAACAAATTGTTTCCCGCTATGATTTGGCCTTGCGCCGAGTCGTTGCCGCAGCAGAAGCAGCTCATGAGACGAGCATTCTGGTTGTCAGTCACGGCACTGCCAGCCTGTTATGGTTACTGGCGCATGGTGGCAAATTGCCGAATCGCACTGAACTTAAAAATGCCAGCGTCAGCAAGGTTACTTATCAGAAAGGTCGATTTAAAGTGGGCTGGTTGGATAACACGACTTTTCGGGATCAGGGGTTACAAGAAGCGTGGTCACAATGACAGGATTGCAAAAACGTTGTCTGCTTAGCAAGTGAGCAGACTTTTTTTGTTCCCGAAAGTATTCCGATAATCCAAGTTTAAAAAGATTGTGCACTATCTAAAAATAAGCAGCACGCGTATACTGAAAGTGACTCAACCACTGGAGGCGATGCGCGATGAAGATGACGCCGGAAGTCTATCTTGCAAAGTTAACGAATTTATTGCTGGCACCGGGGACGAGAGCTTTCGAGCGGAAGCAGTTGCTTCAGGCTAAACAACAAGTTGAGGCTGGACAATCAGTCGGGGTAAGCTGGGATCAGTTAAAAGCCAGTTTGCGTCCGCTCGCAATTCGGGATAACCTGACGCCGGATTTAGCCGATTTTTATCGAACCCAGACCGGGGATGATGAAGCGGCAAGCGAAACTGATGTGAGTGCCCATTTTCAGCGCGATCTTGCCTATCAGGATCGCGCCATCTTTGCAGGTGGCTGTTTTTGGTGCATGGTGGAACCGTTTGTCGATATGCCAGGCGTTGAATCGGTTGTTTCAGGGTATACAGGCGGCCAAGCTGACCATCCGACTTATGAACAAGTGATCAGCGACACCACCGGCCACGTTGAAGCCGTTGAAATTATTTTCGATACACGGAAAATATCGTATCAACAACTTGTCGATCTTTATTTTCAACTGACGGATCCAACTGATGCATTGGGGCAGTTTCAGGATCGCGGTGGTCATTATCGGCCAGTGATCTTCGTGCGCAATGATGACCAGCACCGGATTGCTAAAGAAGCAAAAGCTAAGCGGGCTGCCTCGGACCGTTACTTGCGACCGATTGTGACGGCTATCGAGCCAGCAGCGACATTTTGGTTAGCGGAAAATTATCACCAAGATTTCTACAAAAAGAACCCTAAACGGTATCGAATGGTTGAAAAGACCCGGCAGCAGTTTCTTAAGTTTCAACATGCACAAGGCGATTTAAGGATGCTGTTGAAACGGCGAAAGCGGGCTTAAAAGCGGTCACGGTCTTTGAGGAGGTGACATGGATGCAGGCACCTAAACGACATTGGACGGAAGACGACATGCCTGATCTTACTGGTCGGTATGCGGTTGTCACCGGCGGCACAAGCGGCGTTGGTTTTGCCATGAGTAAAGCATTATTGAGGCATGGTGCAATTGTGATCATCATTGGCAAGAATCGGCTTAAAGGACAGGCAGCGGTTAAGAAATTAAAGCATGCAACCCATCGGCAATCGATTAGCTTCATCGCTGCCGACCTTAGTGATCAAACCGCGGTGAATCAGCTCGCCGATCAGCTTCTGGCTATGTTGCCGCAACTGGATATTTTAATTAACAATGCCGGTGTCATGATGCCAGCCAAGCGCACGATCACGCGCGATGGGGTGGAACTGATGTGGGCGGTTAATTACTTTGCCGGTTTTATCCTTACCTTGCGTCTAGTCCCGTTGTTGACAAAAACGCCAAATACCCACGTGGTGAACGTTGCGTCGATTGCAATGGGGCGGCCGCATTTAACCTTTAATCAGTTTGATGGGCGCCATTACCGTCCGTGGAGATTTTACGCCAACTCCAAATTGGCGCAGGCGATGATGGCAGTGAAACTCAATCAACTGTTTCAAGAGGCGGGGCAGTCGGTCATGGTCAATGGATCAAGCCCGGGATTAGCGGCGACCAGTCTTAAAACCATTCAGTCACGGGAAACGGCCTGGCCAATGCGATTGGCGGCATTGAGTTTTCACATCATGCCTTGGCTGCGTCAGTCACCTCGGCGAGCAGCATTGCCAGCGCTTTACGCCGCAACGGATACCCACGCGCAAGGCGGCGTCGTGTATGCACCGTCGTCATGGCACGGTCTGCGCGGTTATCCGGAGCTATGGCGCTGGAACAACCGGTCTGAATTACATGATCAGGACTTATTAAATCGGTTGTATCGCGCATCGCGGCAGGTTACTGGCGTTTGAATCAGGACATTTTCCAGACGCGATAAAATTAAAAAATAATCCAATTTCTTGAAAGGCTGGTTTGATCAATATGAAAACGGTTTTATTGATGTAGCACATGTTGTGGTAGACACAGCCATTACCACCAATATCTTGTATATGCAAGACTTACATTTCACAAAATATTGCGTCATAATAAAGATGTTCGTTATCATACGACGAAATTGAAGCGTAAAGGGGTCTTGTTTCGTGCAAACGTCTGGGAATTATTTTAGTTGGTTGCTGCATCAGTTAAAAGGGTGGCCGCAACAAAATTATTATTTGTTTTGGTTTGCGTTTGGCTGTCAGCTGATGACGCTGGTGGATGCCAAGATTACGGCTGTGACGGTGATTACGTTCATCGGAACCACTCTTGGCGTTCTTTGTGTTTTGGCCATCAACGCGACCAAAGCCGTTAATGGTTGGTTGGGGCTGTTGAGTGCGGCTTGCTTTATTTTTGTCGGGTACACGGCCCGCAACTATCTTTCGATGTTTGAACAGGTTGCGTATGTCATCACTCTTGACTTGCCGGTGTTGATCAGTGTGCGGACATGGAATGATGATACCAAGAATCATTTGAAGACTTTCAACTTGCAAAAGTGGGTGCTGTCGATTGGCTTTACACTAGTTGTTTGGGCTGCTAGCGCCTACTTAATCGGGCGGTTCACCAATGACCCGCGGCCGATTTACGACGGCATGGCGTTTGCGATTTCGTTGACAGGCGGCATTGTTTGCTTCTTGCGTTACAATAACCAGTACTTCTGGTGGTTGTTCAGCGGCATCGCGCAATTGATTCTGTGGGCCGTAACATTTGCCCAAGGCGATGCCAGCTTGGCGATGGCCATCAACTCCAGCATTTATGTTATCAATGATATTCTGGCGTTCACGGTCAGCCCATGGTTCAACCGCGGTCGTAAGCAACTTGGCTTGAAGGCACTTTAGGTAGTCTTTTTGCCGCTGTTGTGGTAGTGTTTTGATTTGTTGTCGTTATTTCATTCGGATAATTGAGGAGCGAGATTCGTGATTTACATTCTGGGTAGCATTGGTGCAGGAAAAACATCACTGACAAAAGTTTTGTCGGCGGACATGGAAGCCCCGGCGTATTATGAAGATGTTGAAGGCAATGGCATGATTGCCAACATGTTGCAGAAATTTTATGGTGCCGGAGCTGATAGTCGCAAACGCACAGGTGCCATGTTGCAGATTGCTTTTCTAACCTTCCGTTATCAGCAATTAAAAAAAGCCGTTACCCAGGAAAATGCCATTATGGACTCCTCGCTTGAATCTGACTTTGTGATGGCGTCACAGTTGCATAAACATGGTGAAATCGATGATGTCGATTACAATGTTTATGTTACGCTATCGCAGGAGATGCAGAGCAATGTGAATGGCAGTCCTTGGAACGGTTTGCCGGATCTGGCGGTTTATTTGAAAATCGACCCCGACCACGAGCTTGATGAGATTCAGAATCGCGGTCGAGATATGGAAGACGTTCGCCAAAAACCGGAATTAGTGGACTATTATCGGCGCGTGAACACTGCTTATCAGGAATGGGCTAAAGGTTACACCCGCTCATCCATGATCACCGTCGATCGCGACCGCTATGATTTTATCCATTCTGCAGCTGATCGTGCGACAGTGCTTGATCAAATCGAAACCAAATTAGTCGATTTAGGCAAGCTATCGCCAAAAGCATTTGATGCCCTACAAGCCAAACATGCAGCCGATGATTCAGTCTCCAAATTTGCCTGATTGTTGGGCCAGATTTGACAGTTTGCAGCAGTGAAAAATGGTTCTCAGTCAAATGATCCTGATTCTGGGTCGGTTGCTGGGAACCATTTTTCGTTTTGGCAGGGGAAATGTTTTTTGCATTTGATCTAAGAAGCGAAAACTTTTCTTTCCTGAACCTGCTAATCATGTTTGGCGCCATTAGCAAACAATTTTTATGCTATGCTTAATGAAACGATGATATGTAACCAAGCAGTGATGTCATTGTTCGCATGGCGTGGCAATTTTTGGAGGAGGCAATCCTACGTGAAGATTTATGATCAACACATGCACACCCTATATTCGTTTGACTCTGAGGCCCAGTTGCGTGATTATCTGTCCCAGACGCAAGCGCCGGTTGTGACAACTGAGCATTTGGAATTCGACAATCCTGACGACGGTGGCCGCGATGATCTTCCGGATTATGAAGGGATGGTGCGCACCCAAGCAGCCTTGGCCGAGCATTATCACAATGAGCTGTTGCTGGGCATTGAGGTTGGCTATTTTGCCCCAGCTGAAGCCCGATTGCGTGACTACCTGGCCCGCCATGACTTCGACCTGACCTTGTTAAGCTTTCATCATGATGGCCGGCATGATTATCTGGATTCGCAAATAGCGACGCTGCCGGCTAAGCAAGTGTTGGAGGCTTACTTTTCACGGATGCTAACCGGCATTCAGCGTTTTCATGATGCTGATGTGTTGGCTCATTTTGACTATGGCGTGCGGCAATTTTCGATAACGCCGGAACAGTTAGAGGCATGGGGAAAAGGGACGCTGGATCAGATTTTTGCGACTGCAGTCGAGCATGACTTGGCATTGGAATTGAACACAAAGTCCATGTACAAGTGGCATAATGCGCCGCTGTATGAGCAGGCTATTGCTTGGTATCAGGCGGCTGGTGGGCATTTGTTCACGATCGGTAGTGATGCGCATGAAGGCCCGCACTATGAGGCCAATTTCGCGCAGGCGTTGGCGATGCTTAAACGCCATGGCATCAAGGAGATTGCCACTTATCATCGACATGAGCGAACGATGGTGCCGATTGAACCGCCAGAGATTGACGCGGATAATGTGTATTGAAATTGGAATTTGGAAATGAAGGTAGTAAAAAGCCGGCTCACGTATGGCGAGTCGGCTTTTTGGCTTATTTCAAGTAAGCATAAACAAAATTGAAGCTATTTCCGGGACTGGTTTTGAGATCGTGCATCTTCGGATTAACCATCCGCGCGGCGACAAGCTGATAAAGTGGAATCGCGCCGGCTTGGTTGACTAAAAGTTGCTCAGCCTCAGTCATGTCTTTAAACCGGGCTGTCGGATTATTGGCGTCAGTTGTATTGGCTTTGGTCATGAGCTTATCATAATCGCTGTTTTGCCATTGACCGTGGTTGTATTCGCTTGTGCTTGTGAACAGATCGAGATAGGTGTTGGGATCAGGGTAATCGGCACCCCACGTACTCAGCACCATATCAAAATTTCGGGTTGAGGCGCGTTGCTGACGATTCTTTGCTGGCACACTAGCAATACTGATTTTAAGCCCCGGTAGATTCTCCTGTAATGTGCCCTGAAGATATTCTTGCGTGGCTTTAACCGCATCAACATCATCACCGAGCAACTCAACATTGACGCTCTTGAGCCCGACTTCCTTCAGCCCTTGTTCCCAAAGTGATTGGGCTTTCTTCTTATCGTAAGACGTGATAGCTTTAGTGCCTTTAGCGACGGCGGTAGCAAAATCCGTTGAGCTGTTTGGCAACTGACTGAGATCGGCCGGGGTAATCCCACGGGCAACGATCGAACCGTCAGCCAGCACATTTTTGACAAAAGAATCTCGGTTGATCGCCATTGAAATCGCTTGACGAATTTTGGCATTCTTGAAAGCTGGTACCTTGTTTTCATTCAGCTCTAAGAAGTAGGTGCGCGCACGCTTCGTGGCAACATAGCCGGTTTTACCTTTTTGCTGAGCGGCAAGCTGACCGGTTAACGTGGCGTCATCTAGTTTGCCGGTATGATAAAGGTCAAGCGCGGTATTGCTGTCTTTAACTACCTGAACATCAATTTGCGTCAGATGAACGTTCTTTTTGTTCCAATACTGGTTATTCTTGACTTCGATCCATTTATCGCCGGTTCCGCTCCAACCCTTAGACTTAAAGGCGCCGTTCGAGAGTGTGTAGACAGATTTGGTGCCGTACTTGTCGCCCCATTTTTGCACCTGTTTGGCCGGTTGCGGGAAGAAGGCGACGTTGTTCAATAAGCTATTGAAATATGGGATGGGGTGTTCCAAGGTAACTTCCAGCGTTTTGTCATTCAATGCCTTAACACCCAGCGTGGCTGCCGGTTTCTTTCCGGCGCGAATGTCATCGGCGTTTTGAATGCCAGAATACATATTGGCCTGCGATGATTTCGTCGCTGGGTTAACGGTGCGCTGCCAGGCAAATACAAAATCCTGTGCTGTTACTGGTGTGCCATCGCTCCATTTCGCGTTACGCAGCTTAAACGTGTACGTGAGACCATTGTTCGTTGGCTTGACGATTTTAGTCGCCATTGCCGGTTGTAAGTCGTGGCCTTCATACTTATACAGGCCGTTCATGGTATCAATGATGGCCTGGCCGGAGACACCTTCTGATGCTTTGCTTGGATCAAGCGTTTGCAAAACATCCGATTCCATGCGGTGCCAAATCTGTTTGCTCGAACCGGAACCGGACTTAGCCGCCGATTGACCGCAAGCAGCTAGCACCAGCGCTAGTGCCGCAGTGACCTTCACGAGCCATTTTTGTTGTATTTTCAAAAGCTTGCCCCTCCATTTCGTAAACTGCTTTTAGAATAACAAGTTGCTTACAAAAAGCAAGTGGATTGTCTTGAAATGGAGGAGCTAAATAGTTGAGAATCGTTGGCTGGTTAAAAAAAATAGTCGATGCTTGGCATGATCATTTTGGGCTTTCACGAAAAGTTAGCTTAACAGTAAAAGTATGATTGTGAGCGTCGATTGCCATTTTGCCGCTGAGGGTTGTGGTCAGTGATTGAACAATGCTCAGGCCTAGCCCAACACTTTGCGTCGTTCTTGCTGTGTCGGTGGTGTAGAAACGATCTGCTAACTGCTCGACGTTGCGGACCGGTTCCACTGTATCATTCGTAAAAATCATTACGATATGGTTCGCATCTTGGCGAATGAGGGAAAGGCTTGCTTGGTTTTTTGCGTATTTAAGCCAATTACCGATCAAATTCTGGATAATGCGTCGTAGCAACGTTTCATCGGTGACTAAGGTAATTCCTTCTGAGATTTTCGGTTTAACCTTTAACCCATTAGCCGAGAGTTGATCGAAATAATCGAAAAGTTCTGTTTTGAGCAACGTTGAGACGTCGATTGGCTTGCGATTTAAAGTGCGCGTTTTTTCCTGAATCAGATTGAAGTCCATCAAATAGTGCAGGTAGTAGTTAACCGAACACAAATTATTGGCGATGCGGGACAGGGATGCTTTGGCACTGGCTTCAGGTTTGCGATCGAGAAGTTGGACGTAACCAGTGGCGACGGTGAGCGGTGTTTTAATATCATGGGTCAGATCCATCAGCATTTGATGGATCTTTTTTTCTTGCTCGACTTGCCGAATCCTCAACTTGCGCATCGCGTTGATATTAAGGTTAATACCGGCAGTCAATCTGCGAATCAAAGGAAAGTTTGTGTTGCTGGTCACGTCAGCATTTGTTTCGTGATTGTTGATATAGTCCAGATCGTGAAGGATGCGCCGCAGATCAATGATGACAAGCGAAAACAGGATGGTCACCAGAAGGCAGACGAGACTAAGTACGATAATAATGGCAAATATCATAGAAATTCTCCTTGTCAAACGAAGCGAACGCCAATGCCCCAAATCGAAATAATGTATTTAGGATCCTGAGCCAGATCATTGATTTTGGTGCGTAAATTGCTGATGTGGACGTTCAGTGTGTTATCAGCGTTTAAAAATGGTTCGCCCCACACTTGCTCATAAAGTTGGCGTTTATCAAACACTTGATGAGGGTCGCGCATCATGAGGGCTAACATAGCATATTCTTTTTTGGGTAACGTCAATGGGTGATGATTGACAGTTACCGCGTGACGTTTTGCATCAAGCACAATTTCGCCGACTTGTAATTGTTCAGAGTTTGCTGACGTTGAAGGTGTATTTTGGCGCAGTTGTACCTGCACACGCGCAAGCAATTCATCGATATCGAACGGTTTGGTCAGATAATCATTCGCGCCATGTTGAAGCAATGACACAGTTTTCTGCTTATCTTGAATGGCTGTCAAAACAAGTACCGGGACTTGTGAGGTCTTACGGATTGTGGTCAAAACACTCTCGCCAGTGACATTTGGTAACATGAGGTCGAGAATCACAAGATCAGGATGCTCTTGGTGAAATTGCGTTAAAGCCTGAATGCCATCGTAGGCTTGGACAACCGTATAAGTCGGCGACAAAACGTCATGCAATAGTGCCTGAATATCCTTGTGATCCTCTACAATTAAAATTTTAGCCATGATGCCCGCTACCCCCTATTACTAATAGTGTAAGCTAAAAAGGCTATATCCCACAATTTAGGATTAATTAAGGTTTGATTATGCTAGCAATTAAGAAAGAATTGGTATGCTGGTTTTGTTGGCTAAAAGAGAACTAAAAAGTTTTGGAGGTTAGGCAATATGAGCGAGCCAATATTAACCATTAATCAGGTTAGCAAACACTTCGGCCATTTTCAGGCGCTAGACCATTTGAGCTTTACGGTTCAGCGTGGTGATATTTTCGGCTTAATCGGCGAAAACGGGGCAGGGAAAACGACACTTATGAGGTTGATTACCGGACTTTCACCGATGCAAACAGGCTCGATTACGTTGTTGGGAGAAAAAGCCGGCCATTATCAGCGCGCATTGAGTCGCATTGGCGCGGTGATTGAAAGCCCAGCTGCGTTTGAAAAATTGACCGTTTTACAGAATCTGCGTCTTTGCGCCATTCAACACGGCATCGATGATCAACAGGTGATGACTGAAACGATTGACTTTGTGGGTCTTCAGGAAAAGCAACGCACGCAAGCTCGTCATCTTTCATTGGGTCAGCGTCAGCGGTTAGGATTGGCACTGGCAATTTTACCGCGCCCGGATTTCCTGATTTTGGATGAACCGATTAATGGATTGGATCCGTCCGGCATTATGGAATTTCGCCAGTTACTCAAACGATTAAACGAAGAACGGCAGACAACCATGCTGATTTCGAGTCACATTTTGAGCGAACTTTATCAAGTCTCGACAAGGTTTGGCATTATTCACCACGGCAGGATGATCAAGCAACTGAGCAAGACCGAATTGGATCAAGCCAATCAATCAGGACTGTCGATAACAGTTGATCAAGCACCTTTAGCCGCGCAAGTACTTGATCACAACGGTTATAAACCTTTCGATGTGCTTGACGATCATCGCCTGTTGTTGCGAAAAGGGGATGTTGACGCTGCCCGCGTGAATCAACTATTGGTGACAAATGGCGTTTTGGTTCAAGACATCAGTCACCAAACCGGTTCACTAGAACAATTTTACATGCAGCTGTTGGGTCAGACTGAAAAGCAGGAGGCCAACCATGATTAATCAAATTCGCGCAGATTTCTATAGACAACTCCACACAGTCGGCATGTATCTGATGCTGGCAGTGACGATCATTTACGCTCTCTGGGCAGTGTTAACGAAAAGTGTTGGCGGTGTCTCGGTGTCTGTCGGCAGCGGCATTTTTACGAAGATCGCTGATCAATCATGGACGGTGCTTTTTGGGCTGAAGGCGGCTAACATGACCGCAACGTTATTGCTGTACTTTTTCATTGGCGTTTTCGTGATTGTCTTTGGTTATGAGTTCACACAAAAGGTCTACAAAAATACGTTAATTTCCGGAATCTCGCGACTGCAATTCATATTGGCCAAATATTTGGTGATGTTGTTGGATCTACTGATTTTGTTCACGACTCACTTTGCTATGGTGCTTATCGGCGGCTTAATCAAGGGTAGAGCATTAGGCGGCGACTGGACAACAGTTTTTGAAACAATGGGGTTGAGCATTGTCGCCGCCACCTTCTTTTTAAGCGTTGTCTTTAGTCTAGGCGTGTTCTTACTGATTGCCACTGGATCCATGACCATTGCCACGATTGTCGTCGTGATTTTCCCGCTACTTATCGAGGTTCTTAATGTCATTGCACAGTGGAAGTGGCTCAAGTATTTTGATTTCTTCGGTGTTTCGCAAAGCATTGGCGTGGGGGCTATGAAAATGAGTGCGTTGTCGCCGTATATTGCTACCAGTTTTGGCTTCCTGATTGTGATGATTGGATTATCTGTCTTGATTTTGCGGCGGAAGGAATTGTAGATTGATTTAAGAGACGTTCCCAAGAAACGACTGAAGTGTCATTTCAGACTAATGACCGATATTTTCGCACAAAACTAATGTTAATATAAAATAAATCGCAAACAGGTAAAGGCAGTTTGTTCTTTGTTTTAATTTGAGCTCTAATAAAGTTCAAAAATGTAGTTAAGCCTGTTATTCAATGATTTGTGAAAATAACGATCAAGTTGAAGACAATCAGAAGGAAATGGTAAAGATGATTAAAAAACTAGAGTCACTACACGATTACGTTAAGAAAAATTACGAGGCCGGTAAGTACGATGCATCGGCAAATGAATATAAACAGTGGACGGAGGATTATCAAGCCGCAGCCACAACGAGTGGACATGCAGATGATGACAGTGATTATGACATGGGTTACCAGCAGTCGATGACCGATCACGACCATGGATTTAGTTTTCGAAATTACCCCGAAGCTGCGATTGATTTTGGAAATCTTGTCTCAGGCAATCGGATGCATGAAGTTGCCGATTTTATCAAGGGCTATAATGCGGCTAAGAAGGATATTGTTGAAAAAACTCAATAATTCCAGAAGATTCTTTCGTTCCCCAATCATTGAAAAACCAAGAATTCAGGAGAGCCGTTGCTAATGCGACGGTTTTTTGTGATGATGTTTGTTCATTTACTTGCTGGAAAAACATCAAAAACTTTTGTGCTGCTTTTGACAGTGGCGTATTTTTTGTCCAAATGAGCGCCATTTGTGTCGAAAGCTTAGGCGAAAAAGGCACAAATTTTAATGACATTTCTTCTTGGTTGAGGAGATGACTGATGCCAACCACGTAACCCATTCCTGCTTCTGTAAGTAATCCGGCATTATAGATTAAATTGTAACGAGCGACAATTTGGCTTTCGGAAAAATGATGACCGGCCCATTTTTGTAACATTTCTACGACCGATTGTCTTTCTGAAACAATGAGTGGTTGCCCGCTTATCTGAGGGGCGGAGATGCCAGGCAAACTGGCCAAGGGATCGTTAGTTGGTACAAGTAACCCCCAAAGATTTTCGCCGATAATTTTGCTAAAGGCATATTTGTAAGTGTCAGTTGGATCAATTACAACTCCAAAGTCCAACAAGCCTTGATCAAGTCGTGCTGTGATTTCATCGGCGTTACCGCTATAAAGTTGCAGCTGGATACTTGGGTATGCAACTAACAATTGTTTAACAGCGCGCAGGACAGTGCGGTTGAGATGGGATTCGCCCAGACCGATCGCCAAATTGCCACCGATGATATTTTCATCCACGATATCGGCAATTGCAGTTTCTGTTAGATTGAGAATCTGACGCGCACGATTGACCAAATAGGTACCATTTGCCGTTAGACTGATCGCCCGGCGCTTGCGCTGAAAGAGTTTGGTGCCAAGTTCGGCTTCAAGTTCCTGCATTTGTCTGGACAAGGCGGGTTGAGAAATGTGAATCTTATTGGCTGCGGCCGTGATGGTGCCCGCATCCGCAATGGCCACGAGGTAACGCAAAGTTCTTAATTCCACTGAGAACCCCCCTTAGTGAGTAGCGATCTGCCTGGATGGAAATAAAACCTCAGACGAGATAGATCGGGACAGATTGTTTCGTTTGAGATTTAGTCTTTTCGGCTGGTGAACGCGTGTTGATTTTATATATAGAGAAAACACATAACACAACATGTTATATAAGTATTATACATTTTTAAACGTCTGACCGATAATAAAAGAAAATATAAGAAGGCACAAGCAATGAACGATAAAGATCAACAAGCAGGCATTTTTGGATTAGGTGCGGTTAATAGCGCGTACCAACAATATTTTACCGGAAAAAGTTATTTGAGAAGTTTAGCAAATGCGTCCGATGACGTTGATGTGCACGTGTCCAATGTGACTTTTGAACCCGGATGCCGGAATAATTGGCATATTCATCACAATGGCTTTCAAATCTTATTAGTTACGAGTGGTGAAGGTTGGTACCAAGCAGCCGGGGAACCTGCACGCCTATTGCATCCAGGCGATGTCGTCACAATACACGAAGGCATCAAACACTGGCATGGGGCGACTAAAGATAATTGGTTTAGTCACGTGGCAATTACCAAGGGGACTAGCGAATGGTTAGAACCAGTTTCTGATCAAGCTTATGCACAGCTACGGGAGGTGAAATAGCATGGCAAAACAAACAGCAGGACGAAAACAATTGGGTAAATTTGCACCACAGTTTGCGGCTTTTAATGATGACGTGTTGTTCGGCGAAGTCTGGTCAAAAGAGGATGAACTATCGGCTCGCGACCGTAGTCTCATTACGATTGCGTGCCTCATGACCAGCGGGGATTTTCCGCAACTAAAGGCGCATCTGCGTATGGGCAAGGAGCACGGCATCACCAAGAAAGAAGTGGTTGCTGAAATTACTCATTTAGCTTTTTATGCAGGGTGGCCAAAAGCTTGGTCTGCGTTTGCTCTGGCAAAGGAAGTCTATGATGAATGATGAGATTGGCGTACGATTGACTAAAGCTATGGATTTTATCAGCTAAAAATTGGCAAAGACTTAGTGGCCGTGAGCGCAACTGAGGCTTTGCCTTTTTTCTGTGAGTGGGGTTGTCATCGGCAGTCAGAAGAACTAAGCTAGTTCTATGGGTATCGAACAAAAAGATAAAACAATGGCAAATATTTTTAAAGTCCTCGGTGAACCGCATCGCATTGAGATTTTGCGGATACTTTACCACGCGAGACGAGAGCTGACGTGCTCGGAGGTTAGTGCGCAGCTTAATTTAAGTAAATCGACAGTGTCGTATCATTTTCGTGCTATGCGATTGGCTGGATTGACCCATACGCGGCAAGTGGCCCAAACCAAGTATTTATCGATCAATGAGACAGTTTTTGAACGGTTTTTACCAGGCTTTTTGACGACGCTTTAATTTTTTGTCTATTAGTTCGATGTTAATCGAATAAAGGGGGATGCATAGTATGCTTAGGTTATTTTACGCATCAGGCACCAGTGCGATGGCGCCGCATATTTTGTTGACAGATGCCGGTCTAGATTTTGAGGCGGAAAAGGTCAACCTGGATCGCAAAACTTGGCGAGGCGGTGATTATAATCAGATCAATCCCAAGTCATATGTGCCAACGTTGCAGATTTCACCGTCAACATATCTAACTGAATGCGCTGTGATATTGGAGTATATAGCCTCAAAAGCTAAGGGTGATTATCGAAGTTCAGAGGACAGTATGGCTTACTGGCGGGAACGCATGTGGTTAAATTATATTGCAACGGAGCTGCACAAAAATTTTATATCGCCATTTCGCCGTGGTAATTGGCTGCCGAATACCGCGAATTCAAAAAAATTGGTGTGGCAGCGGGTAGCACCGAGATTGCAGTATGTTGAGGAACGTCTTCAGGGGCCATGGTTGATGGGTAAACGGTTTTCGATGGCGGATCCGTATCTTTTTGTCATGACTAACTGGATGCGGCGGCTTGGTTTTTCGTTTGATGGGTTGCAGAAGTTACAGGCGTTTGACGAATCAATGCGTGAGCGGCCTAGTGTGAAGGAGGTGCTTAAGATTGAGGGCAAGCCGCATAGCGTTACGGATGGATAAGAATCGGGAGGCGACCATATAAAAAACACCAGATGTCGAGAAAATTGACGGTATAAATTGTAGACCAATTCTGGTGGCCGCTGTCAGTTTTGATTTTCTAATTTTGATGTTCATTTTATTGACTTTATAACGACAGGAACTACGGGTAGATTCAGCAAACAGTCTAAACAATAAGCCGGCATGTGACAGACTTCCAGTCGGGTTCCATGCTGGTTTATTTGCGGAGAAAGTGCAGTATTAAAGCAACAATTTTGCTTTGTGTATTCTATTGATTGGAATGATTTCAACGCCCTAATGCCCCTTCACAAGGGGTATATTTTAATTCACGCAGTCACGTAGACTGCGACGTAGCCACCATGCGTGCCGGCCAAGTAGCAACCATTTCAATTCACGCAGTCACGTAGACTGCGACTTTTACATTGACTTGCATAACGCGGTGTACAATAGATTTCAATTCACGCAGTCACGTAGACTGCGACAGTCACCACTGGCATTGACTGATAACCCAACTTGCGATTTCAATTCACGCAGTCACGTAGACTGCGACGTTAAAGAGTTACAGCCTCACATCGAAGCCGTCAAATTTCAATTCACGCAGTCACGTAGACTGCGACGGGAATGAACACCAAATTCCCAGTCGTGCTGTGATATTTCAATTCACGCAGTCACGTAGACTGCGACGGCAATTGGATCCAGATGATTCGGAGGCGTCACTTATTTCAATTCACGCAGTCACGTAGACTGCGACGATGCGCATTTATGACCATCACGTTGCAAATCTTGGATTTCAATTCACGCAGTCACGTAGACTGCGACAGGTGACTATTCATCCTTGGTCAGTGCAATTGATATTTCAATTCACGCAGTCACGTAGACTGCGACGTGATCGATTGCTGTCACTCGTCTTGCGACGAAATATTTCAATTCACGCAGTCACGTAGACTGCGACCTTTCATTCATGGATAAGACGTTTAGCGGGTTGATTTCAATTCACGCAGTCACGTAGACTGCGACAGACACTCGGAACCGAGCTAACTTCCTCTTCCATATTTCAATTCACGCAGTCACGTAGACTGCGACCTGATCGCCGTACATAAGCACCTTTGGAAATTGGAAATTTCAATTCACGCAGTCACGTAGACTGCGACGATCTCTTCGGTTTTGCCGTTCTTATCAGGAATGAATTTCAATTCACGCAGTCACGTAGACTGCGACCGCTGGCGTAAGCTTGAATATCTTGACCAACCTATTTCAATTCACGCAGTCACGTAGACTGCGACGGCTTGCCTTGATTAATCCGCCAGCCAATACCCAATTTCAATTCACGCAGTCACGTAGACTGCGACTTGCCCAGCTCAGATTCCCCGCGCCTATAGCGCAATTTCAATTCACGCAGTCACGTAGACTGCGACTTCACTACCAAACGTCGATCAACTCGGCAACAAATTTCAATTCACGCAGTCACGTAGACTGCGACCGCAACATAATGTGTTTCCTAACACATAAGACGAATATGTTGTGGCTGGAACTATTTATAAAACACAAGAAAAGCAAAGAGCAAGTCAAATTGCGAAATATACTTAACAACAGGAGTGCGAATGTACCGGCGTTTTCATGTGTGCCTTACATTCGCACTTAGATCTTCATTGCCGAAACATGTTGTTCTTCACTAATAATATAACATAGTACGTTAACTTATCTTCAATGCCTGCCTGATATGATCAACTAGATTTAAAAAAACTTTTGGCTGCAGGCTTGTAAGCGCTATGTTTTCGGCTTCTTCTGCTGGCAATCAAAGCCAATAGGTGAAATAATGAGCATAGGTGAATTTAATAGCTGCTTTGGAGGTGACTCGATTGTATTATTCAGAAGAGGATTGGCTTTTAATATCTGGCATTCAGCATTTCGTTTTTTGCAAACGTCAGTGGGCACTTATTCATATTGAACAAGTCTGGAAAGACAATGTGCTTACGTATGAAGGCACTCAACTCCATACAAATACTGATGATGTAACCTTTAAGGAAAAACGCAAAGATTTATTAGTTGTTCGGGGATTGCGTGTCCATTCCGCGGAATTAGGTATTAGTGGCATTTGTGATGTTGTTGAGTTTAATAAGTCGCAAGATGGCGTGCAACTTAATGGTCGCAAGAGTCGCTATCAGCCGCTTGTCGTGGAATACAAGCACGGGCATCAGAAGCGGGATCTTTCCGATACTTTACAGTTGGTGCTAGAAACAATGTGTCTGGAGGAGATGCTCGGCGCCACTATTGATGGGTATACTCCTACTGAGGTAGACAAGCAAATAATTAAAGCTTGTCTGCCGAGGAAGGAGTATTTTTATGGGCCGAAAAGGTTCGAGATACAGCGTAGAAGAAAAGCTTTACTATATTGGTTTAGTGAAGGGGGGTATGTCACCTAACGCCATTCGAGAAGAGTACGGTGTCCATCCTTCACATGTGGTTCAGTGGATAGAGCGGTATGATGCGGGTGGCGTGGACGCACTGGCCAAACGCCG
>NZ_MSSM01000027.1 GCF_004123795.1 Lacticaseibacillus chiayiensis | reverse complement strand
CTTTGCCATTGCGACCAAGGTCCTTACACGCAGCTTCTGCGCCGGTAAACGCGTTTCGATGAAATACGCCGTACCTCGACACAACAACACAACAATGATAGCCAGTTTTGAGAGCGCAAAGTTCTCATAAGTGTGGTGGCGATAGCAAGAAGGATACACCTGTTCCCATGCCGAACACAGAAGTTAAGCTTCTTCACGCCGAGAGTAGTTGGTGGGAAACTACCTGCGAGGGTAGGAAGCTGCCACGCTTACATATGGAGGATTAGCTCAGTTGGGAGAGCGTCTGCCTTACAAGCAGAGGGTCACAGGTTCGAGCCCTGTATCCTCCATTGAGCCGTTAGCTCAGTTGGTAGAGCAACTGACTTTTAATCAGTGGGTCGACAGTTCGAGCCTGTCACGGCTCATTTAACCCACCTTTTGCGGGTGTGGCGGAACTGGCAGACGCGCTAGATTTAGGTTCTAGTGGTTTTTGACCGTGGGGGTTCGAGTCCCTTCACCCGCATCGTATTTTGAACGGATTGCTCGGGTCGTTGTAAGACCGCTCCTCGGTTATAATTGAATAGGTTTGATATGCGGAAGTAGTTCAGTGGTAGAACATCACCTTGCCATGGTGGGGGTCGCGGGTTCGAATCCCGTCTTCCGCTTTTCACTTTATGCCGGGGTGGCGGAATTGGCAGACGCACAGGACTTAAAATCCTGCGGTCAGTGATGACCGTACCGGTTCGATCCCGGTCCTCGGCATTTTGTTGAAGCACCCATAGCGCAATTGGATAGAGTGTCTGACTACGAATCAGAAGGTTGTAGGTTCGACTCCTACTGGGTGCATTGTCGATCGCCTATGAAGCTGGGCGCCGATCAGTTAAATAATATTCGGTATGCGGAAGTAGTTCAGTGGTAGAACATCACCTTGCCATGGTGGGGGTCGCGGGTTCGAATCCCGTCTTCCGCTTTACCGGGAAGTAGCTCAGCTTGGTAGAGCACTACGTTCGGGACGTAGGGGTCGCAAGTTCGAATCTTGTCTTCCCGATTCTTGGATCACGAAAAATCGTGGTCCTTTTTTCGCTTTCAAATGCAGAAATTTGTATAAACGGACCAATGCCAGTATAATGTGTAATAGTCAAGATTGGTCAAAGTCAAAAAGGATTGAACGACATGCAGCGTGAGAATATTTCGGACATTATTGAGGCTTATCTGAAAACGATACTGGCACAGGAGGCCGCCGTTGAAATACGGCGAGCCGAAATTGCGCGTCGTTTTAATTGCGTTCCCTCGCAAATCAATTATGTCATTAAAACGCGGTTTACACCGGCTCGTGGCTATATTGTTGAAAGCAAACGTGGCGGTGGAGGCTACATTCGCATCGTGAAGGTCAAATTGACAGATGATCAGGATCTTGTTCAAATCATGCGGCAGCACATTCCCAAACGTTTGCGGTTACGCGATGCGCGTGATTTGATTCAGGAATTGTTTGATAATAGCCTTATTTCACAGCAATCAGGTAATTTATTGTTGGCGGCTATGAATCATGAGACTTTGGGCATTCTTGATCAGGGGACAGAAGAGCATTTACGGTCGCGCATGTTCCTTGCATTTTTGGATCGTTTGCGGTATGAAAGATAGAACAGTTTATAATTAGTTTTCTAAAAAGGAGCGTGCTTATGGACAACTTATTTACCCCTAGTGCTAAAAATGTTTTGCTTTTAGCCCAGGAACAAGCGAAATATTTCCATCATCATGCTGTAGGCACTGAACATTTGCTTATGGCACTGGTTATGGAAAAAGATGGAATCGCTGGTAAGACGCTGCGTCAGTTAGGGGTCACAGAGAATGATGTCCATGACGAGATCGAGCGCTTCACAGGGTATGGAACTGTTGATGCAGCCGGTCAAGCTAGCGACAGTTATTTACCTTATTCACCAAAGGGTAAGGAAATTCTGGCGTTTGCCGGCGACGAAGCAAAGCGCTTAGGTGCTTTGAAGATCGGCACCGAGCATATTCTGCTGGGGTTGCTTCGTGAAGACGATATTTTAGCCGCGCGGATTCTCCAGAATCTGGGGCTTAGCCTTTCGAAGACGCGACAAATGGTGTTTAAGAAAATGGGCATTGCGGACACTGCTGCCAAACGCCGACCAATGGCGCGTGGTGGTGCCCGCCAAGATAGCCAAGGGACCCCGACACTTGATGGCCTTGCGCGCGATTTAACCCAAATGGCACGGGAAAACCGGATGGATCCGGTGGTCGGTCGTGAAAAGGAAGTTCAGCGTTTAATTCAGATTCTGGCTCGGCGCACGAAGAACAACCCAGTGTTGATTGGTGAGCCAGGTGTCGGGAAAACCGCGATTGCGGAAGGCTTTGCCGAAAAGATTGTCGCTGGCAAAGTCCCGGATGACATGCTTAATAAGCGACTGATGATGCTGGATATGGGCTCACTGGTTGCGGGCACAAAGTATCGTGGTGAATTTGAAGATCGCCTGAAGAAAATCATTGATGAGATTTATAAAGATGGCAACGTCATTTTGTTCATTGATGAATTGCACACGCTGATCGGTGCCGGGGGTGCTGAAGGGGCCATTGACGCTTCCAACATTCTCAAGCCGGCCTTAGCTCGTGGCGAGTTGCAGTTGATCGGTGCAACAACCTTAGACGAATATCAGAAGTACATTGAAAAAGATGCTGCTTTGGAACGGCGGTTTGCGACCATCCAAGTCGATGAACCAACGGAAGAAGAAGCAGAGCAGATTTTGAAAGGGCTGCGTCCACGGTATGAGGCGCATCATGGCGTCACGATTACTGATGAAGCTTTGCATGAAGCAGTTGTTTTGTCCTCACGTTACATTACAACGCGCTTCTTGCCTGACAAGGCCATCGATTTAGTTGACGAAAGTGCTGCCAAGGTACGATTGGATAAAGCTAATGTCGAGACCAAATCCGACAAGCTTCAGGACGAGCTGGCTAAGTTAGTCGCCGATAAAGAAGACGCGATTGATCATCAAGACTTCGAAACAGCGGCTACCATTCGCACCAAGGAAGCGGACGTTAAGGCCAAACTTGCCGATACGCCGGAACCCGTGAACGAAAGCGGCGTTCGAACCGATATCAAAGTGACAGGCGCCGATGTGGCAGAAGTTGTGTCACAATGGACCGGTGTGCCGGTTACCCAGTTGCAAAAGAAGGAATCCGAACGTTTGGTCAACCTGGAGAAGATTCTCCATCAACGGGTTGTTGGTCAGGATGAAGCTGTTTCCGCAGTTGCACGGGCCATCCGCCGGGCACGTTCTGGATTGAAAGATCCTACCCGCCCAATTGGTTCCTTCATGTTCCTTGGGCCAACCGGTGTCGGGAAAACCGAGCTGGCGAAAGCCCTAGCTGAAGCGATGTTTGGATCAGAGGATGCCATGATTCGGGTTGATATGTCCGAATACATGGAGAAATTCAGCACCAGTCGTCTGATTGGCGCGGCACCGGGTTATGTCGGTTACGATGAAGGTGGTCAGTTGACGGAAAAGGTTCGCAACAAGCCGTATTCCGTTGTGCTGCTGGATGAAGTTGAAAAAGCGCATCCGGACGTCTTTAATATCTTGCTTCAAGTCTTGGACGATGGCTACCTGACCGATGCGAAGGGTCGTCGGGTTGATTTTCGTAATACGATTTTGATCATGACCAGTAACATCGGGGCAACCGCCATTCGTGACGATAAAACGGTTGGCTTTGGTGCCAAAGATCCAACCGCAGACTTCAAAGCCATGAAGAGTCGGATGTTAGATGAATTGAAGAAGAGTTTCCGTCCTGAATTCCTGAACCGAATCGATGAGACGGTTGTCTTCCACAGTTTGAACAAGGAAGAGCTGCATGAGATCGTCAAGATCATGACCAAAACCGTGCTCAGTCGCATTAAGGATCAGGGAATCGATGTCAAAATCACGCCAGCAGGAATCGATGCCATCGCCGCCGCCGGATTTGATCCTGAATACGGAGCACGTCCGATTCGTCGGGCTTTGCAAACAGATGTTGAAGATCAACTAAGTGAACTTTTGTTGACAGGCCAAGCCAAAACCGGTGATCTGATTCAAATCGGTGCCAAAAAAGGCAAGCTAACGTTTACTGTCAAGGAAAACAAAGGCAAGCATAAAGAAAACGGCGCTTCGAAGGAACCGGTTAAGGCGTAACTTTGGATGATAAAAAGCCGTAATCAACTGTGGTTACGGCTTTTTTGAACGTATAAGGGATTATAAATTCTTGATGTACAATATGTGAAAGAATTTGTGAGTCTGAGACGGGAAATTTCCCGCTTGACTTTTTTGGCACAACCGCGTATTATTAAATCAATCGCATTTCGGTTTGGACAGGCTGTCAGGACGATCTATTGTCCGTTCTGGCTAATGGAAAAAGCAAAAACAGCAGGCTGGTTGAAGGCTGATCTGTTTTTGGTTTTTTTTTGCTCAAAATGTCTGCGGGATCGTCATTGTCATGTAAATTTAACAAAATTTACATTGTTTTTACAATCGACCAAGCCGGAAAATCTTACAAGGGGTGAATAATTTGGCAGGACACTTAGTGAATTATGGTAAGCACCGGACACGCCGGTCTTATGCCCGGATCAAGGAAGTTTTGGATCTTCCTAATCTGATCGAGATCCAAACGAATTCTTACCAATGGTTCCTCGATGAAGGTCTTAAAGAAATGTTCGACGATATTATGCCGATCGATGACTTTCAAGGGAAACTGTCACTGGAATTTGTCGGCTATCAACTGCTGGAACCAAAATATACTGTCGAGGAAGCACGCCAGCACGATGCGAACTACTCCGCACCTTTGCATGTAACCTTACGTTTAACGAATCATGAAACCGGTGAAATCAAGAGCCAGGATGTTTTCTTTGGCGATTTTCCACTGATGACCAAACAAGGCACTTTCATCATTAACGGGGCGGAACGGGTTATTGTTTCCCAACTGGTTCGTTCACCTGGTGTTTATTTCCATAGTGAAACTGACAAGAACTCACGTGTTACCTATGGCACAACTGTCATCCCTAACCGTGGTGCTTGGCTGGAATATGAAACCGACGCCAAGGATATTGCTTACGTCCGAATCGACCGGACCCGGAAGATTCCGTTGACCGAATTGGTTCGTGCTTTGGGCTTCGGTTCTGATCAAGATATCATCAATATGTTCGGCGATAACGATTCGCTGATGCTCACCCTTGAAAAAGATGTGCATAAGAACACGGATGATTCACGTACCGATGAAGCCTTGAAAGATATTTATGAACGCCTACGTCCAGGCGAGCCGAAAACCGCTGATTCGTCACGGTCACTTTTGTATGCTCGCTTCTTTGACCCGAAGCGTTACGACTTGGCTTCAGTTGGACGTTATAAGGTGAACAAGAAGTTGAGCCTCAAGACCCGGTTGCTGAATCAGGTCTTGGCAGAAACCTTGGCTGACCCGGATACCGGTGAAGTCATTGCCCAAAAAGGGACAAAAGTTGACCGTCAAGTGATGGACAAGTTAGGCGCTTATCTGGATCGTGACGACTTTAAAACTGTGACGTATCAACCATCTGATCAAGGTGTTGTGACAGATCCGATCGTGCTGCAAAGCATTAAGGTTTACTCACAGGTAACACCGGATAAAGAGATCAATTTGATCGGCAACGGTCATATTGGCAAAAAGGTTAAGCACATTGTTCCAGCTGATGTTTTGGCTTCGATGAACTACTTCCTTAACTTGCAAGAAGGGCTTGGCTCAGTTGACGATATCGACCACTTAGGTAATCGCCGGATTCGTTCCGTTGGTGAATTGCTGCAAAACCAGTTCCGGATCGGACTTTCCCGGATGGAACGGGTTGTGCGTGAGCGGATGTCGATTCAGGATACTGCCACCGTTACGCCGCAACAACTGATCAACATTCGGCCGGTTGTTGCCTCGATCAAGGAATTCTTTGGCAGTTCCCAGCTGTCCCAGTTCATGGATCAGACCAACCCACTGGGCGAATTAACCCACAAGCGTCGTCTTTCTGCCCTTGGACCTGGTGGCTTGACGCGTGATCGTGCCGGTTATGAAGTCCGAGATGTTCATTACACTCATTATGGCCGGATGTGTCCGATTGAAACACCTGAAGGCCCGAACATCGGGTTGATTAACAGTCTGGCATCATACGCGGTCGTTAATCCTTATGGCTTCATTGAAACCCCGTATCGCCGTGTTTCTTGGGATACGCATAAGGTTACCGATAAGATTGACTATTTGACCGCCGATGAAGAAGATAACTACATCGTTGCGCAGGCTAACTCGCCATTGAACGATGATGGGTCTTTCGTTGACGATACCGTTTTGGCGCGTCACAAAGATAACAACATCGAAATTTCACCTGACAAAGTTGACTACATGGACGTTTCGCCTAAGCAAGTTGTTGCGGTTGCGACGGCATGCATTCCATTCTTGGAAAACGATGACTCCAACCGTGCCTTGATGGGCGCTAACATGCAGCGTCAGGCGGTGCCGTTGATCAATCCGCACGCCCCACTTGTTGGGACCGGGATGGAATATAAGGCGGCGCATGACTCAGGGACAGCGGTTCTGGCTACGAATGCCGGGACAGTTGAATATGTCGATGCTAAGCAAATCCGGGTTCGCCGTGAAGACGGTGCCTTGGATTCCTACAACTTGATGAAATTCAAGCGTAGTAACGCCGGCAAGAACTACAACCAACGTCCGATTGTCACGATTGGCGATCACGTTGATGTGGATGAAATCATTGCCGATGGGCCAGCCATGCAAAACGGCGAACTGGCATTGGGCCAAAACCCAATCATCGCCTTCATGACTTGGAACATGTACAACTACGAAGATGCGATTGTGCTGTCTGAACGGTTAGTTAAAGACGATGTTTACACGTCCATTCATATTGAAGAATATGAATCCGAAGCACGTGATACCAAACTCGGGCCTGAAGAAGTGACTCGTGAAATTCCAAACGTCGGTGAAGAAGCCCTCAAGGATTTGGACGAGTTCGGTGTTGTTCGTGTCGGTGCCGAAGTTCGTGACGGCGATATTTTAGTCGGCAAGGTGACACCTAAAGGGGTTACCGAGTTGTCTGCTGAAGAGCGGTTGTTACACGCTATTTTCGGTGAAAAGGCTCGTGAAGTCCGCGATACTTCATTACGGGTACCTCATGGCGGCGGCGGGATCATTCAGGATGTCAAGATCTTCACTCGTGAAGCAGGCGATGAGCTGTCTCCTGGTGTCAACATGATGGTTCGTGTCTATATCACCCAGAAGCGGAAGATTCAGGTCGGCGATAAAATGGCCGGTCGTCACGGGAATAAAGGGACAGTTTCTGTCGTGGTTCCTGAAGAAGATATGCCATATCTGCCAGACGGAACACCGGTCGACATCTGCCTATCGCCAATGGGTGTGCCAAGTCGTATGAATATTGGTCAGGTGCTGGAATTGCATCTGGGCATGGCGGCACGTAACTTGGGTATTCACGTGGCAACGCCTGTTTTTGATGGCGCTAACGATAAAGATCTGTGGGCAACCGTCAAGGAAGCTGGCATGGCTTCCGACGGTAAGTCAGTTCTATATGACGGTCGTACCGGCGAACCGTTTGAAAACCGGGTATCTGTAGGGGTTATGTACTACATGAAGCTGTCACACATGGTTGACGATAAGATCCATGCTCGTTCAATTGGACCTTACAGTTTGGTTACCCAACAGCCACTTGGTGGTAAAGCACAATTTGGTGGCCAGCGGTTTGGTGAAATGGAAGTTTGGGCCCTTGAAGCTTATGGTGCGGCTTACACCTTGCAGGAAATTCTGACCTATAAGTCAGATGATGTTGTCGGGCGGGTTAAGACGTATGAAGCCATTGTCAAAGGCGAACCGATTCCAAAGCCAGGTGTACCGGAATCCTTCCGTGTGCTTGTTAAAGAATTACAAGCCTTGGGTCTGGACATGAAGGTGCTTGGTGCGGATAAGAAAGAAATTGAATTGCGGGACATGGATGACGACGAAGACGATGTTGTTTCAGTCGATGCTTTGGCGAAATTCGCAGCCCAGCAAGAAGAAAAGAAGGCACACGAAGCCGCAGCTCAAGCGAGTGATGGTAAGCCTGCCGATAACAGTACCGACGATAAGAAATAGGAGGTTAGCCCTTTGATTGATGTCAATAAGTTTGAAAGTATGCAAATCGGCTTAGCCTCGCCGGACAAGATTCGCAGCTGGTCGTATGGGGAAGTCAAAAAGCCTGAAACGATCAACTATCGAACCTTAAAGCCTGAGCGGGACGGCTTGTTCGATGAACGCATCTTCGGACCGACTAAGGACTGGGAATGTGCCTGTGGTAAGTACAAGCGGATCCGCTATAAGGGGATTGTTTGTGATCGCTGTGGGGTTGAAGTGACACGTTCCAAGGTTCGGCGTGAGCGGATGGGCCATATCGAATTAGCCGCACCGGTTACCCACATCTGGTACTTCAAGGGCATCCCAAGTCGGATGGGTCTGGTACTGGATATGTCGCCACGGTCACTGGAAGAAATCATCTATTTTGCTTCTTACGTTGTGATTGATCCAGGCGATACGCCAATGGAGAAAAAGCAACTTCTGACCGAACGCGAATATCGTGAAAAGCGCGAAGAATACGGCAAAACCTTCAATGCCAAGATGGGTGCTGAAGCCATCAAGGAATTGTTACAGGATGTCGATCTCGACAAAGAAGTGACCGAATTAAAAGATGACCTGAAGTCGGCGCAAGGCCAAAAACGGACACGCGCGATTCGCCGGTTGGACATTCTGGATGCCTTCAAGGAATCCGGTAATGATCCGGCATGGATGGTCATGGACACCATTCCAGTCATCCCGCCGGATTTGCGGCCAATGGTTCAGCTCGAAGGCGGCCGGTTTGCAACATCTGATTTGAACGATCTGTATCGTCGGGTCATCAACCGTAACAACCGTCTGAAGCGACTGCTTGACCTGAATGCACCAAGTATCATTGTTCAAAATGAAAAGCGGATGCTGCAGGAGGCGGTTGACGCTTTGATCGATAATGGTCGGCGTGGTCGTCCGGTTACCGGTCCAGGAAACCGTCCGCTTAAGTCTCTGTCACACATGCTGAAGGGGAAGCAAGGTCGGTTCCGTCAGAACTTGCTTGGTAAGCGAGTTGACTACTCTGGTCGTTCCGTTATCGATGTTGGCCCATGGCTGAAGTTTTACCAGTGTGGCGTACCGCGTGAAATGGCCCTGGAACTCTTCAAGCCATTCGTGATGCGCGAACTGGTTAAGCGGGACATGGCAAGCAACATCAAGAATGCCCGGCGTAAGATCGATCGGCAGGATGATGACGTTTGGGATGTGCTTGAAGATGTTATCAAGGAGCGGCCGGTACTCTTAAACCGTGCGCCTACGCTGCATCGACTTGGCATTCAGGCGTTTGAACCTGTTTTGGTTGATGGGAAATCCATTCGGTTGCACCCATTGGTCTGCGAAGCTTATAACGCGGACTTTGACGGTGACCAAATGGCGATTCACGTGCCGTTGTCTGATGAAGCGATGGCTGAAGCACGGATGCTCATGCTTGCGGCGCACCACATTTTGGCGCCAAAAGACGGCAAACCAATCGTTACCCCTTCGCAGGACGTTGTGTTAGGTAACTATTACCTGACCATGGAGCAAAAGGGTCGCGAAGGCGAAGGCATGATCTTCAAGGACACCAACGAAATCTTGATGGCGCTGCAAAATGGCTATGTTCATTTGCACAGTCGGGTCGGCGTTGCAGCCAACTCCTTCAAAGACAAGCCATTTTCGGATGACCAAAAGAAGAAGATCATGGTAACAAGTGTCGGCAAGGCGATCTTTAACGAGATTATGCCAAAAGACTTCCCGTACCTGAATGAACCGACGCAAGATAACATTGTCAACGGTGTGCCTGATAAGTACTTCATCGACAAGGGTGAAGATATTCACGCTTATCTGGCGGATGCACCTTTGATTGATCCATTCAAGAAAGGCTTCCTGTCTGACATCATTGCGCAAGTCTTCAAGGTTTATAAAGTTCAGCGGACCAGTGATTTACTGGATGACATGAAGACTTTGGGCTATACGCAATCCACTAACTCTGGGTTGACTGTCGGGATTGCCGACATCACCAACTTGAAGGAAAAGCCGGAAATTGTGGCAGCGGCCCATAAGAAGGTTGCAACTGTTTCTAAGCAGTTCCGGCGTGGGTTGATCACCGATGATGAACGCCATGATCGGGTTATCCAGATTTGGAACGATGCCAAAGATGAAATTCAGCAAAAGCTGGTTGATTCTTTTGACCCGAATAACCCAATTTCCATGATGTCTGATTCTGGTGCTCGTGGTAACATCTCAAACTTCACTCAGCTTGCCGGCATGCGTGGTCTGATGGCTGCGCCTAACGGTGGGATGATGGAAGTGCCGGTTATCTCGAACTTCCGTGAGGGTCTGACCGTTATGGAAATGTTCATGTCCACTCACGGTGCTCGTAAAGGGATGACTGATACGGCGCTGAAGACGGCTGACTCGGGTTATCTGACTCGGCGGCTGGTTGATGTGGCGCAGGATGTCATTGTTCGTGAAGAAGATTGTGGCACCGATCGCGGTTTGGTCGTTCGCGCTATCCGTGAGGGTAACGAAATGATTGAGCCGCTGTATGATCGACTTGTCGGTCGATTTACCATGAAAAACGTGCTTGATCCTAAGAGCGGCAAAGTCTTGGTTAAGCGCAATACCTTGATGGATGAAGATATGGCGCAGAAGATCGTGGATGCCGGTGTCGAAGCCGTCACCATCCGTTCGGTCTTCACCTGCAATACTAAACATGGTGTTTGCCAGAAGTGCTATGGCCGTAACATGGCCACCGGCGAACAGGTTGAAGTCGGTGAAGCAGTCGGAACCGTTGCTGCCCAGTCAATCGGTGAACCAGGTACCCAGCTGACCATGCGTAACTTCCATACCGGTGGTGTTGCTGGTGGCGAAGATATTACCCAAGGGCTGCCTCGTGTTCAGGAAATCTTTGAAGCGCGGAACCCTAAAGGTGAAGCTGTGATCACGGAAGTCACCGGTGAAGTAACCGCTATTGATGAAAATCCGGCTGAGCATACGCGTGAAATTACGGTGAAGGGTGAGACTGATACCCGAACCTATAGTGTACCGTATGCATCCAGTGTGGCGGTTGCGGAAGGCGATCATGTTAACCGCGGCGAACGACTGACAGGCGGTTCAATTGATCCTAAGCAGTTGATCAAAGTGCGTGACGTGATGGCAACCGAAAACTACCTGCTTTCTGAAGTCCAGAAAGTTTACCGTATGCAGGGTGTTGATATTGGTGATAAGCACGTTGAAGTCATGGTTCGGCAGATGTTACGCAAGATCCGCGTCATGGATCCGGGCGATACGAACATCTTGCCAGGAACCTTGCTCGACATTGCGGACTTCAAGGAGAAGAACACGCAAGCGATCATCAGTGGCGGCATTCCGGCTACTGGACGTCCGGTTCTGTTAGGTATTACCAAGGCTTCCTTGGAAACTAACAGCTTCCTGTCAGCTGCTTCCTTCCAGGAAACAACGCGAGTTCTGACCGATGCTTCCATTCGTGGTAAGAACGATCCGTTAGTTGGCTTGAAGGAAAATGTTATCATTGGGAAGATCATTCCGGCTGGTACCGGGATGGCAACGTATCGCCACGAAGAACCGAAGAGTGTCGGCACGGTTTCCGATAGTGTCTATTCGATTTCCGACATTGAAAAGCAGATGAAGGAAAAAGATAGTCAGCAAAAAGACGACCAACAGGATGATGCTGACAATAAGTAATCATCCGGTTAGCCGCCAAGCTATTTGAATCATTTAGTTACAAACAAGCACGGTGTAAGAGTCCTTTAAGGGCTTTTACACCGTGTTTTTTTGTAAGCGCGAGCAGGAGCGCTTATACTCCGATTTCTGCGACTGCGAGCGCGTTACAGAACGCGAAAGTTACCTACACAATTGCCTATAATAGAATAATCTCCAGTGAGCCACTCTAGGCCATTGCGACCAAGGTCCTTACACGCAGGCTCCTGCGCCAGTGAACACGTTATGGATGGCCGCGTTTTACGGCACTAAGCTTTTTTTCAAAATAGCCAACCATGCGCTAACTGCACACAGCCATAACCAATCGCTAAATGACTAATGAGCGGGAGGGACGATGGATGTGTCACTAACCAGTGGATGGTAGCACTGATGCATGCCAAGAACGTGATGATGAGTGCAATTTCAAGTTGCAAGACACCACCGAATACGCCAATGAGAATCACATCGGCACTGCCTAACCCGTGTGAGACGATCGCGAGTCCACCAACCAAAGCAGCCAGCAAACACAGGTTAAACCAATCGCAAGGAAACAGGATGAGGAGCAGGGAGCACCAGCCGCTAAACCAACCGGCAGACACTGATCGTTCGCGCCAATCAGACACGCTAAAAATTAACAAACCCACACTCAACAATAATGACAGCCAAGTTTGGGCAACTATCCCTAAAAGTACTGCTAGGCAACAGTGAAAACACCGATTATCAGCTGCTAAGTCTTTTGTTAACTTAGCAACACTCAGCAACATCAACCCTGAAAACATGATCGCCATCTCCCTTCGTAAAGTACATTCCGCCAATTAAAGCAAAGCAACTTTAAAATGCTCTCATGAGACTTATCCGAAGCTGTTGATATGCGCTTACGACACAAAAGGATTGGCTCATTTGCTTTCTGTGAGCGGAATGCTTGCTTTGTGGGTCCATTTTGTTATTATTAAAAGTTGTTAGTTAACTTGATCTAGTTCAGGTTACGCTTGACACTGATGCGTACAGGATAGTACACTATCAAAGGTGCTTTTTTCCAGTTTATTCGGGTTATCCGGACGTGCTGACTGGGTTAAGAGCCGTCGCCGTTCGGTTGGCCATTTTTTTATCAGAAAAAATGAACCGCCTGGATGTGTGGACTTAAAAATGATGCAAAATAAGGAAGGAGAAGCTTAATGCCTACTATTAATCAATTAGTTCGCCAAGGTCGTAAATCCAAAACAACCAAGTCAGACTCTCCTGCGTTGAACTTCGGTTACAACAGCAAGAAGAAGAGCCTTACCAGCAATCCAGCACCGCAAAAACGTGGGGTTGCAACGCGTGTCGGCACGATGACACCAAAGAAACCTAACTCTGCTTTGCGGAAATATGCCCGTGTTCGTCTGTCCAACTTGATCGAAGTGACAGCTTACATTCCGGGGATTGGCCACAACCTGCAGGAACATAGTGTTGTCTTGATCCGTGGCGGCCGTGTGAAGGACTTGCCAGGGGTTCGTTATCACATTGTTCGTGGTGCGCTTGATACTGCCGGTGTTGACGGCCGGATGCAAGGTCGCTCCAAGTACGGTGCAAAGCGTCCTAAGAAGAAGTAAACCATTGATCGCGGTTTAGCCGCAGATGATCATGATAAAATTTTCTAGTGCCGCTTTGTGCGGTTATAAGGAGAGCGTGATCGGGAAGTTTGTGTTTTCCGAGAACGCGTTTAAAGAGGAGGCCAAAATACATGCCACGTAAAGGCAGTGTTGCAAAACGCGATGTATTACCTGATCCAGTTTACAATTCAAAACTGGTGACTCGTCTGATCAACCACTTGATGATTGATGGCAAGCGCGGTAAGGCATCAACCATTTTATATGATGCATTTGATATGATTAAGAAACAAACCGGGAACGAACCATTAGACGTTTTTGAAGAAGCCATGAAGAACGTTATGCCGGTCTTGGAAGTTAAGGCTCGCCGTATCGGTGGTTCTAACTACCAGGTGCCGATTGAAGTTCGTCCGGATCGTCGGACCACACTTGGTCTTCGCTGGATCGTTCAGTATTCCCGTCAACGCGGTGAACATACGATGGACGAGCGGTTGGCTAAGGAAATCATGGACGCCGCTAACAACACCGGCGCCGCAGTGAAGAAGCGTGAAGATACCCACAAGATGGCAGACGCCAACCGGGCATTTGCACATTATCGTTGGTAAGATGATTTGGCTATTATATCCGCGGCTTGGTATATAGTAGCCATTCTTTGTATAAAGCCAGTTGAAACAAGAGAGGAGCAATACGCCACATGGCCAACAAACGTGAATTTCCGTTAGACCGTACCCGTAATATCGGGATCATGGCTCACATCGATGCCGGTAAAACGACCACGACTGAACGGATTTTGTATTATACCGGTAAAATTCATAAAATCGGTGAAACTCATGAAGGAGCTTCACAGATGGACTGGATGCCACAGGAACAAGAACGTGGGATCACCATCACCAGTGCTGCTACTACGGCTTTCTGGAAGGATCACCGGGTCAACATCATCGATACCCCAGGGCACGTTGACTTCACCATTGAAGTTGAACGTTCGCTGCGTGTGTTAGATGGTGCGATCACCGTTTTGGATGCCCAATCCGGTGTTGAGCCGCAGACTGAAAACGTTTGGCGTCAAGCGACAACTTACGGCGTTCCGCGGTTGGTTTTCGTTAACAAAATGGATAAGATCGGTGCGGACTTTAACTATTCCTTGCAGACCTTGCATGATCGTCTACAAGCCAACGCCCACGCCGTTCAATTGCCAATCGGTGCTGAAGATAAGTTCGAAGGGGTCATTGATCTGATCGACATGAAAGCCGATTTGTATGATGAAGACGAACTCGGCACCAAGTGGGATACGGTTGACATTCCTGATGAATATAAGGAAGCAGCCGAAAAGGCCCACAATGAACTGATTGAAGCCGTTGCCGATGTTGATGATGGCATCATGGACAAGTACCTTGAAGGCGAAGAGATTTCCAACGCTGAATTGAAGGCTGCGATTCGTAAAGCGACCATCAACTTGGAATTCTACCCGGTTCTTGCTGGTTCCGCCTTCAAGAATAAAGGTGTTCAGATGTTACTGGATGCCGTTATCGACTACTTGCCATCACCACTGGATGTTCGGCCATATCACGCAACCGATCCTGAATCAGGGGATGCTGTTGAGTTAACCGCTGGCGATGACAAGCCGTTTGCTGCCTTGGCCTTCAAAGTTGCGACTGATCCGTTCGTTGGCCGTCTGACCTACATCCGGGTATACAGTGGCACACTGGAAGCCGGTTCGTATGTCTTGAACGCAACTAAAGACAACCGTGAACGTGTCGGCCGTCTATTGCAGATGCACAGTAATCACCGGGAAGAAATTCCTGAAGTATTCTCTGGTGATATTGCGGCAGCGATCGGCTTGAAGAATACCACAACCGGGGATTCCTTAACCGATGTCGACCACCCGTTGATTCTTGAATCCTTGGATGTGCCGGATCCGGTTATCCAGGTTTCCATCGAACCTGATTCCAAGGAAGACCAAGACAAGCTGGACGTTGGCTTGCAGAAGCTTTCCGAAGAAGATCCGACCTTCAAGGCTGAAACCAACCCTGAAACCGGTGAAACTTTGATTGCCGGCATGGGCGAATTGCATTTGGACATCATGGTTGACCGTTTGAAGCGTGAATTCAAAGTGGCTGCCAAAGTCGGCGAACCGCAAGTTGCTTATCGTGAAACCTTCACGAAAGAAGCATCTGCCCAAGGTAAATTCGTTCGTCAGTCTGGTGGTAAAGGTCAGTATGGTGATGTTTGGATCCAATTCACACCAAATGACGAAGGTAAAGGCTTCGAATTTGAAAATGCCATTGTCGGTGGGGTTGTTCCGCGTGAATATATCCCAGCTGTTGAGCAAGGCTTGAAAGAAGCCATGGCCAATGGTGTGCTCGCCGGTTATCCGTTAATCGACGTCAAAGCCAAGCTTTATGATGGTTCTTACCACGAAGTCGATTCTTCCGAAGCTGCCTTTAAAGTGGCTGCTTCCATGGCGCTGAAGAACGCTTCAAAGAGTGCCGGTGCGGTTATTCTGGAACCAATCATGCACGTTGAAGTCGTTGCACCTGAAGAATACCTTGGCGATGTCATGGGCCAAATCACGGCTCGTCGCGGTCGCGTTGAAGGTATGGAAGCTCGTGGGAATGCTCAATTGGTCAACGCCATGGTGCCACTTGCCGAAATGTTCGGTTATGCAACCACCTTGCGTAGTGCCACCCAAGGCCGTGGCACCTTCACCATGACCTTCGACCACTACGAACCAGTTCCAAAGAGCATCCAAGCAGAAATCATCAAGAAAAATGGCGGCGGTGTCGCAACCAAGGAATGATCCTTGAATGCCCAGCGTCAACATTGAAAAAGGCACGGCAGACAGTCAACTGATCAGGTTGACATGTCTACCGTGTTTTTTTGTTGGTGGCCTGATATGATAAAAGCAAGTTAGCACTAGTCGGATTTTTTCGGTGATCCTGAAAGATTAACGGGGAAGTCCAATTGAAAAAGGTGTTTACGAGGAGGTGTGACGATGCGTATCGAGGAAATCTTGCACGAACTGACCAAGTTGCATGATGAAATGCAGCAATACCGGCCCTTAGATGCGACACAGGCCAAAATGCTGCATCAACAAATTAAAGTCGATCATGTTTGGTCGTCAAACGCGATTGAAGGCAATAGCCTGAGTCAGGCGGAAACCGAGTCGATTTTAGACGCCGGATTGACGATTCATGGGGCGCCGGTGAAGGATATCCTTGAGACACTTGACCTCAGTGAGGCGTATGATTTTGTTGAGAAACTAGCGATTGGTAATGCCCCAATTAGTGAACGGGATATTCGCGATATTAATCGCATTGTGACGCTGCAAACCGTCCGACAGCGAAGTGAGGCCGGTCAATTTCGCACGCTGCTTGTCTGGCCGAGTGGGGCAAAAGATCGGCCGTATCTTGAACCGTTTGACATCAAACCGGCGATGGAAGCTTTGGTCGAATGGATGACGACAGCCGAAAAAGACCTTCATCCGGTGGTGTATGCTGCCCAGTTGCATGCTAAATTTGTGGCGATTCACCCGTTCTTAGATGGTAACGGCAGAACAGCGCGCTTGCTGATGAACATGGCCTTGACGCGACATGGCTATCCGGTGATCAACATCCAACCAGACCCAGCGGCGCGGACAGCTTATATGGAGGCACTGGAGATCAGCCGCAGCAAGCACGACCTAGAACCATTTGAACGCTTGGTCGCGACCTATGTCAAAAAGGCCTTGCAAGATCACATTGCCATCCTGAAATTGCATGAACAAAATGTGGCTGATGCGAAAACAGCAGCTGATCAGAGCCCGTTGCAGGACTTTTTCAAGCGGCTCAAGGAAGATGAATGAGATGGCCGAAATAAACGCTGATAACCCGCAGCAATGGGGATGAAACAGGTCACGATGGCACAGTTGTTGTGGTCGACCGCAAAAATCATCTCCCGCTCCGTCCGGCGGTATAGTATACTCGATGTTATATAATAACCTTGCATTGGGGGTAGGTCGGGTGTCGAGTCAGGAACGGATCGTCACAATCTTGTTACGCTTGTTGCGCGGGGATGTTTTGCACAAGCAGGATTTAATCACCGAATTTGGAAAAGATGAATCAGCCATTCGCCGCGATATTGCCACAATCAGGCAGCTTTTTGACCGTGAGTTGGATGAGCCGGATGCCTTCGCCAAAATGCCAGCTGGCCACTATCGGCTGCAGTCAGGGTTGCGGGCGCAAGGAACCAAGTTGACGGATGGTCAGTTGCTGGCAATGGGTTTGATTTTAACGGCGAGCCGCGGTTTGGCCACCGATGAGATGAAAACCTTGTTGCGGCAGTTGATGCCAACCGGCGCGAATCACAAGGGCAACGATACGGTGATGCGGAATCCGATTTTTGAATACCGTGGCGTTCCGAGTATCCCGTTGAGCGACCGGCTGGAGCGACTGAGCCAGGCGATCGTCAATCATGAACTGATCAGCTTCGACTTCACGTATCACGGCGAACAGCACCATTTTGACCACAAACTGCCGACTGGGCTCTTTTTCGGTGACTTGTTCTTCAACTTGATTGTTGACGGCAGTGATGAGCGCCCGGAAAATCCTGACCGCGGCAAATTTGCCAAGTTTCGCCTCGATGCCATCAGCAATCTGAAATTTTATGGTCATCACCCAACCCACAATCACGACGATCGCTTCCAAGGCGGCCGGCTGCAGGTGCACACTTGGTATCCCTATCTTGGCAAGCCGATTAACCTGGAAATCGAATATGCCTATGATCCAACCTATGTGACCGACCGCTTCCCGCAAGCCAAAGTCGACCCCAAGCCGATTCGCGTCGACCCTGACAACTCCAATCACTATGCAAGGCGCGTTTATCACATCGAAATCGCCGTTAACGATGGTTTCGGCATTCGCATGTGGCTCCTCGGCCAAGGTGGCTTGGTCAAAGTGCTGGCGCCAAAATATCTGCGCGACTATGTGGTGTGGGTCTTTGCAACGTCGCTGAAGGAACGATACGGTATTTCCGATTTGTCGAAATACAACTTATCGGATGATATGTAAAAAAATCCACAACCAAGGGAAGTGATTCCGACCGGTTGTGGATTTTTTAAGCCATTCGTCCGGCCAATGTCCAAAACGCCCTTGTCAAAAACCGAGCAAACGGCTATCCTTAATGTGTAGATGATAATCATTCTAACATTGGAGGCAATATTATGAGCTTTATTGGACAAAAGTTACCGGAGTTTAGTTTGACGGCTTATCAGCATGGAGATTTCCACACCGTGACCGATCAAGACATGCGTGGCAAGTGGGCCGTGATCTGTTTCTATCCGGCCGACTTTTCCTTTGTTTGCCCGACTGAATTAGGCGATTTGCAAGACCATTACGATCAGTTCAAGTCAGTTGGGGCTGAAGTCTATTCCGTTTCCGAAGATACCGAGTTTGTTCACATGGCTTGGGCAGAAACGAGTCCGACCATTAAGAAGGTTGTTTATCCGATGGTTGCCGATCCAGCCGGCACCTTAGCCAGCGCGTTAGACGTCCGTGATGCCGCAAGCGGCCAAGCCTTCCGTGGTACCTTCATCGTTGATCCAGATGGCGTCATCCAAACCTATTCCGTCAACAACTTTGGCATCGGCCGCAATGCCAACGAAATTCTCCGCACCTTGCAGGCGGCTCAATTCGTCGCAGCCCATGGCGACCAAGTATGCCCGGCAAACTGGCAACCAGGCGAAAAGACTTTGAAGCCTGGTGCAGCATTGGTTGGCAAGATTTAATCGTCAGCCAGTTAGATTGAATTAAAAAGCCGTTTATGTCACCAACACCCATATTAGGTGTCTGGTGACATAAACGGCTTTTTGCTGTCTTATGAAAGATTATCTGTTATCAATGGCAAAACTGAATTGAACAAGTTTAAACGAAAACTTCAAGCGGCAGTTTGAGAAAAACGCAGAAACTACGGAAATTCTTTTTGACCTAACCGTTGCTGCGTTGGGATTCAAGTGAAAAATGATGGTTGAAAAGCTTCACTAGGTATAACGCACCTAATTGTTTCGTATAATTTTTGTTGTTCATGAATCCAAGAGTACATACATGAATTGGAGGGGACACAATGTTATACAATCGATTTGCACAACATGTGGTAAATGATAAGAAGAAAATGTACAAACGCGGTAGCCAATGGGTGGTAGCGTCAGCATTTGCGTTGGCAATTGGTGGTTTTGGCGTGACCCAGACACAAACCGTCCGGGCAGCGGAGACGCAACCGCAGCTAACCGTGCAGTCAGTCAAAGAGGTTCATAAGACTGACGCCACGACACCTTCTTCAGCTGCTTCAAGCCAGGCAGCACAGGCCCAGACAGCAACAGTCGCAACGGCGCAGACTGCAGCACCAGCGCAACAAAAAGCGGCATCAACAACCCCCGTTCAAGTTGCACAACCGGCCAGTGCTGCGGCGAAGGCTGCTACTGTTGCGGTGCAAACCAATGCGCCAGCACCTTCTTCGGCAAGTATGACAGATGAGCAGTGGAAGGCGGCTAAGGCTAAGTATGATCAGGCTAAGGCGGATGCGGCGAAGCAGGAAGCAGCTGCGAAGAGTCAGGCAGAGGCAGCTAAGAGCGCTTATCCAGATCAGATTGATAAGCAGCTCAATGCTCAAAAGGACAAGGACACTTCCGATTACTATCAGTACCAAAAAGATGGATGGTCGGATTTAATGACATTCCAGAAATCCCAAGCGGCTAGCTATGCCGCTGCAAGTCAAGCTGCCACTAAGGAAATTAGCGATTTAAATGCTGAGAGAGTGACACCAAACATCCAAGTTGGTGATGGGGGTACTTTTAATTTTGTTGCTCGTACAGGTGCTTGGAACAATATTATTACGGCTGCTGATAGCAAGAATAAGACGTGGAATGGTAACTATTTGGTTCAACATTTACCAGAGTTTACCGATAAGGAGGTGCTTGCTACAGTTAGTTTATCTTCACACTCGGATGACTGGTTCTTTCCTGGTGGTGACAGTGTGCATGTTCCCAAATGGGCATTGACTGACGTTGTTAAAAATGGCCAATTAAGCCAAGCTCAAAGACTTGAGGTTAATCAGTATGCCATGATGCTTGTTAACAATTATCGGTCATTTCTGGGATTAAGTCCTTTAAAGTCAACAGAGGAGTTTCTGTCTCTAGTACAAAAAAGAAGTGATTCGTTAACAGGTATGACTCACGACCCAGATATTCTCAACAAGATTTTCGGGGGTAGTTGGGCTGAGGCGCTGAGTGGAGTAATTCCAACTGAAAAAGTGGATGGTAAAACTACGATGCTTGGTGTCCTTGATGGAGTCGCGTCAGCAATAGATGGTCTTTTTAATGAGGACGGGTCAAGTGATACCTATGAAGGCGACCATAACTGGGGACACAGGAAGATTCTTCTGAGCGAAAGTTATGATACGACATCTGGTGGATGGGCACTTAAGTATTTTCCAGGCGAAGGCAATAGTGATGGCGGATGGCTTCTCAATTTTGATACTAGCGGTGATCTTGACGGAAAGAATATAGCTACTGTTCCAGAAAAAGACTCCTCCTTACCGGTTGATAATAATTATGAGATTGATGTGAAGGTTGAACAAGTCCAGAGCAAAATTAACAATCTCAAAAATCAGCAACAAAAAGATTACCAGGCTGCCTATGACAGTTATTCCGACAAACTCTCTAGCATTGCTGAAAAAATTAATGCTGATTATGATGCTATTCGACAAATTCCACAAAAGATTCAAACTTTCAATGATCAGCAGGATGCATCAGTTCAAGCTCTTACTAAAAGACTAGATGCAGAAGTTGCTCAGCTTGATCCGGGACCCGAACCGAACACACCTACAAGTGGTGGTAGTTCCGCATCATCAAGTGCTTCAAGTTCTGCAGCATCTAGCGCCAACAGTTCTAGTGCATCGAGTGCAGCCAGTTCTGCAACATCTAGTTCCGCAAGTTCAGCAGCCTCGAGCGCATCAAGTTCTGCAGCATCCAGCGCCAACAGTTCCAGTGCATCGAGTGCAGCCAGCTCTGCAACCTCCAGCTCAGCAAGCTCAGCAGCCTCGAGCGCGTCAAGTTCCGCCGCTTCTAGTGCAAATAGTTCCAGTGCATCGAATGCAGCCAGTTCTGCAACCTCCAGCTCAGCAAGCTTAGCAACCTCGAGCGCGTCAAGTTCTGCAGCATCCAGTGCCAATAGTTCTGCTGCATCAAGTGCTGCCAGTTCGGCAAGCTCCAGTGCAACCAGCTCAGCAGCTTCAAGTGCTGCCAGCTCGGCGTCATCAAGCACATCAAGTTCCGCGGCATCTGGCGCCGATAGCTCAACCGCTCCGACACCAGATGGCTTGGTTACACCTAAGAACACGAATACAACTGGTTCAGGCGCTGCTTCTAAGCCAGCGGTCGTGACACCATTAGTCAAGATGGCGCCTTCCAGCACGCAGCCACTTAGCCGCATGACGCAAAAGTACGGTAAACATGCTTATCCAGCAACAGGCGAAAGCCAAAGTGATGTCGTTTTGGCCGAAGCCGGTGCGCTGATCATTGCGGTTCTTGGCTTTGCTGGCGTCCGCAGATATCGGCACGCGAAATAGCGAGACGCCAGATTGCAATAATGGGCGGTTTTGCTCATGCCGATCGTGGGGATTGTCATGAGCGCTGAATGATTGACCAGGTTGGCTAGTTTAATGAGTCGGGTAAACACAACGGATGTTTGAACGCGAGTCGTATAGGGTGAGGTGGTTTTGGGGATTACTTCATTGATACTGCAGACTTCGCGTTCAACATAATGCAAGATGGATTATTGAGACATTTTATTATGGGTTCAAGACCCACAACGGATGACGGCATATACCATCAAAATTGATAAAAAATAGAAAAGAAACACGGCAGACAGTCGGCTGATCGTTCAGCTCACTGTCTGCCGTGTTTCTTTAGTACATGCCCTTTGTTACGCCATACGGCTAAAAGGCTTTAGATGTTTCTTTGGAGATTAGTGTTACATTTCTTGATGACGTTTAAACGTTTCCTTAATTAACAAGGGGCTAATCACGCCACTGCCTGTTATGCTCCATGGAGAACCAGGTTGATGGGTTAATTTGACTAAACCGGAAGCTGAGTAGTCACCAAAGTCATCATCAACTTCCCTTAGGAGAGCAGCGACGTTATCATCTTGTTCAACGAGATTGAAATCATTAAATGCCTTTTTATCGAGGTTATGCACGATACCTCTTTTTCCTGAAAAGTGCTGATGGACATCTTCCACGACAGGCCCGTATGGCATGGCGATAATATCTGATGTAAATAGTTGACCATCAGTTCGCGCTAACCACCTGCCATATGCAAAATAAAGTAGTTTAACGACTTTCATTTGACTTAACTCTTCAGTATTAGGATCAGTCTGAGAGTTGAAATAATTTCTCACACGAAACCAGTTGGTAAGTTGGAGAGCATTAAAGTTGGTGTTGTGAACAAAGGATTTATATCCATGATGCTGGTGATCACTTAAATAAGATTCAACCTTTTTTAAGACGGGCTTATTTAAATCATTCTTGGTTTGGGCCACCAAAGAAGATAAGAAGGTGTCATCATTGATGAGAGCTCTCAGTAACTTGTTGTTTGCCTCTGACGGGAAAGCGCCGGTTTCATAGAGTGCGACTGTTGTTGGACTCCAACCCATTAAATTTGCAAGATCTCGCTGAGACAAGTTTGTACGAGCGCGATACTTCTTTATTTCTTCCGGGGAGACGATATTCATCTCTTGACGGTATTTATTGTTTGCAATCTCAAGAGCCGCATCATCGAGTTCTTTATCGTCCACGAGTTCACCTGTTGTCTGATCAAACTTAGCAGGAGCACTTACTTCGTACTCTTTACCACGAATGAGGAAAGTGTTCGTATGATTTTTAATAACATATTTCTTACTCACAGCAACCACCTCCTAAGGCTTGTAAGTTTCATGAAAAGATATAAACCGCACCCAGTTTCTCTCTTGCAAAATTTTAAACTTTATATAATAGACAACCTCATATTCAGTTTTGAAAACCCAAATATACTCATTGCTACCATTGTGATCTAATTCATGTTTTTTGTAATCTTCAACAGTCAAATAACTGATGATTAATTTTGCGAGATCCGACGTTACAGCCTGAGCGCGCGGGCTCCTTCGTCTTACAATGTTGAATCGTTCTTCGGACACTAAGAACTTTAGCTTAGCAAGGGTTTCTTCAATCGGGAGCATCACTATACCATCCTTCGTACCTAAAGGATAACATGAAAAAGCAAAGGCTGCTACAATTATGTAGCAAGCATTCTTGTAAAATTTGTTAAAGATCTAACTTTGCTATTAATAAAGAATGCCATCACGTAATTAACTAAATCTGACTATTGATGCCGGGACCTTATAGACATCATTGAAAGTACTTCAGTTTGGGTTGCCTCGAGCAATCTGTTAACTTTAATGAAGTAGTGATAGAGATATCACAAATCTAAAAATGCTGGTCAATATCCACATCCTTTTCATCCCGCGAGTGCTTGAAATCACCGCTGACATACGAAAAGACGGTCAAGACCCCCGCCAAGACAAGAATCGCCAGCGTCAGGAGCAGCGTCTCAGTGCCGCGGTCGTGGAGCACGAGGAGCTGGCGTAGAATCGCGGTCATGGAAATCAGGATGAGGTAGCGGATGGGGATGTGGTGGCCTTCTTCAATGTAGCGAATGAGCATGATGACGAACTCGAATAGCATGAAGAAGCTGGTGACTTCCTGGATCACCTTGCCGAACAGGTCGGTGGAAAGTGGGCGGAGGATCATACTGCCAATGTCGAGGATGTAGCGGAGCATGAAGATCACGACAACGATGGCAAGCAGGCCGAGTAGAATGTCTAAGGTAGCGTTGACGAATTTTTTATAGTGGTCAAATTTCATAAGCGGTCTCCAATCGATTGCGAGGGTAAACGTTCTTTTACTGAATGTAGCACAGCTGGCGGCTTGAGAAAACAAGTTTGCTTAGATTACCGGGTTTGCTCGACTGGTTGACAAAAGGCGCTTACTATATAGAAGAAACAGTTTGACCGCACGCGGATTTTTTCTGCAAACCGAAAGAAAAGCTTGTAATGGCAGGAATGTTTTTGTATACTATCAAGAGTGCTGTTTCTCGAAGGGGACAACTGTGCACTTGGTTCAAAAGGTGAACCAGAGTAGCGTAGATGTGAGAGGTTGCGACACGCCCGGCCGCTTTGCCACGGCAGCGAGTTGGTAATTTTCACGGAGCTAGTCTACTAACTGATAATAGACGAAGGAGGTCACACAATGGCAAAACAAAAGATTCGGATCCGGCTGAAGGCTTATGAACACCGGATTCTCGATCAATCCGCAGACAAGATCGTGGACACTGCAAAGCGCACTGGCGCAACAATTTCAGGCCCGATCCCATTGCCAACAGAACGTACAATCTATACGGTGCTACGTTCCCCGCATAAGTACAAGGATTCACGTGAACAATTCGAAATGCGGACACATAAACGTCTGATCGATATTGTGAACCCAACACCGAAGACAGTTGATGCTTTGATGAAGCTCGACTTGCCAAGCGGTGTCGATATCGAAATTAAATTATAATCTATAAAAAATAGGAGGTGTACCCATGGCACGTAAAGGAATCTTAGGCAAAAAAGTTGGCATGACGCAGGTCTTCACCGAAAACGGCGAACTTGTTCCCGTTACCGTCATCGACGTAACGCCCAACGTTGTAATGCAAGTCAAGACCGTTGAATCTGACGGTTATGAAGCAGTTCAACTGGGCTACGGCGATATGCGTGAAGTCTTGACGAATAAGCCAAGCGTCGGTCACGCCAAAAAGGCTGACACGACCCCTAAGCGCTTCGTTCGCGAAATCCGCGATGTAGCGCTTAGTGATTATGAAGTCGGCAGCGAAGTTAAAGCTGACGAATTCGCAGCAGGCGACATTGTGGATGTCACCGGTACTTCCAAAGGTCACGGTTATCAAGGTAACATCAAGAAAGATGGTCAGTCCCGCGGTCCTATGGCTCACGGTTCTCGCTACCACCGTCGTCCAGGTTCTCTTGGAGCCATCATCAACAAGGTCTTCAAGGGTAAGAAATTGCCTGGCCGGATGGGTAATCGTACCCGCACCATGCAAAACCTGCAAGTCGTTGCCGCTGACACAGATCACAATGTTCTGTTGATCAAAGGCAACGTTCCAGGGGCAAATAAGTCCTTTGTTACGATCCGTTCTGCTGTTAAAGCAGCTAAATAATACGAAGGGAGGACAATAACTAATGGCTAACGTTACTTTATATAAGCAAGATGGCTCAGAAAACGGCACAGTTGAACTCAACGATGCCATCTGGGCAGTCGAACCAAATGAAAACGTCGTGTTTGACGCAGTCGTGATGCAACGAGCTTCCCTTCGTCAAGGTACTCACGCCGTTAAGAACCGTTCCGCTGTTTCCGGTGGCGGTCGCAAGCCTTGGCGCCAAAAGGGTACAGGTCGTGCCCGCCAAGGCTCAATCCGCAGCCCGCAATGGCGTGGCGGTGGGATCGTCTTTGGACCGACACCACGCAGCTATGCTTACAAGCTGCCTAAGAAGGTTCGTCGTTTGGCGATTAAATCCGTACTTTCACAGAAGCTTCTTGATAGCGATCTTGTCGTTGTTGATGGCTTGAACTTTGACGCACCAAAGACTAAGGCATTCCAAAATGTTTTAGACGGTCTCAAGGTTAATGAAAAGGCATTGGTTGTGCTCGAAGACGGCAATGAAGTTGCTGCCAAGGCGGCACGCAACCTGCCGAATGTGAAAGTTGTTCCTGCAGAGGGTATCAACGTCTTGGACGCTGTTGATTACAAGAAATTGATCTTAACCCAATCTGCGCTCCAAAAGATTGAGGAGGTGCTTGCATAATGGAAGCACGCGATATCATTTTACGTCCAATCGTTACCGAGCAATCGATGGCTGAAATGGATAACCGTAAATACACATTCGAAGTTGCGCTTCATGCAACAAAACAGCAGGTTCGCAAAGCTGTTGAAGAAATCTTCGGCGTGAAAGTGGTTAATGTCAACATTGCCAACGTTCGCGGTAAGAAGAAGCGTCAAGGCCGTTACGAAGGCATGACGCGTCGTCGTCGCAAGGCCTTGGTTGCCTTGAGCGCCGATTCCAAAGAAATCAAGATCTTCGCTGATGAAGATAACGATAACAAGTAACAAAAATTCGTTATAGGAGGTTAAACACGTGGCGATTAGAAAATATAAACCAACAAGCAACGGCCGGCGTAACATGTCCGGCTCCGACTTTGCTGAAATCACCAAGACAAAGCCTGAAAAGACTTTGCTGGTCAGCCAAAGCCATACCGCAGGACGCAATGCCCACGGCCACATCACGGTTCGACATCGTGGCGGCGGCCACAAGCAATTCTACCGTGTGATCGACTTCAAGCGGAATAAAGATGGCATGGCTGCAACGGTCAAAGCCATTGAATATGATCCAAACCGGACCGCAAACATCGCTTTACTGCATTATGAAGACGGGGTTAAGTCCTATATCTTGGCACCAAAAGGTCTCAAGGTAGGCGATAAAGTTTACTCTGGCGAAAATGTTGATATTAAAGTCGGCAATACGCTGCAGTTGAAGAATATCCCAGCAGGTACCACGATTCATAACATCGAATTAAAGCCAGGTAAAGGTGCTCAGTTAGCACGTTCAGCCGGTGTTTCAGCTCAGTTACTGGGTAAAGACAACGATAAGTACGTGACCATCAAGTTGGCTTCCGGCGAAGTTCGCTTGGTTCTGGGTGAAAACCGTGCCACAATCGGTGCTGTTGGTAATGAACAACACGAATTGATCAGCATTGGTAAAGCTGGCCGCAAGCGCTGGTTAGGCTTCCGTCCAACAGTTCGTGGTTCTGTTATGAACCCTAACGATCACCCGCATGGTGGTGGTGAAGGTAAAGCACCAATCGGCCGTCCGTCGCCATTATCACCATGGGGCAAGAAGACCTTGGGTAAGAAGACCCGAGATCACAAGGCTAAGTCCGAGAAGTTCATCGTTCGTCACCGCAAGACGAAGTAAACACATTAATGTGTTACATCGATTAAAGGAGGTCACACAATGGGTCGCAGTCTTAAAAAAGGACCTTTTGCCGACGCTCATCTCCTAAAGAAGATTGAAGCGCAGGCAGATAACGACAAGAAGACCGTTATTCGTACATGGTCGCGTCGTTCCACTATTTTTCCAAGTTTCATTGGTTACACCATCGCCGTTTACGATGGTCGCAAACATGTCCCGGTTTTCGTGAGTGAAGACATGGTTGGTCACAAGTTGGGCGAGTTTGTTCCTACGCGTACCTTCCGCGGTCACAACACCGATGACAAGAAGACAACAGCACGCTAGAAAGGAGCACAACATTCATGGCTGATCAAATTACGTCTGCAACGGCAACGGCCAAAACAGTTCGGATTGCTGCTCGCAAAGCGCGCTTGGTAATCGACTTGATTCGTGGTCGCGATGTTGCTGAAGCTCTGGCAATTCTTGAGTTTACGCCTCGATCCGGTTCACCGATCATCGAGAAAGTGCTCAAATCTGCTATTGCGAATGCAGAACATAACTATGACTTAGATGCACAAAACCTTTATGTAAGCAAAGCTTATGTCAACGAAGGGCCGACCCTCAAACGGTTCCGTCCTCGTGCCAAGGGGAGCGCATCACCGATCAATAAACGGACAAGCCACGTCACCGTGGTCGTATCCGAAAAAGAAGCATAAGGAGGGATAACGCGTGGGTCAAAAGATTAATCCAACCGGTTTCCGTGTCGGTGTCATCCGTGACTGGGATGCCAAGTGGTATGCAGACAAAGACTTTGCTGACTACTTGCATGAAGACATTGAAATCCGAAACTTCATCAATAAGAAGCTGTCAGAGGCTTCCGTATCACGTATTGAAATCGAACGTGCCGCAAAGCGCGTCAACATTTCCATTCATACTGCTAAGCCGGGTATGGTTATCGGTAAAGGCGGTTCTGAAGTTGAAAACTTGCGTAAGCAGCTTAACAAGCTGACTGGTCGTCAAGTTCACATCAACATTATTGAAATCAAGAAACCTGATCTGGATGCCAAGCTTGTCGGCGAAAACATCGCTCGTCAGCTTGAACAGCGAATTGCATTCCGTCGTGCGATGCGTCAAGCAATGCAACGGACCATGCGGGCAGGCGCCAAAGGAATCAAAACCCAGGCTTCCGGTCGCTTGAACGGTGCTGATATCGCTCGTCGCGAACATTACAACGAAGGCTTAGTACCGCTGCACACCTTGCGTGCCGATATTGACTATGCATGGGAAGAAGCAGCCACCACTTATGGCCGGATCGGAATCAAAACCTGGATCAATCGTGGTGAAATTTTACCTGAGAAGCCACAGCAAAATAGTGCGAAAGGAGGGAAATAATCAATGTTAGTACCTAAGCGTGTCAAGCATCGTCGTGAATTCCGTGGGAAGATGCGCGGTGCAGCCAAGGGCGGCAAGAACGTTGACTTCGGCGAATATGGTTTGGAAGCATTGGAATCCCATTGGATCACCAACCGCCAGATCGAAGCAGCGCGTGTTGCGATGACCCGTTATATGAAGCGTGGTGGGAAAGTATGGATCCGCATTTTCCCTCACAAGTCCTACACCGCTAAAGGTGTCGGCGTCCGGATGGGTAATGGTAAAGGTGCACCGACCGGATGGGTTGCAGTCGTTAAACGTGAGAAGATCATGTTTGAAGTCGGCGGCGTATCCGAAGCAGTCGCAAAGGAAGCTTTGCGCTTAGCATCCAACAAACTCCCAATCCGGACCAAGATCGTTTCACGCGAGGAAGTAGGTGGGCAATCAAATGAAGGCTAAAGAAATTACTGCATTAACCACTGCTGAGATGCTCGACAAAGAGAAGCAATACAAAGAAGAACTGTTCAACTTGCGTTTCCAACAGGCAACTGGCCAATTGGAAAACACCGCTCGCTTGAAGCAGGTTCGCAAAAACATTGCACGGATCAAAACGGTCCTTCGACAACAGGAACTCAATAAATAATCGGAAAGGAGACATTTACCTTGGCAGAACGTAATTCTCGTAAAGTTTATCAAGGCCGCGTGGTCTCGGATAAAATGGACAAGACCATCACCGTGGAAGTCAGCACATACAAAACACACCCTGTTTATGGCAAGCGTGTTAAGTATTCCAAGAAGTTTTATGCGCATGACGAAGACAATAGCGCTAAAGTTGGCGATATTGTACAAATCGCGGAGACTCGTCCTTTATCACGCAATAAGCGTTTCCGTTTATTGAACATTGTCGAAAAGGCAGTTATCATCTAATCATTTTTAGAATGAAAGGAGGACCAAATCCGTGATTCAGCAAGAAAGTCGTCTTAAAGTAGCAGATAACTCAGGCGCGCGCGAAATCCTTGTGATTAAGGTTCTTGGCGGTTCATACCGTAAGACCGGTAACATCGGTGATATCGTTGTCGCAACTGTAAAACAAGCAACACCAGGTGGCGTTGTCAAGAAGGCTGATGTTGTTAAGGCTGTCATTGTTCGAACCAAGTCCGGTGCTCGCCGTGCCGACGGTTCTTACATCAAATTCGATGAGAACGCAGCTGTCATCATCAACGCTGACAAGAGCCCACGTGGGACTCGTATCTTTGGACCTGTGGCACGTGAATTGCGTGACGGCGATTTCATGAAGATCGTTTCCTTAGCGCCCGAAGTGCTTTAATCATTCTGACCAAATAGGAGGTGCGATACATGAAGTTCAAAACTGGTGACAAAGTGCGGGTTATGCGCGGCAAAGATGCCGGCAAAGAAGGCCAGATCACAAAAGTCCTGAAAGGCGCTGATAAAGTTGTCGTTGAAGGCATCAACATGATCAAGAAGCACCAAAAGCCGAACAACGCCAATCCGCAAGGCGGTATCATCGATAAAGAAGCACCTATTCACGCGTCCAACGTGATGCTTCTGGATCCTGAAACCAATAAGCCGACCCGGGTCGGTTCTGAAGTTAAAGATGGGAACAAAGTGCGGATTGCTAAGAAGTCTGGCACCGCAATCGATAAATAATAGGGAAGGAGGACAAACTTTTTCATGGAGAATCGTCTTGAAGAACGTTATAGCAAAGAAATCGCCCCTGCATTGGTAAGCAAGTTCAACTACAAGAGCACCATGCAGGCACCTAAGATCGAAAAGATCGTATTGAACATGGGTGTTGGTGATGCAACCCAGAATGCTAAGTTGCTGGATGAAGCTGTTGATGAATTGACACTGATCTCTGGCCAGCATCCGCTGATCACCAAGGCCAAGAAGAGCATCGCGGGCTTTCGTCTGCGTGAAGGCATGCCAATCGGCGCAAAGGTGACCCTGCGCGGCGAACGCATGTATGATTTCTTAGATAAGCTGATCAATGTCTCCCTGCCGCGTGTGCGTGACTTCCATGGTATTTCCCCTAAGTCCTTCGACGGCCGCGGGAACTATACGTTGGGTGTTAAGGAACAACTGATTTTCCCGGAAATCGATTACGATAAGGTTAATCGGGTTCGTGGATTGGATGTTGTTATTGTCACAACGGCAAATACTGATGAAGAAGCACTCGAATTGCTCACGCAAGTCGGGATGCCATTCGCCAAATAAGGGAGGTCCGCTACTTGGCTAAGAAGTCAATGATCGCTAAAAACAGTCGGCCTGCAAAATTTGCAGTCCAGGAATATACGCGGTGCCAACGGTGTGGCCGTCCGCATTCCGTATATCGTAAATTCAAACTCTGCCGGATTTGCCTTCGTGAGTTAGCACATGCCGGCCAAATTCCAGGCATGCGCAAAGCTAGCTGGTAATCACTAGACAAAGGAGGTTAAATCAATGGTCTTGACCGATCCAATCGCAGATTACTTGACCCGGATCCGTAACGCTAATATGGTGCGTCACGAGTCCTTGGTCGTACCTGCATCAAAGATGAAGAAAGACATTTCTGAGATTCTTAAACGTGAAGGGTTCATCCGTGACTATGAAGTTATCGATGATGATAAGCAAGGCATGATCCGCATTTTCTTGAAGTATGGTAAGAACAATGAACGGGTTATCTCCGGCTTGAAGCGGATTTCCAAACCGGGTCTGCGCTCATACGTTAAGAGCGATGCTGTTCCTAAGGTTTTAAATGGTTTAGGAATTGCAATTATCTCAACTTCCGAAGGTGTTATCACCGACAAGGAAGCTCGTGCCAAGAACGTCGGCGGCGAAGTACTCGCTTACGTTTGGTAATTCATAACATCAAAAAGGAGGTGCCGATAAGTGAGTCGTATTGGTTATAAAGTCATTAAAGTCCCAGCCGGTGTCACCGTCACCAAAGATGGCGACAATATCACGGTTAAGGGTCCCAAAGGCGAATTGACCCGTCATTTTGTTCCTGAAATCGAAATGCATCAAGAAGGCGACGAAATCAGTTTCACCCGTCCTGATGATTCGTATAAGGCTATCCACGGTACCATGCGTGCCAACTTAAACAATATGGTCGTCGGTGTTACCGAAGGCTACAAGAAGGAAATGAAACTGGTCGGTGTTGGCTATCGTGCCCAAAAACAAGGCGAAAAGCTTGTTTTGAACGTCGGTTACTCGCATCCGGTCGAAATGACCGCACCAAAAGGGATCACTGTTGAAGTTCCAAGTACCACTCAGATCATCATCAGTGGGATCTCAAAACAGGTTGTTGGCCAATTCGCAGCCGTTGTTCGTTCCGTCCGTGCACCTGAACCTTATAAGGGTAAAGGGATTCGTTACGTTGACGAACATGTCCGTCGTAAGGAAGGTAAGACTGGTAAGTAGTCGTAACCTTCAACAAATTTAACAAGAGGTGAACATTGTGATTTCAAAGCCAGATAAGAACAAGACTCGGCAACGGCGTCACGCCCGCGTACGAGGCAAGATTTCTGGTACGAGCGAGCGCCCACGCTTGAACGTTTTCCGTTCCAATAAAAACATCTACGCGCAATTAATTGATGACGTAGCGGGTGTGACGCTAGCAAGTGCCTCCACTCTTGATAAGGACATTAAAGATCCTGAAAACAAGACCGATGCAGCTGCACAGGTTGGCGCACTGATCGCCAAGCGCGCTGTTGCTGATGGTCATAAAGTTGTGGTCTTTGACCGTGGTGGTTATCTGTACCATGGTCGCGTTGCTGCGTTAGCTGAAGCAGCACGTGAAAATGGCCTCGAATTCTAGTAAAAAGGAGGATAACCAACACATGGCATCATTTATCGATCCAAACCAATTGGACTTAGAAGACCAGGTCGTTGCCATCAACCGGGTTACAAAGGTTGTTAAAGGTGGTCGGCGCCTGCGTTTTGCTGCAATTGCAATTGTCGGTGACAAGAACGGTCACGTTGGCTTTGCAACTGGTAAAGCCCAAGAAGTACCTGAAGCAATCCGTAAAGCGGTTGACGCAGCCAAGAAGAGCCTCATTGAAGTACCGATCGTGGGAACAACCATTCCTCACGAAGTTATCGGCCACTTTGGTGCTGGTGAAGTGCTGTTGAAGCCTGCTGAAGAAGGTTCCGGGGTTGCTGCTGGTGGTGCTATCCGTTCCGTCATGGAACTTGCCGGCATTGCCGATATCACTAGTAAGTCACTCGGCCGGAATACGCCAATCAACATGATTCGCGCAACAATGGACGGCCTTTCACAATTGCGGACTCGGGAACAAGTTGCTGAATTGCGCGGCGTTTCTGCGTCATCGCTTGAAGACTAGGAGGTAAACACATGGCTCAATTGAAGATTACTTTGACCCGTAGTGCTGCCCACCGTCTTCCTAAGCAACGTAAGATTGTGAAGGAATTAGGCTTAAATCGGGTCAATAGCTCGGTAATTAAGCCAGACAACGCAGCCACTCGCGGTGCGATTTTCCAAATTTCACACTTGGTTTCTGTTGAAGAAATCAAGGATTAATACATTATTTCGACAAGGAGGTGCCCAAGAGTATGCAATTGCACGAATTAAAGCCGAGTGTCGGCTCCCGTCATGCCCGCAAACGTCTGGGCCGCGGTACTTCTAGCGGTCAAGGTAAGACAGCCGGTAAAGGGACAAAAGGTCAATTGGCACGTCAGGGCGGCAAGACACGTCTTGGCTTCGAAGGTGGCCAGATGCCATTGTTCCGGCGGATGCCAAAACGCGGTTTCAATAACATTAACCGCAAGGAATACGCAATCGTTAACCTTTCCGATCTTAACCGCTTCGACGATGGTGCCGAAGTAACACCAGCATCTTTAATCGATGCTGGTATTGTTAAGAACGAAAAGAACGGTGTCAAGTTGCTGGCAGACGGCAAACTTGAGAAAAAATTGACCATTAAGGTTGCAAAAGCTTCAACCGCAGCAAAGGCTGCTGTTGAAGCAGCTGGCGGTTCGATTGAGGTGATCTAATGCTGAGGACCCTAAAAAACGCGCTCAAGGTTAAAGACATCCGTAACAAGATCTTCTTCACTTTAGCGGTTTTATTGGTCTATCGATTAGGTACACTGATCGCAGTGCCAGGCGTTAATGCCAAAGCACTGCAGTCAATTGGCTCGACAGGCTTGATCTCACTGCTGGATACCGTCAGCGGTGGCGGACTTGCGCAATACTCCATCTTTTCAATGGGGGTTTCGCCGTATATTACGGCGCAGATTGTGGTTCAGCTACTGCAAATGGATATCGTTCCGAAATTTGTTGAGTGGAGCAAGCAAGGGGAAGTCGGTCGGCGCAAGCTGAATCAGGTTACCCGTTATCTCACCATCATTTTTGGGTTCTTTCAGGCAATTGGGATCACAGCCGGCTTTCAAACATTAAGTTCGATGGGCTTGGTCAAGAATCCGTCTGTTAGCACCTACATTACGATTGGTATCATCCTCACCGGCGGTACAATGCTGCTGACTTGGATGGGTGAGCAAATCACCGATAAGGGACTTGGTAATGGTGTTTCGCTACTGATCTTCTCAGGGATCATTGCACGTCTGCCTTCAGGTCTTCAGGAGTTATATCGGGACAATGTTCAAGTATATTCCGGCGCCGAGATCTGGAAAGGAATTGCGTTCTTAGCCGCCTTGGCAGTGATTGTGATTATCGTGATCACTTTCGTCACTTGGGTTCAACAAGCAAACTACAAGATTCCGATTCAGTATACCCGCCGCGTTACTAGTGCAGGTAGCAATAGTTACCTTCCACTTAAGGTGAACGTTGCCGGTGTTATTCCGGTTATTTTTGCGAGTTCTTTCATTGTAACGCCGCAGACAATCTTAATGGCTTTTCAGAAGAATCATGGTAGTGATGGCTGGTATCAGGTCATGACGAACATCTTCAATATGCAAAAACCAGCCGGAACTGCGATCTATACGATTTTGATTATCCTGTTCACATTCTTCTATGCATTCGTTCAGGTAAATCCCGAAAAGGTCGCAGAAAACCTCACCAAACAAGGTAGTTACATTCCCGGTGTTTGGCCGGGGAAGGAAACCGAGAATTATATCTCGCGACTGCTCATGCGTTTATCGACAGTCGGCGCACTATTCCTCGGTTTGGTTGCCTTACTACCGCAACTTGCTGCTAATATTTGGGGCCTGCCACAATCAATTGGGCTTGGTGGTACCAGTCTACTGATTGTTGTTATGACCGCGATTGAATTAGTTCGGCAGTTAGACGGGTTACTCATGAAACGTGAGTATGTCGGCTTTATCCGTGGTGATTTGGTTAAGGATGATCAGAAGAAGTAAACAAAATTGTACGTTACCCGGTTCGATTTTTGAATTGGCTAACGCGGCAAAAGCAGTGTATAGGCTAGTGCACTTGGCAGTCAGAAAATTCAGACATTTTGTTTGAATCCAAGACTTCGCTGCTGCGCTGGTGTGTGTATGTTTAGAGGAGGATGCAACGTGAATCTCATTTTAATGGGACTTCCCGGTGCAGGGAAAGGCACGCAGGCAGAACGGATCGAGGATACTTATCCGATTGCACATATTTCTACCGGAGATATGTTTCGAGCTGCGATGGCTGCTGGCACGGCATTGGGTAAAGAAGCAAAGGGGTTTATTGATAAAGGACAGTTGGTACCGGACTCCGTGACCAACGGCATTGTCAAGGAACGCCTTGCTGAATCCGATACCGACGCCGGTTATATGCTTGACGGCTTTCCGCGCACCATTCAACAAGCAGAGGCACTCGAAACGATCACAGCTGATCTTAAGAAGCCGTTAGATGCTGTTATCAACATTGATGTTGCGCCTGCAAAATTGGTTGACCGTTTGTCTGGTAGGTTTATCTGTAAGACATGCGGAGCCACTTATCACAAAATCTACAATCCGCCAAAGGTTGCCGGCACTTGTGATCGTTGCGGCGGTCATGAATTTTACCAACGTGAAGATGACAAGCCGGCAACGGTTAAGAATCGACTTAAAGTCAATATCGAGATGAACACACCGCTATTGGACTTCTACAAAAAGAAGAACCTGTTGCACACGGTTAATGGCGACCAGGACATTGACAAAGTGTTTGATGATATCAAAGCGATTTTGGCGACTGTGGCAAAATAAGTGCTTGGACGATTGCACGCCCCTCATGACTGTTTTCAAAGTCGAAGAATTATGGTACAATATCGCGGTATGCGGTGAGTGCCAATCGGCCTCACCCTTTTCGCGCGTTAATAGAACCAATAATTTTTAGGAGGAAACACTTCGTGGCAAAAGACGATGTAATTGAGATCCAAGGCACCGTGACGGATACCTTACCCAACGCGATGTTCAAAGTCAAACTTGAAAACGGTGCGGAAATTCTCGCCCATGTTTCCGGTAAAATTCGGATGCACTATATTCGAATCTTACCAGGGGACAAGGTAACGGTTGAGTTGTCACCCTATGATTTGACCAAAGGCCGGATCACCTACCGTTTCAAGTAGTTGCCAACTCAAGGAGGCTATATTCTCATGAAAGTACGTCCATCTGTTAAAAAGATGTGCGAGCACTGCAAAGTGGTCCGTCGTAAGGGTCGGGTCATGATTATCTGCTCTGCAAACCCAAAGCATAAACAGCGTCAGGGATAATACAAACTAAAACAATAGGAGGTGTCATTGTACATGGCTCGTATCGCAGGTGTCGACTTACCACGTGGTAAGCAAATCGTCATTGCCTTAACCTATATTTATGGTGTTGGCAAGACAACCGCTCAAAAGGTTCTCAAGACTGCCGGTGTTCCGGAAGACGTTCGTCAAGATGACCTAACCCCAGAACAAGAAGACAAGATTCGTGCAGCTTTGGATTCATACAAAATTGAAGGCGATCTCCGTCGTGAAGTGAACTTGAACATCAAACGTTTGATGGAAATCGGTTCATATCGCGGCATCCGTCATCGTCGTGGCTTGCCGGTTCGTGGGCAAAACACCAAAAACAATGCTCGCACCCGTAAAGGGAAGAAAGCAAGCATGGCAGGCAAGAAAAAATAATTAAAGGAGGTCATTGATCGATGGCAGGTAGAAAAACTACGCGGAAGCGCCGTGTCCGCAAGAACGTTGAATCTGGCGTGGCTCATATCCACTCAACCTTCAACAACACCTTAGTAATGATCACGGACCCTCGCGGCAATGCGATCGCTTGGTCCTCTGCTGGTGCACTCGGTTTTAAAGGTAGTCGTAAGTCAACGCCATTTGCTGCGCAGATGGCAGCTGAAGCGGCTGCGAAGGAATCAATGGAACATGGCATGAAGTCGGTTGAAGTTGCGGTTAAGGGCCCTGGCTCTGGTCGTGAAGCTGCAATCCGTTCGCTTCAGGCAACAGGTCTTGAAGTTACTGCGATCCGTGATGTTACACCGGTTCCGCATAACGGTTCTCGTCCTCCAAAGCGTCGTCGTGTTTAATTGTTACCCTTCGACCGTTATGGCGGTCAGGCAGACAAATCTTCACTTCTCGTTTTGAAAGGGGTACAAACTAGATGATCGAATTCGAAAAGCCGAACATTACCAAAGTTGATGAAAGCACCAACTATGGCAAGTTTGTGGTTGAACCGTTGGAACGCGGCTACGGTACTACGTTAGGTAACTCGTTGCGGCGGATCCTTCTTTCTTCATTACCGGGCGCAGCTGTCAGCAGCATTCAGATTGACGGGGTGCTTCATGAGTTCTCGACAATCGATGGTGTGCTGGAAGATGTCACCCAAATCATTTTGAATATCAAAAAATTGGCACTCAAGATGAATACCGATGAAGATAAGAACATCGAAATTGATGTCAACGGTCCGGCTAAGGTAACTGCTGCTGATATCGTCACTGATCCTGATGTTGAGGTCTTAAATCCTGAACAGTATATCTGTACTGTTGCAGACGGCGGGCACTTCCATGTACGTATGACTGTTAAAAAGGGTCGCGGGTATGTGGCAGCTGACCAGAACAAGTCTGATGACATGCCAATCGGTGTTTTGCCGATCGACTCGATTTTCACCCCGATCAGCCGGGTTAACTATCAAGTTGAAAGCACCCGTGTTGGCCGTCGGAATGATTTCGACAAGTTAACGCTGGATGTTTGGACTAATGGCTCAATCTCACCACGTGAAGCCATCAGCTTAGCAGCGAAGATCCTGACCGAACACCTGGATATTTTCGTCAATCTGACGGATGAGGCTAAAAACGCCGAAATTATGGTTGAAAAAGAAGAAACGCACAAGGAAAAGATGCTTGAGATGACCATCGAAGAGCTTGACTTGTCGGTTCGTTCTTACAACTGTTTGAAGCGTGCCGGGATCAACACGGTCCAGGAGTTAACCAACAAAACAGAAGCCGATATGATGAAAGTGCGCAACTTAGGCCGTAAGTCACTTGAAGAAGTTAAAAACAAGTTGGCTGATCTTGGCTTAGGTTTGCGTAAAGAAGACTAAAATTTCGAAAAGGAGGCCAATCCATGAGTTACCGTAAATTAGGGCGGACCAGCTCACAGCGTAAAGCAATGTTGCGTGATCTGACAACTGATCTGCTGATCAATGAACGGATCGTCACAACCGAAGCCCGCGCTAAGGAAGTTCGTTCGACTGCTGAAAAGATGATCACTTTGGGCAAGCGTGGCGATTTACATGCACGCCGCCAAGCAGCAGCTTATGTCCGCAACGAAATTGCAAGTGTCGAGGAACAGGAAGACAGTGTTATTGTGAAGTCCGCTTTGCAAAAGCTGTTCAGTGACTTGGCACCAAAATACGCAGATCGCAATGGCGGGTACACCCGCATCTTGAAGACTGCGCCACGTCGCGGTGACGGTGCCCCAATGGTTATCATTGAGCTCGTCTAAACACAGTTAAAAACCGGCTGGCCCTTGAAGGTCAACCAACTTTGATCATTTGATCGATGGAGCGTTACGATGATGGCAGGCTCAGTCCTGCTTAGTCTAGCTTGAGAGCACCGGGCAACCGATGTCTCCATCATTAAATGATTTTTTTGTGTGAGCGTGAGCCAGCCCGGTTAGAAACCGGAGTGTAAGTGGCCCCAGACCACAATGGCTGGTCTTTGGCCATTGTGGTCTGGGGTCCTTACATGCAGACTTCTGCGCTGGCGAGCGCGTTATAGAAAACGGAAGACAAACCCATACTTTGCCTTCAATAGAACAGACTTTTTGTACGTTGCGCGAAGCCCTTTGGCCATTGTGATCTGGGGTCCTTACATGCAGGTTTCTGCGCTGGTGAACGCGTTATAGAGAGCAAAACCTAAACCTCACCTGCCTTCAACAGCATCCCCAATAAGCCAAACAACACAACCACACCCAAGTGGCAGTAAAAAGCAATCGCCCAAACTCGAAGCGATTCCTTTTTACTGCCACTTTTTCTTATTATCCAGACACCTTCGATCTTCCCAATATCCATATTGCTAGCGGCCAAAAAGTCATCAACGATCCAGCACAGCCATCATTTTTCCTGTATACTGCACACTATCGGGGGTGAATGACATGCACAATTGGTTGAAACAATGCGCGCCATGGCAGATCGGCTTGCTGGTCGTGGGGATCTGGCTAACGCTTGTCGTGATGCTTGTGGTCTTGGTGATCAACGTGATGCCGCCCAACGTAGGAAGCTTCGGCGGCCCCTTTATTCCAAGCGTGTATCGAGATGCCAATGGTAACGCGACCGTGACATGGCTGCGTGACGTGTGGATGATTGCGATTGTTTGCGGCTTCTTAACCGGCAGACAGTCTCGCAAACAGAAAAAGTACCCGCAACTGATTCAAACTTTAATCCCACTTTTTACACTTTGGATTGCGATGGTCGGGCTGGCTCAATGGTACCCGCTTGCAACACAGGCATTGCCGAAATCGACGGCTGGTATTCTATTATTGATGATGCTGAGCTTCTTAAGCATCTTTCCGGCTGGCATGGTCTCTGCCTATGTCGGATTGTTTAGAAAAGGCGGGCGCATGATTTGGGCAGTTTTCTTCATTTTCCTTGTCCAAATGTTGCGCCAGAATCTTTGGATTGTGAATGGCAAAAGTCACGTCGGCATTGCGGTGCTTCAAACTGATCCAACACGGTGGGAAGCTTGGATCCTGATGGTACTTGGTGCGATCGTTGTTGCCGTCTTTGCCTTTTTAAGTACGAAGCAAGATATTATCGAAAAAGAGTTTTAGCTGATTGTTTCTTTTATGGTGGTTTTGTTACTCAGCATCAGGCACCGATTAAATGACGTGTTGATATCATCTTAAAGAATGGCTAAATGACGCCGAGTACAACGAGATATCAGAACATTGTTTTCAATTTTAAAAACAAAGCCGACCGAGTGGAATTTTCGGCCGACTTTGTTTCTCTTTCTGGAAAGGTGATGCCACTATTCTAGATGGACATCCTCTTCAGCTTGATTATAAATTTTAACCCGATTAGCGACATCAATGCGGTTAATCAACCAGCCCTTAAGGCTCGCTTGCTGAATAAAGTCGTCGATCCGGTTCACGCCGTTGATCTCTTTGAGCGTGACAACGAGACCAAAACGAATATGCTCACCGTCATGGTTGCTTAGACGTTCTTTGGTTTTTAAACTGATTCCCCACATTGGATTCGAATATACCTTTTTCGCTCGGGCGTTAGGTTTCAACACTTCACTAATATGTTTGATGTTGTCCCACTTGCGAAAATTCTCGCGGGCATCACTTTCGTTCACCCGGTGAGTGTTATCAAAACTTTGGACATTCTCGTTAATGCTTTTGATCTTGCCTTTGTCGTTGATACGACCAAGATAAAGGTCAAGCTCTGTATTCGTGTAATCAACGCCTTGGTTACGCGAACATTTCGGAAAATAGCACAATGTTGCCTTCGCCACGTACGGTTGTTTGTTAGCCACAACGGGAACGGGCAATTGATAGTTGTAGGTTTCCCATTGCGTCACGGCACCTTGAATGACGAATTTAATTTCATCATCCCTTGTGTGCAGGATGTCTTGGATGTTTAGTGGCACGACCCCGTTGCCGCGCAAAGCAAGTGCTTGCTTGCTCAGTTCTGGATGCCAGCCGATCGCTGAATCGACCACCATTGCTTTAGCGACTTCACGACTTAGTCCAAGCACTTCAATTAGATAAGCAAGTTTGCGGCTGATCCAAGGCGCAGCGAACGATGTGCCACCCACCTGGACACCGCCGCTGATGGGTTCTACCGCGCGGATTAAATCATTGCCCACGCCGCCGTAATAGCTCACATCGGGTTTGGTGAAAAATTCAAGGACGATTCCTTCACGTGAGTAGGCTGCTGGCTGTTGATGTCTATCCACGGAACTTACCACCAACGAGTTAATGGAATCAGCTGGGGCGCCGATTCTTTTTGGAGCATCTGCAGCTTCCTTATTGGTTGCCGCGATAACGAAGATAACATTGTATTTGTACTGTAGCTGATCCAAAACAGATGCTTCCGCTGAGATAAAATTTGGGTTTACCTCGTTTTTTGATCCCAGTGATAAATTCCACACATGAATGTCAGGATTGGAGGCAACGATTTGTTTAATCGACTTGATGACCTCAAAAGAACTGAACTCGCGGCTAGTAGCAACGCCAAAATGACGTACCTTGAAGCGTCCGCAGCCGTCATCGAGTGACGGATTCAGACTTGATCCATCGACTATGATTGATGTGACCGCGGTTCCATGGTAATAATCACCACGATCAATGGGAATGTTAGGATCAATCATTTGTGTGTAGGTGACCCATTTGTTGAAATACACATGATCATCGAAGAGCGTGTCAATGACGCCAATCGTAGGTTCATTCTTAGGTTCGGGAATCTGGCCCATAGTTAACGTTTCCGGATCATGAAAAGCAGTTGGTGACAATTTGGAAAGATCTGTCGTAGCCATAGCGACAAGGAATGGGGCTTTTTCCATAAGCATTGTCACTTCACCTGCATCAAGCCTGATAGTTGTATCGTCCAACATATCGAGTCTATCGGCAGTGATACCGAGTTTTTTTAACAGTGGCAGAATTGGCTGCTGGGTGTCATAGAGCGAAACGATGGCACTTTGCATTTGTGGTAAGCGCCCGGATTCGATACCAAAGTGGTCCACATAATGTGCATCAACCACAAATTGTTGAAAAGTTGTTTTAGGAATGCTGTACTTTTTGAAATCAATAGACGCAAATGACTTGGGATTGTTAAAAGTCTCGGCCGTGGTGGCACCACCAAACTCAGCTTCCAGAATGGTTGCCACTTGGGTAGCGATGACGATTGAACGGCTGACACTTTCGGGCGAGACAAAATAAGTGATGACATGGACTGGCCCAGCCGCAAATTTGGCCCCGACAATCGCGTTGTTGGGGTTTTCCTTGTGATACGCAAAAAAGCCTTGAATACGATTGCTTTTGGCAGCGACTTTAATGTAATGGGCACTAATTAGATATTTGTCTAATAAATTGTTCTTTTTCCAGAAAGCTTGGGTGGTTTTCAGATCCTGAATTAGACTAAGAACATGGTCAGCTGAAACATGTGTATCTTGGGGTAATCGCGGGCTGCCTCCACCGCCGGAATTACTGCGATGCTCAAATTTGCCCTTTAACGTCAAGACATCATTCATCGGAAGCACCTCTCAATTCACGCGCGACCTGGCTCTTAGAAACACCGGTTAATACGCCGATTTCGCGGAGTGTAAAGCCTTGTTTTTTGAGTTGCAGGAAGCTAGGCATCTCACTGATATTTTGCGTTGTTCGGTATAATCGCCGGAGGTAATCTTGAGGATCGTCTGGGTCACTAAAGGCCAAGGATACTTTAAGCAGGTTGTTTAATTCACCAGGATTAGGAATACTGGGCATACTGTTAAGAATCTTACGAACGAGCTTCATATCCCTGCTGGCATTTTTGAATTTCTTTAAGTCGTTATTCAACAGAATCCCGGCGATGTCCAGCTTGTCTTCCTGAGTATAACGATCAAAGTCAATAACGCTGTCGAAACGACGAATAAATGCGCGGTCTAACTGTTTATAGAGGTTAGTGGTAGCAATCACGACAACATCTTCATTGACGCGATCAAGCGCTTGCAAAACGCTGGAGGTGGCTCGACCCATTTCTCGGAGATCGTTGGTATTCACACGATCCAGTGCAATTGCGTCAATTTCATCGAATAAAATAACTGCTTGATCAGGCGCGGGCATGCGGTTGATTTCATTGAAAACTGCTGCAATATTCTTAGCAGTTTGCCCCATCATGCTGTCGATCAGGCTGTTAAAATCGACCATGTAGAGTTTACGAGAAAGTAGCCGAGCAACTTGTTTGGCGGACTCGGTTTTACCGGTACCAGGAGCACCTTCAAAAAGAAACTTATGAATGCCGACGTGGTGATTGACAGCATTGATGATTCCCTTAATGTCGTCTGCAATGGGTGTTGGCAGAGGGAGTGCGCCGGTATTTGTGTTGACAGTCTTGAAGAACGGGCTTTCGAACGTATACGCTTGCGGCACAAATGTATTGGCGCTTGACAAGAAGGTCATGATGTATTGTGCCAGTTGGTGGTCACCACTGGCATCAAAGTCCCGGGCTATATCATTGGTCGTACTGCGAAATAGAAGCTCATCCTGATCGTAGTGAGCTTTGATTAGGTTGATGATGTCCTTTTTTTTCATGGGGTTTCACCTCAAAAACAGAATAACACGGTTTGGGACAAAAAGTCTATAAAATGGGACAAATACCTATGCAGCATTACGGTCACCAATTGATCATATGAGTGCAAGTGCTTATTCCCAACAACTCAGTAAAATATGGTATTATTGTTCGGTATACAAAGCGTAGGAAGAAGGGGCATCGTGGGCAACGTCATTCGTGTTCAACACTTGAATTACACTTATCCCGAAGCAAAACATCAAGCTCTGACGGATGTTTCTTTTGATGTAGCTAAGGGTGAATGGCTGGCCATTATCGGGCATAATGGCAGCGGCAAAAGTACGCTGGCTAAGAATTTGAATGGGTTGCTGGCGCCTGAGTCGGGCACGGTCGAAGTCGCCGGAATGACGCTCAGCGAAGAAACAGTCTGGGACATTCGCGCTAAAGTCGGCATTGTTTTTCAAAATCCTGATAATCAATTTGTTGGCGCAACGGTGGCTGATGATGTCGCGTTTGGCTTGGAAAATCGGGGTGTTCCCCGTGATGAAATGGTTAAACGCGTTGACGAGTCGCTGGAACGGGTTGGCATGACAGCATTTGCCGATCGGGAGCCGGCGCGGTTGTCAGGTGGTCAAAAGCAACGAGTTGCGATTGCCGGTATTATTGCCCAGCGGCCGGAGATTATTATTTTGGATGAATCAACGTCAATGTTGGATCCGGCTGGTCGCCAGGAAGTTTTAGGGGTCATTCGTGAGTTAAAAGACGAACTTAACCTGACTGTCCTGTCGATTACGCACGATATTGACGAAGCCGCGGTAGCTCATCGGATTATTTTGCTTAACGACGGTAAAATTAACGAAATTGGGACGCCGAGCGATATCTTTGCCCATGGTACGGATTTGTTGCGCTTGGGATTGGACGTTCCGTATTCGGAGAAGCTAAAAGATGCCTTGATTCAGCGTGGGGTGGCAATGCCGAAAGCATATTTGGACAATGAAAGGTTGGTAGACTACCTGTGGACATTACATTCGACCATGTGAGCTTTACCTATCAGGCAGGTACGCCTTTCGCCGGTGACGGTATTAAAGATGTCTCCGGCACGATTCATGATGGCAGCTATACTGCGATTATCGGGCATACAGGATCTGGCAAATCAACTATTCTTCAGCACCTGAATGCGTTGTTAAAGCCCACATCTGGTACGGTGACAATTGGTGACAAGGTGATCACCAACGAAACGAATAATAAAAATTTAAAACCATTGCGGCAAAAAGTTGGCATGGTGTTTCAGTTTGCCGAAAACCAGTTGTTTGAACAAACTGTCGCCAAAGACATTGCGTTTGGTCCGCAGAATTTCGGTGTGAGTGAAAAGGACGCTTTGGCGTTGGCTGACAAAATGGTCGCCATGGTTGGATTGCCGCATGATGTGTTAGAAAAGTCGCCTTTTGATTTATCTGGTGGGCAAATGCGGCGGGTTGCCATTGCCGGGGTATTGGCGATGCAGCCTGAAGTTTTGGTGCTTGATGAACCCACGGCTGGATTGGATCCGGCTGGTCGCCATGAAATGATGACAATGTTTGAACGCCTACATCGGGAACAAGGCCAAACCATTGTCCTGGTGACCCATCAAATGGATGACGTGGCTGATTATGCCGACACCGTCTGGGTGATGGCTGAGGGACGCCTAATTAAAACGGGCACGCCGCGGGAAATCTTCAGTGACCCGGCATGGTTGAAAGCCAACCAGTTGGGGCTGCCTAAAACCGCCCAAATGGCCCAACAATTGATAGCAAAAGGATTCCATTTCGATCCCCGGCCGTTAACCGAGACGGAGCTGGCTGATCAGCTGTTGCCACAGATTGGGGGTGGCCAGCATGGATAAACTGTTGCTTGGCCGGTATATTCCGGGTCATTCATGGATTCATCAGTTGGATCCACGGACTAAATTAATGGCGAGCTTCTATTATATCGGGATTGTTTTTCTCGCCAACAACTGGCAGACATATTTAATGATGTTCGTTGCCACCTTATTCATGATTTGGCTATCTGGTATTCGGATTGGTTTTTTCCTGCGTGGGGTGCGCCCGCTGATTTGGTTGATTCTGTTTACCGTTGCTCTCCAGGTTTTATTTGTGCGCGGCGGTATGGTTTACTGGCATTGGGGCTGGTTGTGGATCACGAAGCTCGGGTTGATCAATGGTGCCTTTATTTTCGTTCGGTTTGTGCTGATCATTTTCATGTCGACCTTGCTAACGTTGACGACACAGCCTTTGTCGTTAGCGGATGCGGTTGAAAGCTTGCTCAAGCCATTACGCGTGATTCGGGTACCAGTCACTGAGCTGGCGTTGGTTTTGCAAATTGCCTTGCGCTTCGTACCAACACTGATGGATCAGACGACTAAAATTATGAATGCGCAGCGTGCGCGCGGTGTTGATTTCGGTGAAGGCAACATTTTCCAACAGATGAAGGCTGTCGTGCCATTGCTGATTCCACTGTTTGTTTCTAGTTTTACCACTGCGGATGAACTGGCAACGGCGATGGAGGCGCGTGGCTATCAAGGTGGCGACGATCGCACGAAGTATCGGATTTTGCGTTACCACCAGCGCGACTGGATAGCTGCCGCTGGTATGGCGGTTTTGACTGGGTTGTTGCTTTTGCTGCGGGCGTATTAGAAAGGAAATATAGTTTTTGACGCATTATAAAGTGACATTGGCTTATGATGGCACTAACTTTGCCGGCTATCAGGTTCAGCCAAAACAACGGACGGTCCAAGGCGTGTTGCAAAATGCCTTGACTAAAATGACGAAAGGCCAACCGGTGCATGTGGATGGTTCCGGACGTACCGATTCAGGCGTTCACGCTTTGGGCCAGGTGATTAGCTTTGATTACCCGGGAAATATTCCTGCAGAGTCAATGCTGCGAGCGATGAATTCGCTAATGCCTTTAGATATTGAGATTTTGAAGGCGGAAATTGTTGCGGCGGATTTTCATGCGCGATACTCGGCTAAAGGTAAGCGTTACATGTATCGGGTTGCGCGCGGCTATTACACAAATCCGTTTAATCGGCTTTACACTGGCCACTATCCTTATAAGCTGGATGTTGCGCGAATCGAAGTAGCCTTAAAGGATCTCATCGGAACGCACGACTTCACGAGTTTCGCAGCCAGTGGAGGTGTGATTAAAGATAAGGTTCGGACGATTTACGAGGCCACGGTTCGCGAAGATACGGCAACAAATGAACTGATTTTTGAATTTTATGGCAACGGCTTCTTGTACAACATGGTGCGAATACTGGTCGCCACGGCGCTCGAGATTGGTAACGGCCGGCGCGAAGTCCATGATTTTGAACGGCTTTTTGCGGTTAAGGATCGACAACAGGCGAGAGGAACGGCTCCGGCTTCGGGATTGTATTTGAAGGAAGTTTATTACTGACTTGGCGGCGCATTTCCTCAAGCGCAAAATGAATTTAAGCGACTATTCAACCAATAGGATTGACAAAAAGGATGGTGACACTATGTCACCATCCTTTTTGTCAATCTTGATTTCTGACTTGCATTTAATGACTTTTTTCGCATTCAGAAGACAAAATTGTCGAACTTTCCAAACTACCGTGTGTAATGGCGAATAATGGCGTTGAGCGTCTCAGCGGCACCTTTTTTACCGGTACCATCTTCATAATATTTGCTGAAACGTGGATCCGAAACATACATGGCAGCAAGACCGCGATGGGCTTTTGGCGAGTATTGTTCGGATGGCCAAGTGAGCTGCAGAAATTGTTTATGCAGCTTGAAAAGATGTTTGGCTTCTGGCGTGTTGAAGTCGGTCGTACCGACAAGTGGCTTTAATTCATCTAGAATCTTTTGCTGCAATGTAGTGAGTTTTGCTACTTGTGCTTGCGACATTTTGCGGAATTTTTCGTTACTGGCATTCACGATATCCTCACCATACTGTTCACGGATTTTTTTGCCAAAAGTTTGTTCATTGTTGTTAATAGCTTGCTCTTTGAACGCTGCGAACTTCTCATCATCTGTCATCGTGTCGACCCCTTTTTCTAAAGTTTGATCCAAGGTTTGCAACAGTAAACTTAGTTGGTCGCGTTTTGCCATGATTTGTTTGCGCTGACGGGTTAGGGCGACGGTTAGTTGATCGGTTGGGCCATCTAGTAGATTTTTGATTGTGGCTAGAGGCATTTCGAAGAGCTGTAGGAACCGGATGACTTGCAAGCGATTAACTTCTGTCTGTGTATAAACGCGATATTGGTTGAGCGGATTGCGATGCGGCTGCAGTAGGCCGATCTTGTCGTAGTAGCGTAACGTTCGGACGGTGACGCCAGCGAGATTGGCGAGCTGTTTGGTTGAGTAGATCATGACGTGCCTCCCTTGGACTATTATAACTTTAAAGGGTGACGTTGCGTTGGGGTCAAGGAAAAGCTGTTTTGGGGGAAATGTGCTTGTCAGGGGGGTATTAAAGGCAATTGTTTAGGGGGACTTTGATGTTCTATAACGCGCTCACCAGCCCAGAAACCTACGTATAAGGGCTTCAGGCGCAATGGCAAAAGTGACCACGATGAGGGGATGTTGTTCTATTAGAAGTAATTAAGTAAGGGACTTTGATGTTCTATAACGCGCTCACCAGCTCAGAAACCTACACATAAGGACCTCGGGTGTGATGGCCAAACCCGGGTCATTTGGGTTTCAAAGCCACTTACACTCCGATTTCTAAGCGCTCCTGCTGGCGCTCAATAACGCGCTCACTGGCACAGGAGCCTGCATGTAAGAACCTTGGTCGCAATGGCAAGGAGCGCCATCACGCCCAAGGCCACTTACACTCCGGCCCCTAACCGCGCCAGTTCACGCTCACACCAAAAGAACCCCCTTCCGTCTTTGCGGTTGGGGGTTCATGATGTTTAGCTTTTTGTGATTACTTTTTGAGGAGCTTTTCTGCCAGTGCCTTGACTTCATCGTCAGACATGTCGAGGACTGGTTTCATTTCTTCCTCGGTCTTGATGGTGTCGCGGCTGTTCTTTTCCATGTAATAATCCCACAGCGCGTCACGAACAGGTGCTTCGCTGTCGCTCCAGTCAAATACCTTGTTCATTGGTTCATCGAGAAACAATGTCTTTTCAGGATCTACTGATGCCATAATGAATTACCTCCATGATTTAGACTCAATTTTGATACAGGTTCATTATAAGCCTTTTACCGGTTAATGATGCAAATTTTTAGCACTGTTTTTAATTGAGTGCTAAAAATTAAATAATTTTGACTAAATCGCGGTTTCCTGAATCTTTTCCAAACTGGAATTGGGGAGGGCTTTAAGGTGGCCGTCGCGCATTTCATAAACGGTATCGACGGGATCAAGTAGTCGGGTGTCGTGGGTGATCATGATGACGCCACGATCGGTATTGTGGGCAATGTCGGCGAGTCGTTGCACGACTTGCAGCGCGCGCTTGGTGTCTAGGCTGGCGGTCGGCTCATCGGCCAAGACGATCGGCGGGTCATTGTACAATGCTCGAGCGATGGCCACCCGCTGGCGTTCACCACCAGAAAGTGCAGCCGGGTAGTTACTAGCAAGATCGGTGATTCCCAGCATGTCGAACAACTCACTTTTCGACATTTTGTGCTGTTTATGGTGATTGAACCGATCGACTAATGCTAGCTGATCTTTGACAGTTAAAAAGGGAATCAGATTGCTGGCTTGCAGTATGAAGCCGAATGTGTTGAAACGCAGGTCAGTCCGTTGATGTTCTGTGAAATGTGTGGTGTCTTGATGATTGATGATGACCTTGCCGCCACTAGGACGTTGTAAATTACCGATAATTGTGAGCAGTGTGGTTTTTCCTGAGCCTGAAGGGCCGATAATCGCGGCAAATTCGCCTGCTTTCAGAACAAAATCAGTTGGTTGTAAGGCCGTGACTGCAGTGCGGCCGCTGCCGTAAATTTTCGTTACTTGGGTTAATTCAACGAGATTGGTCATGCTATTCCCCTCCTCCGATGGCAGCTAATGGGTCAACTTTAATGATGCGGCGCAATGAGAATAATCCGCCGACTAATGACATGACAACCAGTGCGGCAGCAATACTTGAGAAGAGTGTCGGATTGGCATAGAACGGCATTTTTTTTGGCAGAATAAACTGAGTGATTCCTAGCAACCCGGCGCCAATACCAACCCCGACGACGGCAAGAATCAGAATCTGCCAGAACAACGCAGCGATAATGGAGCGGGTACGAATACCTTGCGCCCGCATGACGCCGTACATCGAAATTTTTTGAATTGTGAGAATATACATAAAAATGCCGATAATCAGTAACATAATCCCGATCATGGAACCAATCATCAGCGCGAATGTGGACGTTTCGGCGGTATAACCAGGAATGTTGTTAATCAAAGTCGCCCGATTAATTTGTTGGGTTTTTGCGGGAATCGTCTTGAAAGGGCGGGTACTGATGACGATTGAAGCGTTGGCCACGTTGGCTTGGCCGTATTTTAATTGGCGAAAAGTTGCCAAAGTTGTATAAAATACAGGTACAGTATAGAAGCGGCGATCATGGGTGAAACCGACAATTCGGTACTTTTGGTCACTACCATTGAGCGTGATGCGATCACCCTTATGCAGGCCTTCGTTGGTAACACTATCGTCGGCCAGAACTTCATGATTGTTTCTCGGCATACGGCCACTAGTGACAGTCGGCTTCAGCTTACCAGTAAGATTAATGCCAAAAACGTTGCTATTGACTTTCTTATCTGTGCTAGTATTCTCGGCGACCACAGAAACCTGGCCGAGCACAGCGGTGTGCTTATTAGCGACTTTATCAACTTGCTGCTTAGTCAAGCTGGAACTCAGCAGGTTTTTGTTAGCATATTTGGACATTAACACATAATTACCAGGCAAGGCGTCAATCGCAGTACGGTTATTGCGTGCTAAGCCGGTTGCCAGACCCGTCAGGAAGAAGACCAGGTAGGCAATGAGGACGAACGTGACGACAACTAAAAGATAACGCGCCTTGTTGTGCAGAATTTCTTTAATGGCAAGAAACATTTCGATCACCTCCGTTTGAATTTTGTAAAATCATTATAGCACTCGTTTATCAGTTGATAAATAAAAAGGGCTTGGTAAAAATGAATCAACGAGAAAAGCAAAAGAAGGCAACCATTGCACGTATTTTGGCCGAGGCACAGAATTTATTTATGACCAACGGCTATGCCAGTGTCACCACGCGGATGATTGCTGAAGCTAGCAACGTGCAGCAACCGTTGCTTTATCATTACTTCGGCACCAAAGAAAAACTGTACTTGGCAGTGGTGATGCAGGTGAGTGATAACATGGCGGCCAAAATTGCATCGGCACAAACCAGCAGTGGCAACCTAGTCGCTAAGGTGAACCATTTAGGACATATTCTGACCGACGACAATGATATGAACTTGCAAATGGTGATTCACGATATTGCCACTTTGAAGGCCAGCGCGCGGGGAAGAGTTTTTAAAGCCTGGCAGAATAGTCTGCTTGCGCCATTAGACCACTTTTTTGCCGGTTTTCAATCTGAATTACTGGAGGCATATCAGCCTCGCGAAGTCACGCTATATTTTTTAAACATTCTAGCTTTTTATTTGCGACCGTCTAATATTTCAGAAAACGGCGGCTTTCAACAACAACTGCCACTTGATCGGGCGTTGCAGATGTTCTGTACTGGCGTTAGTCGAACGGACGGGAAAAAGTAACATGGCGACCTTTTATGTTTGTGAGCTTAATTGCCTTAGCTGTTTTTTAATGACAAATATTTTAATATTTTGTGATAAGCTTAATGTTAATTAAATGCTGATCAAGCATAGTGACAAGGGGAGCACACACATGAGGGTTACCGGGGATTTTTGGGTGAGGCACTTCAATCGGTGTGACTATGTGCCACAAGCTGACCCGCGAGAAAGCGGTGTTGCAGCTTTGAGCATGGTTTTGAAATTTTATGGGTCGGAGATATTGCCAGTGCGTTTGCGGGCACTGGCTAAAGTTGACCAGACTGGAACGACACTAGATGACTTGATTCATGCTGCCGAGGCACTTCATTTCACAGCGAAAAGTGTTAGCAGCATTACTCCGAAGCGTTTAAACGAAACACCACTGATTGTGGCGAGCCGAGACGCAAAGAACGGGCAGCAGCACTTTGCTGTTGTCTTCAAAATCACCAAACGGCATTTGTTGGTAGCGGATCCTGATGTGACAGTTGGCGTTAAGTGGTTATCCTATCAACAATTCGACCAAACGTGGACAGCGGCTGGTGCCCTTATTAAGCCGAGGCTGAGGCATGCAGCCGTTAAAATGCCTTCAACACATTTACAGACGATTAAAGCGCTGATTTTGCAACAAAAAGTGGCTTTGGTACATTTGATATTTGCGATGCTAGCGACGACAGGTATCAGTGTTGCAGGGGCTATTTTCTTCCAGACCATTGTGGATACTTATCTGCCGAATGGATTAATGACGCCTTTAGTTATCATGGCGCTCGCACTAATGGGGGCAGGTCTTTTTGAAGCAGCGGTGACATGGGGCCGTGAACTTTTGTTAGGGATGCTGGATCAACGGCTCATGATTGATGTGACTTTGGCCTATGTCCGCCGGTTATACGCGATGCCTTTGCCTTTTTTGAATCGCCAGCGGCAAACGCTCACTGCCGAAGTCGCGGAAGTAAGTCGGCTCATTGGGGTTGCTGCCAAAACACTTGTGACTCAGTGGCTTGAAACGCTTGCTGCGACAATATTACTTGTTTTATTGATTGTTATGAACTGGAAGTTGGCGTTACTAGCAGTTCTGGCTGTATTTGGGGATGCTTTACTGATGTGGCTTTCCCGTGATCGCTTGCGGGCAGCTGGTTACGCCACGATTCAGTCCGGTGTGGCGGCTAACACCGAAATTGCTGAAGGCCTTCGTGGCGTTGAGGCAATGAAGGCATTGCGTGCCGAACCAGATCTTTTTCGACGGGTTGATCAGAGGTTTGCCGATGATCTACATAAAAAGTTTGCCCAGCTACAGTTTGTGCAACTCCAACGCGCGGTGCTGCAGGCGTTCCATTTCATCTTAACGGTCAGTCTTTTATGGCTAGGTGCCGACATGGTCCTAATGCAGCAGCTTAGTCTCGGTCAATTGTTAGCATTTGCTGCCTTGTTTGTTTACTTGATCGGTCACTTGACACAAGTGGTGCGGTTGCAGCCGCAAAGGGAGTTAATTGGCGTTGCCGAAAGTCGTTTGCGTGATCTTCCGTCAAATAATACGGCTGAGCAGCAACGCCGCGTCAGTGAGTCACGACAAATTACTGGGACGATTAAATTAAACCAGGTTACGTTCGGCTACCAGCAAAAGCATCCCGTTTTACAAAAGATTGATTTAACGATTATGCCAAATCATACCATGGCAGTCGTGGGCGTGAGTGGAGCCGGCAAAACGACTTTAGCACGTTTAATCGGCGGTTTATTGCCACTTGATGCCGGCAGTGGGACGATCACTTTTAATCAAACGAATATCAATGACATTCGCTTATCGCTATTACAACAATATGTTATCTATGTTCCAGAACAGCCGGTGATTTTCTCCGGCTCCATCCTTGACAACTTGCGCCTTGGCAATCGATCAGATGTGACCGATGAGGACATGGATGCTGCTTGTGATACGGCCGAAATTGCCGATGACATTACAAACCTGCCGAACCTCGTTTATACACTGGTTGATGCCGATACTGCAACTCTAACAGCAAGCCAAAAGCAGCGGTTGGCAATCGCTCGGGCCTTATTATCGCCGGCGAAAGTGCTTATTTTCGATGGGACTTTTAGCCAGATCGAAAGTGCCGTGGCTGATCAAATTCTTAATCGCCTGTTTGCCCTAAAAGATCGAACGATCATTTTAATGACGCAACAGCCGCAGCTAGCCCGTAATGCTGATAAAATTGTTGTGTTGGTTAATGGCCAAATCGTTGAACAAGGAAGCTATTCGATGTTGTTTGGCAAACGCGGGTATTATGCCCAAATGTTGAGGAGGTAGTCGCCATGAGCCAGAAAGAAAATCAATTGATGACGACAACTGATTTCACTCATCGCTTCAAGCATTTTAAGCGCTGGATCGTCTTACCACTCATCGCGTTTGTCTGTTTCATGGTTCTACTTCTGGTCCTTACCAAACAAGAAAAAGTTGCGCAGGCAAATGGCACCATTGCTACCAGTCAGCGAGGTCGTGCGCTTTATGTACAAGGGCCAGCGACCATCACCCGAGTCATGATGCAAGTTGGTCAAAAAGTTCGCAAAAGTAAGTCTATTTTGGTTTATCGCTCAACCGGTGATCCAAAGCGAGCTGACGATCTGGCTAGTCAGATAACTGACCTAAAAAAACAGCAAAGGCAATTGCAAATGCTCGAACAAAGCGTTGACCAAAATAGAAATCTTTTTTCAAAGGCCGATGAATTTGGTTATCAAGAAGTGTTACAGACTTATTTAAACCAACGGCAAATGGTGATGCAGACGTTATCTGGGAATGAGGCGAGTGGCGACCAGGCGCTTAATAACAAAAAGCAGGAAGTTGCCCAGCTACTGACAACGATGATCGCTCAGACGATGAACGAGATCGGTCAGGTACAAGCTGCTGAAGCTGCCATTCGCGGTCAAGGAAGTGTTGCCCCCGACAATCCTTATGCTGGTTTTTATCAACATTATCAGCGGGCAGTCGCCATGGCAGGTGATGCAGAAAAAGCGTCAATTCAGGACCAAGATTTGGCTCAGTTGCAAGGTAGGTTAAATGATCGACAAAAACAATTGGCTGCCTTGCAAGCACAGCAACGAGAGAATCAACAAACGACAGGAACTAGCCAAGTCGGTGCAGAAACCTTGTTAACGACTTTGCAAAGCATAACTGAGCAAACAATCGCAGCGGACGCGAAGCGCATCCAACAAACCCTTGAAAAGCTTGAGGCAAAATACGATGACTTAAGGCACGCTAGCCAACCGCAAACCATTAAAGCACCAGTTACAGGGCTGATCTATTTTCGCCAGTCAGCGGCTGCTGATCAGCAAATCGTTGGGAAAAAACAGGTGATTGGCCGGATTTTACCTGAGCAAAATCACCAATCTTCAATCAACTTCAACTTGAAGGTCACAAAAAAGGACGTTTCTAGCGTTAAACGTGGTCAGCAGGTGCGTGTAAAAATCACACCGGATGCTGGGGATGCACTTTTACTCATCGGAAAAGTTACGCAGATACCGTCAGCGAACCAGTTGCAGCAAGGAGACTTGCAGATAACGGTTCGGAGTCGGGTTAGTCAATCGCAACTTGCTCGGCTTCATGACGGAATAACGGCACATGGTTCGATCGTTACTGGTTCGCAATCTTCCTGGCAGGCGTTGGTGCGGAAGATTGGGGTCTAACGGCAAAAGCTTTGGGATGATGTGAAAAAGCCAACCGATTACGCTCACTTGTGGCGTCGTGCTGTAATTTAACATTGACTTAGGCCTGAATCGTTGGTATTCTAGTAGCTGGTATTGTTTGCCCCACGATAAGCCCCGGAAACTTAACGTGTTCAAACAAGCACAGAATTATGGAGGAAACAAATCGTGCGTACAACATTTTTGGCTAAGCCAGGTGAAATCGAACGTAAATGGTATGTGATCGATGCAACGGATATTGCGTTGGGTCGTCTGTCATCCGTCGTTGCTTCGATCTTGCGTGGTAAGAACAAGCCGCAATTCACACCAAACGTTGATACCGGTGACAATGTGATCGTCATCAACGCTTCGAAGCTAAAGTTGACTGGCAAAAAAGCCTCAGACAAGATCTACTATCGTCACAGTCAGCATCCAGGTGGTTTGAAACATGAAATCGCTGGGGATCTTTTACGGGATAACCCGGCACGTCTGGTTGAATATTCTGTTAAGAAGATGCTTCCGACCAAGAATACACTTGGCCATCAGCAATTCTTGAAGCTTCATGTCTATGCTGGGGAGGAACACCCGCATTTGGCACAGAAGCCAGAAGTACTCGACATTTCAAACTTAATCTAAGGAGGCAATAACTGTGGCACAAGTACAATACGCAGGTACAGGTCGTCGCAAGAACTCCGTTGCCCGGGTCCGTTTGGTTCCTGGCACCGGCAAGATCACGATGAACGGTAAAGACGTTCGCGACTACCTTCCATATGAAAACCTGATCACCGATTTAACGCAGCCATTTGGCATTACTGAAACTACTGGCAGCTACGACGTTCTTGTTAACGTCAATGGCGGCGGTTTCTCTGGCCAAGCTGGCGCAACTCGTCACGGCATTGCCCGTGCCTTGTTGACCGTTGATCCTGACTTCCGCGGCCCACTTAAGAAGGCCGGCATGCTGACCCGTGACCCTCGTATGAAGGAACGGAAGAAGTACGGTTTGAAGAAGGCTCGTAAGGCTTCACAATTCTCCAAGCGTTAATCATTCGATCAATATTTGGAGTTCAACACTTTCTCGAAATTTCGAGAAGGTGTTTTTTGTTGCTTTAAAAAATTTGCAATGGGTCAACGATTGCCTTCATCCAGTCCAGGCAATTTTTATGACGCTAAATTTTGACACGACATTTTTAGTTTTTGATTAAACTACACGATCAAACATAGTTGTGTTCTATAATGATGTTTGAATGTGGGAGATGAGACAATGCAACTAGATGCTATAAGCGAATTGCTGCATGCAAATAATGGTCAGGTAACCCGACGACAAATTGATCAGGCGGGAATTGATCCACATATACTCGGAGAACTAACTCGAGCCGGAAAATTAGAACGGGTGGATCGTGGTGTGTACATTGATCCGGCTATTTTTGAAGATAACATGTATATTCTGCAGTATCGGTTTCGCAAGGGGATTTATTTTAAGGATACGGCATTATTTTTACATGATATGACTGATCGGGCTCCAGGCACGTATGAGATGAACTTTCCACAAAACTATCACCCAACTAAGATCAATCAATATCCGGTTAAGGTCTATCGTCAAAATTTAGCGTGGTATGAACTTGGTGCAGAACTTGTTAAAAGTCCGGGTCAGCATCTGGTGCGAACTTATAACGTTGAACGCACATTATGCGATATTCTAAGAACGCGCGATCGATCAGATGCAGAAACGATTCAGCAAGCAATGGTGTCATTTTCAAGGATGAAAAATAAGAACCTGCATCGATTAAGTGAATACGCTGATATCTTTAACGTGAAAGACCAAATTAGGACATATATGGAGGTACTTTTATGAAACTTGGCGTCACCAACGGTCAGCAGTTCAAGGCGAAAGTTAGAAATATGGCAAAACAAAAACAACTTGACCCGCAATTGTTGATGCAGGAAGTTGTGCTGGATGAGATTGTCTATCGGATTTCTAAATCAAGGTATCGGGACAATTTAATTTTAAAGGGTGGCTTTTGATTGCATCCATGTTGGGCGTTGATACCCGTTCAACACGTGATATTGATACGTCAATCAAGGGACTGCCTGTTACCAAGGAAAAGGTTATCAAAGTTTTCTCGGAAATCGCAGATATGAATGACCCTGAGAGTGACATTAACATGCGGATCACTAAAATTAACGATATTCGGGTTGCTGCTGCCGACTATTCAGGTTTTCGCGTTAAAGTACAAGCCAAAATATTTGCCAGCGAGATTGTGACAAGTATCGATGTTTCAACTGGAGATGTCATTACGCCACGTGAAATTTTATGGCATCATCGCACCATATTCAATGATCAGAATATTACAATCATGGCGTACAATGTGGAGACGATTCTATCGGAAAAATTGGAATCAATGGTGGCAAGAATAGATTTGAACACGCGATTGAAAGACTATTACGATTTGTATTTGTTTGATAAAGTGCAAATTCAAAACATTGACTTTAAGACGTTAAAGTCGGCATTGCGAACGACCACAAAGCTTCGGGGCACAGGGATGTTGTTGCCAAGTTATATCTCAACGATTCAATCTCTGCGGGATAACCAGAATTTGAAAAGTTTATGGGAAGCATATCAAGAGCGCAATGAATATGCACGCGGTATTGAGTTTGAGGCGACGTGCGATGCGGCAGTTGATTTAGTTAGGCGGAGTGAACTTTAGTTGTCCAGGTTAATCGGATGAGTTTAGCTAGCACATTTAAACATTGAGTTTTGATACGCAACCCAGGTTTAGACAAAACAAGGAATGATGACATGTTCACATTATTACTCGGGTTCCTCTGCGCCTTCAACAGTTGCGTGTTTGTAGGGGCATTTTTGAAGCTTCGTGAAAATGATGCACAAGAGACGCTTGGAGATTCGCCATTTGGTATCATGCTTCTTGTTCTATTGGCAGGGTGGTTTTTTAAGCGTCTTGGCGTAAACAATCCTTACCGACGGGCTTCTTTATTTTTTGGCATTGTTTTGATTCCCGTTTCACTTATTCTAATCGTGATAGGGGTGGAAGAAGTTATGGCTTAAAGTAGCTTGAACTGTACTGAGAGAGAAAGAAGATATTGGTTGATCATAAAATCGTGCCACATGATGCCAAATGGAGGCTGAAAATATACCGTCACCGGCGCCACATCCTGAATCAACGCTCGCCATGTTAAAATGATGACAAGCATAATCGCTCAATCAATTAAAGAAGGCGGAAGTTTGAATCATGAAGTGTTTGAAGAATATGTGATGACCCATTGCCATGCCGTCAGCGTTTTTCGGCAGCGGGCTACAGTTTATCAACGGTTGAAGTCCACACAAGGATGTCCCGCGACCAAAAGAGATTTAGCTTGGGAAGAAAAGGCGGTTGATGCGATGGTGGAGCAGTTCATCTGCAGCGCTTATTGCAACTTGAAACGCTACATAGAAGAAGATGAACGGGATCCGCAGCAAAGTTGGCTGGATTTCATCGCACAGCAGGATGTGTTGGCGAGTTTGGAAGCAAGTGCCAGCCAGATCGTTTTGCATGATGAATGAACCGTCCGCGCAGTCAGTTTGTACTAAATGTAAAGCTGGCAGTGGCCATATTGCCGCCAATTGTTAGTGTGCCTGATCTGATGGGCTTTTTGCGTACTGACAATTTATACCGCGATTTCTGCTTACAAACCCGTTAGTTACATCTTGTGATTTGTTAGCCAATTCTCTTTTCGATTTCGCGCCTCTCTTGATAAACTATCTGTAAGCCTGACAGCTGTGGGAACCATCATTTCCCGAATCGCTGCAACGGTTGGACTTTAAAAAGGGGCGAAACGACATTGAAAAAAATGCTAATAGGGCTTATTGCCTTGATCGTGCTGGGATTCGGTGCCATGAAAGCTTATCAACATTTTAGCTATGGCGGTCCGAGCTACTATACGAGGATCACCGAAACGGGCAAGGCATCAAATGACAGCGAAGGCAACAAGCAATATGCTTACCAGCTAACCGGCTATGATGAAAAAGGCCAAGCTAAACAACTGAAGTTTAAGGTTTTCCGGGATCGTCCTTTGAAGATGAATGCCTATCTCAAGATGACTTACAACGAAAAACGTGGCATCACCCGCTGGCAAGGGGTTCCTTCTAAGGACGTTCCGAAAGCGGCCAGAGACAAATTACAATAAACCAACGAGTGTATAAACTAAGGAGAAACAAGGTCTAGATTGATGCAGTTTGGAAGATCGCGGCCTTGTTTTTCTTTTGCCTGAATATGCATGGCTTTTACATGTGACAGCGTCTATTAGTGGGCGCTGGCCAAACTATTTTGAAATAACAGAAGCCACCTTAGACAAGTAAAGAAAAACTAAAGTCGCTTACAAAGACGTTAGGTTGAAAAGGGCGTTTGTTAGCCCATTATCAGGAAATGCCGATCTAGAGCCGGTATGATAACTTTATTCAGAAAGTAAACAAGCAGATGGAGGATTATCATGAACAGACAACCCGTTGTGACGGTTGAAAATGTGACCAAGACTTATGGTAAACGTGGTGAAAAGCAGACACCTGCATTAAAAGGTGTTAGTTTCCAAGTCGAACCCGGTGAATTCGTAGGAATTATGGGGGCTTCTGGCTCAGGAAAAACAACATTACTGAACATTCTTAGTACGCTTGATCGTCCGACTGCCGGTGCCGTACGAATTAAAGGCGAAGATGTTACTAAGCTAAAAGGCAACGCACTTTCGGATTTTCGCGCAAAGAAAATCGGCTTCATTTTCCAGGATTTTAATTTATTGGAGAATTTGACCGGACGTGAAAACATCGCCTTGCCGTTGGCGTTGCAAAATGTCAGTGCCAAAAAGCAACAAGCGGCGGTTGATCAAATTGCGGCAACTTTAGGCATTAACGCAGTGCTTGATCATTATCCAACCGAGTTATCCGGTGGGCAAAAGCAACGCGTTGCCGCTGCACGTGCCTTGGTGCAACAACCGGACATTTTGTTTGGTGATGAACCGACTGGCGCCTTGGATTCCAAAGCTGCACGTGAATTGCTAGATACCATGGATGACTTAAACAAAAATCACGGGGTTTCGATTTTACTCGTGACCCATGATCCGTTTTCCGCAAGTTATGCGAGCCGTATTCTTTTCATTAAAGATGGTCAGATCGGATCTGAATTGGTGCACGGCGATAAGAGCCAAGAAGCGTTCTACCAGGAAATTCTGGAAACCCTTGGCACATTTCAAAAGTAAGGAGCGGGGTCTATGTTAAGCAAACTTGCACTTGGCGGCTTAAAGAACCGCTTTCGTGACTATGCGGTGTTATTCTCTGGTTTGGTGATTGCCAGCGCGGTCTTTTATATGTTCATGGCCTTGGCGACCAACACCAGTTTTTTAAAACAAAATTCGCCGATTAGCTACACACCGTTCATTTTCGGCTTTGGCGCAGTGTTACTGGCGATCATTACGTTTGTCTACATTGTTTATGCCAACAGTTTTCTGCTGAGTATGCGGCAGCGTGATTATGCGATGTTTATGATGCTCGGCGCCAAGGGTCGGAAAATCGGCCAGCTTATTTTTCTTGAAACTGTTGCGATTGGCCTCTTCGCAACATTCGCTGGCGTTTTAATCGGCTTGGTTGGAACGGATTTTATTGGCAAATGGCTGATTCATGCGCTGCACGCTAAAGCAACCGGTTTTTCCGCTTTCTGGATGCCGGCGATTTTATGGACATTTGGTTTTTTCGTTGTGTTGTTCATTTTATCGGCAATTTACAACACGGCTAAGTTGCTGAAAATGCCGATGATGCGGCTATTGCGGCAAGCGCAAACGCCGAATCGGGTCAAGCAGAAAAAAGGAATCTTTGCTTTACAAGTCGTTCTAGGCTTGATTTTACTGGCTGTTGGCTATTACTGCATGGCCAATGCGCTTCATATTGGCCTCAAAGCGATTCCGACAGCTTTGGTAACCATCGTGATGGGGACCTATTTCTTATTTAATGCTGTGTTTGTAGGATTGATTGCTTTGCTGAAACGCGACCGCTCCTTTGCTTCCAAACAGCTGCACACCTTCACGCTGTCACAGTTGAGTTTTCGGATTCGTGACTATACGCGGATTCTGTCGGTTGTGTCCATTTTGGTGGCCTTGGCATTAGGGGCGATTACCGTGGGCTTAGGATTTACCCACGACATTCCGGTGTTGGCAAGCCAGTACACGGTTTACGATTTGACGGTGGCCTCACCGAATGCGCAGACTCAAGCGGAAATGAAAAAGTTACAAGGCGTGACGGAAAAACAGCAGTATACGATTAAGTCGGATGACAAAATGGTTTATATTAGCCAACGCGCACTTGACGCTCATCCGCTGAAGGTTCAGATCCGTGATCAAAGCATGAAAGGCAAGTTACGCACAGTCACATTAACAAGCCGTAACTTTAACCAAATTGCTTCCAAATACTACGGTGCTTTTGGAATTTTCATCGGCAACAACCGCGGTAAACAGATTCGGGTCACCGATAATGCGACATTTGCCAAGCTAGGGAATGCCGAAACGTTAACAACCTTTAGAGTCAAAAACTTCAACCAGAATTACGACACCATTGAAAAGATCGTGACGTTGCAGCAAAAACAATATCCAAAATTATGGGGCAATGATACCGATCAAAAATTCGTGTCATATTCGATTCTCAACGGTATGTACTCCGGGCTTACTTTTATGGGCTTCTTCTTAGGTCTTTCGTTCTTGGCGATGCTGGCGTCAACCTTGATGTTTAAGATTCTTTCCGGTGCCAATTATGACAAGCGCCGTTACCTGATGTTACAAAAAATCGGCGCGCGTCCACAGGTTTTGCGTCGTTCTATTCGTCAGGAGATCGGGGTTCTTTTCCTCCTGCCAGGTGTGGTTGGTATGATCCACGTTTTATTTGGATTACAACTGTTCAAAATGATTCTGCAAGCGCCTTATGATAATCTCATTGTGCCATTCGGAGTGTTCATCGCACTTTACGGTTTGTATTATCTGATGACAACTTGGATGTACCAGAACATTGTGATTAACAAAGATCTGGCTGCTAAAAGTTAACGGCGACACTTGATCCCAATCAGTCAGATTAACGATTAAGGGCGTCAGTTTTTGCGGTCGGCCCTGTCAAGTTGACAGATGAAATAATATAAAATTTTGGTAGCTTTTAGATGGCCTTATTCCAGTATTCTTCTGGGGTAAGGCCGTCTCTTTGTCCTGAACGATTATCGTGATTGAAATAGTGGATCCCATCTTCAACGAGCTGGACGAATTCCTTGTAAGTCTTTGCCATTGGATGACGATCCATCCACCGCAGTTTAAATTCGTTCCACCAGMGC
>NZ_MSSM01000026.1 GCF_004123795.1 Lacticaseibacillus chiayiensis | reverse complement strand
CATCACGTTCATAGCGCGCCTGCCAACGTTGTAATGTACGATCACCAAGACCGTGTTGACGGGAGAAACTACTGATACTTGTCTTCGAATGTCTGAACTCCTCCAATATGAGTAACTTTTCTTGAGCTGTATGCTTAGATCTGGGCATAGAAAATCCCTCCATGATCATCAGATGAATTATGATATTTCATCTGACAACCATAAAGGGATTATCGCAAAAATCACTGCTGACTTGGGTGCACTTTTTCGTATTGTAAGAATATCGATTATTTGAACGCGATCATTTTCTCACCAACTACGAGTGGTTACGAACGAGCTTTTGCTTTTTTCGTAGCCCGCAGCGTTGCCTGAGCTGCGGCCAGTCGTGCAACCGGCACACGATATGGTGAGCAGGAAACGTAGCTGACGCCGATGCTGTCAAAGAAGGCCACTGAATCCGGATCACCGCCGACTTCACCGCAGACACCGATCGGCAGTTTTGCTTTAGTCGCTCGGCCTTTGTCGATCGCCATTTTCATCAACGCGCCAACGCCTTCTGTATCAACTGTCTGGAATGGATCGGCTGGCAGGATCTTCTTTTCGAGGTAGTCTGGCAGGAAGGAACCGACGTCATCCCGCGAGTAGCCAAAGGTTAGTTGGGTCAGGTCGTTGGTGCCAAAACTGAAGAAATCGGCAGCATTGGCAATCATGTCAGCGGTAACACATGCGCGCGGCGTTTCGATCATCGTGCCGACTTCATACGTCACCTGAATGCCTTTAGCAGACGCCATCTGCTCAATTTCGTTGCTGACAAGTCGGCGCACCCAACGCAATTCGGTTTCCGAGTTGGTAAGCGGAATCATGATATGTGGGGTCACCGTAACGCCTTCATCGGCTAACCGGAAGACCGCATGCATCATCGCCCGAACCTGCATCACATAGATGTCCGGGAAGGTAACGGCTAATCGATCGCCGCGATGGCCTAGCATCGGATTAACCTCCTTCAGCGCCGCCATCCGCTCGCGCAATTGATTTTGCTCCAAGCCCAATTCATTCGCGACTTCGTTTGTTTCGCGCAGATCATGCGGGAGAAATTCATGCAATGGCGGATCCAGTAAACGAATCGTGACGCTTTTACCTGCCGCCAGACGATATAAATCGTAGAAGTCCTGTTCCTGCATTTTCTCCAAGGCAGCCAGCGGTGCTTTGCGCCCCTCCGCATCTTTGGCTAAAATCAAACGCCGCATTTGCAACAACCGTTCTGGCTGGAAAAACATATGCTCGGTCCGCGTCAGGCCAATGCCGTCTGCGCCAAACGCCAGCGCCTGCTGCAGATCCTTAGGTGTGTCGGCATTGGTATAAACGCCCATCCGACTCGCCGCTTTGGCCCAATCCAGCAAGGTTGCCAGGCTTTCCTTAACCATAGCGGCAGTGGTTGTGATGCGTCCGCGATAAAGATGACCGGTTGTGCCATCGACCGATACCCAGTCACCTTCATGGAGAACAATATCGCCAACGGTTGCGGTTTTGGCATGCTCATCAACACTTAATGCGTGCACCCCCACGACACCGGTTGCGCCCATACCGCGAGCGACCACGGCTGCGTGCGAAGTCATGCCGCCGCGCGCCGTGACAATTGCCCGACTGACGATCATCCCTTCAATGTCTTCCGGCGAGGTGTCCTGCCGCATTAAAATAACCTGATGACCCGCTTCGTGCGCGGCTTTGGCTTCGGCAGCAGTGAAGTAAACTTCGCCGGTGGCTGCACCAGGCGATGCCGGCAAACCGGTGGCCAGAACTTCATGTGCCGCCAGTGCCTGTGAATCAAACTCGGGATGCAACATGTCACTGAGCGATTTTGGCTCAATCCGCATTAAAGCTTCCTGCCGATCAATCAGCCCTTCATTCACCAAATCAACGGCAATTTTAACCGCAGCAGCCGGCGTCCGTTTTCCGTTACGCGCCTGCAACAGATATAGCTCGCCGTGTTCGATTGTGAATTCAAGGTCTTGCATGTCGCGATAATGCTGTTCCAAAGTCGTGGCGATCGCAGCCAGCTGATCGTAGACTTCCGGCATCTGTTCATGCAAGACTGCAACCGGTTGCGGTGTCCGCACGCCGGAAACAACATCTTCGCCTTGAGCATTTAAAAGATATTCGCCAAACAGCGCACGTTCGCCGGTTGCCGGATCGCGGGTAAACGCAACGCCGGTACCGGAATCTTCGCCGGCATTGCCGAACACCATTGTCTGCACATTAACAGCTGTGCCCAAGTCTTCGGGAATGTGATTTTCCCGGCGATAAATCACTGCGCGCCGATTATTCCATGATTCGAACACTGCAACAATGGCTGCCAAAATCTGGGCTTTAGGTGACTGCGGGAACGATTTACCTGCGTCTGTATACAGCTGCTTGAATGCTTCGATAACCCGCTGCAAATCGTCTGTAGTTAATGCTAGATCAGACGTGTAACCTTTTTCCCGTTTGATCGCGGTCAAAACATCATCGAACGCACTTTCCGATAGACCATAGACAACATTGCCAAACATGGCCAGCAAACGGCGATAACTATCATAGGCGAACCGCGCATCCGCCGTCAGCGTTGCCAGCGCCTGCACGGTTTGGTCATTCAACCCGATATTCAGAATCGTGTCCATCATGCCCGGCATCGAAATCGGGGCGCCAGAACGAACCGAAACCAGCAGTGGTGCGGTCGGGTCATCAAATCGTTTCCCAGTAGCCTGTTCCAATGCCTGCAAATGCTCATCCAGTTCAGCCAGCAAAGCATCTGAGAGACCTTGTTGCTGCTGATAGTCATGGCAGGCCGCTGTTGTCATGGTGAATCCCGGAGGAACCGGTAAGCCAAGATTCGTCATTTCGGCAAGATTAGCTCCTTTACCACCCAATAAAGCCCGCATTTCCATGTTGCCTTCTGCAAACGCGTAGATTTGTTTCATTACAAATCCCCCTATCCGTTAAATATGACGTTATATATGTTCGCTATATAATGTATTATTTAGTTCCGAAAATTGCAAGCGTTTACACTCAAAAATTGGCCTAATTCATTTAAGTTTTTTTAAACACGAAAAAAGCTGCTGGCAGTATTCGCCAAACAGCTTACGGAGCAAGGGTTTCAATCAGATATTTAAAAATACGGTTTTTGGTAATTTTTCCGATAACATGCGTATCACTGGGGTTTTGGACTACTGGCAATGAATCAACGTTGTGTTTAAGTAGCAACTTGCTAGCGTCCATGATCGTGGTATTAGCTGTCACGGTGACGACATTGGGCATACGAGTCATCACGATACTGGCAGGCAGCGTTGTGTCGCGATCGGTAAAACTGGCCCGCAGCAAATCCTTACGCGAAATTAAGCCAACCAAGGCACCGTCATCATCCAACACATACAAGGAGCCGACATCGGCGATAAAAAGCTTGGTCACCGCTTCTTCCATCGAGGTCGTGAGCTTGATTTCCGTTGGCGGAAGCAGGATTTTGGCAATTGCCGTTTTAAACAACGCTTCGTTGCCGGCCGGTAAAATACTGGCGTCCTGGTAGGCGTAACCCACTTTAGGCCGAGCGTCCAGAACACCAATCGTTGTCAATAGACGCAGGTCAGCACGGATCGTGGCCAAACTAATTTTTAACTTAGCGGCTAAGGTTTCCCCGGTCATGGGGCTATCAGCCTTCAACAGCTGAACAATTTTGCGTTGACGTTTGGTAAGTTGCGTTGGTGCCCCCTCCTTTTTATAATTAACAGTATAACATTTTCAAGATATATGACGTGATATTCAACCTAAAAAAGCTGAAAAACGCCTAAAAAAATCCGGCACATCGGATGAACCGACCTGCCGGAGTCATTTCAAAGCGTTTGTTTTTTAAGAATCTTCAAGTGATTATCAAGTGTATAGATAATCGGTTGCGCATTGCCGATTTCGACTTTGTTGATACCAGCATCGCTGATGTTTTCCATGTACTTAACTAGGGCGCGCAACGTTGAGCCATGCGCAACAATGAGCTGGTTTTTGCCTGCCATAAGTCGCGGCGCCAGTTCGGCAGTCCAATACGGTAACAGGCGTTCGCTGGCCTCTGCCAGACTTTCGCCGCGTGGAATAATGGTGGCCGGATACTGGTGGTAACGCCGCGACCGGCTGGGATGAGCTAACAGCGGCGGGTGTGCGTAAAAGCTACGCCGCCAGCTGGCAACCTGATCCGGACCGAAAAGTTTGCGGGTCAGATCCTTGTTAATGCCCCGCAGCGCACCGTAATGCCGCTCATTAAGCCGCCAGCTTTTGGTAATTGGCAGGTAATTCTGCCCGATCTTGTCTTGCACAATGTAGGCCGTCATGATGGCGCGAGACAGCACACTGGTGTGGACATGATCAAACAGGATCCCGATTGCCGCGATCTTGCTACCTGCCTCGGCTGCCTGGGCTTTGCCATGCGCGGTTAACACCACGTCGGACCAGCCGGTATAAGTATTTTGTTGATTGGCAATGCTTTCGCCATGGCGTAAAAGGACTAGTTTGACCAAATCGCAACCTCCTTATCCAGACTAGTATAACAATCTCAGCTGAATTAGTGTAGCCTGTCTAGTAACAACTACTTTGCCGCCAAGTCATGAAAATGATAGGCTACTATATATTGAGACAAGCAAGGCGAGCACGGCCTTAGCTTTTAGAAAGAAGGATGCTCATGGCCAAGTCGCTCCGATCGGTCACGATGGTCGAGCTTTTTTATGATTTGATTTTCACCTATGCCGTTGGTCGTATGGCGCAAACTCTGGCATTGCCGGTAAATGGCAGGATCGCACCGTCAATAATCGGGGAATTTTTAATGATGCTGCTGGTGTTTTGGGTGATTTGGACTTATCAAACTGTTTTGACGAATCAGTTTACCCATCCACAATGGCTCCACAACCTTTTTACCCTGTTTAACATGTTCTGGGTCATCGTTTTAAGTACTGCCATCACCCCCGATCTCGCTAAAACTAAGTGGTCTTTTCAGTTGAGCACGGCAGTTTTATTTTTAAGTCTGGCAAGCGAATATAGCTTAATTTGGCGAAAAAATCATGCAACGCTCGCCAAAATATCTGGATTGACGCTTGCAACCGGTAGCGTGACTGCCTTGGTATCGCTCTTTCTAAAACCCTACACCCTTTCGTTTGTTGTCTTTTTTGTGGCAATTATAGGCGCTGGCCTGATGCCACCCTTGGTTTGGCGACCCAATAGAGTACCATTGACCGATCTCGCCCATTTAAGCGAACGGTACTCGTTGTTGGTTTTGCTAATCTTCGGCGAGTCGATCATTGGTGTGGCGGACACGGTCTATACCGATCTTTCCTTGCCGGCAGCACTTTTCTTCCTAGTCGTCATGCTGTTGTTTGTGGGCTATCAACTCGTTTATGATAACGGCCTTAACCGCCGGCAGAAAAGTGGCGGGTTGGCGGTAATCCATCTGCACTATCCGCTCATGGCCGCGATTCTCAGTCTCAGTACGCTGATCCACTTATGGTTAGGACACTTACTTGATCCGCAGTGGTTTGCTTTTGCCATCACCCTCACTTTGGCCGTCTACTATTTCAGTCTCATCGGCTACTTAAGTGCATACCCGATCAAACGGATTGACATTGGCTTCAAGCGTTGGTTCTACTTGGGCTTCTCACTCTTGATCTTCGGTGTTTACAGCTTAATGACATCTGTTATGCCGCTACCTTTCCTGCTCGGCTTGACCGCCTACCTTCTCGCCAATACGCTTTATCTTTGGCAATTCATCTTACATCCCAATGAGCCAACGTATTAGGGGGTATAATTAAAGAGTGTCAACCAGTACACTCTGAACTGATAAATGCATACAAGAAAGGGGAGCTTCACATGACAACCTATGATGTCACCTTCAATACAGTTGATGGCAAATCACTGATCAAGCGCAACGTTCAAAGCGACCACGAAAATGCCCGGGTTTGGGAAGACGCGGTGGAACGGTTTGACGCTGATCACCTTTATATCAAAATGAATGACAAGACAATGGTCAGCCTACTGCGGCGAGCCGTTGTCAGAATCGATATGACGGAACTGCCAAGTGATATCGAAAAACGCGCTAATCGACGCGACGAGTTCCGCAACGCCATGTACACACTGAGTCAAATCGGCTTGTAGATCAGCTTTCGAAAGCCAAACATTCAGTGACATGTTTATGATGATGAATTAACATATAGCTGACTTGTACGAGTCAAAAGCAAGCCAAAAAAGAATCCGCCACGGCTAAAAGCCAAAGCGGATTCTTTTTTACGTTTTAAGAATCTACTGACACCGAAACTAGTCAGCGTAGTTAAAGTGGGTTAATGGTGCGTGCTTAACGTCCTCGATCGTCTTGGTTCCGGCAAGTTGCATGATGATTTCAAGTTCGTGATCAATTTGCTCGAACACGCTTTGAACCCCTTGAGCACCACCTAAAGCCAAGCCGTAAATCACAGGACGGCCAAATGCAACGAGATCGGCACCGGCTGCTAACGCTTTGAATGCATGACTGCCGCGGCGAATCCCGGAGTCGAAGATGATTGGAACGCGCTTGTTGACCGCCTTGGCAATGGCAGGCAAAACATCAAAGGAAGCCGGGCCACCATTCAACTGACGGCCGCCATGGTTAGAAACATAGACAGCGGCCGCACCTGCACCAATTGCCCGCAAAGCATCTTCCGGTGACTGAATGCCTTTAACGATCACCGGCAAGTCTGTGTACTCTGCAATACGGCGGACATCGTCTTCACTAATCTTCTGTGCGGCAGAAGCGTAAATCTCGCCGATACCTTTGCCCTTACCATCGCCTTCTGAATACTTTTCCAAGTTCGGCATTGGGATTGGGAATTGGAAGTTATTAATGATATCTTCTTCCCGATAGCCATCAACTGTCGCATCAACTGTGAGGATAATCCCCTTGACACCGGCTTTTTTGGCTTCATCGAGTAAGCTTTTGTTAAAGTCCCAATCCTTGCTCATGTAAAGTTGGAACAATTGCGGCGCACCGTTACCAGCTGCGGCCGTATCAGCAATTGACGTTGAGCTGTATGTGCTCTGTGCCATCAAGCCACCAACCGCAGCCACACCGCGAGCGGTATCTTTTTCACCTTGACTGTGTGCCAGTCCTTGGGCCGCTGTCGGCGCCATCATGACTGGTGTCTTCAAGTCAATGCCAAAAAAGTTGGTAGATAAGTCAGGTGAGTCAATATTCGACAACGCCTTCGGAACAATCTGTGCATGATTGAAAGCCTTGGTGTTCTCGGCTAAAGTCCATTCGTCTTCGGATCCGCCAACAATGTAACCGAATCCGCCTGTTGGAATAATCTTCTTCGCTTCATCCGCCAATGACGGCAAGTTCAAAATATTCAATTTTTTCTCTGCATCGCTTTGTTCGTAACCATTAACAACTGTCATGTGTCAAAGAACCTCCCAAATTGCTTACTTATCAGAACACCTATTAGTGTATCACTTATAATTAGTAAGTAAAGCCAAAATGCTAATTTTTTGTAAGTAGTCGTGCAAAAGCCTAACTATCAGCGTGCAGGTGCCTGATGAGAAGCAAAAAGGAGAAGCCCGCAATTGCGTCTCCTCCTTAGGTAACTTCCGATCGCCTAGTTGCGGTCGTTAATCTTCTTTTTTCTCTTTAACCTTATCAACCACGTCGTTAAACTTCTCGGCAATTTTGTCCTTGGCATCACTAAGCTTTTCTTTGGCTTCGCCCACCATTTGTTCGGTCTTGCCTTTCGCCTCAGTTGATTCATCACCAGTTACCTTGCCAGCAGTTTCTTTCACTTTACCGCTAACCTTGTCTTTTGCTGCATCAAAATCTGCCATACTATCAGTCCCTCCTTTTTTGCTTACTTTAAGTGTATCAGGTTGACGATCTAGCTGACCATTTTTATGCTCGTAAAAATATGAATTATTTTTTGCCCGAATTATTTTTTGACAGGCACCTACATCTTGAGAACCAAATTCGAACATTAAAAAAGACCCTCCATACTCTGGAGAGCCCCACGATCAAGTCATGCTTAGTGCCGTGCACCTGGCCGCTTTTCTTCAGGCACTGGCGGAATGACCGCTTTACCGCCTTTTTTAATATGCTTGTAGTTAACAACCGTTTTGTTCTTCATATCTTCAACTAACGAAGCATCATCAGGTGAAAAACTGTCAATAGTCAGCATTGCTGCATTGGCATATAGCTTTTCAACGGTTCCTTTGAAACTCAATGGCACATCCTTGGTCTTACGCACTGAAACTTTGTCGCCTACAACGATATCTTGTGACACACAAAAACCTCCTCTTGAACGCGGTGATTTGAAGCCATATGCTGGCTACGAAACATCGCACTAGGACAAACTCTTAAATAAACCAAGTTAAGGTGGGGAGATTCACTTAGTTGCCTGCACCTTGACCCTAATCGGTGCGTTCAGATCAACCGAATCACTGTAATGCTGCAATAAGTAGCGTTGCATGGCTTCACGTGCTTCCTTCTTGGTCATCTGGTGACAGACCCGCGAAGAATCGTGTCGATGACCCCATTTGTCCGTGTATTGACCTACAACTGCATAATCACGAAGATGCGCTGCAAATAACATGATTCCCCTAACCACCTTTTTTCATTGTACCATGACTCTGTACGCGTATTTGTATCACAAGATGCATTTATACACCCTAATTGGTCGCGTTTCAACCACTTAGGCAAAAAAAGATGTTACAGTTTCAGCGGATCACCGAATCCCAGTCATATCAGGTTTTAAGGACTTCAATTCGCCATTTTTAAATGGCAATCAAATGACAACTTGCTACCCGACATCTTTTTGAAGCGGCTGGTCATTTTTGACTTCAAGCCGGTCGCTGGTGCTTTTCTTCATTCGGTTGAAAGCGATGACAGTTCGACCGATCAAATCTTGGACGTTGAAGCGATCGCGCGGGTCATAATCCAGAATCTTCACAAGTGCGGCATTTTCGTAGCATTTTTCGATGCGTCCGATGAAAGCATGTTCCATATTTCCATTAGCCTGGCACAAAACCGTCATTCCTACTTTTGCGTGTTTCATCTTAATAGCCTCCTGAGCGTGAACCGGCGCGGTTAGAAGTCGGAGTGTAAGTGGCCTTGGCGTGATGGTCGCGCTTTGACCATTGCGACCAAGGCCCTTACACGCAGACTTCTGCGCCGGTGAACGCGTTAATGTGAGCGTGAACCAGCCCGGTTGAAAACCGGAGTGTAAGCGGCCTTGGGCGTGATGGCCCGGGCTTAGGCCATTGCGACCAAGGTCCTTACACGCAGGTTTTTGGGCTGGTGAACGCGTTATAGTGAGCGTGAGCTGGCGCGGTTAGGAGCCGGAGTATAAGTGGCCTTGGGCGTGATGGCCCGAGCTTAGGCTAAGCGCGACCAAGGTCCTTATACGCAGGCTCCTGCGCCAGCAAGCGCATTAACGAATTTAGTTAAGATTATCAACACGAATATCTTATTGTCAATATAGTTTATAATTTATATATAAACATTCATAGTTTCGTCATAAATAGTCGCAGTAGCAAGCGATTATGACTTTGTTTTGACGATAATTAGGTATCTTCTGGTCGCAGGTTTAACCTGGCAATAAGTCGTTTCTTAAGGATGCCAGGTAAAAAGCAGATCAACTACTTTGCAATTTTCTATATTGACTTTTACACCAAAAAAGCCAACGATGATGTGCAGTAAATTCTTGGCAAGGCGATGATTTTTGTGGACAGGCACGTTTTTGGGGCAACTTTTTCTTCACTACATTCAACCAATTTCCGCCGGTTTTGGATCGGTCAGTGTATTTCAGTCATGGGGACTTGGATTCAACGAACGACCCAGACATGGCTGGTTTATCAGATGACCAAGTCCGCTTTTCTAGTCGGCTTACTAGCTGCGGCACAATTTGTTCCTATTATGGCGCTCACTTTAGTTGCAGGTACGCTGATCGATCGATATCCCAAACGCCAGATACTTTTGCTGACACAATTTGGCTTTTTGGTGCTGGGTGCGATCATGACAACCCTGACTTTTTTGAAAATCATTCAATACTGGCAGATTCTTGCAATCGCTTTAGGCTATGGGATCCTTCAAAGTTTTGACACACCCACCCGGCAGTCTTACGTGATTGAACTCGTTGGCCAAAAAGACCTTATAAACGGCATCTCGCTGAATTCGTCCATTTTCAATCTGGCCAAAATTGCCGGCCCGTCTTTGGCTGGGATCCTTATGGTGACCATCGGCGTGGCACCATGTTTTCTGATTGATACCCTGAGCTATATTGCTATTATTATTGGCCTGTTTATGATTCACCAGGAACACCCGGTTGCGCGACACACACCGCGGCACATTATTGCGGACGTCAAGGAAGGGCTTGTTTACATTGTTCACCATGATAATGTCAAGCTTAGCGCTGAACTGATGATGATTATTTGCACATTAAATTTCAACAATAATGTCATCATCCCCATTTATGCTCAGGAAGTACTAGGGCGCGGCGCACAAGGTTATGCAAACTTGTTATCGGCCACTGGTGTCGGTTCCCTCATCGCGGCGTTTCTTATGAGTTATCTTGCCCGATTCGGTCTGCGGCGCGATTTATATCTTTTAGTCGCACTGGGAACTGCCTTGACCCAAACGTTGATGATTTTTGTCCACGTATACTGGCTAGCCATGATTTTGATGGTCGTTATCGGCTTTTGCAATATGGTATTCCTGAATCAATCCAATGCCGCATTTCAATTTTCAATTCCCAACGAACTCCGTGGCCGTATCATGAGCGTCTATGTTTTGCTTAACCAAGGCTCCACGCCCATTGGCAGCTTATATGTTGGAGGTCTAATGGACGTTGCCGGTGGTTTATGGGGATTCCCTTCATGCGGATTATTGGCATTGTTGCTGACCATTCCGACCTTGCTCTGGCACTTATCAACTGTTAAACGCTGGCTGAATGCTTGAAAATGTAAAACCGGAGATATATGAAAAAAGCAAATGGGCTTCCACGGCGCTACATGTGGAAGCCCATTTGCTTTTTTATAGTCCTCGTTCCTGACTTAATCTTTATTTGTGCAACGCTCAGCTAATCCTTACGAATCTGCCCATTGCCCAGGACTTGATACTTGATGGTCGTCAGCGCGGCTAATCCCATTGGCCCGCGAGCGTGCAGTTTTTGGGTGCTGATACCGATTTCAGCACCGAAGCCGAACTCAAAACCATCCGTAAACCGCGTTGAAGCATTCACATACACCACCGCAGCATCAACCTGTTGGAGAAATTGCTGACTGTTTTGATAATTGTCCGTGATGATAGCTTCACTATGCTTTGTGTTGTGGGCATTGATATGTGCAATGGCCTCTTCCTCTGAATCCACGACTTTAACAGCCATGATGAGGTCATTGTATTCGGTATCCCAATCTTCATCTGTTGCCGCCTGCATGTTTGGCACAATGGCGCGCGCCCGGCTATCACCACGCAATTCGACGCCATGTTCCTGTAGTGCCCGAGCAATCACGGGTAGCTGCTCATCCGCCACATCCGCATGAATCAACAGCTTTTCAGCCGCATTGCAGACAGATGGCCGCTGAACCTTGGCATTCACGACAATCGCAACGGCCATTTCCAATTCCGCCGCAGCATCAACATAAATGTGGCAGTTGCCCGCGCCGGTCTCAATCACCGGCACCGTGGCCTGCTCGACAACAGCTTTGATCAAGCCGCGCCCGCCTCGCGGAATCAACACATCGATATAATCGTTGAGATGCATCAACTGTGCCGCCACTTCATGCCGCGGATCCGTGATCAGCTGCACCGCATTTTTCGGTAAGCCTTGCGCCGCCAACGCTTCTTGCAAAACCTTCGCCAACGCCATATTACTATGCAGCGCTTCTTTGCCGCCTCGCAAAATCACGGCATTGCCACTTTTAAACGTCAACGCCGCAGCATCAACCGTCACATTCGGCCGCGCTTCATAAATCATGCCGACCACGCCCAACGGTACCCGTTTTTGGGCGATTGTCAGTCCTGCATGATTCACCCAGGCGCGATCGGTTTGCGCCGTTGGATCGTCTAAAATAGCGACTTGGCGTACACCAGACGCCATATCGGCAATCCGCGCTTTCGTAAGCACAAGCCGATCCTTAAACTTGTTTGGTGACGTGCTGGCAGCTTCCAGATCCTCTTGATTAGCCGCCAAAATCGCTTCTGTGTGGGCTTCCAGCGCGTCAGCCATGGCCAGCAAACCGGCATTTTTTTGTGCCGTGCTCAATTGGCCAAGAACGACCGCAGCTGCTTTGGCTGCTTTGCCCATTTGTTCAAGATCGATGGTCTTGGTATCCATTTAAATCCTCCCCCTTGCCGCTCGTTAGCCTTCAATGGCTGACAAGATGGCTGCTTTTTGCATATGCGGTTTCTAATTGTTAAATACTTGACGCTTTGTTATCGGCTGGTATCCGTTCCAAAGTTTTGCCAAACCAGGTTCCAACTGGTTCACCGGCAACGATCCGCAAAATAATACGGGGATCACGGCCACTAGCCAGCACCATCTGTTTTCCTGCGCGCATCATGGTTTGCGCTGCTTTTAATTTAGTCACCATCCCGCCAGTGCCAAAACGCGTCGAACTCCCACCGGCTCCGGCTAAGACCTCAGCTGACAAATGGGTGATCTCCGGAATCAGCGCTGCGTCCGGATGTTTGTTGGGATCGTGGTCGTAAAGTCCATCAATATCAGAAAGCACCATCAGTAAATCGGCACCAATTTGTTTGGCCACCAAAGCGGAAAGCTGATCATTGTCGCCAAACGTCGTCCGATGATCCAACTCATCGACCGCCACACTATCATTTTCGTTGATGATCGGAATAACTTGCCGCGCTAACAACGTATCAAGCGTATCTAGCACATGTTGGCGCGTTTGCGGATAATCAAACACATCATGCGTCAGCAACAACTGGCCAATTTTGGCACCGTAATCGCTAAACCGCTGCGTATACAGTGTCATTAGCTCGGACTGACCAATTGCTGCCAGTGCCTGCTGATGGGCAATCTCAGCTGGACGACTCGTCACCCCAAGTTTTGCCATGCCAACGCCAATCGCACCGGATGTAACCAAAACCAGCTCATAGCCTTGATTATTCAACGCGGTTAAGGCATAAGCCAGCCGATCAATCGTCTGCAGATTCACGTTGCCATTTTGGTGAATCAAACTGCTCGTCCCGATTTTGACCACGATCCGTTTACAATGCATGACTCGTTTTGCCATTGCTACCTCCACTTGCTACAACCTTGTCAGAATTCAAAAAAGCACCGTTTTGATCGAGACACCCGTTAAGGCGGTACCATTCTCGTTCAAAGCAGTGCTTTGCGCTTTTTTATGATTTAATTAGTGTGACACGCAACCTCAAGCTTGGATTCGCGGGCCATTCAGAACTTTCAGCTAATGTCCTGATCTCTGTGAGCCGCTACTATGACTTGATGAAGAGAATTGTATGCGGCAGGAGGGTAAAAGTCAAGCGCGACGTTTTGTCATTTGACCCTTTTCACTGCTGCGTTGCCGCCACACGCATAGCATAAACTCGCGGCAACGAATCGTGACCACGCACCAGTTGCCCGTTCACCGTCACGTCCCCTTGACTAACGCCCACTTTCACCGGCAACGGCAACTTGACGGCATACCGTGCTGGCAACCTTAATCTTTCGACATAAAAATTCCCATCTCCCAATGTTCCGGTAATGCCCACAACACCTACCTGATCAGCTTGAGCAAGGTAGACACCTTTTGCCGTCAATGGATTGCCGACAAGTTGCCACTTCCCGCTTTTCATCCGATATTGTTTACGTCCTTTAATATCGAACCGGTAAAAAGCAAACACCCCACCTGCAAGCGGCTGCTGACAGCCATCCGGGAAAACCGCCATTTGCTGGAAAAGTGGTATCGATTTTTGCGACTGCTGCGGCATTGCTGCTTGTTGTGTCTTGACCGATACCGGTTTGGCTTTCATGCCGCCACCTTGCAGACTCATGACGGTTAAAATCGCCGCCCCTGAAATTAAAATTTTAATCACAATTCGTTTTAACCCCATACCCTCGCCTCCATGTATTACTTTTTAAATATATTAACAATAAGCTTATCATTTCGGCTATGCATCTCGCTAATAATACACATGTTATAAAAAAGTGACCCGATCTTTTGCCGGCAACAAAAAATCCTGATCAGTCAATGCTTTCATAGCAAGGATAGATCAGGAAAAGAGAAGATAATCTATTTATAAACCGTAATTAAGCACGGACAATTTTACCAACCGCAATTGGCAACGTGACATGAGCGTCGTAGTTCATGACCGTGCCCTTGACTGTATCAGGCAACTTCAGTGAATCCGGAACGCCATGAATGTAAATCACCCGTTTATCCAGTTGCAAATCTTCGCTGCCAAATGCGGCTTTGAAAGCCTGTTGCAGTTCCTTCAAATCAACGAGCTTCTCATAGGCATAATGCCCTTCCGCATCAGCAACCGGATAGCTGTCATTCGGCACATGCATCTTGGCAGGCTCCGCGTCAAACGGCACCATTGTCGTACCGGAAACCGGTTCTGTCTCTGGTAAATCAACGAAGCCATCGCCGTTTGCATCTTGCGCCGCCGTTGCGATTTCCGCCGGCTTGCCATCTGGAAAACCATGGAAATGTTCCCAATGCTGGACGTTTGCCGGGGTATCAAACATCTCAATGTGAATCCGCAACTGCGCACCGTCAATCGTAAACTCAGCAGTCCCGTGCGGCTTGACACCGATTTTCTCTGCATTCAACGGTACGATTTCGGCAGTATACTTTTCAGCCATACAAATCAGCTCCTGTATTAATTTTTGGAACATCCTTAGAATAACGTTTATTTTTTAATTGCTCAAATTTTAAAAGAAAATTTTTAAGGACCGGTGCCCGTGGTATTTGTTTTGGCAATTTAACGACAAGAGATGTTTCACTTACTCATCGCTTTGTACCCTCCAACAGTCGTTCCCGCAATGCCGGATCAGCTGCATACAGATATAAGCCATGCTTTGCCCTTTTTAACAAGATATTGATGGCATTCATCATAATCGCTGCTTTAGCATCCTGCGTGTCTGCCAGATTCGGCCGCTTTTTGAAGGCTTCTTTGTCTTGGTACTGTGCCAAGTTGACGGTCAGGCGATCGCGTTGCCTGTCGTAGCCGAGACTTGGCCCTAAAATAACGCCAGCATAATTTAAGTCAAATCCCTGTATAGTATAAATCGAACCGACCTCGTGGAGCGTTTCCGGTCGTTGTGCCCACGGCCGATCTGTGAAGTTGATTTTGTCCCATGGCAAACGCAAGGATCCGGCAGTGACATACCATGTTTTGTTGTCCAATACCGTAAACGGATAGTCCGCCGTCGCAATCATGCGCGATAGGCCGACCGCGGCATCGCGTTGCTGAATCAACTGATACATCGGCTGACCGTCAGCAAAAATCCGAAAGTCAAAAGATGTCGACTGCGGCATCGGCGTGATGCGGCCCCGCACAAACTGGTCAATCCAGTGACTTACCGCTGCATCCCCCACCCGCATCTGCTCGGTTAACCGATAATGCGTGACCGGATAATCGCGGGTGACACGCTTGAGCAACGCCGGTGTCCAGAAGCTTTTCAGTTTAACCAGTTGATGAAAATCAAAGACGAGCACCACTAGTTTCGCCAAGTGAAGGATATCTGCCAGCTGATTGGTGTCCCGAAAATTGTTATATGGATCCGGCGCCGTCAAAAGCAGGTGCCCTTCGTCAATAAATACCACATCAGCTTTCTTGCCTAGTTTTCGATACGCGTTAATAAACGGCGTCGGCTTCATGAAATCTTTTTTGCGAAAATAAGTTTTGGTCCCGGCAATTTCCTTGTAAATCTTCAGCATCTCGTTGTGATTAACCAACAGCTTATTGTCCGTTCCTGCGAGTGTCCCACCATCTGCACGCGCGGCTTGTTGCAACTGGGCAAACGCCGCGTCCAGTACCACGCTTTTACCAGATCCCGCGTCCCCTGAAATGATCAACAGATGTGTCTGCCTCCTTGAATAATTGGTGATGATGAAGTCGTAAATGTGTTGTTTCAAGGCAGCCTGCGCTGAAGTCAAGGCTGCATCCTGTGGCAAAACAAACGTCGATTGTGCTAAGTCCGGCATGTTAGCACCTCCAAAATTAATATATCATTTTCAAAGCGGGTGATTTTCTAAAAAGAACATTAAAAGAAACCAATCTGTAAAGCAAATCACATACGTCAGTCACATAAAGCGGTTAAACTAGAAGTAATGAGTTTGAACGGTTATTCAAGAACTAGGAGTAGAAACATGCCTTCAATTGCCGATTACCCGAAACGCCCGAGTTTGGCGTCATTTCAACAAGTTCCATTGACCGAGCTAGATGCCGGCTTATTTGCGCAACTCGGTTATTTGAATTTTAATTACCTCATTGGCCAGCCGTATGCGCGGTTTGCCGATTTAAATGACACATTGCGGTTGCATAAAGCGACTTTAACTACTTGGGCAATTCCGACGCACCAAGCAATGTTACACGCAATGCATCAAAGTAAGCGATTTGCGCGGGTTACCTGGACAAACTGGCTTGAAACCTGCAGCCACCGGAATGAAGAAGACTTTGCTGCGATCACCTTCACACTGGCACCTGGTGTGTATTGTGTCAGTTTTCGCGGCACAACCAATAAACTGGTCGGCTGGAAAGAAGATCTCAACATGAGCTTCATGTCGGCGATTCCAGCACAGCGACGGGCGTTAAGCTATCTGACTAAGCAAATCAGCCGTCATCCCGGCACTTACTATCTAACCGGACACTCCAAAGGCGGCAGTCTTGCCATTTACGCGTTTGACCATCTGCCAGAACCGCTTGCTGATCAAGTAGCACATGTTTACAGTTTTGATGGGCCTAGTGGTGTGCCGCTCGATCCCAGTCATCGCGACCGTGTGACCAAGCTTGTGCCGCAAAGCTCCCTTATTGGCGTGAGTTTAGATCCAGCGACCAATTTCGAAGTCGTTAAAAGCCGGGTCAAATTATTCGGTCAACATGATGTCTTGACATGGAACATTGCGGATGATACCTTTACGCATTTAGCGACAACGACATGGGTATCGCGCTATTTTCAAAAAACAATCGCACTCTGGCTAGCCGGTCTCGACGCCACGGCCACCGCAATCACCGTTGATGCTTTGTACCGAATTCTTCGCAGTGGCAACGCCATCACCATTGATGATTTGGCGAAAACCAAAAACCTCTGGCGCCACTATTTCCACGCTTTTCGTAGTTTGGACAAGCATCATCGCAAGCAGCTGGGTCGTTCATTCCGCGGTTTGCTTGGTGCAATGGCGGGATCGCTGGTGCAAATCCATTAAAGTAGCACATGTGCATGAGTACCTCACAAGATGTCTTATCAAAAACGTTCCGCCAGACAAACAACTGTCTTGCAGAACGTTTTTGTTCGTCCTGGCATTTTAAGGATTCGCGCGGCTGTCAACCTCTCACGGTAATCACTAAAACCGCGTCACATCGGCACTCTATGATTCTTAGACCAAAACTGAGCAAAAAAGACTTGTGCAAAATCAAAAATGCTTTGACAATGTTCTCAAGGGGGGTAAAGGTATGCAGTTCAGCGACAAACTCAAAATGGCACGCCAGCAACAGCACTACACACAGACACAAGTCGCCGAGCAACTCCACGTTTCGCCCAAAACCATTTCTAGTTGGGAGAACGCGCGTAGCTTCCCCGACATTAGCACACTCGTCAAAATCAGCGACTTCTATGACATTTCATTAGATCGCTTACTAAGGGAGGATCAAACCATGATGGAACACTATGAGACGATCGACAAACACGCACTACGCGACAAACACATTTTTCAGGTCACTTATTTCGTTAACCTTGTGTTTATTTTGGGATTTGTAATTGTTCATATGCTCAGCAACACACCGCCTATTTTACGGCAATATGGCAGTTGGTTAATGTTGGCATTCTTCGTCAATCTGATTGTCTTGGCCACACATTATCCGAATTACCGGCTATGGATTCGTTCATGGCCGCGCAGAATTTTGCTGATCATTCTCACCATTGGCATCGCTACAATCATTCTTTTACCGTTTCTGAACCAACCGACTAACATCCCTACGGACATCAACAGTTCTGCTTATTCTGCCCAGGCTGCTCAAGGCTATCTTGCTGGTGCAAAGTTAGGTGTTGCTATAAACATCATCGCTGGGACTCTCAGTAGCATCTTCATCGTCTTCGGTTCTGAAGAGATTTTGGACAAAAATTAGTCTTTTATTCATAGTATGCTTGGGGTACAAAAATCATAAATCTGTTTCTTGCTTGGTCTTGAACCAAGCTTTTTTGCTGTTAGCTGAGCTTTTTTGCTGTTAGCTGAGCTTTTCTCTTTGTATGTGAATAGTCCCCAATCTGCGCCACACCAACAACTCTACGATTCATAGAGCCACTATTTTGCAAAAGGCCTTGTACATTTTTAGCCAAACCTTAACATTAACAACAGGTGGTGAAGAACATGCAACTTAGCGACAAACTGAAACTAGCACGGCAAAAGCAGCACTTAACCCAAACACAAGTTGCCGAGCAACTCCACGTTTCAGCCAAAACCATTTCCAGTTGGGAGAACGCGCGTAGCTTCCCCGACGTCGGAACATTGGTTTGCATCAGCGATTTTTATAACATTTCTTTGGATCAATTACTTAGGGAGGATCAGAACATGATGGAGCATTACGAAACAATCAGTAAACAGTCGCAACGAGACAACCGGTACTTTCAAGTTACATATTATCTAAACGTCGTTCTTATTTTAGGTATTTTGGCTGTAAAAAATTTTCCATCTGACACGCGACAATTATCAGGATGGCTTGCCATCGCTTTAATCATTAATTTAGTCATCTTAGCGACTCACTATCCTAATTATCATGCTTGGATTGACAGCTTTTCTCATAAACTTTTGCTAACGGTACTGGGAATCGGCTTAGGTTTTGTCTTAATATTTATTGGCGTGGAAGGCAGTATGACGCTTCACATTTCTAAATCAATCTCTGACGAGGCAGCTTACTTAATCGGCTACTATTCAGGCCTGCTTGTGAAGCCAGTAGCCGAAACATTCAGTATTATTTTTGTGATCTTTGGCTTCACCGAACTCAAAGAAAAGCCTTAACTTTCAGCATTCATACCATTCTCAAGCCAGCCAATTGCGCTGGCTTTTTTTAGCTAAGATATCTTGCTTTACAAGGTATTCCGCTATGATTATACTATGCCTAACAAGGTATCGAGGGAGGCAAGGCCATGCAACCTTCATCGCAAATGCTAAAAGGCATTCTGGAAGGGGCCATCTTGCAAATCATTCAGCAAGGTGATATTTACGGCTACGCGCTGCATGAAAAGTTAGCCGCGCTGGGATTTGGCGACATCCCCGAAGGCACCATCTATCCCTTACTGTTAAAGCTACAGAGAAATAAACTCATCATCGGTGTCCGCCGACCAACCGGCAATGGCCCTGACCGCAAATACTACCATCTCACTGATGAAGGAGAAAAGACGCTCACCATTTTTCAACAACAATGGCATCAACTGGTTCAGGCCATGACAAATCTCAACCAAGGAGACGAATCGTCATGAAAAAATTAAACCAACTCCGAGCCGCCAATGATCAACAACTCAAGAAGATTCACGGTACGGACTATAACTACACGGAGTCAGTCATCGTCTATTTACGCAGCAAGTTAAGTAAAGATCCCTATGCCATTGAAGAGGCTATTAGCGACCTACTGGCGACCCTCATTGACGCCCAAAAGTCCGGCCACCGCGTAGCAAGCTTTTTCAGCGATGACCCCCAAAAGGCTGCAGATCTTATTCTAAAAGAATTGCCACATGTGCCTGTTTGGTCGCTCTTGAATCAATATTGGCCAGTGCTCATGTTCTTCTTTGCCGCGAGCATCTTCCCCACAATAAGCCAGAAAAGTCAGCTGAACTTAATAAGTGTTGTCGGCCCAACAGTGTTTGTTTTGGCTTTCGTTAATATTCCATTTGCCCGCGGCGTCACATTCAACAAACTCTCGCGCAAAACCGCTTATAGTGTTGTGTTTGGCTTTATTTTGATACTGATCGTGCTTCCAGCGATCGGATATTTGCTGGCAAGAACCTCTCCTTTTTCAGTTTCCAGATCATCGCTTATGCTTTTTTGCGTTAGCCTCTTCGTACTGAATCTAATCGGTGCTTTGGGCTTTCGCAAAATTGCTTACTTGTTCCTCGCGTGGGCCTGTGTGTGGTTGCTGGCATTCATTGGCATGATGTTGATCACTTCGGCATTAACTGTTGGTATCGCGATTGCCGGCATGATCATCGCCACTCTTTTGTTATTCTATCATCCTGAGCCAAAATTACAGTTACCTGTCTAATTCAACCAAGTTTCAAGGAGGCGACACCTCATGAAAAAACTAAACCAACTTCGTGCTGCAAACGATCAACAGCTCAAAAAGATTCACGGCACCGATTACACTTACACGGAGACTGTCATCAACTATTTACGCGGCGATCTGCGTAAAGATCCCTATGCCATTGAGGATGCCATTAGCGACTTATTGGCAACCTTAATTGATGCGCAACAATCCGGCCATAAAGTGGCAACCTTCTTTAGTAACGATCCGCAAGCCGCAGCCGATAACATTTTAAAAGAGCTGCCGCACATCTCGGTCACTTATTTCTTCACGATGTACTGGCCACTCTTCATGTTCCTGCTCATTCAAAATATTCTGATGATGCTAATCAGCCCGAGTCTGCGCTTTAGCTTAAGCGACGTGATTGGCATCAATTTGTTTGGCTTGCTCATGATTGGTGGCTCGTTTGCCCGCGGTGCTTCCTTCAATAAGCTTTCCCGCAAAACGGTCATAGGATTGTGGTCATTTGTTGTGCTAATGCTGGTCGTGCCATTTTTGACAGGTTACCTTTTTCGCGGCATGCCGGCATTTGCACCGTCAAGCCCGGCGCTCATCAAATTCTCGCTCATTCTTTGTGCCATTAATCTAGCCTTGGCGTTGTGGTTACGGCCGATTTTTCTCATCTTTCTCGGCTGGTTCGGCATCTGGCTGATCACCACACTCGGCCTTGCTTTGCCATCCTCCGCGGTAACCGTTATCCTGGGCATTGCCGGCATGCTCGGTGCGGTCGGTTTGCTCTTTTACCGCCCCGACCTGCAACTTCCATCAAGAAAAAGCAGTGGCATTCGACCTTAATCGCCGAACTGCAGCACTATCTAAAAAAACAAACTGAAAACAGTCGCTTCACCGTCATACCGTTCACCCATCGGACCAATCGCAACGAACAAACGTCCCACCGCAGCAGGCATCTGCAGGTGGTTAAGCAAAACGTACCGGGTAATCGTCCGCTTCAATTTAACCGCCACGATCTGATAAGGTTGCCCGTTTTGCAAGTTCTGTGCCGCCAGTAACAAATCACAGCGAATTTCCGGATACGTTGCCATTTCCGGATCATTGTAGGCAGTGTCAATTGCCTGAAATAACTGGCTTTCTTTTTTATTCATTTCGTCACCTCATTGGATGAATGCAGTGTAACATGTCAGCGTTTTTGGAACAATGCATCACTGGTTTGCAGAGAAGCAATGCAGGCTTTTCAAAAATAAAAAATAACACAACGTTTATTTGAGAAAACCCGACGTTTATTTTAATTTTGCCACAATCCAGTTTAGATGTTTTATTCTTAGAATAGCAAAGGGCCCTTTGCTATTTGCAGAAGAAGTAAAGACGAAAAAGATTTTTGGGAGGATTTCATATGAATAATTTAACAGAACTGACCGTCAACGAACTAAGCACAATCCATGGTGGAAAGGGCAAGCCCATCTATTGGAAAGATCTAAGTTGGAAGCAACAGAAGTGCATCTTGAGCGTCGCCGGTTCCATGATCGGTGCCTCAATTACCTCGCTTCCTGGTATGCTCATCGCAGGTGGTGCAGCTTTCTGGAGTGAATGCTTGTAGTGAACGCAAAAGAAGCCCTCATCAGCGCTTGTTTTCTCACAGTCTTTCTTTTTGGGGTTGATTTATTTTTAGGCGGTCACTTTCAAGTTTTTAGAAACTTGCTTACGGGACTCTCTTGTTTCCTTATTGTTTGGATCTCAGGATATCTATCCGACAAGAAAACGTAAGCCTTGTTCAAAAGCTAACCCATCGCAGATTTTATTGCGGTGGGTTTTTGAATGTCCAATTATGGTAGCTGTCCAGAACGCCTTAGTCCTCAGGTGATCAACCTCGTCAGAGCTGTATTGCATTGGCACAAAATTATTTGTAAAGTTGAAATGGTGTTATGTCTTGTTTCTTGAAGTTTTGGGAGGCGAACCAGACTGCAATGAATAGCTACCAAAGCAATGCGATTTATTTTTAATCAGCGTTTGCACCACAAAATCGAAAGTTGCATTCAAGTTAAGAAGGGATCTTTCAAGTGAAATATCGTTTATTAGGCAAAACCGGCTACAAAGTCAGTGAAGTTTCCCTTGGCACTTGGCAATTAGGTGGCTAATGAGGTGCTCCGTTTAATGCCAAAGTTGCTCGCGAAACATTGGCAGAGGCTTATGATCATGGCGTCAACTTCTTCGGTACTGCCGATGGTTATCAAAACGGCGAAAGCGAAAAGATGGTTGGCGCTTTTGTCAAACAACATCCGGATGTTCATTTTACGACCAAAATCGGCCGCAAAGAGGAGCCACTGACGGCCAAGCATTTTGACCCTGACCATGTGCGCCGTTATGTCGATGAATCACTGCAAATTATGAGCCTGGACAGCTTGGATATTGTTTTGTTACACTGCCCGCCAATGCAAGTCTACTAGCCGGAAACTTTCTTTGCGCTCGATGCTTTGCAAAAAGCCGGCAAGATTCGGCATTATGGTGTCAGCATTGAACGATCTGAGGAAGGCATCAAAGCCTTGGACTATGACACGGCGGTGGTGGAAGTCATTTTCAACATGTTCCGCTTGCGCCCGGCTGAAACGTTCTTCCCGCTGGCTAAGCAGCATAATGTTGGCATTCTCGCCCGTTTTCCATTGGTAAGTGGCTTGTTGACAGGCAAGTTTGATGAAAATACCAAGTTTGCGCCAACTGATCAACGCGCTAACAACCGCCATGGCGAACACTTTAGCAAAGGCGAAACCTTCTCCGGCGTTGATTATCTGACCGGCGTGAAAGCTGCGCGCGAGCTTAAAGAACGTCTTGGTTCAGACAATCTTGCCGCGACCGCCCTGCGTTTTATCCTGATGTATGACGCAGTTTCAGCCGTCATCCCCGGTGCCAGCAATCCGACCCAGATCGAACGCAATACCGTCGCCGCCGATGAGCTTGCACTAACACCTGAACAAATGGCGGTCGTCAAAGATGTTTATGATCGCCTCATCAAAAATCCGGTTGGGTATGAATGGTAAAATTGCCAGGGGTCTGATTAAGGTTGTCAAAACCACTGTCCCACCGATTTATATAGATGTAAGAGGACTTTTACAAGTTGTCCGGGTGTGATCAAGGCCAGATCACCCATTACCCAGACAACAACAGCTTCGTGCATCACGCCAATCGCTGCCGGCAGCTTTCTTCCGCAACAGCGCTATTGCAACCTAACGATTTGTTGCATTGCTAACAAATCAAATTATTCAAACAATCAATAAAACAACCCCATTTTGCTGGACGAAATGGGGTTGTTTTGCGTGCTACTTATTCAGTTAACAAACGCTCAGTCGCTTTGCCGCCACCGCGAATCCATGAGCAGGCGGGCCGTGAATAATCCCAGCGGTAAAAACATAATGATGAGTGCCGCGCGAGTCATCCATTCGGCACCGACCCCAATATTGTTGAGGCCGATATTATACACAGCGCGATAAATATACAGGCCTGGCACCATGATCACGATTGAAGGCACCGTCAGCGAAATGCGCGGATAGCCATCGACGCGATTAATCGCCGACGCAATTAGGCCTGCCACCAAGGCACCGATAAATGCTGCAGCAGCTGGCGGAATCGTGTTTAAGTCAACCAACTCAAGACGTAATGTGTTGGCCACGGCGCCAATCAAGCCTGCCTGCACCGCCATGCGTCGCGGACTATTGAACATCACAGAGAAACCGAACACCCCGCAGAAACTGGCTATGAGTCGGAAAACCAGCAGCAACACCGGATTAAGGCCTAAATTAACAAAATTCTCCGGACGTAAATGCACCACCATGGCCACTAACCAACCAACCAGCGACGCAACAATCGTGATCATCAACGCATACAACAATCGCTCCATGCCTGAACGCATATCCTGTTTAGAAATATCCAGCATACTGGTAATAAACGGAAAACCCGGAATCACGAACAGCATGGCGCCGATATACCCGGCTTCATGCCGCGCTGCAATCCCCAAGCTCATTTCCAAACCACGGAAAACGATAAAGTACACCAAACAGGCAACCGCGACGCTGACGCCAATACATGCCAGCAAGGTCCAATTACGCCGAATCATGATCTCACGTAGCCAGTTACCGATACCCGCACCGACAAAACAACAAATCATCTCACTCGGACCGCCTCCAAGCAGGAAAACGAAGGCACAACAGGCAAAAGCCGCTGCAAGACCTGCTCGAAGCGGATCATAGTTGCCAGACATTTTCTGAATCTGATCAAGCCTGTGATGAATATCTCGTACCGTTTCTTTAGCATACTGCGCATCAAACTCACGTACGAACCGTTCCAACGCATCCAACTTGTCCGTATTCACACCACTTTTCGGCAATGACAACACCTCGGAATAAGTGTGGTTATTGCTAAAACAGGTATACGACAACGAAATCAAACCAATGTCAGCCGAACACGACATCCTTAAGGCCCGCGCCACAGTGTTCATTGCTTCTCGAACGCGCCACGCCCCTGTTCCGCATGCCAACAACATAATGCCAACCCGGCCAACCAGTGATGCTCGCTCCTCCAGCGTGGCATGATCCGCCTGGCGTTCTTCGCTGACGATGACGTCATACCAAGGAATCTGCATATGATGTTTTTCTGAAAGCGGTGGATTCCCTTGCGCCGCCTGATCATTTTTTGACGTCATAACTTGTGCCAATCCTTCTTTTCATAGGAATATTTCGGTTTGAAAAATGAAACGAAACATTCATTATTTTAGCACAACTTCTGCTGATTTAATCCAAAAAGATTGGCACACTTGTCACTGCCGATTAAACATTTTATCCGCAAAATACTGCCAATAAGTCTTTGTTCCAGTAATGACGCTTGCTTCACCGCCGATACCATAATAAAGTGATCGACGCTGTGCTTTGGACAGATGCACCCGCGCCTGTACTTTAAAGAAGTTGCCGGTTTTAGGATTCACAGTCGGGGCCACGTCAACGGCATAAATTCGACCCGTCACGGCCATCGGTGTCGGCACGTTTCTGGCAATCCGCAAGCGAACGGTTTGTCCACGTTTCAAGCTCATGACTTCCGCTGGTGAAACCGCCAGCTTCAAATCAGCTTCTTGTTGCTTGGCCAAGTCCGGCAGAATCTGGGCCAAAACGGTGCCGGTCGGGATATACTTGTTGCCACTTAAAGCTGCCTCAAGATGTAGAACACCGCTAGCTGGGGCTTTGACCTGATATTGCTGGCGTCCGTCTTTAAGTGCCGTCAGTTTTGCTTCGCCTTCTTGAATGCCTTGTTGAATTTTCACTTGCTCCGCAGCAATGGTTTGCTGCAGCTCACTTTGCAACGAAGCCAGTTTTGCCTCGTTTTGACCCGTTTGCTGTGCCGAACCATCGGCTTGCTTCTGATTCGCACGTTGCGTGTTCAGTGAAGCCAGTGTCTCTTTTTCGGTTGCCAGCAGATTTTGCAGCTGGGATTGATACTGGCCCTTCAAACTGGCGAGATTGGCGGCATCCATATTTTTGACTTCAGCTTGATATTGCACATAAAGATAATGGTAAACATGATCGGCTTTTAACGGCTGATCAGTGCGGATAGCCTGTTGGGCGTCGCGAATCGCTGCTATTTTCGCTTCACTCGCCTGCATACTTGTCCGCAGCAACTGGTCGATTTCTTTGTTCTTAGCATCCGCTACACTTTGGGTTGCATGAACAACATCTGATTCCAGCTCAAAAACCCGCCGTTGATTGAGATAATCACGTACTTGTTGTTGGTAGCCGTACTTGTCCGCACTTTTAAACAGATCCTTATTGGCAGTAACACTCTGATTGAGGGTCTCCAACTGCGCTTTTTGATCCTTCAAAGTTGCCAATTGCTGCGTCAACACCTTCAACTGGGCAGGATTGGCGACATCGTGATAAACCAACAACGTGTCGCCTCGCCTGACCCGCCTGCCTTCCTTCATGTGATTCGTCACAATCCGATTTGCGGCTGTGCCTTGAATCTTCACCGCAGCTTTGACCGGCGCAATCTCGGCAACCGTCCGAACCGTCACCTCCCTTTTAGCAAATACCAAGAACAGTAACAGCAGCAAAAACAGAACCGCTGTCGGCAGAATGATCAGGGTTGAAAAGTTACGGTAGCGATGGTTATAAAACTCGGTTGTCGCTAATTTTTTTAGATCAATCATCGCCCCGCCTCCTCATTCACTCACCAGCCGCGCATAATAGCCTTGTTTGGCCAGCAGTTCTGCGTGATTGCCTTGCTCGACAATTTCGCCATGATTCATGACGACAATCTGTTCGGTTTTGGCCGCAATTGTGAGTCGATGGGCAACAAAAATAATGGTTCGATCTTCCATCGCCAACAACCGATCCACAATCCGCCGCTCCGTGATGGTATCCAGACTGCTAGTCGACTCATCAAAAATCAGCACTTTGGCCGGCGATAACAACGCCCGTGCAATCGCCAAGCGCTGCTTCTGACCGCCTGATAAAATGCTCCCGCTTTCCGTGAGCTTGGTCTGCCACATTTGCGGCAAATTCATAATATCCGTGGCAATCTCCGCAACGGCACATGCGTCTTCAAGTTGCGCCTGCGTCAAATCGGCACGACTGCCTAACGTTAAGTTTTCCATCACCGATCCGGAAAAAATAAACGGCTCTTGCGGCACATACTCGATATATTGCCGCAGCGTCGTGAGCGCCACATCATTAATCTGCGCGCCATTAAAGGTGATTTTTCCCTTGCCTGTATCGATCGGGTAAAAGCCGACTAATAATTTGGCCAACGTTGACTTGCCTGACCCACTCATCCCAACAATCGTGTATTTAGCGTTTGCGGGCACTTCAAGATGGACATGCTTCAAAATATCCTGACCAAACCCGTATTTAAAGGAAACATCATGCACGTTGATGGCACCATCGATCAGGCGGCGATCGGTCAGATGGCGCTGTTCTTTAAACTCAGATTCAACCAAATAAACCTCATTCAGCCGATTATTCGCCACCTTGGCCATTTGTAATTTAGGTTGCAAGTTAATGATACTTTCTAACGGATTGGTGAAATATGACAGCAAGGCATTGAACGTCAGCATCTGCCCCAAGCTCATCTTGTTCGCCATCACCAGACTCGCCCCAATCCACAACACCACCACATTCAAGACGAGTTTCAGCAACCCTTTGATAGCTTGTTGAAGCTGGTCGGCTTTCGTGTAATTGAATGACTTTTTTAAATACGTGACGAATTCACGGTCAACCCGCTCATAACTGACTTTTTCGCCTGTCAGCGACTTAATGGTCTCAATACCGTTTAGATCCTCAATAATTGATGAACTCAAAATGGCATTGCTTTCCATTGTCTCTTGATTCAGCCGATTGAAAGGACGTTGAAACGCGAAAACAATCACCAAGTAACAAGGCACCGCAATTAAGGACACCAGGAACAACGTGGTATTTTGAATGCCTAGAACAATGCCTAAAATAAGCACGATCCAAACGTCAAGAAACAGGGTCATGATCGTATTCGCCAAGGCATCGATAATTTTATTGGCATCCGAAAACCGCGACACAATCTCCCCTGTCCGGCGTGTTGCAAAAAAAGACATGGGTAATTCATACAGATGCCGAACGTAACCCAAAATAACGTCAATCGACAACCGCTGGCCTAAAACCGCCATCAAAAAGTTCTGACCATACGTCAAAACAGATTGAAGAATGTAAGCGAGAATCAGCCCACTGGCGATCATGCCCAAGGTTGTCCGCATGGCACTGGGAATATAGGTATCAATAATCGATTGCAAAAAATACGACCCGACAATACTAATCACCGTGAGCAACAAAGCCGCAACAATAATATTGGCAATGATCACTTTTTGCCGCGCAAGTAACGGCACGAAGGCAAACAAGCTGTCTTTGTCCTCTTTGCGCGGTTGATATTGTGGTTCAGGAGCAATAAAGATAGCCACCCCCGACCACTCCTTGGCAAACTCATCTTTTGAAAGCCAGGTCATTGCGACTGAAGGGTCAGGATCACCGATTAAGATATAATCCTTCGTCGCCTTAAACACGACATAATAATGCAACAACTCGCCACGCTTCAAAACATGCACCAAGATCGGATATGGCGCATCATTTAAATCAAACAACGTCATATCCGCCTTAACTGCCTTGGTTTCAAAATGAAGTTCCTGGGCGGCCCGAACAATGCCTAATGCTGTTGTTCCTTCCTGATCCGTCTTGGCTAATTGCCGTAAATGCGCAAGGGAATAGTCGGACCTATGAAACTTCAGTAACATATTAAGCGCCGCAACGCCGCAATCACGCTCATCCACCTGAGGCGTGTAATGACGTTTGTAGTATGTTGCTTGGCCTAGTTTGAATTTGTATTTGAACATCCACGGCCTCCCCTTATTGGATTTCAGATTGTAAAGACTGCAACGTCAACAGTTCGCAGAGAGATGCGACAAGTTTGCTCGGAGCTGAACCTTTTTCATAGAACTATAAAGTTAAGCATCTTAACTGCCACAAAAACAAATCTATGGTAATATGACTCTGCTACGAATCAATAGCATTCCAAGATAAATAATTTAATATTAAACAAAAATCACAATTTGCTTTTTATTTAATAAATAACGGTTTATCTGAGGCTTGCCTGTTTTTTTAAGGAGCAGATCAGCTTCTCGCACGACCTTTTCCCTATACTTCAATGCTTCCCCTGAAGAAGATCGGTTAGCCATCCCCTTAAACTTACAAATGCCTCTCCCACAATGCGATGATCTCCTCCGCGTATTTGTGCCAAGCTGAGATCTGAAATATTTGTTTTCTTCTGATCATTCTTCTTTTCAGTCATGTTAATTTCCCCCTATGACAACTTATCTTTGATAACACAAGACTACCATACATAACGTCTCTATTGTTCAACCAAAAATTAACGTCGTATTTTGGCCAATTAACGTCGTGTGATGACACGAACGCAAAAATAATTTGGCCTATTCTCAAGAAAATGGGAGTTTTTGATATGGTCATCCTTCAAAGTCATATATACTTTTTTATGAATTTGCCAACCTTTGTTTTTGGTATTGGCATTCTTTCTCATATCTTCTTTGGCCACATTCGTCCGCTATATGTCGCTTTATGGTCAATCACTGGCTCAACTCTCTCTTTGGCCACATTCGTCCGCTATATGTCGCTTTATGGTCAATCACTGGCTCAACTCTCTCTTTGGCCTTATCAACTTATGGAGAAATTGGTTTTTTCTTAATGTATGCGTGGTATATGTCCAGAACCAATGCAAGTTCTGACAAGTTTTGGATTTTCATATTTATGGAAGTTAATCTTATTATCATCACGATTCAAGCCTGCGTCATAAAAGCTTTTGCTGCAGCTGGTTCAAAACATCTGGCCTCAATTAGCGTGTGCACCGCGTTTCTCCTCACTTCAACATTTGCCGCAATTGTGATATGGCTTATAACCAAAAAGAAAAAACAACTTGACCAGTTTCGGACACTCATTAGAGAACAAAATCATCTACAGAAATCAATTATTCTTTACACGGGTGCCACATGCGTTTCGCTCTATTGCTTCGAGGCGATATCTAACCTAGTCAATATAGATGTCATGTTAGACTTGCTTCTCCTTGGTATCTATACGCTTTCAGTCATCATCAACCTATATTCACTTTTCTTGATTCTGAAGTCGTTTAGCTACTACGTCGAACTCACCTGGATCAAGCGGGCCGAGGCCTCTCAGCGGGCGTACTACACCACGTTGAGCCAACAGCAAAAAAACACGAACAAACTTCTACACGACTACAAAAATCTGTTAGCATCGCTTCAACTGTCTCTGCAGCAATCATCTGCGGCCATTTCACCGGATACCCAAGCCATCCTTTCGCGGGCACAAGCATCGCTAAATCAAGCAGAATTAGGCAAAAGTTCCTTCACATCAATTAAAAGTGATCCTTTAAAAAGCTTGCTTTATTTAAAATGGGCTGAATCAATGAATCACAATGTCATCATGAATGTCCAAACTGAGGGAGTCATTCACCCTCTAGAAAGTGCCCTTGGTTTTGCCATTATCAGAGCGCTTGGCATTTTGATCGACAATGCTCTAGAGGAAACGGTCAGAATTAAACATCATCGCTTCGACGTCACGTTAATTGCCTTAAAGCAAGGCCTAGAAGTCAGCGTCATGAACGATGTCGGTTCTGACTTCAATCCGACAGATCTTGAAAAGAAAGACTTTACGACTAAGGGCGACGGACATGGCAATGGCTTGTCCATCATCAATGAACTCATGCAACAAAACAAAAATATCCTTATCAGAAAATCGGTTATTAACCAACAGCTGAAAATCACTTTATTCATAGGAGATTCCTAATATGATCACTAATCGTACAACCTTGAAAATCTTCATTTTGGAAGACGATGCTGCCTTCCTTAGGTTCATCGAAAAAACGCTCAGAAACTACATTATGATTGAAGAATTGCATGCGGAAATTAAAATTGCCACCCAATCTGCTACAGAGCTGCTAAACGCCATTGATCTGCAGCAAATTAATGACAGCTTCTTTCTGCTGGACATTGATATTCCCGGATCCTCTATCAATGGCATTGATATTGCCAACATTGTCCGGAAACATTCCCTATATGCAGACATCATGTTCATTACCAGCCACACCGAACAAGCACTGGCCATTCTATCCCAGAAGATTCTGCCTTTAGACTTAGTGGATAAAAGTGTGCCTGCAGAAGTTGAAACGCGGCTGCGTACCAATCTTGTTCAAGGGATAAAGCGATTACGGTCACGTCAACTCGAATCCCCACGGCTATTCAGCTACCAGATTGGAGCCAATCTCTTTTCACTTCCCCTAGACGACGTGCTGTACATTCAAACCGTGCTTGGTACACCTAGCACGCTCGAATTGCACGCCAAACATGAAACCACGACTTTCCCGGGAAACTTAAAAGAAGTTGCAAGTCGATATCCAACCTTATTTCGGTGCCATCGAAGTTTTCTGATTAATCCCCTTCACGTTCATAAATTGAACGCTTCTGGTCGGTTCGTTTACATGGACAATCAGGATAAGCTTGACGTCAGTATTCGTAAAGTTTCGGCTTTACGCAGACTCATGGCAGCGGCTAATCGTTCACATGCTGAGGCTAACAATCTGGCGGATGACGCTTAAAAAAACGCCCGTCACCCTCGCGGCAAGTGTACAAAACGCCCAGAAATTCTTCCATTTTCGAAGGAATTTCTGAGCCTTTAGAAAGCTTGTTGATTTGAGCTGACGTTTCGCCGATTCTCGGGCTATTGGTCGCTGATTCAAAGAACAGCTGAAAAAAGCATATTAAGGAATACAACAGCCGTTCATTCACTTGCGATCCAATTATAGTTGCCTAATTGTTTGTACTCAAAGACAGCATCCCAAAGTGTTTTTTCTGCCTCACTGAAAGAAATACCGTCAGACAATTTGATAACCGGTACTGTGTTGAAAAAATATTGAAGCTTGTTGTGGAATGCAAGACCATCGCATGTTTTCAACACTTCTAATTCTCGGTCAACAAACAGTGCTGTTTCAGAGTTTTTATGACACATGCTCAACTTAATGGCTAGCTTCTCCATTGCAACAATTATCTCATCTTTAGATGGCATTTTTCTGCTCCTACTCGCAGTTGCGTGATTCTGCTGCCTTTATAAACACACTTTTAAATATGGTCATTTCTTGTTGTTTCGTTGTCGATCATACGCTCTTGTCATTGTGAACAGTTTTCTCAAAAAATCGTACGAATTGGATAGAATTGCAATGAGGATAATCGCATGCACCTGCCAACTCGCATCATTAGACATGATCCACAGTAGTGTGAACAAACAAATCTGGACTATCCACATAAAAAGCGGCTGTCTAAGTCGTTTATGATCAAATACAGCCATTTTTCGCATACATATAAGTGAATTCACCTTCGATTTCGCCAATAACTGCTCGTGCAACAGTGCCCACAAACCCAAAGAGAATCCGAGATATGGACCGGAAAGGAAACCCTAACAGCTCTTGCTTCTGCAGTGCCAGAGCCACATTTTCCTGAACGGTTATCATCCCGTCTCTCTTAAGAGCACGCCGATTATAAACCCGTTACGGGCTTTTTCTACAATGTTTAAAGCCGTCAATTTCCTAGTAAGTGTAATTTGCCGGAATGCCTAAAAGTGTGCTTAATAACGCGCATCACCATTGCAAGGGTTGCCCAAACTAATTGCAAAAACACTTCTCAAGCCTTTGAACTCTTTCGCTAATTATCGTCAGTGCTTTAAGTTCATCATTGAGTCGGAAAAAGTGTGGACTTTCAAGACCCGAAATTCAAGACAATTTGCGGTCATAAAGCTTTAAGCATAGGTAATAAACCAGATTGCATTTAAAACGTAAGCACGTATAAAAGATATTTCGTTATCACTATCGAGGTACTTATCATTCCAAACTCGATAATGTCCGTTTTTTTTGCTGAGTGTATATACAAGAACCCCTAATAGATACACCAATACAAAAATAACTAAAAGTAAAGTTTTTGTCATATTCATACGTACTTTCATCTCTAAATTTAGCGGTGTCCACGAATAAGTTGTCCGCCGACATCAAATCCCGCAGACACTGCACACCCACCTATGGCGTTTCCTCCGAAAGCAACACCTAGCAAAGCGCCTTTAGCGCATGAACCGATCACCGTTCCCCAATTGAATCCGCCAGTAATCGAACCTAACTTCTCATCATCTAAAGCTTTAAAACCGAGATTAACAACTTTGCACATATCAAAATATCCTCCTAAAATTAATGCTTATCCAACAACAATCCACCAATACAAACTGCACCGCCACCGATCGCGCCTAGATGAGCGCCGAGAAATGCTCCCGCTGCGGTCCCAATACCGACAGTAAAAGCAGTGCCAGCAACACCACCTTTAATAGCTCCAATGGCTGCACTGCCACCAATTGCCTTTAGACAATCCGAGCCAGAATACCCACCAAAAATAGCTGTTAGTTGTTCCTCAGAAAGAATTTGATTCTTCATAATTGATTTTCTACTTTATTTTGTAATTGTCATAATTATACACAGCTGATGCAACTTTATTTAATTCATTAATTGTGTGCTTTGCCCCAGCAAATCCAGCAACAACATTTTGACCGTGCACAACTGCAATAGTTGGCGTAGCAACAATAGTGAGATCCTTTAGATGAGACACTGCAGCTTGAACATCAGGATTGTCTTGATGTAATTCCAGTTGATGCAGGTCTAAATAATAAATTGTGGGTTTCAGTGTTGTCTGATCCTCATATTGTTTAATTACTGGAGAGAAAATTCGACACCATGCACACCCCTCTTTACCCAGATACAGAAGGAAAGGTACGTTGCTCTTTACCTTTTTATTAAATTCTGCGGCTGTCAAAGATGTGGTTCCATTTACATTGAATTGGTATTCGCTCTCACTTGGAATCATAATGGAACCAACATTAACATGTTCAGCTGCATTTACAGTTGTAGCTGAGTACGGCAGGCTAAGGATAACTATTGTTCCAAGCGAAAAGCCCTAAAAAACAATTTTGAACTTTTTTAAAAGTTGATACATTACATTTCCCTTCACTTTACTGTGCCAAAGAAGAAACTAGCTATACCCTCTTGCATATAGATCTAGGAGCCGTCAGCAAACTACACAAATCTTAACAATGTTTTAATCCCAATGCGTAAGAGAACTCAATTTTACAATCAGAAATACTCATTAATTCAATGGGAAACTGCAGACTTAGATTCACATCATTAATATCTGCAAGAAATTTTGTTTTTTGTGCATTCGACCATGATATGTCAAGAAATGTGCTAATTAACTTTGAACTACCCATATCAACAAAAATGCATAATTTCACCAATAGCACCAGTTTACGCCATTTTACACTTACCAAATACCGTCTTAATGTTTATGGTGAAAGCATTAATAGTAAGAAGGATCAATGTTCGACAAATCAACAGCTCTGCAGATCCAACAAATTTAGGCCAGTACTAGATCCACATTCTCTCAATATGACTTTGTTACGGCCTCTGCCAGCCTTGTTTAAAACCATCAATCAGCTGGTCAGCATGATTAAATGCATCTGTCGCCAGAATACCAAGAATCGTTGCTACCGGAATCGCGAACGGTAAGAAGCCACCTTTAATCTGGCAAAGTTCGGAATCTTTTAAGTTGGTCATGACGCTCATCCTTTCTTTTGACTCATCCTATGGCAGGTTTTCTTTTCGTTTGAGCTCGTTGAGTACATCGATGCTAAGGCTCATTGCAGGTGCTGCAAAACCACCTTGAGCCCAGCTTCGAGCAATCGCGCCAAGTCCCATGCCAATGTAAGTCCAAAAATTATCAGTGCTGCCACCACTAATCTGTTCCAAGCGGCTATCATCCAACGTTACGAATTGTTGCATGGCGTTTCCTCCGTTTCTTCGACCTATTCGCAGCCGATATATTTAAACTTTTCGGGCGCTAGCTTCCCTAAACACAATATACGATAGGCTTGAGTTCATCTGATCAATTAATTTTAAACGTCGGTATTTTTGAACTTTTCGTAGTGGTTTTAACCAAACACGACAAAATTCAACGAAAAAAGCCGATTTTGTGACGTTTATTTTTTGCTTGAATCATCTTTAGTCGCCGCCAGAGCATTGAGATAGCGGTGATTAATTCGATAGCCCAGTAACGCCGTGCTGGAATTAATCGCCACTTTCAACGGATATGTTGTTGGCGATAATGCTTCACTCAACCTTTTCAGGCAGGCAACTCCTATAAGTGCCTAAAAGTTAAGGAAAAATACGACTGTGTTGACAACTATGTGGGCAACAATCGATGCACTGATATCTGCCTTACCGCGATTACAGAAACTGAAAATCAACGCCATTAAAAAATACAGGATGATGAGTGGAGAAAGATATCCATGTAGCAAGGAAAAGCCAAGTGACGAAATGATGAGTCCTACCCCTGATCCGTTAAAGATCCTTTTGTTCAAAATGCCTCTAAACAAAACTTCTTCCCAAACCGCTCCACAAACACATGCGTATAGCGGAATAAACGATACCATGTTGGGACTCAATTGCGAACCTTGGATATTTGGAAACAGTTCAGAGAAGAACACCTCTAGGATTAGGACGAGTAAGCCGCCAAGCAATCCGATGAATATTTTCGAGAGCGAAGGCCTTAAATAAGATGCTGCATTGAGATACTTATATGAAACAACCATATAAAAGAAAGTGAGCACATACCAAATAACCAAAAAAATCGGATTATCCGGACGAATAAAGCCAATACCCCATAGCGCTACTTGCGGCAAAACTAGCCCAAACCATATTGGAAATCTTAAATTATTTACTGGCCCATGAGAATCTATCCTTGGATTCAACAACTCTTCACCTTCCATAAAAAAGCGTTCACATGTCGGCAGCCGGCATTGCGAACGCTTTTGTGGGTAAAAGCTTTCAAATTAGCTCTTCATTTTTCATCTTAGTATTTCCCTTTTTCTCGGCTTTAAAAATACCGTGATATAAAAATGAAATCCAAGTAAGATGAATCCGACGATCAAGCCAAAAGTTCCTAGATATTTGAAAAGATAAAACGGCACAATAAACATCGGCACTGCTAGTATTCGCGGAATCCCCACAGAAATGAATCTTCGCATCGAGAACAGCGCGAATGCAAAAAGCGACAGTCCGATCAGGAGCGATAACGGAGCAAGCAGTACGCCAATGGTATTGGCAACTAGCGCACAGATAAAATAAAGCAAAAACTCTGTCACAGCAACCTGTAGAAAGACACGCTTGCCGATCGGTAATCGCAAGTTCGCAAACGACCACATGCTACGCCAGTTTTTTAAATACCCGTTCAAGATTTCCATAAAAAATTCCCCAATCTAGCATTTATTCAGCAGAATATTACCGGTTCGTGACTGAACTTGGCAATTCGGCCGCTAACTCTCCTGTAAAATTGGATGAACAATTGGCAACCCGTATCTTTTCCCTGGCACATGGATTGGTTCTATTAAGGTCTTATTCCATAGTGGATCGTCAAATTTCATGAACGCATTGCCGCCCACAACTTTCTCAAGTGTATGCTGTGTTAGCGCATGAAATTGTTCACTGTTCAGTTTAGTCATTTAAATCATCCTTTCAAAAATCATAAAAGGGTTAATAAACATTAATTCTTATAAAGAGTTTTATGCCAATCGATTAAGACTATCCCGCTAACAACAAGGAAAATCATGACTATGGAAGGCCACTCAATTCGATTTGTCAAGAAGAAAAGCAAAGAAAGAAGCAGCCATATTCCTGTGCGTATCGCAAATCCCCGCTTATCGTTATTCAGCATGGATGAAATAAAGCTTTTGACCAGCTTGTTATCTTTAAAAACTAACAAAGCCGCAAGAAATGCAATCGATAAAGCATAATAAACATTCATAATTCTTCACACTCTCTCAAATTGCTTGGAAATTATTCATCAATAAGACGAATTTAAAATTCTTTAACAAATGTTAATCACGTATTTGAGTTTTAATTGAACGTGCTGGCTATTGATTGTTGTTAGGGCAGTACGCATTCGAGCAAACTTGATGTTCGCCAAAGTTCAAAGAGTCGCTTCTACAATTCATAGGCATAAATATGGCAATATATTGTAGCTGAAGTGGGATACAAGAATATCGCTATAAATCAAATTTTTAAATACCAAGCTGATTTGGAATCCCATTCATCATACGTGATTGGCACATTTTATAAAGTTAGTCCAAGCCGGATACTAATCAGCATACGTTAACTGAATGGGTTGAGGGTATCAATCACACCACGGAAAAAATTAGGAACGACAATGTCATTTCTCTTAATATCCGTATCATATATCGGAACCTGTCCCATACCGGTTTGATAAGTCCACCCAACAATCTTTCTACCGCCCATAACTTCAGCTAAATTCTTGGCAGACAACTGTCCAAATTCAGTGTTCATAAGAATATTCCGTCTCCTTAATATGGCTTAGTGCTTTAAAACCCATTTGAGAGCACGGGCTCCAGATACAGGCACAAAGAACTTTATAATATTACCAACAAGGACCCCGCCCTTATAAGCCTGGTCTGCATAATCACCCGATTTGCCACCTCTTATGCGAGATAGATCAGTGTTACTTAGAACAAATATCTTTTTATTCGACATAATTACCTTCCTTTTTTGATTCAACGTAGGTACAACAATGATAATTGACACCACTAACCAGCCAGTATAATTCAAGCTAATCTTTCCGCTGAAGAATTTTTATATCTTCAAATCCTAAACTAACTTGTCTTACAGTTTCTGGAAAGCTTCAGGTCGCTAGCTACCCTAAACACAATATACAACCCAAGGCGGACTTAGAGCTTTATATTTTTTAAACGTTGAAAATTAACATTTTTTCGTCGTCTTTTTTTCAAAAAACACCAAAAAACGACGAAAAAATCAGTTTTCACTGCGTTTACTTTATGACCGTGCTAATTGCCTGAAATTTTCAAACCTAGTCCATCTTCACAAGACATAGCTGCCGTAAAAGCCTAGAGCGAATAAAATCTAAGTTTGGCTGTTTGCTTCGATCGTCCGAAACTTGCCATACTAATCGGAATTCCTGCCCGGTCAGTCTCCCTCATTAGTAGTTCTAAACCGATCCTTAATCATTCCAATCCTTATTGGGGATGAGCTTTCTTTGACAGTTATGTGTTACGTCGACTGCGCGTATCTATACACTTTAATAAATAATCCCATATATTTAATTAACATTGTCTTGTGGTTAGATTCACTATACAGGCATGTTCATTCTTCCTTGTTGTGCTATTATACCCGTTGAGGAGCGACTGGCAGATTAAAGCCATGCATTATAATTATATTTGTTAGCAGCAACGTTAGAAAAGCCACTTTAAAGGTTTTAAGATGTTGTTTTTATATTTGAACTGCAGTCGGTGTTGATAAATAATTCAACGGTACATTTTGTCGGTTTACTTTTGAGAAGGAATGAAACAAGCTACCAGCCACTGTGGCCGCAGGAGGATCACATATGTCGAATCAAAACCTACTTCATGTTTACATTCTAGAGAATGACCCGGATTATCTCGCTTTTCTCTGTAACACGGTAAGACGTCATATTTCATTTGAAGAATGGCCTGCAAAAATTGAGATTACAACCACATCACCAGACGCATTAATTTCAAATATTGATCAACAAACTGCGAACGATAGCATTTTCTTCCTCGGCTTTGGCTTTACAAATTCATCCAAGGATGGTGTCGATGTCGCACTTGCGATTAGGAAAAGATCATTATACGCAGATATCATCTTCATTACTGGTCACATTGAGAAAGCATTAACGATTCTGTCTCATAAGATTGCCCCATTGGATCTGATCACAAAAGACAGTTTGGCTGCCGTAGATTCTCTCGTTCGAGATGACATTGCATACTCTCTTCAACGCCTTAGAGCTCGAAAGCTAATATCTCCAAGATTATTTAGCTATAGGAAAGGCTCAAAAATAATTTCGTTCTCGCTGAATGAAATCATCTATATACAAACGATCTCAGGAAAGAATCGAGCATTAGAACTTCACTTGGAGAGTGAAACAATCCACTTCTCGAGCAGCCTGAAAGACTTAACACTGAAATATCCTACTTTGTTTCGTTGTCACAAAAGTATTCTTCTCAACCCCTTACACGTCGTCAGTCTAAATACTTCAGAGCGATTTGCCTACATGGATAATCATGAGAGACTTGAAGTTAGTTTCCGCAAAATGGTGACATTGCGCCAGATTTTGCGGTAATCTATGGCATCTTCTGACTAATCGATAGATGTTACTTTGTCAGTATTGTCGTATTTTCAGACTTTTTCGCGATTTTCTGTTTGTAAAACAACGACGGTCTGAGCACATTAATCACTCGCATCAAACAACCGATGGCAGCAACAAGACACGAAAAGTACCACAGTCAATGAATTTCTTCGACTGTGGTACGCCACTGATTGGTCCGATACCATTCTATAATAGGCTGGTATTAGCCCCTTATTTTCTTTAGCCGCCGATAAGTGATCATCTCGGCACAAATAACCAGAAACATCCCACTGATCAATAAAAGGCTTTTTGTTGATAGAATCTGATTAACACCGCTCAGCTTAGCGAGGGTGACAAATCCGATCAATAAAAGTAAATTCAAAGGCAAGAGTACCCGATATTTTTTGGGGATCATCTCATTTTGTATAACTCATTGACAGCTTCTTTAAATGACGAATATCCATCGTTTGATTCACTGAGCTATACGTTCACCACCTCCTAGTGTCTTCATAATACCGTAAAAACAGAGCGATGAATTAAAAAGATTTAAACGTATGATTTTAACCAATTAACGTCAAATCGAGGCCAAAATAAGCTTTGATTCTTGCAAATCTTTCCTAATAAGAAACATTTTTCCCGTGGATCATCTAATAAAGACCACTCGTTTCAAATCTCAGGTAAAGCTCGAAGGAACATATTGTGTTGACGGCTCAACCTTATTTCTGACTCAAAAATTCATAAAGATACCCATTCACAACTTTATTCCGCTGATGCAACTGACTATGCTGCGCCCGATATCGTATTTCATGTTCCGCATATTCTTTGACCTGATCAGCCACAAGGTATCTTAGTGACTTGGCCGAGCCAATTGGTACTCGGCCATCGGAGCCGTCACCAAGATTGCCAAAGAGATTGAGCACCTCGGCTGTTTTTGGGAAAAATGGCGGTCGCGGTAAAAGTCGGCGTATTGCTTCGATATCTTCTGAAGCTGCCCCTTCGAATTTTTGGTGACTGTTTTACCGCTATTGGCTCCCATTCCCGGAATGGCGTTAAACGGGCCACCAACGGCCGCAAATTTTTTCAAACTTGGCATACCCGTCTTATTCGCTTGCGTTGCCCAGTATGTCCATGCCAATGAACCGGCAGAATGGCCAACCGCATTAAACTGCCTGACGCCATAACGAGTCTTCAGTTGTTTGAGAATTTTGCCTAGTGCAGACGCATCTTCCGGATTGCCACTCTCAAAAACAACCGCAATTAACGGATGCTTCACATTTGGCCGCCATTTTCCCTTGACCGCCAACCGGCCATCCCTCTTAATCAGATAATAAAGTACTTCCTGATAGCCGGCATACTGACTAAGCCCGTCAATCATTCCTTTTTCAGAGGCATAGCTGCCGCCAAAACCATGGACAAATAAAGTCGGCACTTGATTGGTCTTACCTGTTTGACCTTGTGCAACTGAAGATTGGCGATTTATTTGAAGTCCAAACCAACCAGCCGTCATCATGAAAAAAATCAGTGCGATTTTAGCGAAAAACTTCATGGCCTTACTCCTTGTCTACTTAGGCAATGGGGTTAACTACTTGGACTACCATTGTATCACGCCACGTTTTTTCTTTTAACTGTTTTGCCTCGTCCGCTGTTAAGGCACCCTCTTTCCTGAAACTCGGCTTCTAAGCGGTTCATCAAATTCCGCCTAAACAGCCTTCATTGAAAAGTAGATTCACCATCCTCAATTTCTAAACTTTCCATAGGATCGAAAAAGCCACTTTGTCCAAACCCAATCTGTGCGCTGGATTTGGATAAAGTGGTTATTTGTAACGATTTGTTTCGATTAAACGCGGTCTGAGCCCTTAGCCAGATCAGCAAGGCTGGTATTTTTCAACACCTTCAGCATCGCTTCTTCGGCTTGGTTCAATACCTTTGAGCTAGCATCAAGCCAGCGCTCAACCCTTGTTCCATTGACAAAAGCACTTGGATCCACTGCTTCATGAATTTTAAATAGCGGTGTTCTGCCTTCAATGGCGATCAAGATATCGTAAATGGTAATCGCGTCAGCAGGTTTGGCCAATCGCAGTCCACCATTGAGACCGGTTTTGGAGCTCAAGATGCCATTCTTTTTAAGTGTTGCCGATATTTTCTTAATGCTGGGCACCGGGATATTCAACATTTCGGAAATCTTTTGGATCGACAAATATTCGTCACGCTGATCTTGTGACTTCGCATCGACATAGGCAGCAATGTCGAGCGCTTGCGAAAATGCAACGGAAAAGGCCATCGAATATACCCTCCAATTAATCGATTAAGTATATTCCATTATACCAATTATCTGATCAAGCGCTGCGCTTTTCTGCGGGAATGATCAAAGTCAGCACGAGGACAATGCCGACAAGGGTCATCCCGACGCCGATTAACATGGCCTGACCAAAAACATCGGCGATATTCGTCAGCCTTCCGGTCGTTGCCGCAAAAACAGCCAGTCCCAAAGCACCGCCGAATTGACGCGCTGTGTTGTAGACGCCTGATGCGGCACCTGATATCTGCGGCCGAATTCTAGCTAAGCCTGAGGTGGCTAATGTCGCGAAAGCCAGCGCAAACCCAACAGCAAATCCCAGTGTTCCGAGCAACAGTAACCAATAATTGGCAAAGCGTGAGACAACTACGAGTTCTGCCAGAGAAAGTGAAACAACCACGAATCCGAAAAGCATGACACTCGAATTATGCCAGCGATCGACGAATGTTCGGGCCCTAACTGCCACAATGAACAGTAAGATTGCCATTGGCACCATACCAAGCGCTGTCATGAACGGTGTCAGTCCAAGCGCTTTTTGCATAAACTGCGGCGTATAGAACCAAAAGCCGATCGCCGCGGCACTAAATAACAGTGAGCTGACGTAAGATGCCATCCGTTCCTTATCCGCAAAAATCTCCAATGGCATTGTCGGATGAGCAACACGCCCTTGGCTGATAATAAATGCGCCCCATAACACCAATGAAATCAACAATGTCACTACTGGCCAAGGACTGCCATCAAGACCATATGAAATCGAGGTCATCGCCAAAACTGATAAAATTGTGCCAATCCAGTCAATCTTCCCGGTTTGGCGCTTGGCACTAGGTAAATATCGCGCTGCAACAATCACCATCAGCAACGCAATCGGTCCATTAATGTAAAAACCGACCCGCCATGAAGCAAAAGTGGCAAAAAAACCACCGATCACCAAACCGACTGCTGCGCCAGCGCCAATAACAGACGCATAATAGCCAATTGCCCGCTGGCGGGCTTTTCCTTGAAAGGTATCGGTCAAGAGCGCGAGACAATTCGGAGCAAGTATTGCGGCACCAATCCCCTGAATCGCGCGAAAACCGATCATAATCGGCGCATTGGTTGCCGCTCCGACAACAAGACTACCGATGCCAAAAATGATTAAGCTTGCAATAAAAAGCGGCTTACGTCCATAAATATCGCCTAATTTCCCGCCTACAAGCATGAAACCTGCATAAGTCAAGGCATATGCAACCTGCACCCATGACAAGGCATTGGCATTCAACTGTAACTGCGCCGCCATCTTAACCGTTCCTGTATAAACAATCGAGGTATCAAGCACCCCAAGAAAAGCACCAATCAGTGCCAGTCCTAAAATGATACGCTGTGTGATCGACATGACGTTAGTTTTGATCGGCTTGGATTCAGTCAAGTCCGTATCTTCAAGTGATTCATCAGCTACCAGCCTATCTGCAGCCGCAACTTCTTTGTCTTCTGTTTTAGTCATATGCAATTCTCCCTTTCTTGGTTCAATTAGTATATTCCGTATATACTAATATTGCAAATTTTTTTGTGTGAAAATAGCCGCGGACTGCTCCACGGCCAGTTGTAGCAATGATTTATTTAGGTAAGATTGTCATTTTCGATGATTCTCCAGTCAGCTTACCCTGGAGCTCACACCAGTATTAATGGCCACCCCAAACTATCGGCATGGCACCTAATCCCGCTGCCAGCGCCTGTTTTCGATAACGGGCGGCATCAACCTCGCTTATGGCGACATCTTTCTTAATGAAGTTGAAAATGTCCACCAGCCCTTTTGGCATCGTATGATGAATGAGATAATACTTTGAAATATCGTGGGACAACTGGGTCACCGCAGTCACATAAGCTTTGTCATCATCGCCTTCATCAAGTTTCTTGGCATTGATTTTGATTAGCGCCTGTAAATCTGCCTGTGCTTTGATCGTTGGACTCGAATAAGCCTTGCTTAACAAGTCTAATAAGGTTTCACGTTTGTCTGGCATCTTGCACTTCCTCACGAAAATCGGCTTGCGTAGTTTCACTTTTCTGAAATCTTGTATACTTTCCAAGTACTCATAGGATGCGCCGAGAGGTTAATGATTGCAAGTACAAACTCAGCGTTGTTAAACAGGCGCGAGATATTAATTTTAAACGCAGCAAAATCTTCTTTTTTCGTCGTCAATTGACATTTTAAAGACTTCACACGACGAAAATTGTCAAATTACCTACGTTAAAATTTTTTGATCCCCGAAATCAAGCTGACATCGTATACTGGGTGTAAAGAAGTCTGGAGGACCTTTAAAATGATCATAACCGCAGATATGGTACTAAGAGTTATTACATGGATCAGCGCCATTGCCTTGGTTCTGTATATTGTTGCTGCTGCCTTCAAATTGTTGCCTTCAGCTGAGTTGGTCGTCCCGATGCTATCGTTATCAACCCTGATTTCGTATTTTGCCTCATCAATCGATGAAGAATGAAAAAAATCAGCACACAGTTACTTAACGTTTAAGAATTGATGCACGGCTGCAAACGTCCTCTTTGCTAAGAGATTACAACGAACCAAAAAGTCCGACAAGATTTTGACACTTCGTCAAATTTTGTCGGACTTTTTAACGAGCCACATAAAATTAAAATACTTCCGTTGCGTGCCTTAACACGCTGGCTGATGTTTACGGCAAATCATTGCCTGCCGCAAAGTAAATGTTGTACCACTCCTGCCGCGTCAGCGTGATGTCCGCGCCGGCTGCACTTTCCTTAATATGCTCAGGGTTCATGGAGCCAAGGATAACCTGGACACCGACTGGATGGCGCAAGAGCCAGGCAACGGCGATGGCATTTTTATTGGTGTGGTAGTGGTCAGCGACTTTTTGCAGCTCATCGTTCAGATCCTTGTACTTCAGACTGTCGATGAAGGTACCTTCAAACATTCCGTATTGGAAAGGTGACCATGCCTGCAGTGTCATCTGTTTGCGCTGGAGATAAGGCAACAGACTGCCATCATGGTCAATGGACCGGTCATCTTCCATGTTCGTGTGCATGCCTGCGTTGACCATGCCAGTATGGGCGACCGAGAATTGCACTTGATCGATTAACAGATGCTGGTGAATGCCGTTTTGTAGTAAGGCAATTTGCTCGGGATTAAAGTTTGAAACGCCGAAGTGGCGAACTTTGCCGCTTTGCTGCAACTCGTCAAATGCCGCCGCGACATCGTCCACTTCCATTAATGGATCCGGCCGGTGCAATAACACTGAATCGAGATAGTCGATTTGCAGGCGCTCCAAGATCTTATCAACTGCGCCCAGCAAGTGTTCCTTTGAAAAGTCATAGCGTCGGCCAAAGACAAGACTGCCATGTGAACGGTCTGGGTCAACCACGATACCGATCTTCGACTGAATATATAGTTGATCGCGGTTAACGCCGGATTGCTTCAAGGCTTCACCGAAAACTTCTTCCGACTTGCCTTGACCATAAATATCCGCGGAATCAATAAAGTTGATGCCGTCATTGTACGCACTATCTAAAACGATCGCAGCTTTTTCTGGCGAAAGTACATTCATGCGCATGATGCCCAGTGCCACGCTTGAAGCCTGCCAGTTAGAACCGCCTAATCGCACTTGTTTCATGTCTTAAAAACCCCTTTCAATGCAAACTTAACCATTGTGATATCATCCATCACAACCGTAACCGTCTCTAGTTTAGCCCCTAAAGTCCACTTTAGGTCAAGCCATTATTAGAATTTCAATATAACGACTTGTCATCATCTTTTTCGCGCGGTAATTTAAATATATAGTCACTTATTTTTTATCAGCAAAAGTTCCTTATTAGGAGGTTAATTTCATGACTGTTAAAGATAAAGTTGTTGTCATCACCGGTGCATCAAGCGGCATTGGTGCCGCGACCACTCAAGTATTGGCGCAAGCCGGTGCCAAGCTGGTGATTGGTGCGCGGCGCACGGAGCGGCTCGCCGAATTGGCTAAGCCTTTTGGCGATCAGGTTCGTTATCAAGCAACCGATGTCACCGACCAGCAACAAGTTAAAGCATTAGTTGATTTGGCCATTAACACCTTTGGCCACGTCGATGTACTCTATAACAACGCCGGCCTCATGCCGCTGTCGGAATTGTCTGAGTTAAAGGTCGACGAATGGGAGCGGATGATCGACGTCAACATCAAGGGCGTCCTTTACGGGATCGCTGCCGTTTTGCCGCATATGATTGCCCAACATAGCGGCCAGATTATTACTACAGATTCTGTTGCCGGCCACATCGTTCATCCCGGAACCGCGGTTTATTCCGGCACCAAATGGGCGATTCAGGCGATTATGGATGGTTTGCGTCAGGAACAGGCCGCTAATCACATCAAAACCACGATGATCTCACCAGGTGCTGTTAACACCGAGCTGTTCAGCACCATCAGTGATCCTAAACGGCGCGAAGCAGTTGAGTCCGACGAAAAGAATAATGGCCTCAGTGCCACCGATGTCGCCAATGCCGTCTTGTATGCCATTGATCAGCCGGTTAATGTTGCTGTTAACGAGGTTCTGATGCGTCCGGTTACCCAACAGCGTTAAAAAGCACCATTGTCTTTTGTAAAAGGAGCGTCAAATGTCAGATTATTCTTTTTTGAAACCATTCACTTTTAAACATCAAGCAATCCAATTGAAAAATCGGATTGTGATTCCGCCAATGACCACGCGCCTGTCGTTTGAAGATGGTACGGTCACCAGTGATGAAATTCGCTACTATCAAGAACGTGCTGGCGGTGTGGGGCTTTTTATTACCGGAACCGCCAACGTTAATCCGCTGGGTAAGGGCTTTGAAGGTGAATTAAGTGTTGCGGACGATCGGTTCATCCCCGGCCTCAGTAAACTAGCCGCGGCCATGAAAACCGGTGGTACTAAAGCCATTCTGCAGATTTTCAGTGCCGGCCGCATGAGCAGCAGCAAGATTTTGCGCGGTGAACAACCTGTCAGTGCCAGTGCTGTCGCCGCCCCACGTCCCGGTTATGAAACGCCGCGCGCACTCACGACTGCTGAGATCGACGCAACCATTCTTGATTTTGGTCAGGCGGTGCGGCGCGCGATTCTTGCCGGATTTGATGGAGTGGAACTGCATGGCGCCAATACGTATTTGATTCAGCAGTTCTTTTCTCCGCACTCCAATCGGCGAACCGATGGATGGGGCGGCGACCGGGACAAGCGGATGCGGTTCCCGCTGGCTGTCGTTCATGAAGCCGAAAAAGTCATAGCAGCAACGACTGACCAACCATTTTTGTTGGGCTACCGGATTTCACCCGAGGAATTGGAAGATCCAGGCATTACCTTGGATGATACGCTAGCCCTTATTGACGCCTTGAAAACGACCAAGATTGACTATTTGCATGTTTCCCAGTCAGATGTATGGCGAACCTCGCTACGTCACCCCGACAATCCGGCAATCGTCAACGAGGTGATTCGTGACCATGTTGCTGGTGCTTTCCCAATCATTGTGGTCGGCGATGTCAAAACCCCTGCCGATGCGGAAAAAGCAGCAAAGGCATTTGATCTCGTTGCAATCGGCCACGAGCTAATTCGTGAACCACATTGGGTACAAAAGGTGTTGGCCCACGACGAAAAGGCGATCCGCTATCAGATCGCCCCTGATGATCTTGATGAACTGGGGATTGCCCCGACCTTCCTCGACTTCATCGAAAGTATTTCCGGCGGTGCAAAAGGTGTGCCTTTAACAACCGCACAACCTGATAAGCATTAAGCTGCTAAAATTTAAGTTCATCATGTGAGTCGAGCCGTAATAGCTCGGCTTTTTTCCTGTTGTACTCGTCTTGCGTAATCACCCCTGTATCAAGCAAATTCTTGTAGGCTTTCAACTTGGCGATGGTCGCCTGTTCATCTGCTTGTGCCTGCGCCGTTTTGGCTGCTTCGGCCGCAGCTTCCTGCTGTTTGCGGTGGAAATAAAAATAAGCAGCAACGCCCAACACAATAATAGCTAAAAAGATGTACCAAAATTGAATCAATATGGCGATCACGACAAGAATGGCAAAGAAGCCAAAGCAACCTATTTTTTGATTTTTCATATTTTCTCCTATACCGTGGCTAATACGCAGCAAGGATCAAATGCCGGCCATTTTAGCAGGATCAACCCACGCATCGAATTGCTTGCTCGTGACATAACCGGTTTTAAGCGCTGCTGTTTTAAGATCCGTGCCTTCCCGTTCCGCTAATTGTGCAATTGTGGCGCTTTTTTCATAGCCGATATGCGGCGTAAGCGCGGTGACAGTCATGAGCGAGTTTGCCACTAGCGCCTTCATTCGCGGTTCATTGACCTTCAAACCGGTAACCAACTTACGCGTAAAACTCGTCACCGTTTGGGTCAGTAACGTTGTGGACTCAAGGAAAGTGCTAATGATAAGCGGTTTATAGACATTTAATTCAAAATTACCTTGGGAAGCCGCCATGGCAATTGTGGTATCGTTACCCAACACGCGCACAGCCGCCATCGTTAACGCCTCTGCCTGCGTGGGATTGATTTTCCCCGGCATAATCGAACTGCCTGGTTCATTTGCAGGAATAATCAGCTCGCCATAGCCTGCGCGCGGACCACTCGCCAAGAAACGGATGTCGTTGGCGATTTTCAAAAGATCGGCAGCCAAGGTTCTGATACCGCCGTGGACCAGACTGATTTCGGAGTGCGCCGCCAATGCCGCGAATTTGTTCGTTTGCGCCGTCAAGGGAAGTCCGTAAATATCACTTAACCGCCCGGCGACAATTCGACCAAAGTTTGGTGCTGCATTTATCCCTGTTCCCACAGCCGTTCCGCCAATTGCTAAACGAAAAAGCGCTGGCTGCAGTTGCTTGAGCGCCGTTTGGTCGTGGTCAAGCATGGCTGCCCAGCCGCTGACTTCCTGGCCAAATGTCATCGGGGTTGCATCCTGCAAGTGGGTACGCCCGATTTTAACCGTTTTGGCATAGTCATCAGCCTTGGTTTGCAGAGCTGCGTGCAACTCGGCCACCGCCGCCAGCAACTTATTCACCGCTAAAGCCGCCGTGATATTCATCGCCGTTGGAAAGGTATCGTTTGAACTTTGGCTACGATTGACATCATCGTTGGGTAGAATCGGTAAATTCGGGTTGAGTTTTGCCGCCTGATGACTGACGACTTCATTCACATTCATATTCGTCTGCGTTCCGGAACCGGTTTGGTAAACATGCAAAGGAAAATCAGGTCGCAACCGCGCATCTGGTAGCGCTAATAAGCTATCCACAGCTCGGGTGATCAATTGACCTTTGGGCGCAGGCAAAACATCTGCAGCCACGTTGGCGCGTGCCGCCGCTTTTTTAATTTGCAGGAGAGCTTTGATAACTGGTAACGGCATCAGCGGCCCAGCCTGAAAATTATGGCGGCTGCGTTCGGTTTGCGGCCCCCATAATGCGTTTACCGGAATATCAACCGGCCCTAAAGTGTCTGATTCAGTGCGTGTTTTCGTCATCCTTACCCCCGTCTGTGCGGTTTCTGTTGCGCTGTTATTCCTATTTTACACGATCCTTCTGTTGAACGAACCCGACAAACCAAAAAAGTACGTTTTAGAAGAAGGTTTCCCACGACTTCGAGCGTACTTTTTGAAAGCATGTCATATCAATGCAGTAAAGCCGCAACAAGCTGAGCCGCATCATTTTTGAGTTCAAGCGACGGCGATGACAAAACGGACAAATAATAATGAAGCGGATCGGCTTGCGGTGTCGGCATCCCGGCGTGTAACCAACGGCTGACCAAAGCTGGATCAGTTGACCATGTTTGAATCATGACCGAGCGACGGTTAGCTGGATCAGGACACGATCCAGCGATTTTCATCGCCAATTCCGCTTTCAATAAACGGTCGTACGCTTGCTGCGAAACGGCATATATCAAAGGCCGCCGACTACCAAACATTGCCGCTTGCACCATCACCACACCATCTGTATTCAGCGGAAAATTCTTACTGTCAACCCCGCTAAATTTCAACAATTCGGCAAACATATTCGCGTCATAAGTGCGACTGGCGCGTACCGGAGATGCCATGATGCCGTTAAACTGCTTAAAAATCTGCCATGGTGTCGCGGCTAAATGATAATGCTTGTGCGTCTGTTGCTGATCGGACAGCAAGGCACCACAAGCCTGAAGTTCCCATCGTGCCCTTTTTAAGGTTGTTCGGTTTTTAATGCCGGTTAATGGAGCAAAGATTTCAAAAAAACTTTTACCGCCGCGAAAAACTGTTCGCTGATTAGACTGACTGCTTGTGTCTAAATAATCGGCATACATCAGTCCAATCAACAAATCTGTTGCATGTTGCGATAGCATCCCAGTCTCTTCACCAGTATCAACGCTCACACCTATTTCTTTTGACGATTCCATGCCATCCCCACTTTCATTCCATATCATCCAAAAAGCCGCCTTGATCATGCTGAGCTGATCGAGGCGGCTTCAAGAAAAATGCAACAATGCTGACAACTATCTCTACTATCTTTTGGTATCAGTCTGTCGACCCACCCAGTTGAAGTTCGGAGTGTGTATGGCGTTAGCGTAATGGTTGGGCTTTAACCATCACAGCCAAACGCCATTTTCGAGCAGGTAAACATGTTAATGTGATTTGACGACTTGAGGGCGCGTATGCTCCAGCCCAAGAACAGCAAATAACCAAGGATCGTAACCCACTGACTCTTCGATTCCATCACAACTCATAATCAAAGATATGACGAGACTATTGTACGTTATCACTTGCCTTCGCCTCTTTTGCATCGGCTACAGCTTCTAGATGAGCTTCATACCGTTTATTGCCTTTGTAAAGATCCCAGATGGTCCAAGCTAATAGTAGAAGCACCGCAACGATCAAGGCAAATGCAATATCGTTAGCAATGGCAGTTTGCTTAGCTGTTGGATTGTCTCCGAAGAATCCGGCAATTGAATCCGGCAGGCCCTTAAGATTTAAATAAGTCAAGCCAACAACAGAGATCCACCCAAGCACTTTGATCCAGCCACTGTTCTTAAACCGCTCGCCCATTTCGACTTTACTGTTGGTAAACATTAACAACGGTAACATTGAGAACGGAAGCGCGAAAGCCAAGAAGACCTGCGAATTATTCATCAAGTCATTTAGCGCCTCATGTTGCTGAATCGGCGTTTCTTTGGCTGTCAACATCACACAAAAGATAACCGGGATAACCGAAATAATCCGAGTAACCAGCCGCCGTGCCCACAGTGGCATCTTCATGTGAACGAAGCCTTCCATAATGACTTGACCAGTTAACGTGCCGGTAATAGTTGAATTTTGGCCTGACGCCAACAAAGCAACCGCAAACAGGATAGATAAAATACCAGACTTAGCAACAGCAATCAAAACGCCATTGCTCAGTGTCGAGGAATCTGACAATGCTTGAAACAAACCGAAGAAGGAAGGGTCTTTAACTGCGCCGCTCTTAAATACCGCAACCCCCATAATCAGCAACAAGCAGTTAACGACAAACGCAAATGACAACTGGATATTAGAATCCCACGCGGAAAACTTAACTGCCTGTGCGACATCATCCGGATCTTTGTGGTTGATTTTCCGAGTTTGAGAAATCGCACTATGCAGATATAGGTTATGCGGCATGACCGTGGCACCGATAATACCCAAAGCTCCTTGAATCGGAGTCATGCCATTTACGGAAGGTGAGCTGGCAAAAGTTTCACCTGTTGGAATGAAGCCTTTTAATAATGCTCCCATGTTCGGATCCGATAATGCGACTTGATAAACGAACACAAACAAAATGACGAGAATAAGTGCAACAACAAGGGCTTCGATCTTGCGGAACCCAATCTTTGTCAATAACAGCAATACCAAAACATCAAGGACCGTAATTAATACCGAAATGACTAATGGAATGTGAAACAGTAGATAAAGCGCGATGGCAGCGCCAATAACCTCGGCGATATCAGTCGCCATGATCGCTAACTCTGTCAAAATCCATAAAACAATCCCTAATGTCTTCGATGTTCTTGCTCGAATTGCTTGAGCAAGATCCATTTGACTCACAATGCCAAGTTTAGCTGCCATGTATTGCAGTAACATCGCAATCAAACTTGACATTAGGATAACGGAAATCAATAAGTACTGGAAGTTTTGTCCACCAGTGATGGAAGTGGACCAATTACCTGGATCCATGTAACCAACGGCAACCAACGCCCCTGGTCCGGAATAAGCAAATAGCGTGCGCCAAAAGCCTTTTCCGTGTGGCACCTCAATCGTACCGTTAATTTCTTCCAATGAAGGCCCATTCGCGTATTGGATGAGCTTCATTGAATGTTTCTTCTTGTGATCATCACTCACAATATGTCTCCCCCTCTTGAAGTCACTCGCTGGTGCAGGAGAATGCGCCGGTAAGTGCTTTTTCTAAACGCGTTCACTGGCGCAGAAATCTACGTGTAAGGATCTTGGTCGCAATGGCCTAAGCCCGGGCCATCACGCCCAAGGCCACTTACACTCCGACTTCTAAACGCCCCAGCTCACGCTCTTTTGAAAAAAGTTAAGTCCCTGGGGAACAAGGCCTTTTAGGTCTCCCTAACTTAATCCTTTATTAGGATATACCTTGAAGCTGACATCGTCAACTATTTTATGAAAATAATTTGTATTTTCAGCGAACAAATTGTAACTTGTTAACCTATTATCGTTACTTACTGAATGTCGACATGGCGGCAATTCAGAGCGATATCGCGCCCAGCTTGCTTTCAGAAAACAATTTTATGCAATTTAAATGGGCCAGATTCGGGCGTGAAAAAGATGAAAATTTTCCGTGTATTAATTCACTTATACAAATTTATTGCAACTGGTTTAGGCATCCCATATGATAAGGATAGTAACAGAAAATTTATATCACGAAATGAGGAATTACGTATGGAAGAAGTCCCTGACGCGCAACCGCCAGCCACAGCGCACAGTATCAAGGATCTGCAGCAGCAGTTGCAGGTCCCATCCCTCGACCACGGTCTCTCAAAAGCTGAGGCCGCTAAACGTTTAAAAGCCAATGGTCCGAACGCCATTGAATCGCATCCGACGCCTAAATGGCTGATTTTTCTGCGACAGTTTAACAACCTGATCATTTATATTTTGATGATTGCCGCGATTTTGACCACCATTATTGGCGATGTTACCGATACTTCTGTCATTGTTTTGGTGATTATCGTCAACGCGATCATCGGCTATTACCAGGAAAGCAATGCCAGCGATTCGCTTGAGAAAATCAAGAAAATGCTGGCGCCTGAAGCCACCGTCTATCGGGACGGTGAACGTCTTGACATTCCTAGCGCTAATTTGGTGGTGGGCGATGTCGTGTTTCTAGAAGCCGGTGATAATGTGCCTGCCGATTTGCGTCTCGTTGATATCGATAACCTCACCATTCAAGAAGCCGTTTTGACTGGTGAGGCTAATTCTGTCATTAAGACCATCGCCACGTTGCCAGCTGATACACCGCTTGCCGATCAAAGCAATATGGCTTTTGCTTCAACAGCCGTTGCAGGCGGTAGTGGCATCGGTATCGTGGTCGCCACCGGCCATAACACGGAATTTGGTAAAATCTCCCAAGCTGTTTCCGATGTCCGCAAAGGCCGCTCACCGATGATGCGTGAAATTGACGGCATCGGGAAGGGCATTTCGTATGCGATCATTGCCGCTGCGGTTCTGCTCTTCATCTTCGGTTTGATCATTGGGAAGTACAGTCTGCCTGTTTTGGCACTCGCTATTGTCACGATGGTCGTTGGCTCGATGCCAGAAGGCTTGCCGGCCACCACTTCCGTCATCTTGGCCATGGGCGTTTCCAATATGGCCAAAAAGCAGCATGTCATCGTCAAGACACTGCCGGCTGCCGAAACTTTAGGCTCCGTTGATGTCATCTGTACCGACAAGACCGGCACGCTGACCAAAAACGAAATGACCATCACCACTGTTGTCACGCCCCAAGCTACCTATGAGGTCAGTGGTTCGGGTTACACGCCCAAAGGTAGCTTTACGCTTGCGGGCAAACCGATTCAGCCAACCTCTCATCCAGATTTAGTTGCTTTGCTAACGGCCGGTTTTGAAGCAAACGACACCGAGCTGCATCAAGAAGACGGTCGGTATGTGATCAACGGCGAACCCACTGATGGTGCTTTTCTCACTGCTTATTACAAAGTATTCAAAAGGGATCCGAACAGTACAGAACGCGATTTAATGCCATTTGACTCAAACAATCGCTACATGGCGAAACTGGCAGAATGCGCTGACGGAAAAACCCGCTTATTCGTGAAAGGATCGCCAGATAAGTTGTTGCCTTTGGTCACAGCTGCTCACCCGGATTTCGACACGGATCACTTTTTAAAGTTAACCAGTCAATTCAGTGTCCAAGGCCAGCGTGTGATCGCCGTTGCTGAAAGTGTCGTTTCACCTGACACAACCGAGATCACCCCAGCCCTGTTAGCGCAAGGACTTGATTTTCTGGGACTCACAGCGATCATTGACCCGCCGCGTGAATCGGTCATCTCCGCAATTAAGCAAATGCGACGTGCTGGCGTTAAAGTCAAAATGATCACTGGTGATCACCCTGAAACAGCCCTAGCGATTGCGCAGAAACTGGCCATGGCCGATTCCCCGAAAGCCATGACTGGCACCCAGTTAGCCGCGCTATCAGATGAACAACAACAACAAGCGATTCTGGACACCGATGTTTTTGCCCGAACCACGCCAAAAGACAAGCTGACGATTGTGACCGCCTTACAGGATGCCGGCAACGTCACTGCCATGGTGGGCGATGGTGTTAATGATGCACCGGCCCTTAAAAAATCAGATGTCGGCGTTGCCATGGGTCAATCCGGAACCGATGTTGCCAAAGATGCGGCTGACATGGTTCTGACGGACGATCGCTTTGCCCGCATGGAAACCGCAATTGCACAAGGCCGGCGGATTTACCAAAATATCAAGAAAAGTATTTTGTTCCTGCTGCCGACATCGTTTGCGGAAGGCTTGGTGATCGTATTCACCATTTTGACGCAACAAGCCATGCCATTGCGTGCCAGTCAACTATTGTGGATTAACATGGTCAGCGCGATTACCATTCAGTTTGCCTTCATCTTCGAGCCCGCCGAAGCCGGCACCATGGATCGTCCGCCACGAAAGAAGAATGCTTCGATGATGCACAAGCATGATATTTTCCAAATTGCGTATGTGGCCATGTTGATCGCCGGTATCGCGTTATGGGCTTTTGATTGGTTGACTGCCAATCATTTGACCGATCGTGTGACTGCCAGTACGATGATGGTCAACATGATTGTCTTGGGTAAAATCTTTTACCTCTTCAACATCCGCACTAATACTCTGGCGTTATCTAAGAATCTCTTCAGCAATCCCATGGCATTTGCCATCATCGCGATCATGCTGGCTTTGCAGTGCTTCTTGACTTACGTACCGTTTATGCAGGACATTTTCCAAACCGCCTCTATGTCTTGGCGCGAATGGGGCTTGGCAATTGCTGCCGGGTCCATCATCCTAATCGTCACGGAAATCGATAAAATCATTCGCATTCGTTGGAACCGGCTACATGGACACGGCACCTTCCCTTCAGTTTCCGAAACCAAAGAATAATGTTCGGTTTGCCTAATTTTTTTCTTTTCTTTTTTCGATAACAATGGTAATAATATAAGTAAGGTTTCCCTAACAAACCTTATGCGTATTCAGAAGGCCCGACAAGTTGGTTACTTATCCCCCGACTTGTCGGGTTTTTTGAGTAGCGCTGGTTTTTTCTTTGCCAATGGCAGTGTGAACCTCGTCAACAAAGAATCACCACAAAGTATTTCAGGCAATCCTAAATTTAGCCTTTTAAATAGAAATACAGCTGGTATACTGGAGGTGAAAAGAAGAGGAGCTGATCGTTTTGAAATTGTACCAAGGTCTCACGCAAGTCCAAATCAACGAAGAATTTGCTGGTGAAGCAAGTGGCTATAAGATTACCACGACCCTTGATCAACCGCTGAACTACGAGCCAACGATTTTGTATCAATATTTGGATACCGTTTTAAGGCCAGGCAGTCGGCATGACCAAAATAATTTGCGTTATGTGACCGACCCGGCGTTCATCGGTGAAAATTTCGATTATCAAAGCGTTCCTTTCACCTCGCATATGACTGATTTTGATGAAAAAATGGCATTTGCACGCAAACTGGTTGCCGACCTCAACCGTCATTTGTCAGTCAACATTAAACCGGCCGATGCGGAAATCGAGTTGGTTTTTGTTGATTGAAGCAACCGCGTTACCTCCTTTCCTAGTCGCATGACGGCTTCTCTCCTGATCACTGCAGCTAAGTCATTCAGTCAAGCTGCTTAGTTGCAGTAAAGCGCCGCCTAACTTTTTCGGGTTAGGCGGCGCTTTGTTTGCGCTTGTATTAGTATATTCAGTGCCATGCTAAACACGCCGCAATCTCCGACCAGATGAAGGTTGTGGCGCGAAGCTAGAGCGGAGACGGCCGAGCTGCACCTCGCCTACGATTGCGCTGCTTTGGCATTAATGCTTCAGGAGTTCTACCAAAATATCTGTGAGGATACAAAAACGCGAGCAACAACTCATTTTGAAATTATTGTTCACATTATGTCGTGCTTATAAATTCTGACTGGCCACTTACTTATCTGACTTCATTGTTTCTTCGCAACCGACTTCGGCAATGTCAGCGCCAGCAGCAAGCCCACAAGCCCCACGCCCGCAAATACAGCAAAGGTCACAGCGAAGCCGCCAGCATCGCTGTGCAGCGTGGCTTGCATGTTATCCAACAGGACGGTTGCAAACATGACGCCCGCCGAACCGAACAGCTGTCTGGCTGTTGTGGTAACAGCCGTGCCATCTGCCACCAAGTCGTTCGGCAAGGCGTTTGCACCGGCTGTTACTGATGGCATCATCACAAACGCATTACCGGCTTCCGTTGCCATCGTCAACATGATAGCGACTATTAATGGTAGTTGATGGGCAAAAATAGCCAGTAAGCCAAAGCCACCCGTAATCAGAACCATCCCGATCATCGCAACTAAGCGCGGTCCAAAGCGATCAAGTAACCGACCGCTAACCGGGTTAAGTAGGCTTAGTAAAACTGCCGCCGGAACCAGTGACAATCCTGAAACCAGTGGCGATAGACCTAGCAACGTCTGAAAGTAAAGTGGCATCAGAATCGTGGTGACAATTAAGCCAATATAGGAAATACCGGTTAAAAACACCGCTTTGGTAAACATTCCGGTCGCAAACACCCGCAATTGGAGCATCGGTGACTGGCGGTTCAACTGCCGGACTACAAAAATGCCTGCCGCTAAAATACCTAAAATCAACAGACCAACAATACCCGCATGTAGACCTTGCTTTGACCAAGCGCTCAAAGCGTACAGCAAAATCGGAAAGCTTGCGGACAGAACAAAAGAAACCCAGTCCAATCGCGTGGGTTCCATCGGCATTACGGAAGCAATCGTCACGGTTGAAACCGCCAGAACCAGCAACGAAACAATTAGGAAGAACAAAAACAGTGCCTGCCATGGAAACCATGTCAACAGTACGCCAGAAATAATCGGACCGACTGCTAACGCTGACCCCATCACCAAGCCGGCTGTCCCCATCACTTTACCACGTTCTGAATGCGGTGTAATCGTCAACAAAACCGTCTGAAAGCTAGGAAAAATAATGCCGACAGCAACGGCTTCAAGCAGCCGCCCGATCATCAAAACGGTAAAATTCGGCGCCCAGATACATAGCCCAGTCCCGATCGCAAAGATCAGTTCAATCGCTTGAAATAACCGTTGAAATGGAACATTGTGTAGCAGCCACGGACTGACCGGAATCATCAACGTCATCACCAGCATGAAGCCGGTTGTCAACCACGCAACCGTGTCAGCACCTAAACCAAATGCTTTCATAAACGCCGGATACGCAGTACTCAAAGAAGATTGCGAAATTGACATTGAGAACGTGCCTGTCAGCAACGTTGCCACGAACGCGCCTCGATGTCTTATCGTTGAAACACTCATAACATCATCGATTTCTATTTAGTATGGTTGGAACTTTACATTTTCATACCCATTTTTTCATAGGACTGCATACCGCCCATCCATAATTCAGATGGTTTGACACCGCGCTCTTTGGCCAACGCCTTCATCAACGTATCCATGTCCATCAACTTATATTCCTGTTTCGGTTTACTTGGATCAAAAGTTTCAATTTGCGCCATCATGCCGCCATCTTCATGTTCGAGAATGTGGCAGTGATACATGTAAACCCCAGGCAAGTCAAACCGAACCAGTAGCCGAACCGTTTCACCCGGGTTGACACCAATCGTATCTTTGTAGCCATGCTCGTTTGGATAAGGTGCGTGGCCGTTGCGTGACAAGACTAAGAATTGGGTGCCATGCACATGGAACGGATGAACCATGCCCGGTGCTTCATTGCTGTTGGTGACATCCCAATACTGGGCTCTGCCAATCGGTTGGGTAGCGTCAATCCGCTGCATTTCAAACTTCTTACCGTCAATAGCGACACTTTCATCCATTCCTTGCATGACCACGTGCCGAATTGGCAAAGCAGGATCAACTGCCGGTGCATTCACAGTGAATAGCTTATCTGGCAGCCGGCTGTGATCCGGCTTAAATGCATGAATCCGGAATTTCAAGATTGGCACGTCATCCGTGAACAGGGTCACCTCGTCGCCCTCATGATATTGACCAAAATCGACGATGACCTCGTCTCGCTCGGCACAAGTCATCATCAAATGGGTCAATGAAACTGGCTCAGGCAATAATGAACCATCTCCGCCAATTTGGGTAAATGGCAAATCATCGGAAAAATGCAGACGCCATTCACGACGATTGGCCCCGTTCAAAAAGCGTAACCGAACTTTTTGCGTCGTGACGTCAAAATAAGGATTAACCGTCCCGTTGATCATAACAGTCGGGCCGGCAACCCCATCAGGATCATAATCAGCACGGTAATCCCACTGATTATTCTCATGAAAGCGCCGATCCTGCAAAATGACCGGAATATCATCCACGCCATAGTTCCGTGGCAGTGGCAGACTCTCCTCATGGTCATCTTTGACAATGACCATCGCCGCTAGTCCATGCCATACCTGCTCCGCCGTTTCCGGGCACGGATGGGCGTGCAACCAGAGCGTTGTAGCTGGTTGATCCAGTGTGAAATCAATTTGCTTACTTTCACCTGGATAAACCGGCGCATGGCAGCCACCATCCACATAAGGACCACTCACATCGGCCCCATGCCAATGAAAGGTTGTCACTTCTGGCAACGCATTTTTCAACGTCACGTGAACATGCTGACCACGGCGATAAACAATGGTCTGCCCCAACAAGCTGGCATTGTATCCCCACGTCTTGGTCTTGGGTCCCGGCAACAGTTGCGTCTCGCCCGCTTCTGCCGTGACTGTGTAATAAACATCAGTTGCCGTTTCTTTGTCAGGCTTCAACAAAGGCGGTACGTTCAAGGGTTTGGCTGGCGCATCGCTTACCTCAAGCGGCACATAGCCGCCATCGTGCAAGTCAAACGCCGGCTCATCAAAGAAATAGTCGGTATAGGTTTTCATCATCGGTCCCCCCTTAATTTGAATTTTAGCACTTTTTAGGGTTGCCATAAATACAATCTAGAATTAATCTAAACTAGGCGCGTATCCATCAGCGCCGTTTGGGGAACTTTTTTTGAAAAAGGAGGAAATGAACATGCAAACAATGTCAAAGTCAATGGGCTGGTTCATGCTGGCCCTCAATGTCGTGTTGCTGGTGCTAATTGCTACCATGCACAACATGGCTGCGATGTGGTTAATGGGTATTATCATGTCGCTTGATGCCATCTCGGGGTTAATCTCAGCCTATCACGCTGACCGCGAAACGCATCATCAAGGCCACGCTCCGCAACATTAATGTGCCCAACCAGGTGTCCGATTTCGGCCATCGATGAACCCCTCGATCAGTTATATATGTTGACACATACATATGTTAAATGTATCATGTGTTAGCAATCAAGATGAACAAGGGGGGATGAGCATGCAGCCACTTTCCATTACTGAAAAGCATGATATGACCGCAGCCATTCGGGTTGAATACTTCTCGACGGCTTGGATGGCTTTTGAATTCATCATCGGTTTATGGTCAGGTCTTCAAGCCGGTTCGATTCTATTAATCGCGTTTGGGCTAGATAGTTTTCTTGAAATCATTTCGGGAGCAACCTTAATCTGGCGACTTAAAAAAGAAAACAGCGGTGCACCCGCGGCAGTTGTAGCCGCGGCTGAACGGCGCTCGAGTCTTGTGGTCGGCAGCGTTTTGCTACTGCTGAGTCTTTATGTAGTCTGTGTTTCCGGCTTCAACCTTGTGACCCATGCTGCCGCTGAAAGCAGCTTTAGCGGGATTGGAATTGCCATTGCCTCTGTGTTGCTAATGCCGATTCTGACGTTGAAAAAACGCCATCTTGGCCAAAAGCTGGCTTCTGCAGCATTAGTCGAAGACGGCATGTGCAACATCACCTGTGCGTATATGGCCGCTACGGTTTTGCTTGGCAGTTTGTTAACTTGGCTGCTTAATTGGTGGTGGGCTGATTCAGTGGCTGCCTTGATTCTGGTTTACTTTGTTGCGAGTGAAGGTTGGGAAAGCCTACAAACCGGATTAGACCGTGATTGAATTCACGGTTCATTACCACCTCGAATCAAAATGACCTTAAAGTAACATGCCTTGAATGTTAAGACATCTTGCTTTAAGGTCGTTTTATATTCAAAAAACAATCCGCGAAACCCATTTCAGAAAAGAGCGATGACATTTATGACTGCCAACTCGTTAAAATTAGTCGAATCAGCTAAGCTTGCCGAAGCCGAACGTATTTTTAAGCTGCTGAGCAACCCGATCCGACTACAGATGTTGAAGTTACTCGAACAGCAAGAACTCAACGTCAGCAAGCTTGGCGACTTATTGGGGCTCGAACAATCGATCGTCTCCCATCAGCTGGCACTCCTGCGTAAGCATCAGCTGGTCAGCGCCAAACGAGTGGGCAAGGCGAATTACTACCGCTTGGACGATCCTCACATTATCACGGTGATCGACGCCATGCTCGCCCACGCCGACCACGTCGCCCGTGGTAAACGACATGGTGAGTAACAACACGCGTAGCAAGGCCCCCTTATGCCAACTAAACAGCGCCACCCGCAGATTCCTTTACGAAAATCCGCGAGCAGCGCTGTTTTTGATGTGAATCCGGCCAATTACTAGGCGACTTCACACATGAGCATGTCTCTGTACTTTATCAAAGGCTTCGGGCACTACCCCGCCAAGCCATCGTGGATCTTGTCGAGATTCCACTTCATCATCGTATAATACGTGTCGCCTTGCTTGCCTTTAGCCGCAAGGGAGTCGGTGAAGATCTTGGAATAGATCGAAAGTCCGGTTTCTTTAGCTACCTTGTTCATCGACTTCGGTGATACCGATGTTTCGACGAATAAATGTTTAACTTCTGACGACCGGATCTTAGCCAAAACCGTTTGCATTTGTTCTGGCGTCCCTTGAGCTTCGGTGTTGATTTCCCAGATATAGGCTGGAGTCACGTGATAAGCCTTGGAGAAGTACTTAAAGGCGCCCTCGGATGTTACCAAAACACGTTGCTTTTCCGGAATGTCCAGGAACCGTGATTGCGCCGTTTTATGCAGCTTTTGTAACTTGGCAACATACTGATCACTGTTTTTCTGATAGTAATCAGCATTCTTGGCATCTTTTTCCTTAAGCACTTTGGTGATGGTCTTAACGTATTGAATCCCGTTAGCCAAATCCAGCCACGCATGCGGATCTTCTTCCTTGACGTTGGTCGTCAAATGCTCTGGCGTAACGCCAGCACTTGCGGAAAAGACATCCTTGCCAAACGCCTTGTGTGAGGTTTTTACCAGTTTCTTAAACCAGCCATTACCACCGGTTTCAAGATTCAAACCATTATGGAAGACAAGGTTGGCTTCGCTTGTGGCTGCCACATCAGTCGGTCGCGGTTCGTATTCATGGGGATCCGTCCCGCGTTTCACAATACTATAAAGCTCAATCCGTTCACCACCAACATTTTGGACCATGTCTTCGAGAATCGAGTTGGTTGTCACGACGCGTAACTTTTGCCCCGTGCTAGCCGCATCTTTTTGCGCATTGCTGCGGCTATTGACGAACCAAAATACGCCACCGATCATAACAATTAACGCGCCAACTGTGATTAAAATCTTTTTCATCGAACAATCTCCTCCGCTGTCTGAGTCGCCGCGGCTTCCTTGGTCCGCTGACGCTTGCTAAAACTAAAGAATGCCTGTTTTGGCGAGAAAATAAATGAGATAGCGAATAAGACGGCGGCTACGAGCACGATGGCCGGACCGGATGCCCAGTTTAAGGTAAAGCTGAAATACAGGCCGGTGATGGATGAGATGACACCCACACTAGCCGACATGACAAGCATGGTTTCGAGGCGGTCGGTCCACAAGAAAGCTGTTGCAGCCGGAGTAATCAGCATCGCAACCACCAAAATGATGCCGACTGTCTGCAGGGCCGATACCGTCACCAGAGTCAAAACGAGCATTAAGGCATAGTGAATTGCTGTAGTGTTCAAGCCATACGTCTTGGCGAAGGTGTTATCAAAGGACGTGATCAACAGTTCCTTATAGAATAGAACCACGAACATGACAACAATGCCTAAGACGATCGCGGTGGTCATGATGTCGCTATCGCTAACTGCCAGAATATTCCCGAATAAAATATGGTGTAAATTCGTAGCGCTTTCTGCCATTGAAATCAGTATGAATCCCAAAGCATAAAACGCACTGAACACAACGCCAATCGAGGTATCAGTTTTAATCTTGCTGTTAGCTGCCACAAAACCGATTAACAAGGCGGCGATAATGCCAAACACCGAAGCGCCGATCATCACGTTGACGCCCAGCATATAGGCAACCGCCACACCCGGCAGCACCGCATGGGAAATCGCATCGCCCATCAACGACATACCGCGCAGAATAATGAAGCTACCAATCAATCCGGACATGATACCGACCATAATCGCGGTCACTAATGCGCTTTGCAGAAAGTCATACTTGCCTAAAGCGTTAAAAAATTCAATCAATGAGTTCATGCACTCGCCCCCTCCTTAGTTGCAAACAGTACATTGGAAAGGTCCGCCGAGAATGCCCGTTCAATATTCCGGGCCGTATAAACTTCTTCAACCGGTCCTTCAGCAATAATGCCGTGGTTCATCACGACAAGTTCGTCAAAATAATTCGAAACTTTATTCAAATCGTGATGCACGACGATTAACGTCTTACCGGCATCCCGCCACTGGTTCAAAATCGTCATGATCTCCTGCTCACTCTTCATGTCAATCCCGACAAACGGTTCGTCAAGAATCATGATATCTGCTTGCTGAACAATGGCTCGTGCGACAAAGACCCGTTGCAACTGACCACCGGACAACTGACTGATTTGGCGTTTGGTAAACGCCTCCAATCCCACTTGTTCAAGCGCATCATAAGCTGCCTGACGTTCTTTTTTCCCAGGACTCTTCAACAAGCCCAAGCGCCCATAAGTTCCAGTCAGCACCAGATCCAGAACATTAATCGGAAATGTCAGATCCAGATCCTTGCGCTGCTCAACATAAGCGATGGCTTGCTGGACTTCTTTAAGCGTCTTGCCAGAAAAGTCCACTGCTCCTGATTGTACTTTGATCAATCCCAGTATGGCTTTGATCAGGGTCGATTTACCTGCTCCGTTAGGCCCAATGATCCCGGTGATCTTGCCTGCGTTAAAATGAACGGCAACATCAGCAAACACCGGTGTGTCAGCGTAGGCAACGGTCAGGTTCTTGACTGTTAACATAAGAACCTCCAATTTTAGGGTGACCTAATTTGCTTCCACTCTTAGCTTACAGAAAACCAAGCCTACTGACAAGTGTTTTTTAAGGTATACTTAAAAAACATTGGCAACCCATTTAAAGTTATAATCAGTTAACCAAATTACTTCTTGGCAATCACTGATCAAGCTGCACTAATAGACAATGAAATCGAATACATATGCTTGCTACTATTACCTGTAAAAAAAAGTTCCATGAGCAATCGCACTGATTGTTCATAGAACTATGTTTATAGGTATGTTATTTTAAGCATTTTCAATAATCAATACCGTAACTAAAGACCACGCTCTTTTCAGCGGTGTCTGCCAACCCTACCAACTGGCTTTTCGCACACCTGGAATCTGCCCTTTGTGCGCCATCTCGCGAAAATTAAGCCGTGAAAGGCCGAACTTGCGCATATACGCATGTGGGCGCCCATCCAATGCATCACGATGGTGCAAGCGAACGGGACTTGAATCGCGCGGCAATTTGCTAAGCCCAATGTAATCACCTTTTGCTTTAAGTTTCGCACGTTTAACCGCATACTGTTGAACTAATTTTTGCTGCCGTTTGATCGTGGCAATTTTTGACATTTTAGCCATTCACTGACCTCATCCTATTCTTCTATGTTAAAGCATACCTGCCACCTAACGTCGCTGGTTTTCGTAAATTGACAAGCGTATACTGCTGTTTATCGATTCTTTTGTCTGTTGCGTTTCGCCTCGTGCAAAATCTTCAAGGCACGCTTGCGGGTTTTAATGTTTGGACTTTTCATGCGGCGCCGCGAACTTGCCAAATCAGTTTTCTCCAAAACTTTTCAGCTCCTTTTAATCGTAATCATTACGCTTAAATAACGAAGTTAACCTTATCATGCCGGTCTTTTTGCTGTCAATGAAATTTTGGCGCCAATTGCTTTCGTATTAAAATTTAAAAATTTTGCTTGTCAATTTGCTGCACTTGCATTATGGTTTAAAACGTAATGATTACGTTTTGGAAGGAAGCGGGTATTTATGATGAAGCGATTACTTGCAGGTATCAGTGTCGCATTGCTGGCAATTTTCGCCGTAGCATGCAGCAGTAATGGTGCCACAAAGCAATCCAGTTCTAGCAACGGCAAAATTCAGGTTGTTGCTAGCGTCGATTTTTATGGTGAGGTCGCCAAAGCGGTTGGCGGGAATAAAGTTTCGGTTCAGTCGATTATCGACAATCCGGCGGTGGATCCGCATGATTATGAACCGACCACTAAAGTCGGCAAGTCAGTTGCAGAATCCGATTTAGTGATTGCCAGCGGTATCGGCTATGACGGCTGGATGGACAAGGTTGTCAAGTCAGAAAACAAGTCGAAAAATTACTTAAAGGTTGCTGACGATCTGATGGGCAAAAAGGAAGGCGACAACGAACATATTTGGTATGATCCGCGAACCATGCCAAAGTTGGCCAATGCCTTGGCTGATAGATTTGCCAAGAAAGACCCGGCTGATAAAGCCAAGTTCAAAGCCAATGCAAAGAAGTATATTGCCTCTTTAGACAATCTCAACGCTTTAATCAACAAGCTAAAGACCAATGCAAACGGCAAACTCGTTGATGTTTCCGAGCCTGTTTTCGGCTATGCGCTGGATTACCTTGGCTATAAAGTCAACGATGAACACTTCTCCAGATCTACCGAAGACGGCACCGATTACAGTGCCAAGGATATCCACGGTATCGAAACTGATATTAAAGAAAAGAAGATCGCCTTCTTCGTTAATAACATCCAGGCATCTTCCAAGACGGTGTCACGTTTGGTCAAATTGGCTGAACAAAACCATGTCCCAGTCTTAAACGTAACCGAAACCCTGCCAAAAGGTAAAAACTACCGGACTTGGATGACCAGCCAGTATGAACAGCTTGAAAGAATTCAGAATCAGGCATCATCCAGCGATACATCAGTAAGCAAATAACCTATTCCTGGCCACGAGGGTTTGCCACACTTTTTCTCCTCTACTTTTAATTTCGGCAAGACACATCCCCCTGTCGAATTCGTCAATCGCTTAGCTTTGATTACATGACAAACCATAGCTCCGGGTCAAAAGCACCGGACACCTCCGGCCAGACGGAAAGCACGCATTTTGTTGCGTGCTTTTTTTACGCTCTCGACGACGACACTTGTTCAAGCCGCCTGCTTCCAAATCAACAGTGCTACAATGAAATTAATTTAAAAACTAGAAAGGAAGATAAGCATGGCAAATATCATAATTCTAGGCGCCCACGGACAAATTGCAACGCTAGTACGCGGACGCCTGTTGCGCGAAACCCAGCATCATCTTAACTTGTTTTTGCGTCACGCCGAACGCCTAAAAAGCGTTGATCATCAGCGGGAAACGATTTATGAAGGCGACGCCACCGACACGCCATTGCTGACGAAAGATATGAATGGTAGTGATCTCGTTTATGCCAATTTAGGCGGCAATGACATTGAAGAACAGGCTAATTCCGTTGTCAACGCGATGAACGCTAATCATATCAAGCGACTGATCTGGATTTCGACGTTAGGTATTTACGATGAAGTTCCAGGTGCTTTTGGTCGCTGGAACCACAAAATGCTTGACGGCGGTTACCTGGAAACTTATGCTGCTGCGGCTAAGGTCATTGAATGCTCCAAGTTAGCTTACACGATTATCCGCCCAGCATGGCTTTCAAATAAGGATGTCATGAGTTATGAGCTGACCCAAAAAGGCGAACCCTTTAAAGGCACCGAAGTATCGCGGCGTAGTGTTGCCGACCTAGTCTTCAAACTCATCAATCATCCCGATCAACACATCGGTGAGTCGCTTGGCGTTGACCAACCCAACACACAAGGTGATAAGCCTTCCTTCTACTAATATGAACATCCAGTTGCGCGCTTTCCTTTAAGATTCTGATAACCGCAAAATACCCTTCTGACATTATTTTGCTTGCTTCATCGATATCGTTAGGCCACGCTATAAAACGTCATGATTACGATTAAAGGGGTTTATTTATGTTGAAACGGTTATTGACAGTCGTGAGCCTGCTCATGCCCGCACCAGTTGTCGTCGCTTGCGAAGAATTGTAACATCTGCAATCTTTTTGTAAACTTTTTGCAATGAATACGTTTCCATTTGCCCTAGACCGATTGCAATCCTTTGACATAGCACCTACAATGGAATTGTAAACAGGAGCAACCAAAGGGGAGATGTTTTATATGTCACTATTCAAGCATACTTTTAAACGCGTTGAGCATTTGATCGCCACACCACGCGATCCCCACGAAGAAGAACAAGCTCGTTTGCGGGCTGACTTGTTCTACACAAACCTCAGTAGCCTACAACCCAAAACAAATGCAAGATTTTGATTGGTGGTTACCATAGTTCCGGCTGTCTCGACATTAGTTGAGGCGGCTTTTTTATTTCTGAACCAGCCTGATTAGACTTCGGACAAGGTCAATCCTGCCGCCACTGCCAGTATTCCTAGCAACACACTACCCAGACCATAAACTACCACCAATCGCCATTGATGGTTCCTCAGCAAAATAAATGTGTCTGTCGTGAAAGTTGAGAATGTTGTAAATCCGCCACAGAAACCAGTCAATAACAGCGGTCGAAAAGCCGACAACACTGGCAATCCCACCAAAAGACCAGCTAAAAATGCACCCAAAACATTAATGACCAGCGTTGCGAATGGCTTACCCGGCCATAAAGTTCGCCCTAACACGGTCAGACTGTAGCGACACACCGCTCCAAACCCTGTCCCGATTCCAATCAGTATTATCATAAAGCACCACGATCCTTTCCAACCGTGAATTTGGCGACTAACACGCCTGCCACTACAGCGAGCATCCCACCCAAAAGATTCACGCTCAGCATCAGGATAGCCGCAAACACATTTGTTCTAACCAGACTTACGAAATCCAACATAAGCGTGGAAAATGTTGTGAAACCGCCAATCAAGCCAGTCCCGATTGCTAACAGCAACCATTCAGGTAAATCAAACTTCATGTTCCAACCATAAGTGGTCAATGCCAACAAGAAGCTCCCTAGCAAATTCACGATCGTCGTTCCCATCATTGTTGCTTGATTAGTTGTTAATGTGCTAATCCAATAACGCAAAATACCACCGAAAAACCCGCCAACAAAAATACCTACTAGCCAACCAACCCGTACTTGTTCTCGCTGCATCATAAACTGTCCATTCTCCTTTTCGTGCGTCTCCTGCCAGCTTTCTATCACGCATACATAAAAAGACACCTACCCTGTCATTTCCAAGGTAGGTGTCATCAACTAAACGTATAGGCGAACACCATCGCCATTCAATTCAAAAAAATTATAGCAAACTTTTCCCCACGAAAAAACCCGCATTCATTCGTGCCGTCCCTCCTTTACCCGCTCAACAAGCATCTGACGTCAGTCACAACCAAACTCTGGCGAAGAACTGGCACATATATCGGTAATGCCGTTGCCCTTCGCAGTCCCCAGTTGATCATTGATACTCACGATGATGACACGACAGTTGTGGTTGTCTTCGCTCGCGGCAATGAACCGATTTTTGCTCAAAGCTTTGACGTATACGTTAACGGCCGCTGTCTCGGTGTGGGTTCCGCGCGCCAGCAAGAACACGATTACGGCACGGACCACACGGCAATTTACTATATTGTTTACGATGCTACTGACTACCTGAAAAATAGCAAGGGCGTCGATAACTTCGCTGAAAAAGTCGGGTTGGTCACCAACGATGGCTTGGTTGACTGGCCGATTTCGGAGCGTGACGGGTTTGTTGAAGGTACCTACAATACGCCGTTCAATGCGATTTTCTACGGTGCTTATTCGACAATGGCCAAAATCGACAAAGTCCTTCATCACGATGACGACGCCGCCCACTATCAAGATCGGGCCGCAACGATCAAGGAAAATTTGATCGCCAAGTTGTACGATGACGCAACCGGTCGCTTTTTTGATTCACTGAATGCCGATCAGCAAATCAACCGTCACACCTCGCACCACGCCTCCGCTTACGCACTTTGCTATGGCGTTTATACCGACCAGGCGATGGCGGATCGTCTAAGCCAGTTTGTCGCTAACGATGGCCAATTTGTCGGCAGCATCTACTTTATTTACTTCATGCTCAAAGACCTGTTCGAATCCGGCCACGCAGCCGATGCCATTACGTTGCTCACAGATCCAAACGACCAAAAGGATCACAAATCATTTGCCGCGATTCTTGACAGTCTAAAAGCCACCATCGCCCCAGAAGCCAGGAGCAATTTCTACAAACCCAACCCCACCCTGTCTCATCCATGGGGCGCCACCCCGGGATTAACCATCGTCCAAGGCATTTTAGGCATCATGCCGATCGAACCAGGCTTTTCAACGTTCAGAATCAAAGTTCGCCCCGGCAAACTGACGCACCTGAATCTCACGACCCCATCCGTAAAAGGCCTCATCACCGTGCATTATCAGCAGGAAGCAGATAACCGAATCTTAGAAGTTGCTGTCCCAATGAATGCATAAGCACAGGTCGAATTGCCAGCCCAAGCGCAACATGTAGCTGTGCAGGATCAATTCGGAAAGGATTGGACGACTGCCGTCCAGCACGATGATCAGAAATTAACCATCCCTGCCGGCAGTTATCGGATTACTTATCAACAAGGTACTGTGGGTAAGTGATGCGCATATTTCCGAAAAACACTTGAATTAAAAAGAAGACACCGAATCTCGAGTTTGAGATTCAGGTGTCTTTTTTGGTTCTTGGTGCAAAAAGAATGAAATGTGGCTCAGGGGACGACTGCTGAGGGTGTTTACAGATTCTTGCGCAAGTTCTTCAAAAATTTCGCGCAAAATACCAAAGTATAACAAGCTGAATAAAGGTGAAAGAGAAATCATATGCCAATGCCCACTTACTATTTTCCGTTGTAAGGAAATACGCAGCAAAATTGGCAGTAATCAACAGAACATTGATAATCCAGATTAACCCTTTCGTTCTTTTGTCAAGCTTTCCTTTAGATGTTTTAAGAATCCAGATGATGACGAGCGTTGTGAAGACGATTTGGGTTGCGTCATCAATTCTCATGTGATCCCCTCCAGCCAGCGATGATTAGTCGTGCCAAACACCAATCACCCAGTTATCAAGCCAACTATGCTGGCGCGTCCGCCAGCTTATCCCGACCTGAGTTCAACCAATTGGTAACTTGACTTGCTGACCAGTTTGACGTATCACTGTTCGGATTATTTTGTTCTGCTGAAATACTCGTGCTAGATGAAGCAAGAGCCAAAGAAGATGCCCCAACGAGAACAATACCAATTAATATGCTCTTCATTTCTTTTCTTTCCTATTCTAGAAAGACAAGGGGTTACTAGAAATAAATCGATTGACGCCGGCCGAGCATCTTAAATCAGAAGAACATGAGAGCAAATTCGTTTCGCCTTCACAAATGTAATTTAAATCCAGATCGATATAAAAGTCAAATATTTCGAACGCTTTTATGTCCTGAATTTGCAAGTGTTTTTCTTAACAATAGCCTTGAAGCCCGAATGAGCGTTGATGTTATTTTTCAAGAATTTATTTTCCAATAATTTGATATTTTAGCTTTAAAACCTGAACTTACCTTCAGAATAATTGACTTATCTTATTCTTTTACAACAAACTCTATCAACCTTTCGACGCGGTTTATATGCCCTGTAAGCACACCATTGAAGGCCGCGGTCTCTGTGCCTACATAAAAATGCCCTGAAATTCTAGACTATTCAGAATTTCAGGGCATTTTAGTTTGAAGTTGGTATCATGATCCGTCTTTTTGCTAGATTCCTAGAAAACCACGTTAAAGATTGTCAGATGAACTTTCTTGCCTCTTTGGGATTCTGTGCGATTATCTGAATAAGTCTACGGGTGGGGCCTGTTGGATGACTCTTACCAGACTCCCATGCTTCAACAGTTCTTGGCGAGGCTGCGATAATTTGCGCAAAAGCACGTTGCGTGGCCGGAATTTGTTTCCGTATATTTTTGATTTCCTCGGCTGAGTAATTAGGCGGCGTTGGGATTTTCCGAGTGTGGAATACAAAGCCGAGGTCATTCCCATTTAATAGTGCATCAAGTTCGTTGATGCCTCGCTGAACCTTACTACTTGATTTTACATTGTTGCTCATTTAAAAACGCTCCTTCAACTTTCTGATTACCTTTCTCAGATCATTTTTCTCTCGTGTAGTAATGTTGGCCTTGTCACCCTTTGCAAACACGGTCAAAAAATACACTTGATTTTAATCTACCAACCATCACGCCAACCTTTGCCGCATGCCGCCGGAAAACCCACCTAAGCGCGCATGGGCGGCACCCTGCAAATGCATTTGCGCCAACAATGCTTTAATTTGGCGGTCGGCCTTGGTGGTTGGTAATCCTTTGAGTGCTGACAAATATTGCAAATACTCCATTGCAGTCAACTGAGGATTAATCGGGACGGTCTGCGGCATATAACCTAACACCCGCCGCATTTTGCCAGGATGTCGTAAAATGCTTTGATCATTCAACAACACATCGCCAGCTGTAGGTCGCAGTAACGTCGCCAAAATCTTCATAAATGTTGACTTGCCGGCACCATTTGGCCCGATCAAGCCAATCGCCGCGATGCCAAGTCCCACATAACTCAATGCCACCATGGGATGGGCCAACAGGAATAGTCCAGCGAAGATCGAAAAGGCGCCGACACCCAAACCCAAACCGGTCGTACCAGCTAGCACGAGCAAAATCGATAAGCTGACAGCCGCAATCACGATCAAGAGCGCCAAGACAATCGCGAACAGCGCAATGCCAACCGGAATCGTCATCAGTGCTGACAAAATAGCCAACACAATCGTCTTGATCTGGCGGGCATTTGCTTTAGGCGAGGCCGCTGCACCGGAAGCCGCACTGCTTTTGATGGCATAATCCGCTAAAATCTGGCGACCAAGTTACTATGGTGTCCCGAGCGCTTTGGTAATTGCATCACCATCCGTTAACCCGCCATCCGCGACATAATCCTGAAAAAAGGCAATGGCTTCTGCCCGATCATCAGGCTGGTTTAGCAAGACAAAAATAACGCGAGTGGCAGTTTATTGCCAGGTAAAAAAGGGTTCCGATAACTGGTCACCACAAATATTTGCCTTTTTATAATTCTTTTTTGTAGACGCTTTCATAAAACGTGAAGTAAAATGACGAAAACATCATATTGTTGGGCAGAATGTGTGGTTATCATGCTTGGAGCAGAGACATGATCCGCAATTTAAGGGGGTTATCATGAAAAAAGTCGTCAGTGTCTTTCTTTCATTAATGGTTTTTCTCGCAGCTTTATTTGTCATTAATATTTTCCAGACCAAAGATCAGATCAGAGTTGAAAACATTGAGTCAACCCCTGCCTCATTTAAGATCTACCTTTCAAATACCGATAAAAGTGCGCAAGCAACCCTGAACTTTTTTGAACGCGTTGCCAAAACCCAATACGCTTCAATCATTCGGACTGATTTTCCGAACCAAACAGTCTTAAAATCAGCGGTTGTTGATCGGTCAAGCTTTCCTTACACCAACTTTTTTCAGGATCCCAAGCGCATCAATCTTTTCGAAAAACTCAACACGACCTATACGCAAACCGCTTCATCAAAGGAACAGCCGCATATTCCGGTTTTCGGAAAGAGCATCAACATTCAGCTTCAAAGCATGGCAGCTTATTTCAGGAACGGTGACAAATCGGCAAACGGCATCTATACGATCATTCCGGCTGCTGATAGTTCCAAAAATGCCATCATCAAAGAATTCGTGGCTTTTTTCAACGTCTCGGAGTCAGAACTGCTGACGCCAAAGACGCAATCTGAAAAGGAATATGTGAATCGGGATTTGTTGATATACGCCGCTGCCTTTAGCGTTTTAGCGTTGCTGTCTTTATTGGGCGTGCTTGCCTTGGCACTAAGCCGCATCAAGCCGATTGGGGTTTGGAAAATTGCCGGCCTGTCCACTCGTGATATTCTGCTTCAACTTTATCGACTGCCCATTATCACGACGGTTGCATCGAGTGTGCTCGTCTTGATGGCTTGCTATTTTTACTTTGACTATTTTCCCAAGGGTTTCTGGACATTGTTGGGTGCCTCACAGATAGCTGTTCTGTTGATTTTTGTGCTTGCCATCCTCATTGTCCTTGTATTGATCCGCAGTATTAAAGTCGTTCAATTTCTTAAAAATGCGATTAGCTTCAAACTCGGGACTGCTCTCCTTGCCGTTTTGAAAGCTGTGATGATTATTTTGACCACTGTTCTCTTGATTGGCAGTCTTGCCAACATCAAAGACATCGTGGCCGCGACGAAGCGCTACAATCAGATAGCTGAAGTGGGGAAAAAGCTCACCATTAACTCGTTAGGATTTGAAGGCGAAGCGCTGAAAAACTTCGAGCTGAACAACGGCAAAAACGAAGCCAGGCTCGGCGCCGTTTTCTCGCAGTTGGACACGCAACTTGGCGCTGATTTCATATCCGGAGGCACCGTGTATCCGCGGCGAAATTTGACTAGGTACCCCGCAGCAAGTACCTTCAAACTCCAAGACGCCTATCAAGTCGTTCGGGTTAATCAAAATGCCCTGCGTTCACTTAATCTTTCTGCTAAAAAGCATTTGTCTAACCAGTTTTTGGTTCCAATATCCCGCAAAAATGATCGGCACATCAAGCTTTTGAGCCAGCTACTCGCCTACGATCGACTATCCGAAACTGAACAAAAGAAAACGACGCCTGACCAGTTAAAAGTCGCTATCCAGTACTACATGCCGACTACTAAAAAGGCTAAATACTTCTCCAGTGATGGCAAATGGCACGCCACTTCGAACCCCATTTTTGAAGTGATCAACCCGCAAAAACTCGATTACAAGAGTCAAAATCAATTGCTAACTGCAGACGTTTCAAACCCGCTGAGAATCACGAACACCAAACAAAACCGGCAAAAACTCAAGGCCATGACAAATGCGCAAAAGCTCGGCGGCATCGAATTGCGCTTTGCCACTATCGGCGCGATCTTAAACAACGAGACCGATTCTTCGCGCCTAGGCTTACAGATTTCTGCAGGCCTGCTGATCATCACCTTCCTGATCTCACTTATCGTCTCTGCCTTTGCCAGCTTTTTGTACTTCGAAACGCACAAGTTCAAATTATCGGTTCTGCGCGTGCTAGGCATCAAGTTGGTTGATCGCTACCAACAGATTATCGGCTTCCTTCTTCTAATGTACGTGACGCAAATCATCGTCGCATTTATGCTTCAGAAATCAGCGCTCGCCATCGTTGTTGGCCTCCTTTTGGCCGCTTGCGATCTACTCGTCTCTTTCGCCATGCTTTATCACGAAGAAAACAAAAATATCGTCCAGGTTCTTAAGGGGGAATAAGCCATGATCGACTTGACAAATGTCACCAAAACGTTCGCTTCTAAAACGATTTTCGATGACCTCAATCTCCACATTGATACAGGTGAAATGGTGGCGATCATGGGGCCAAGCGGTTCAGGCAAATCAACTTTGCTGAACATCATCGGGTTGATTGACGATTTTTCCTCAGGTACCTATGAATTCGATGGCGTCAAAAATATTAAGCCAAATAGCCGCCAAGCCAATCGCACCATCCGTGAGAAAATAAGCTATATCTTCCAAAACTTTGCCCTAATCGATGACGAAACGGTCGGGCAAAACCTGGCAATTGCCCAGAAATACCTCAAGCTGAATAAAGCGCAACGTCAAAAACAAATTGACGTTGCGCTTCAAACGGTCGGACTGAGTGGCTACGCTGACCGCAAAATATTCGAGTTATCCGGTGGTGAACAACAACGTGTGGCTGTCGCCCGCTGCCTCATCAAGCCCAGCAAGCTCATCCTTGCCGACGAACCAACTGGGTCACTGGACGGCAACAATCGCAGCCTCATTTTAAACGAACTCAAGAACATTAATCGGCTAGGGAAAACCGTGATTATCGTAACCCACGATCCGCTGGTGGCCAGAGAATGCTCCCGCACGATCGCGATTGGGTCTTCATCAGAGAATTAGTTGAAGATGTTCGGGTTTGGCCGAAGAAATTTGCTACTACCGAAGCGGTGGGGTGTTATCGTAACGTGGGTTAATTTAATTATCCCCGAGCCCACCGCTTTTTTACTTAATCGGCAAGGACGGTGACAATCATAAGAGTCCTCTATAAAGGCAAACCAGCCACTGTTTGGGAAATCCGTCAAACCAGTGAGCGTCCTGATTGGGTAGAGGATGCTTTAACTAAAAATCAAATCTATTGGTTAGATGCAAACGCGTTCGCATTTTAATGACAGCGTTGAAACTGCCAACCATTAAGAAATAAACTTTACTGCCAATGACGCTGATACTGGATTTGGCGTCTACATATATGAGCATACAGGCGACTTTAATAACCAATAGGAATTTTTTGAACGGCGTCATTTTCCGGCCAAACGCAAACTAACCTTTAATCATGGCTCATTGAAGCCTTTTATTTACTTGGAATCGTTGTAACAGCTTGGCGATTCTGGGAAAATTTTTGAATGGAAACCGGCAATTGGCCGTTAAAGTACTGCTTGCCGATGCTGGCAGCTTGACTGAAGAAGTTCTTGACGTCCGACTGAAAAGCATTGGAATCATTCCCTTGCAGGCTCTTCAAGGCATCGGTGGCGGTCTGGCTGTATGTAATCAGCGCCTTGGTCAGGTCAGCATTGGTATTTTTAGTGCCAATTCCGGACGCTGGCTGATTGTTCTGTAGTTCCAAGGTGACTTTGTCTAAATCGCCACCCCCCTTTTTAGCCGACGCCATAATGTCTTTTTGGTCGTCTTTCACCGTGATCTTGGTTAAGGTTTGGATCACAGTATCCGAGATCTTGGTATAGCGTTTCTGAAGCGCCTTTTGGTCAAACTTATTGGCTGTCACCATCGTCGAAGATTTTTTAGCCGACGAATCTGATGATTTTGACTGACAGCCGGCAATGCCGACAATCGTCACCATAAGAGCCAATAAACTCATTAATTTTCGCACGTTGCATTCCTCCAGTAGGTCGTTATTTTGCATGCCAGATAGTGTCCCTAGGTCAATAACTACAATACCATTTTCCATAGCTCCCAGCCAGCCAAGCCGCGCAACGATTGGGCCGCCGCAGCGCTATGGAAAAAGCTGGCAACGCCTTACACAAAAAAGCCAAAGAACACTTATGTAATCATTATTTGGCAACTTTCTTCGCTGTCTGTGAACAGAGAAATATTTTGCGTCTCTCAAAGTGAATGGTAAAAGTCAACAGCACTGACAGCTATAACATGACCGTGATTCAGAACGCACTTCTACGTCCTCTTTTGGATTGGATATCTCTTGAAACGCCAGTCAAGATGAAAAAAATCGAAAAGAATTTTCAACTTTAGAGTAATTAATATTCAACAATAAAATTCTTTTTTAAATCGGTTCTTTGCTGTAAAATAAGCACATGGGATTTTGCCTGTTTCTCATTATTTAATTGTACTTAAAAGAACGCTTTTATTCGGCTAATTGTCATCACGCCGGATAGCCAGACAATGTCGCTGCTTGAAGACAAAGTTTTGTCAGAACCTCTTGAGGTTAAAAACAACAAGTTTAATAATTCGTGCATCGGTCATGTAATTATGCTTTATAATACGATTGAGGTTAGGCGATGTGTCGACCAGAATCAGCGATCTGGACGAAAATGATGACGGACTGGCACAAGCGAACAAGACAATTAGCAGGTGGGAATAATGCTTCAATTGTTTAGTAGAAAAAGAAAACTTAATTCATGGGGTGGTTTAAAAATGAGTATTTTTGGAAAAAAGGGGCGGAATCAATTTCTACGCAATCAGCCAAACAAGCTCCAACAGGAAAGTGAACAAAATTCGAACGCGACGACAGGAGCCGGCTATGCTGGTCTGTTTTCGTCTGCTTCAACTGTTAAGCCCAAGCAAGAAGTCACTTCCAAACAGCGTACACTTCCGGAAACCGGGGCGAGAACCGCGATGACGGATCGCCCGATTGCCAATTTGCATTCTGCTACTGCATCTACCACAACGACGACTATTACCAAGTCGACATCTTCATCGTTGACGCAATCCGCCTCAGCATCAACCTCCGACGCCCAAGCCGCCTCAAGTACCCATGTGGCAACTTCTGCAACTAAGTCACAAGAAGCCGATAAGCCGGTAACGACAAAGCCAAAACAGAATGAGCAGAAATCAGGAGATGTATCGAATCCCCCAACACAAGCCGAAGCAACAAACATTACCGCAAATTCGGCTAAAATTGACAATGCCAAGAATACCTTGAAACAAGCAATTTCTACATACAATGAGGCACGGCGAACGCTTCAAACGAATATGTTTGCTAAACGTGCCGATTTGCAGGCCGCTTTAACTCAAAATAAGTTGACATTAGCCCAAACACAACGCGACATCAAAGCCATGCAAAAACGCATGGCCCAAAATGATGGTAGCGAGTTAGTTCCTGTGCAAAAGACAATCAGTGATTTACAAAATCAAGCCAATAAAATCGCAATCCAGCTCAAGTCCAAACAGGGCACCCTTGATGATCTCAACCGCCAACGCCGATCCTTAGAAAAGCAAGCGCAAATGGTCCTTGAGCAGGGTAAGAAATTCAAGCAAGATGAAGAGGAAATCATGTCTGCTTTTTCCGGTCTCAAAGATCCAGAAAAAGTTCTCGCTTTTGCCGATGCTCATCGTAAGCAAATTGATGACATTAAGGCCGGTGAAAAAAAGCTAACCGCAACGCAGATCAGCTTGAAGAAGCAGCTTGAAGATAATATCAATGAAATTAACCAAGCTAAAGATGAAATCGCCAAAATCAATAGCGATCAAAATGCCAACGGCCAAGCCATCACCAATGCGCAACGCAAGCTTGATACAATGAAAGCTAAAGTGGCCAATGATCGGGCTGACGACAAAGCCCAATTAGACAAACTTGAGCATCAACAGGCCGATTTAACAGACGAGTCTAAACGTTTGTATGACCAATTGCATACGCTCAGTGATGGCATCACCGCATGGTTGAACTTCTCGGAGCCAGTTCATACTTTGAGTGAAGCTGACTATGCGCCGTTAATTCTGGATATTGATTCGTTCTCTGCACATGATTCTGATGCGCTGGCTCCATTAAGTGACATGTTACAATCAATGCCAAAGAAGCAGGTCGGTATTTTCACGACCTATTTCAACATTGATTTGGTTCCGACCATTGATGCTTGGTCAATGGCTAACAACTTCAATCCAGATGAAGTACAAATTATCAACTGCCTTTATCAATTGCAAAATGCTGGCGAGGGCACCGAAAACGCGGCAACACTCCCTGCCAATATCCAAAATCGGCAATGGAATGCAACCCACACGGCCGAAACCATTACCATGCCGGATGGTCAAACCAACATGCATGTCACCTATCAACTCGACGCCCAAAAGAAGCCAACCAAGCTCATTGCAAAGATTGCCTATCGCCAAGGTGACAAAGTTACGAAAGAAAGTTTCTTCCGTAAGAATGGTGTTCTATCGGCCAACACATTCTATGACGCTGCCAACGATATCACACGCAAAGAATTCTATCGTCGTGATGGTTTGCTCGTCGTTTCAGCAACATACCAAGGTCAAAAGTTAAGAGACATTAGCGTCTTCAACGAGACCGGTTTGCAAATCAACTCTTTCGACTCACTTACGGCCCTCAATGTTTGGTGGCTACAAAAGTCATTCCCACAGGAAGGCGCTATGATCGGTAACTTCAAGTCCAAAGCCTACCGTGATTTAACCGCCAAGTCCGACGTCAAGTTAGTGCCGTTTGTCGATGAAGCCGTTGTTGACACGGACGACTTTACTCGCTGGATGGCCGAGCGCAAACAACAGGCATTTATCACCAACAACGTCAACACACAAAGCGCTTTAGCCCAAAAGGCCAAGTTGCCACTTTACGTTAACGTACTCAATCAAGCACCGTTACCAGTTCAACTTTCAATGCCCGTCGATTATTAATCAAGATCTCTATGAAGAGGACTTGACTGCAAGTCGGTCACACAATAAAAACCGGGCTCTGCTCTCATTTGGATGAGCTCACAGCTGCTTCAACTGTGCTTGAAGGCTTGCAAACTTCGGCGAGTCAAAATAAACAAAAGTTGTGTCTGAAAGCGGTACTGTTTGGGATTAGTCATCGCATTGGCCATTGCTAAGGCTTTATCATACAGACTTTTATCACTGTCACTTTAAGTTGGGGCTTCAAAAGCTTAATACCTGAATAATTCCTATAACTATAAAGAAACTGCGTAACTTCATGTGACTGGTATATGAAGGTGCCGACACAAGGACTGTTAAAAATTTAACCGTTACGCGTTTTTGCCGGCGTTAACATTTTTTATTCATTCAAGCCAACCAGATTTAATTATGACTGGCCGGAAATCCCGTGACTTTAGTCATGGGATGGATAGGCCCTCTCTCAACGCCCTTTAGGGCGCTTTTTCAGTTCGTTGTATTTTTGGTTGTTGATGTAATTCTCAACAGCGTCCTTGCTCATGTTGCCAAGTGTACTCATGTAGTAGCTGGGTGACCATAAATGCCCACCCCAATCTTGAGAATCGCGAATTTCCGGATGCCGTTTAAGAAAGATAAAGGCACTTCTGCCCTTGAGCGCTTTGATGGCACTGGTTGGTGCCTTGCTTGGCGGAAAACTGATCAATACATGGACATGATCAGGCATGACTTCGATTTTTTCGATCAAAATCTCATTATCATCGGCAACCTTTTGCAAAATGACCTTCATTTCGTCTGTCAGTTTCCTAGTTACAAAAGTTTGATGGCGATATTTCGTGACCCAGATCAAATGGTAATGAAAATTATAGATATAACGTCTGGTATAAACCGCGTCTTGGATTTTTTCTTGAGTCATAAAAGTCACCTCAATTGTTGTCATCATTGGCCAATGCTACAATACCATTATAGCAAGAAAAGAGGTGAGATTAAATGAAGTCAATGGCACAATTAGAATATCATTATGGACTGAAGATTCGCATCTACCCAAGTGACCGCCAAAAGCAATTGATTAAGCTTAACAGCGATGCCAGTCGCTTCGTCTATAACGAGATGGTGGCGATCGGTAAAGAACTCTGGCAATTAAAACAAGTCAAGCTGCCAATTGATACGGTTCAAGCTCGAATCAAGCAGCTTGAATTACGGCAAAATGCCAAGCAGATGTCCAATCATTTCCAATTCTTAGAAGACAAGCGCATTGACAGTCTGGCTAAGGCTAACTCTATCCGGAACTACCGCAAGGCATGGAAAGCCTTTCGGAAGGTTCATGGTACTGGCGTCCCAAAATTCCACCGTAAAAGCTATGCGTGGCGCTATCAAACTAATTGCCAATATATCAAGCAGAAAACGGCGCAGCTAACCAATGGGACCGTCTGCTTTGAAGACCTCAAGCACGTCTTAGTGCCTAAGTTAGGTCGGCTACGCATTAAAGGCTCCCACAAACGATTGCTGAGTCGGCAAGCAGAAACTCGCATTGGCACGGTCACGATTACTAAGGACGCTGCGGACCGTTTCTTTTTATCCATGCAGCTGGGTTCTGATACACCGTTCATCACGAAGCCTGCCAAAACCAATCGGCAAACCGGCATTGACCTCAACACGAAAAACTTCTTGACGACCAGTGATGGCAAAGTTGTCGCAAATCCGCGCTACTATCGAACGATTAAGGGACGACTGGCTAAGGCCCAACGTGTTTTGTCGCGCCGTGCCCGAAGGGCAAAGAAAGAGCATCGACCGTTACGTAACAGTAA
>NZ_MSSM01000025.1 GCF_004123795.1 Lacticaseibacillus chiayiensis | reverse complement strand
ATATTCATGACGAACAAAGGCAACTTTGATATTATGGTCTGGTATTCCAAGGACGGACAGTGTAGGATCGTATTGGGACATTTACTCATAACCTCGCTTGCTTTTGGTTTCGACGCTAACAAGCATAGCATGGACACTGAGTAGGTGTCTTTTTGCGTTATCCAAAAAGGGCCTACACGTTCAGTGTTGATTATTTCTCAACACCAGAAAGTGTAGACCCGAATAAGTTTGTTAGAAACCCAGGTCAGGTGATCTGGGTTTTTTAGTACGCAGATTTCTGCATCAGTGTGGGCTATGTAAGCCGGTAGTTAGGGGACCGCACCCGTCTTGTTGGCAAAGGCTGTTTTGTGCAATCACAGGTAGTAAAATAGATTGTAGGCAAACAGCGTTTTAATATGTAATGTGTGGGTTGCAATGGCCTTTATCCAGAAAATTTTGATTTGAAAAAGGGAAAAAGGAATTAAAGTCGAACTTTATTGTTAGGTGGGAAAGATATGCAAGCAGAGATTATTGCCGTCGGAACTGAAATTCTGATGGGTCAGATTACCAATACTAATGGCGCCTATATGGCTAAACAATTGGCCGCTCTTGGAATTGCTAGCTATCATCAACAAGTTGTCGGTGACAATGCGCAGCGCTTGGCGGATGCGATCAGCTTAGCCGAAAAACGCAGTGACATCGTGATTTTGATTGGCGGTTTGGGACCAACGCCGGATGACTTGACAAAACAAACGTTGGCGTCACATTTAAATTTACCACTGGTTGAAGATGCCGATGCGATGGCAAAATTGACAGCACGTGTCAAGCAACAGCAACGACCGATGACGCCAAATAACAAACTACAGGCAATGTATCCGCAAGGTGCTGATGTGTTGGTCAATCGAGTGGGGTTGGCTGTTGGTGCTTGGATCAAGCAAAAGCAGCATGCTTATGTGTTACTGCCTGGGCCGCCTAAGGAATTTGTTCCCATGGTTGATCACGAGTTGTTACCGCATTTGGCTAAGTACAGTGGGCATCACGAAGTTTTGGTCAGTCGCGTGATGCGTTTCTTTGGCATCGGTGAATCACAATTGGTGACGGATCTCGGCGACTTAATTGCCAAACAGACGAATCCGACACTTGCCACCTACATCAAAGATCATGAGGTGACCATTCGGGTGACGGCAAGCGGTAAGACCCAAACAGACGCTGACGCAAAACTGGAGCCTGTGATCGGAACCATTATGGATCGTGAAGGTCGTTATTTTTATGGTTATGGCGATGATAACAGTTTGGTCAAAGAGCTGGTGAAGGCATTAGCGGCGACCGATAAGCAAATAACAGCGGCAGAGAGCTTGACTGCCGGTGAATTTCAGGCGGCTTTGGGGGATGTTCCCGGGGTCTCGAGTTATTTCAAAGGCGGTTTTGTGACGTATTCACTAGCCACGAAAGCAGCGTTTTTGAACATTGATGCACGTGAGTTAGCCGCTCATGGGGTGGTTAGTGAATTTACCGCAAAGGCAATGGCCGAACATGCTCGTCAGCGAGCAGCAGCCGATATTGCAGTCAGTTTTACCGGAGTTGCCGGTCCGGACACGTTGGAAGGGCAACCAGCCGGGACCGTTTGGATAGGATTGGCGCGACTTGGACAAGCACCGATCGCACAGGTTTATCATTTTCCCGGTGGTCGTAATGATGTTCGTAAACGGGCCGTGATGACAGGTATGATGATGGCACTAAGAAGTTTGCGTGATTGATTTTTAAGTTGGTTCGGTAGGCGTTTGAATGACGAGGGGGCGGCAGGAAGTGGCAGAAAAAGAACGACAGGAAGCGTTGGCGACAGCATTAAAGAAGATCGAAAAGAATTTTGGTAAAGGGGCCATCATGAAAATGTGCGACAAGGCTGATACACGTGTTTCGGCCATTTCCAGTGGCTCACTTGCGATTGATGAAGCACTTGGCGTTGGTGGCCTGCCACGTGGGCGGATTGTCGAGATGTATGGTCCCGAAAGTTCCGGGAAAACCACTGTTGCCCTGCATGCGGTGGCAATGGTGCAACAGCATGGCGGAACAGCGGCTTATATTGATGCGGAAAATGCCATGGATCCTAAGTATGCGACCGCGCTAGGAGTCAACATTGATGACCTGTTGCTGTCCCAACCAGACACTGGTGAACAAGGACTGGAGATTGCTGACGAATTGGTCGCCTCAGGAGCGATTGATATTCTGGTAATTGATTCGGTGGCCGCGCTAGTCCCGCAAGCCGAGATTGACGGTGACATGGGTGATGCACACGTTGGCTTACAGGCACGAATGATGTCACAAGCATTGCGGAAACTGTCTGGCAACATCAGTAAGACGAAAACCATTGCAATCTTTATTAACCAGATTCGTGAGAAAGTCGGCATCGTTTTTGGTAACCCGGAAATAACGCCGGGCGGTCGGGCCTTAAAGTTTTATGCAACAGTACGGCTGGAAATCCGCCGCTCTGAACAAATTAAAAACGGTGCGGAAATTATCGGTAATCGCACTAAAATCAAGGTTGTCAAAAACAAGGTGGCGCCGCCTTTCAAAGTGGCGATTGTGGACATTATGTATGGTCGTGGCATTTCACAAAGCGGTGAACTCGTCGATATGGCGGTTGAAAAAGAGATCATTGAAAAGTCCGGATCGTGGTACGCCTACCAAGGTGAGCGAATCGGTCAAGGACGCGAGCATGCCAAGACTTACCTTGAAAATCATGAGGAAATGCATAAAAAGATTGAGGCACAAGTGCGTGAAGCTTACGGAATGCCGTTAAACCAAGTGATTGAAGTGGAAGATCCGGATGTATCAGTGCGAGCTTCCTAGATAGTGGCGACTTGCTAAATGATTCGGAAGTTGAATAGTGAAATCCAAGTTATATAGACACTAGTCGGCGAATTTGGGGTTTAGTGTCTGTTTGGTTTTAGAGGAGTAAGTAGGAGCTGAAAAATGTTTGTTGGCGCTGGAGTATGCTTGTAAAAATCTTGAGTGTAGTGGACAAAAATTTGAGTTGTTGGGGACGGAGAATAGATTGAATTGGCATCTGCGCGTTTGGAGAGACACTCAGAGACTGAGAGACTTCAGATTTATGGCCGAGGTCACTTATGCTCAGGATTATAGTTGGGGGGTGCGTGCTTTTGTTTGAAATTAGTCTGACACATACACCGATGAACGGTCAGTTGACACCTTCATTGCCAGCACGTAAACTGATAGAGGTGTAATAATTTAAAAAGCATCAAAGATTTTGATCAACGAAATGATTGAATCGCTTAGATGATGCGGAGGTGAAATGATGAGTTCAGTAACACTGGTCTCAATAACCCTCGCAGCAGTCATCGCTTTAGCGGTCGGTTTATTGATCGGATTTGCACTTCAAAAGAAGCTCCACCAGAACAGTTTGGATCGAGCGACGCAGACAGCAGAAGGCATAATTGAGGCCGCTAAAAAAGAAGCAGCGACTTTAAAAAAAGAGAAACTGCTAGAAGCAAAAGATGAGAATCATCGCTATCGAACCCAACTTGAAGATGAATTGAAAGATCGGCGGGCGGAAGTCCAGAAGTCGGAACATCGACTGAATCAGCGGGAAGATACTCTGGATCGGCGTGATGACACGCTTGATCGTAAGGAGCAGAGTCTTGCTGACCGAGAAGCAAATTTGAACAAGCGGCAGCAACAGTTAGATGAACGTGAACAAGATATCTCTTCAGAAATCAGTAAGCAACAGACGGAGCTTGAACGTATTGCCGAGTTAACGCATGAACAGGCGCGGACTCAGATTCTTGACGAAACGCAATCAGAATTGACGCATGAACGCGCGGTTATGATTAAAGAAAGTGAAGATGAAGCTAAGGAAGCTGCGGATAAGAAAGCCAAGGTACTGATTGCGGATGCTATCCAACGCAGTGCTTCGGATATCGTTGCCGAAACAACGGTGACCGTGGTGAACTTGCCTAATGACGACATGAAAGGCCGGATTATCGGTCGTGAAGGTCGCAATATTCGGACGCTTGAGACTTTGACGGGTATTGATTTGATTATTGACGATACCCCACAAGCCGTTGTTTTGAGCGGCTTTGATCCGATTCGGCGGGAAATCGCTCGGATCGCTTTGGAGAAGCTCATTCAAGATGGTCGGATTCATCCGGCACGCATTGAAGAAATGGTTGATAAAGCACGCAAAGAAATGGATGACCGTATTCGTGAAATTGGTGAACAAGCCATTTTTGACGTGGGCATTCATAATATGCATCCTGATCTGATTAAGATTTTGGGTCGGCTGCATTTTCGGACAAGTTACGGCCAGAATGTCCTGGATCACTCAATTCAGGTTGCAAAGCTGGCCGGTGTCATGGCTGCTGAATTAGGAGAAGATGTTACCTTAGCAAAACGTGCGGGGTTATTACATGATATTGGTAAGGCACTTGATCACGAGGTAGACGGATCCCACGTTGAAATCGGGGTTGAGTTGGCAACAAAGTACAAGGAACCAAAGACGGTTATTAACGCCATTGCATCCCATCATGGTGACGTTGAGCCGACCAGCGTTATTTCGGTGCTGGTCGCCGCCGCTGATGCTATTTCCGCCGCTCGTCCAGGCGCGCGGTCGGAATCACTTGAAAACTACCTGCATCGCTTAGAAAAACTGGAAGCCATTGCCAACAGTCATGCTGGTGTTGATCACAGTTTTGCGATTCAGGCTGGTCGCGAAGTACGCGTGATTGTTCAACCGGAGAAGCTCTCTGATGATCAGAGTGTGATTTTGGCACGGGACATTCGCAATGAAATCGAAAAAGAATTAGAGTATCCGGGTCACATCAAAGTTACCGTGATTCGTGAAACCCGAACCGTTGAATATGCTAAATAGACACGCGGGGAACCAACGTTAGCGTTTGGATGTCGAGTGTCGCATCAAAAAGATCCGCAAGATGAGTTTTGTCTTGCGGATCTTTTTGTACCCGAATGATCGCTGGCTTGCTGACCGTTTGTTAAATCTTAACCCGGTCGCAACAGTCATTCCCGCTTTTTGGCAAATGGATACGGCGCCTCGCGATACTCACTCTGGCCGATTGTCGGGGAAAACTGGCCGTTCAGAAAATCATTGATCAACGTTAATGAGGCATTTAGTTGGTCTTCATCCAAGTACAGCGTCATGGTGACCTTCACGCCGTAATCAATTTTGGCAATGGCCAGATGGTGGGTAATCAAAAAATGTTGCAACGGTTCAAGATCGGCGTAAGGAATCCGAAATGTGACGGCTTTTTGCTTGATGCGTGTGACAATGCCGATGGTTTCAATGGCGTTGTTGACGTTACCGGCATAGGCGCGAATCAAACCGCCGGCACCAAGCTTGATGCCACCAAAATACCGAGTTGTGACTGCCACCACATCGCGTAGTTCGTGGTTCAGTAAACCTTCAAGAGTAGGGTTTCCGGCTGTTCCTGAAGGCTCGCCGTTGTCGCTCGCCCGCTGAATCTGACTTTCATCGCCGAGAACATACGCATAGACATTGTGATTAGCTTTAGCGTTGTCATGGCTGATTTGATCAATGATGGTCTTGGCTTCATCTTCACTTTGGATGCGGGCTAAATGGGTCATGAAGCGCGATTTTTTAATGATCCGAGTGTAATTTCCGGATTCTTTAATGGTGAGATATGGCTTGGTCATGCGTAATCTCCTTTTGAGGTGATAAAAATGGATCTTGCTGGAGCACAACTCACCCAACCTGAGCTGGCGCGGTTGGCTGTCTCTAATATAGCACAGGCCACCGTGGTACCGGCATTGGTTAAGGTTAAAGGCCATTGGCGCTGTCAACGGTGCCGCAGCCAGTTTCCCGTGGCATTGCCGGATGGCCGCTTCTATTGTCCGGAATGTGTGACACTAGGACGATTGACTGATCAGGATAACCTTTATCGATTCGACCAACCACATCAGCCGGTTGGAGACGGTCGACTGACTTGGCATGGGACGCTCACACCTGACCAGCAAGCGGCTTCTGATGCGCTAATGGCGAGTGTAACGGCTGGCCGCGATCATCTCATCTGGGCAGTCACCGGCGCAGGGAAGACCGAGATGCTATTTCCAACCATAGCTCGGCTGATTCAGCAACAACAACGCGTTGCCATCGTCTCACCGCGAATTGATGTTATCCGAGAGCTGGCACCACGATTTCGCGCAGCATTTGGAACGACACCGATCACCGTGCGTTATGGCGGGCATTTTGATCAGACGGATAGCGACTTGCTGTTAGCCACGGTGCATCAGCTGTTGCGATTTTATCAGGCGTTTGATCTGATTGTTGTCGATGAAGTTGATGCGTTTCCCATGAACGGCACGCCAATGTTGCATCAGGCCGTCCAGCAGGCACGCCGCGGGTCGGTGGCGTATTTAACCGCAACGCCGGATCGTGTCTTGAAAAGAGCGTTACATCGCGGCCTGGGCGTCAGTCGGCTGTTTCGCCGTTTCCATGGACATCCCTTACCTGTGCCAATTATTCGTCTGATGAATTTGCAAAAAGTGCCGCACCAACTTCCGGCTGCCATGATCACGTGGATTCGCCAAGTGCTTGCAACAAAGCGGGTTTGTTTGTTATTCGTACCAAAAATCAGTTGGTCAGAACAGATTGCCGACGTGCTACGTCAACTGGGCCTAAAAACTGCTGGAGTAGCCAGTACCGATCCGCAACGGGCAGAAAAAGTCATGGCATTTCGGCAGCGGCAGATTGATGTCCTAGTCACGACCACTATTTTGGAAAGAGGGGTGACAGTTACCCAGTGTGCGGTGGGGGTCATTTCGGCCGCGGATCGAGAATTTTCGGCCGCGGCTTTAATTCAGATTGCGGGGCGAGCCGGACGAGCAGCAGATAGCCCTGATGACCCGGTCGTGTTTTTTACGGATCGGTACACGCTGGCGCTCTTAGCTGCTAAACGCCAGATCGTGATGATGAACGGAAGGTGATAGTATGCGCTGTATCGGATGTGATCGGCCTACAGACCGCAGTTTGCAACTGACGACTTTGTTTGCTCATGGACCGCTGTTGGCGCCGAGATTGTGCCACAGTTGTTTAAGTCGGTTTTGCCTGATTACCGGGGCGACCTGTGTTGGATGCGGGCGGATGCAACCAACCGAGCAACTGTGTTCGGATTGCCGCAAGTGGGAACACCAAGGCCGACTTTTACATAATCGGGCGTTATTCGCGTATGATGCAAGCATGAAAGCGTGGATTTACCAATATAAGGGGCTTGGCGACTACCGGCTGCACGTCGCGTTTCAGGACCTAATTGCGGCGCGTTTACGACATGCCGCCGCGCTCGTGCCGATTCCAAGCGAACCGAAGCACTTCGAACTGCGGGGGTTTGATCCGATTATCGGCTTGTTTGGCTGTTTACGGTTGCGGTCGTGGTTGCGCAAAACCGCCACTGAGCGGCCACAAGCCCAAAAAACCCGGCAGGAACGTCTTAAGACCCCGCAAAGTTTTCACGTTCTGGCGTCAGAACAGATGTTGAATCGGGCTCGGCAAATCACGTTGCTCGATGATTTGTATACCACCGGACGAACCTTATACCATGCGCGTGATGCATTGGTGGCGGCCGGTTTTAAGGGAACAATCGATTCGTTTACATTAATTCGCTGAATCGCGGCTTTTGTTGTGTCTGACTGCAACATTCGGGTATAATGAAATTGAAGATTGGAAGGGTTTTATCCCAGCCAATCAGCGTGTAAGCATTTGGTTACACGCAGGAAAGGGGAGAAGTTTTATGCTCACATACAATGTTCGTGGCGAAAACATCGAAGTCACCGAAGCCATCAGAAATTACGTGGAGAAGCGAATTAGCAAACTGAACAAGTTCTTCGGAGGTTCAGTCACTGCGACGGCGCACGTCAATTTGAAGGTTTATCCGGATAAGACCGCAAAAGTCGAAGTGACAATCCCGCTCTCGTTTTTGACCCTGCGTGCGGAAGAAACCAGTCCTGATTTATACGCCAGCATTGATCTTGTAACTGATAAGCTGGAGCGGCAGGTTCGTAAGTTCAAGACGAAGATCAATCGTAAATCCCGTGAAAAAGGCTTTGGCCAAATTGATGTTGATACCAGTGCATCAGCTGAACCAAAACCAGCCGAAGACGATGATAATCTGACGGTGGTACGAACAAAGCGGGTTTCATTAAAGCCAATGGATTCGCAGGAAGCCATTTTACAAATGGATATGCTGGGCCATAACTTCTTCATCTTCGAAGATGCTGATACAAATGGTACGAGCATTGTTTACAAGCGTCGTGATGGACGTTACGGCCTGATCGAAACCAACGAATAAATAAATACCCTTTAAGCAAAAACAAGGCTGCTGGTGCTGGCAGTCTTGTTTTTGTTTGTTGAGCGCGGCAACCATTTGCTGTAATTGGAAGGCATTAAGTCGAATGCCATGCATTTTCTGTGCATCATAATTGAGTTAAATAACCGGAAATGTCATCATGGTATTTTCAATCCCCCCGTGAAAATGTTAAGATGTTACAATGTATTAATGTTAGAATGATTAAAGTGTGTTAGATTCACGAGGTTTCGACAGAGAGGAATCCATTTATGGCCAATATTCTTAGAAAATGGGTCGAAAGCGATAAGCGAGAGATCGGTCGCCTCGGCAAAATCGCTGATCAGGTTCAGCGCTATGAAGATGAATATGCAGCATTATCTGATGAACAATTAAAAGCAAATACCAAGAAATTTAAAGATCGGCTTGCAGCAGGCGAAACACTGGACGATATTTTACCAGAAGCCTTTGCAACTGCTCGTGAAGGTGCCAAGCGGGTTTTGGGACTATTCCCGTTTCGGGTTCAGATTATCGGTGGCATCGTGTTACACGAAGGCAATATCGCGGAGATGAAAACCGGTGAAGGTAAGACTTTGACCGCCACCATGCCTGTTTATTTGAACGCCTTGACTGGCAAAGGTGTGCATGTTGTTACCGTCAATGAGTATCTATCCACCCGTGATGCCACGGAAATGGGCGAGTTGTATAACTGGCTTGGCCTAAGTGTCGGGTTGAACCTCAACTCCAAGAACAGTGATGAAAAGCGCGAAGCTTACAATTGTGACATTACCTATTCGACCAACAGTGAACTTGGATTTGACTACTTGCGAGATAACATGGTTGTCTACAAGGAGCAAATGGTTCAACGACCATTAAACTTTGCGATTGTCGACGAGGTGGATTCCATCTTGATCGATGAGGCGCGGACGCCGTTGATCATTTCTGGTGGTGCCGAGAAGTCAACGGGTCTCTATATTCGGGCTGATCGGTTTGTGAAGACGCTGAAAGCCGATACCGATTACAAGATCGACTGGCCGACAAAGACCATTTCCCTGACAGAAAGCGGCATCCGTAAAGCTGAAAAGAATTTTGGCTTGGACAATCTGTATGACACGGAAAATACCGCATTGACCCATCATATCGATCAAGCCTTGCGTGCCAATTATATTATGCTTAAGGATATCGATTACATGGTTTCAAACGGTGAAGTCTTGATTGTCGATCAGTTTACCGGTCGGGCAATGGAAGGCCGACGTTATTCTGATGGCCTGCATCAAGCAATTGAAGCCAAAGAAGGCGTTCAGATTCAGGATGAAAATAAGACGATGGCCAACATCACTTATCAGAACTTCTTCCGGATGTATAACAAACTGGCTGGGATGACCGGGACGGCGAAAACCGAGCAAGAGGAATTCCGCGAAATTTATAATATGGAAGTCATTTCGGTACCGACCAATAAACCGGTCATTCGAGTTGATTCGCCTGATGTCCTTTACCCGACACTGGATGCTAAGTTCAATGCCGTCGTTGAAGATATTAAAGAACGCCACAAGAAGGGTCAACCGATTCTGGTCGGGACAGTTGCGATTGAATCGAGCGAACGGTTAAGTAAGCAGCTTGATGAAGCCAAAATTCCGCACACTGTTTTGAATGCGAAAAACCATTTTAAGGAAGCGGAAATCATCATGAATGCTGGCCAGCGGGGCGCGGTTACGATTGCGACCAACATGGCCGGACGTGGTACCGATATTAAATTAGGACCTGGCGTGACCAAATTAGGCGGGCTTGCTGTCATCGGTACCGAGCGCCACGAAAGCCGCCGGATCGATAACCAGTTGCGTGGTCGCTCTGGTCGACAAGGTGATCCGGGTTCCACTCAATTTTATTTGAGTCTTGAAGATGATTTGATGAAACGTTTTGGTTCCGAACGTATCAAAGCCATGCTGGATCGTTTCAAAGTGGCTGACGATGATCAGGTCATCCAAAGCCGCATGATTTCCCGGCAAGTTGAGTCGGCCCAGAAGCGGGTTGAAGGGAATAACTACGATACCCGCAAGAACACTCTGCAATACGATGATGTGATGCGCGAACAGCGTGAGGTTATCTACAAACAGCGGCAGCAGATCATTGATGAAAACGAAACACTGAAGCCAGTCTTGATGGCGATGATCAATCGTACAATTACCCGGATTGTTCAGACCCACACGCAAGGCGAGCAAAAAGGCTGGAATCTGGATGCGTTGTATGCGTGGATTACCGCGAACATGGTTGATCCGGAGAAATTCAAGCGCAGCGAACTGGATGGCAAGTCACAGGACGAGCTGATCGGTTTGTTGGCAGATCTGGCCGAAAATAACTTCAAGCAAAAGAACAAGCAACTTGGTGATGACGCCCAGATGCTTGAGTTTGAGAAGGTTGTTATTTTGCGGGTGGTCGACTCGGCTTGGACCGATCATATCGATGCTATGGATCAGCTACGTCAGTCCATTGGCTTGCGTGGTTATGGTCAAATGAACCCGCTTGTTGAATATCAAGAAGAAGGCTATCGGATGTTTGAAGAAATGATTGCCTCAATTGACGATGACGTAACCCGGCTGTTCATGAAAGCCGAAATCCGGCAAAATATCCGCCGTTAACAATGAACAGGCGCCCCGGCACTGCATTTTTGATACTGCAGTACTGGGGTGTTTTGAGGATAAGGACGAAATTATGGAGGAAATGAAACAAATGGAACTTAATGTTATGCGCAATACCTTGGCCGCCATGCGAACCAAAATAAATCAATTTAGGGGGTCACTTTGACCTCGATGCGTTGAACGAACGAATTACTGAGAACGAAGGCAAGATGGCCGAACCGGGCTTTTGGGATGACTCTGAAGCTGCACAAAAAGTGATTGATGCCAACAATGCGTTGAAGGAAAAGCATGATCGCTTTTATGCGCTTGAAAACGAGTTAGAGGATCTTGAAGCTGGCCTTGAGCTTTTGCAGGATGAACCTGATCCGGATCTGCAGCATGAAGAAGAAACCAAGATTAAGGATCTTCAAGACAAGCTCGATCATTACGAAATGCAGCTCCTTTTGAACGGCCCGTACGATCACAACAATGCCATTTTGGAAATTCATCCCGGAGCTGGCGGTACGGAATCGCAAGACTGGGGTTCCATGTTGATGCGCATGTATCAACGGTGGGCCGACCAAAATGGTTTTAAAGTGGAAGTGGCCGATTATCAGCCGGGGGACGAGGCCGGTATCAAAAGCGTGACGCTGCTGATCAACGGTGAGAATGCCTATGGTTTGCTGAAAAGCGAAAAAGGCGTGCATCGCCTGGTGCGGATTTCGCCATTTGATTCCGCCGGCCGTCGTCATACCAGTTTTGCCTCTGTCGATGTGATGCCCGAACTCGACAATTCGATTCAGGTCGACATTCGTCCTGAAGATGTCAAAATGGAAGTGTTCCGATCTAGCGGTGCTGGCGGTCAGCATATTAACAAAACTTCCAGCGCGGTTCGGCTGATTCATATTCCAACTGGGATAGTCACCTCAAGCCAGGCACAACGGTCGCAATTCCAAAATAAAGCGACCGCGATGGCCATGCTGAAAGCCAAGTTGTATCAGCGCGAAGAAGAAGCTAAACGCGCCAAAGCCAAAGCAATTCAAGGCGAACAAAAAGATGTCGCGTTTGGCTCACAGATTCGGTCTTACGTTTTCCATCCATATACAATGGTTAAGGATCATCGGACTAATTATGAAACCGGCAACGGTAACGCTGTCATGGATGGGGATCTCAATCCTTTTATCAATGCTTATTTACAGTGGGAACTCTCGCAGAAAAATCCGGATTAAAACTGTAATCTGCCTGAAACCTTGCTGACTTAATCGCCTGTTATACTGTCTCTAGCTTAGAAAAAGGAGCAAAATGCATGATTCAAATGGAAAACGTGACGAAGCAATACGCTAATGGCGTCACCGCTATCAAGGATGTGAACCTTGAGATCCAAGACGGTGAGTTTGTTTACGTCATCGGGCCTAGTGGTGCCGGAAAATCGACACTTGTTAAAATGCTATACCATGAACTGATGCCAACCAGCGGCACCATTAAAATCGATAGCTTTGACTTTTCGACAATGAAACCCGCAGAAGTACCGTTTTTACGCCGTCATATCGGCATTGTCTTTCAAGACTTTAAACTTTTGCCGCGATTGACTGTTTACGAAAATGTTGCTTATGCCATGCAGGTTATTGAGGCACCCGATGCCGAGATTAAAGACAGAGTGCTTGAGGTGCTAGGGCTAGTTGGGCTAGAGCAGAAGTTGCGTCGTTTTCCTGATGAATTATCTGGTGGTGAGCAGCAGCGGGTGTCAGTTGCCCGTGCGATTGTCAACAAGCCAAAGGTTCTAATTGCTGATGAACCAACCGGTAACTTAGATCCACAAACCTCCGATGAAATTGTTGATATCCTTGAACGCATCAACGCCAACAGTACGACCGTTATCATGGCGACGCATAACAAGGATATTGTCAATGAACGGCAACATCGGCTGCTTGAAATTGCCGGTGGTCGTTTAGTTCGTGACGAAGAAGGAGGCACATACGGCAATGAAGAGTAAAGTCTTTTTCCGTCATGTCAAAGATTCCCTGCGCAGCTTGCGGCGTAACGGCTGGATGTCAGTTGCCGCTGTCAGTGCCGTGACGGTGACCTTGTTACTTGTCGGCATTTTTATGGCATTAATCTTCAACTTGCACCATATTTCGCAACAGGTTGAAAACGATGTTCAGGTACGGGTTTATATTGATAAAAAAACAACAGTCAAGCAACGGGATGAGTTAAAGAACAAGCTGAAGAAGCTTGATCATGTCAATAAAGTGACTTACCGTTCACGTCAGCAGGAATTGGATACGATTATCGGCGGTTACGGGTCTCAATGGCGGATGTTCTCCGGCGACCAAAATCCGTTAAGCGACGTCTATATGGTTAAGACCACCAGTCCCAAGGCAACGATAACCGTGTCTAAAGAGGCACAAAAGCTTGATCATGTCGTTGATGCCAGTTACGGCGGCCGAACGGCGAAGAAACTTTTTAATTCTGTCGATCTTGCTCAAAAGTGGGGACTTGGCTTCACGATTCTGCTCCTATTTGTCGCTGTGTTCTTGATCAACAACACCATTCGCATCACGATTCTATCGCGTTCCGACGAAATCAGAATCATGCGGTTAGTCGGCGCAACCAATTCCTATATTCGGTGGCCGTTCTTACTTGAAGGGGCATGGACTGGCTTGTTCGGGGCAATCTTGCCGATCATCGTTGTCGATGTCGGCTATGCGGTTGTCTATCATAGTTTCAGCATGGCTAACGGCGCCAGTGGTTATTCACTTTATGCCAATATGCCATTCCTATTCTGGCTAGATTTGATGTTAGCTGGCATCGGGATCGTCATTGGTGCGCTCGGATCGGTCATCTCAATGCGTCGGTTCCTTAAGTTCTAGAGCATTAATCACCAAGCAAAAGTCGGATTAGTTAATTGGCAAGTAAGAGGTTGAGCCATAATTCGTGTGGGATGTCTTTTAATCACTGAATTCCGAACGATACAGAAGTTTGATTAATTAGTTCCTTGCCGTGCCAAACTCCGCAATCTCCGGCCGATGGTGCTGGAACGCTGTGACGGCGCTTTGAGCCAGAAACCCGCTGTCTCAAAGTCGCCTAACAACATCAGCGACAAAGCCCGGTCGCTGTGTAGTTTCCACGGCTGAGCCCCATCCGGCCTACGATTGCTACGCTTTGGCACTAGTATCTTAAACTTCTTGCAAATTATCCCTTGAGAAACAAAATGCGAACGACGCTTTCGATGACGGAAGCGTTGTTCGCATTTTACTTATAGCTGTGAATTGTGACCCAGCCTCTTTGTGTACTTCAATACTGCCTCCACACCACTTGGCATCCCCGATTGCTCAAACCTTATAGGAGCAGCAGTTGATTTCTGCTATACTGTTTACAGTGAATATTGGAGGGTTACCGATGGCAGTGATCATTGCCTTACTTATCAGCCCGGTTGGTTTGGCCTTTTGGCTAGCCTTAGGGTTGACGATTTTGTTTGCGGTTCAACGCACGAACCGTGAACGCCACCAGTACTTGCGGGCGATTCACCCAAAACATATTGAGATTCCCCGATTTTTTTGGGCAGGTATCCTAATCGGTATTTTGGTATCCGCCATCTCGGTCTTGGCACGACTTCAGGTCAGTTTAGCTGCCTTGTTGGTTTTAAGCGGCTTAACCGTGATCAGTTTGATATTGTCTGCATGGTCTTTTAGTCCATGGTGGCTAGGTCTTGTAAGTTTGGCCACGTTTATTCAACCAGAGTATTCTGATACAGACGGACAGCTAGCAGCTAATTTGGCACTTTTAATCGGACTGCTTTGGCTTGTCCAGGCGGTGTTGGCGCGGCTGAATCGTGGCGACCAACTTGAATCGCCGGTTATTTTGACAGATCGGCGTCAGCGAAAAAGTGTGGCGTTTCGTTTGCGGCAATTTTACTGGGTACCGTTGCTGGTGCCAGTGGATCCCGCTCAGGTCGCTGGTTTGCCGGTTTTGACTGTGATCATTCAAACATTTGCAATCGTCGGCTTGCCTATGGTCTTAGGTGCCTCATTTACGGCGCAGCATGATCGGGCGAAGATGCATTGGCAACGCAGCTGGCCATGGTTTGCTGGGGCTGGCGGCGCGTTAGTTGCCTACAGCCTGGTCGCACGACTACTTTTCCTTCCTGTAGTTGTGAGCGCCATCGTGCCTGCATGTGTCAGTGTTATTCTTGGAAGCGGGTTACTTTGGCAAAGCCATAAGGTGTATCTGACGGTCACGCGCACTGATCGCGGAGTTGTTTTAATTGGGGTTGTTCCTGATACCCCAGCAGCACAAATGAATTTACAACCAGGAGATCGTGTGCTTTCCTGTAACCACATAGCGGTCAATAGCGCCCGTGAATTGTACAATGCCATTCAAAAGGAACCCACTTATTGTCGTTTGCGGCTTCAACAGGCAGATGGTGAGTTACGTCTTGCCGAAACCGCTATTTTTGCAGGTGCGCCGCATGAACTTGGTATGATTTTATTCCCGGAGGAGACAGCATGAAGAAGATCTTGATTGTTGATGACGAGCCAGCCATCTTGACGTTGCTGCAATATAACTTAGAAACCGAACACTATCAGGTGGAGACAGCAACAGATGGGCAAGAGGCCTTAGACAAGGTACGTAGCGAACCGTTTGATTTTATTATTCTCGATCTTATGCTACCAAGCCTGAGCGGGCTTGATGTTACCCGCAAGATTCGTGAAGACAAGATCCAGACTCCTATCATGATCCTGACAGCGAAGGATAATGAAACCGACAAAATTGTCGGACTTGAACTGGGTGCCGACGACTATGTCACCAAGCCGTTTTCACCGCGGGAGATCATCGCGCGTATCAAGGCCATCGAGCGGCGTAGCCAGAGCCAGCCGCAAACCACGGCGCGCTCGGGTAACGACAATCAGATTACCGTTGGCCAAATCACCATCGATCCGGAAAACTATAAAGCAAGTAAGGCCGGTCACCGACTACAGCTGACCCCTAAGGAATTTGAGTTACTGGTTTATTTTGCCCAGCGAGTTGGCAAGACCCTGTCTCGTGACGCTTTGCTCAATGGTGTCTGGGGATTTGATTATCCAGCTGAAACCCGCATGGTCGATATTCAGGTCAGTCATTTACGAGATAAAATCGAAAGCGATCCAAAGCATCCCGAGTATTTAAAGACAGTTCGGGGATTCGGTTATCAAATGGAGGCACCACATGAATAAACGGGTTTTTCGCCGTGCATTTGTTATTAGTCTGCTATCATTGGCAGGCTTTTTTGTGCTTGTGACGACGGTGAATCAACAAATTGTTCACCAGCAGGCGCGTGATCTTCGTCGAGTGGCCAGAACTTACGTGACGTCTAATCATGATGGCGTTGATCGCCAGGCGCTGGCTGAATCAGAGGATTCTTTTATTACAGTCATTCCGGATAATCCTCAGACCACCAGACAGAAAGTAATGGCTGATGCGTTGCGTGGCCGCCGCGCCAAGGCTTTCGTCACATCAGTCAATGTTCATGGGCGGACAGAACAAGCCTATCTGTTTCGGGATCATAATCAATGGGTTGCTGTTAGCCGCTATAAATCAAGCATATGGACCACGGCACCCGAGCAGTTTTGGATCTTGACGCTGATCTTTGCGGCCTTAATTGCGCTGATCTTACTCTGGCTTTTCCGCTCTGAGCATCAGTATCAAGAAGCAATTCGGGTCATGAGTCACAATCTGGATCGCATTCGTGAAAAGAAAGAACCCGATCCGGTGATTTTACCGCCGAAGTCAGCATTTGTACCCGTGGCACAGCGAATTAATGCACTTGCAGTCGAACAGGCACATCTGCGCGAAAAAGTGGCTGTGCGCCAGTCGAGCTTTGATCGCCTAATCGACAATTTGCCTTTAGGCGTCATGTTGATTGACACCAACAAAGATGTAATTCTGCATAATCATGCCATGTCGCAGCTTTTAGGGCATCAGATTCCCCAACCGCGCCACAGTTACCTCGATGACGTCAAAACTTACGCGCTCGCCCGGATGATTGAGCACACATTCCGCCATGAAAAGACCCATCGTCAGGAACTAACCGTTTTAGCAACGCAGAAATCAGTGGATGCCTCTGTTATTCCGTTGAACCAAGGTATCAGCCGCTTGCAGGTGTTGGTCATTTTGTATGATGTCACTTACCTGCGTCAGGTTGAAAAAATGCAGTTGGATTTTGTCGGCAATGTCAGCCACGAATTAAAGACGCCAGTCACCGCGATTGCCGGATTTGCGGAAACTCTGTTGAACGGGGCTAAAAATGATCCAGCGACCCTAAATAAATTTTTAGGCATTATTTTCGATGAAAGTAAGCGACTCACACAGTTAATCAATGATATTCTGACACTGAGCCGGCCCGAAACGAATCGGACGGTGCAGGCGACAGTTGCGCTCAAGAAATTAGTTGATGATGCTTTGCGCAATTTGGATAAGGTAATTAAAGATAAACAGATTCGGGTTGAGGTCGCAATTGCGCCGGACTTGCAGGTCGTGACTGATGAACGCAAGCTGACCCAAATCGTGCGGAATCTCCTGAATAATGCCGTCTTTTACAATCGGCTGGCCGGTCATGTGACGATTACCGCGCAAGTCGTAAGCGATCATTTGTTGTTAGCGGTGGCGGACACAGGAATCGGGATTCCGGAAGCAGAGCAGGCCCGTATTTTCGAACGCTTCTACCGGGTCGATAAGGCTCGCAGCCGTCACAACGGTGGAACCGGTTTAGGTTTGGCCATTGTGGCGGAACTGGTGAAAGGTATGGATGGGCGGGTTGTTGTCAATAGTCAGGTAGGAGTGGGTTCAACCTTTACCGTGACATTGCCGGTCGGCCAAAATAATCGTCCGGCTTAACGTCGATGTTTACACAAACTTTACATTCAACAGCATGAACATTTACACACAGCTGATAAGATGGTTGGAGCTTGAAATGGAGGATTTCTTGTGAAAAAAATTGTGACCCTGTTTACGATCATGCTTTTGGCTTTTATGGCAAGCGCATGCGGCAGCGGCAGTAATAGCAAACAGTCGGGTGAATCCATCACCGCAGTTGGATCAAGTGCACTGCAGCCATTGGTTGAAGCAGCAGGTGAACAATATCAGACGGAACACCTTGGCGTCTTTATCAACGTTCAAGGCGGCGGGAGCGGAACCGGATTAAGTCAGATTCAGCAAGGTGCTGTCGATATTGGCAATTCGGATCTTTTTGCTGAAGAAAAACCGGATATTAACGCTAAAGCATTGGTTGACCATAAAGTGGCAGTTGTTGGCATTGCGCCGATTGTTAACCCGAGTGTGGGGGTCAAGAATGTCACGATGACTCAGTTGCAACAGATCTTCTTAGGTCAGATTACCAATTGGAAACAGTTAGGTGGCAAGAATGTGCCGATTGTCTTGGTTAACCGGGCACAAGGTTCTGGCACCCGCGCAACGTTTGAAAAGTGGGTGCTTCAAGGCAAGCAACCGATTGCCGCGCAAGAACAGGATTCGACCGGGATGGTTCGCCAGATTGTCGGCAGTACACCCGGGGCCATTTCGTACGTCGCCTTTTCATATATCAATAAAACGGTTCAGAGTCTTTCGGTAGATGGCGTTGCGCCGACCGATGCCAATGTGACAACGAACCGGTGGCGAATCTGGTCATATGAACACATGTACACAAAAGGCCAGCCGCGAGGGCTAACCAAGCGATTCTTGGCTTATATTATGTCATCACCGATTCAAAAAAAGCTGGTGCAGAAAATGGGCTATATCCCGGTGACCCAGATGAAGGTCGTCCGTGACGCCAGTGGCCGTGTTAGCAAGGAATAACTGCACAATAGCAGGTTTTTTGACGATTTTGTTGCAGTCGGGTGCGCTGTGAAGATGACGCGCGACAACAAAAACGCTGATCGTCGCCAAGGAATCATTTGTTGACATGCACGGTCACGGTGATGAGATTTTAGGAGGGTTATGATGGATCCAATTCGAGAAGCGATGTTAAAAAAATCGCATTCAGCCAAGTTAGAGCGGCGTGGTAAAACGATTAGCCTAGTTTGTATCAGCTTGATTGTAATCGTGGTCGTGGCAATCTTTTTCTTTGTTGCGTCAAAGGGACTTGCCACATTTTTTCAAAACAAAATCAATCTCTGGTCTTTCCTGACTAAGAGTGTTTGGAACCCTTCAATGAAGGATGCTCACGGGAATCCCGAAGTCGGAGCTTTACCGATGATTGTCGGCTCGTTCGGAGTTACGTTCCTGTCGGCGATTATCGCGACGCCTTTTGCAGTCGGCGCCGGCATTTTTATGACTGAGATTTCCCGCAAGTGGGGACAAAAGATTCTGCAACCGGTCATCGAACTGCTGGTTGGCATTCCGTCAGTGGTTTATGGCTTTATCGGATTGTCCGTTGTCGTGCCGTTCATTCGCCACATTTTTGGCGGCACTGGCTTTGGCATTCTGGCCGGGACGTTTGTTTTGTTCGTCATGATTTTACCCACTGTGACCTCCATGACGGTCGATGCTTTAAAAGCGGTCCCGCGCCATTATCGTGAAGCATCGTTGGCGTTGGGTGCGACTCGCTGGCAGACGATTTATCGGGTTGTTTTGCGAGCAGCCATTCCGGGCATTTTGACAGGGATCGTTTTCGGTATGGCACGAGCGTTTGGGGAAGCTTTGGCGGTGCAGATGGTCATTGGGAATGCGGCCTTGTTGCCAAAGAACCTGGTATCTCCGGCTTCGACGTTGACATCGGTTTTAACCAGCGGCATCGGTAATACCGTTATGGGATCGCTGGAAAACAATGCCTTGTGGTCCTTGGCCTTGCTCTTGCTGCTGATGTCCTTGGCCTTTAACCTGTTGATTCGCTGGATCGGGAAGAAAGGGGAGCTGAACAAATGAATCCGAAAATTGCAGATAAAGTGGCAACCACGGTGCTTTACATTATCTCAGGCATCATCATTATTATTTTAGCAAGCCTGCTTGGCTATATTTTGTTTCAAGGGGTTCCCCATATTTCCTGGCACTTTTTGACGAGCCCGGCGCAGAGTTTTGAGGCTGGCGGTGGGATCGGTGTTCAGTTGTTCAATTCATTTTATTTGTTAGTGCTGGCCATGTTGATTTCGACCCCAATTTCGTTGGGTGCTGGCATTTACTTGAGTGAATACGCAAAGAAAAACTGGTTGACGGATGCGATCCGGACGTCCATTGAAATCCTGAGTTCGTTACCTTCTGTTGTTGTCGGCTTGTTTGGTTTCCTGATTTTTGTTTTGCAGTTCAAGTTTGGGTTTTCGATTTTATCCGGCGCTCTGGCGTTGACGGTGTTTAATTTGCCACTGTTGACCCGCAATGTTGAGGATTCATTGCGCGGAGTTAGCGATGAGCAGCGTGAAGCCGGCTTGGCACTTGGGTTATCGCGTTGGGAAACAGTTTTACATGTCGTGATTCCCGAAGCTTTACCTGGTATCATTACGGGGATGATTCTTGGTGCTGGCCGTGTGTTTGGTGAAGCTGCGGCGCTGATTTATACGGCCGGGCAAAGTGCGCCTGCGCTTGATTTTACTAATTGGAATCCGGCAAACATTGCCAGCCCGTTGAACCCGTTCCGCCCAGCCGAGACGCTGGCGGTGCACATCTGGAAAATCAACTCTGAAGGGATTCAGCCGGATGCGGTTGCTGTTTCTGCTGGTGCTAGTGCGGTGCTGGTTATCGCTGTTTTAATCTTCAATTTAAGTGCGCGCTATTTTGGTAATCGTTTATTCAAAAAGATGACCGCGGCTTAATGCGTGGTTCAGGGTAGTGATTTGCCCGGGTGATGCGATGGAGATAGTCATGGCGCTTGTCATGAAAAGGCATGGAGGTTCAAGATGCAAGAACTTGAAAAGTATTCATTAGACGATACGTATATCCGCCCGTTTGATCGGGACAAGCAGGAGATTGCCATTGAAACGAAGGACGTGCACGTCTTTTATGGGGACAGTGAGGCCATTCACGGCGTGTCGCTGCCTTTTGAACGGTATAAAATTACTGCACTGATCGGTTCGAGCGGATCCGGGAAGTCGACTTACTTGCGTTCGCTTAATCGAATGAACGATAATATTGAGAGTGCCCGTGTCACCGGCAAAATTATGTATCGTAACATTGACATTAATAGTGATGCTGTTGATGTCTATGAGATGCGTAAACACATCGGGATGGTTTTCCAACGACCCAATCCGTTTGCCAAATCCATCTATGACAATATTGCCTTTGCGTTACGCCGCTTCGGTCTTAAGGATAAAAAGAAACTGGATGAGATTGTTGAAACCAGTTTGAAACAAGCCGCCTTGTGGGATCAGGTTAAAGACGATCTGAATCAAAGTGGGATGTCGCTGTCAGGTGGCCAGGCACAACGGTTGTGTATCGCCCGTGCCATTGCGATGAAACCGGATATTCTGTTGCTTGATGAACCGGCTAGCGCGTTAGATCCGATTTCGACTTCAGCGGTTGAGGATACCTTGCTAGCATTGAAGGATAAGTATACGATTATCATCGTTACACATAACATGCAACAAGCGGCTCGGATTAGCGACTATACCGCGTTCTTCTATAGCGGAGCTGCACTTGAATACGATGAAACTCGCAAGATCTTCACGCGTCCCAAGATCAAGGCAACCAACGATTATGTTTCCGGACATTTCGGCTAGGAGGGTCCCATGGCTGAAGCACAAAAAATCATTACCAGTTCAGACGTTCATCTTTTTTACGGCAAATTTGAAGCGTTAAAAGGGATAAATCTGGATTTCAATCAACATGAAATCACGGCTTTAATCGGACCTTCAGGCTGCGGCAAGTCGACCTATTTACGCACGCTGAATCGGATGAACGATCTGATCCCGGACGTTACGATTACCGGCACGATCAGCCTGCGCGGTCAAAACATCTACGCACCAAGTGAAGATGTGGTTCAGTTACGCAAGCAGGTTGGAATGGTGTTTCAACAACCGAATCCTTTTCCTTTTTCAATTTATGAGAATGTGATTTATGGGTTACGTTTGGCTGGTGTGAAAGACAAACGTGAGCTGGATGAGGCTGTTGAAACAAGCTTAAAGCAAGCTGCCATTTGGGATGAAGTTAAAGATCATCTGCATGACAGTGCATTGTCGTTGTCAGGCGGGCAGCAACAGCGGGTCTGCATTGCAAGGGTGTTGGCGGTCAAACCGGATGTTATTTTGTTGGATGAACCGACCAGTGCCTTGGATCCGATATCCAGCACGCAGATCGAGAACATGTTGTTGGGGTTGCGTGATCAGTACACCATCATTTTGGTGACGCACAGTATGCATCAAGCCTCCAGAATCTCGGACAAAACTGCCTTTTTCCTAACTGGCAATTTGATCGAATTCGCTGACACGAAACAAATGTTTTTAAATCCAAAAGAAAAGGAAACCGAAGATTACATCACTGGACGCTTCGGATAGGAGGGGTAGTATGCGACGACTTTTTGTTGACGAATTGAACGATCTTCATGTACGCTTTTCGGAAATGGGGATGATGGTCAATGAGGCCATCTATAAGTCCGTGAAAGCCTTCATTAATCATGATAAGAGTTTGGCCCGCGAAGTGATCCAGGAAGATAAACACATCAATGAACGTGAAGTCGATTTGGAAAAACGCAGCTTTGAGCTGATTGCCTTGCAGCAACCGGTCACAACAGATCTGCGCGTGATTGTCACAGTGATGAAGGCTAGCTCTGATCTTGAACGGATGGGTGATCATGCGGTTTCCATTGCCAAATCAACAATTCGTGTCAAAGGCAAAACTCGGGTGCCACAAATCGAAACCGAAATTGCTGGCATGGCCGAAGCAGTTAAAGAAATGGTCGAGCAGGTTTTGGATGCCTATGTTAAGGAAGACTCTGTTCGCGCCCGAAAAATTGCGCTTGAAGACCACGGGATTAACGACTTCTCATCTCGAATTTATAAAGAATGTATTCGTCAGATGCAAGAAAACCCGGAAACCGTGGTTGGTTCGATGGACTACATGCTGGTCTCTTCTTATCTGGAACGGATCGGCGATTATGTCACCAACATCTGTGAATGGATTGTTTACTTAAAGACCGGGAAAATCACTGAACTTAACTCCAATGCGATCGAGGATAAGTTCTGACTAAACGAGGGCGAACAGGATTCCGAAAACTGGAATTCTTGTTTGCCCCTTTTCGTAAACGGCTGTCCGCCTTCCGACCCGTTTAAAAATCAACCTTTGGACCTATGCGCCGTGGTCAAATTCCGTGCATACTAATCATGTAATCAAATCCTGGAGGGATAACCCATGAATGAACGCGAAAGAATTTTAGACCTCGTCAAAAAAGGCGTTATTTCAAGCGAAGAGGCATTGGTACTTTTGGAGAACCTCGCCAAACAGCAAGGCTCCCAAACCGACAGCCCGGCCGATCATACTGCTCCCGAAGATCACTCGGAGTCAAATACGTATGATCAAGCCAAACACGATGATCACGAAGAAACCGATACTGATACCGATGCCGCGTTGACCGAACTCAACACCGAGATTGCCGAAGCAGCTGGTGCATTGGACGCGGCAACAACGCAAGTAACCAGCATCAACAAGCAAATTGAAGCCAATAATGAGCAGATTATTGTCTTAGATACGATGGAAGATCTTGAGGCTTTGTCCCCGGAGAAATACCAAAAGCGTGGGGAATTAAAGCAGGAGAATCAGAAGCTCACCGATCAACTAGCTGAGTTAAATGGTCAGGTTGAGTCGCTCAAGGCCAGCTTGGCCACACTTCGTCATCAGAAACACGATCTGGAACGTCAAAAGATCGGCGATAAGATTTTCAATGACGAGTGGCAAAAAGATGCCCGTGACATCTTTTCCGAACTTGGCAAAAATATTGGGGATGCGACCTCGCAAATCGGTGGTTTTGTCAAGGATACGGTTAATAATGTATTAGACAATGTTGATTGGAAGAATGTCACTGTTACAGTTCCGGGCTTAGCCACAGAGAAGTTCGAGCATGTATTCAAGTTTCCTGACAGTGAGGCAACCATTTTGGATGTGAAGGTTGCAAATGGGGACGTGCATTTTAAGTCTTGGGATCAACCTGGCATTCAAGTCGAGGCTGCCATCAAGCTATACGGTAAGATGGACGCACCATCACCACTAGACGCTTTTAAAGATCGCAGCCGGATTGATGTCACCGATGACCATTTCAGTTTCCAGGTGCCTAATAAGCGCGTTCAGGCCGATCTAGTCATTTCACTACCAAAACGCAGCTATGATCATGTGGCTGTCCGTTTACTCAACGGTAGTGCGGATCTGACTGGCATGAGCGGAAAAGATTTCTACGTTAAGAGCACTAACGGTCAGATGACCTTCACCAATATTGATGGTGTCATGATCGAAAGTGAAGGTGTCAATGGCTCTATCAAGGTTCAGGGTGGCCATACGCACGATTTATTGCTGACCACCGTCAACGGCGATGTTTCGGTTGATGCCGATCCCGCAACAGCCGCACTGAAAACCGTGAATGGGACGGTTCGTGCCACCTATCACACCGACTTCACCAAAATCGAAGGGACATCGATGAATGGCAATGTGAAAGTTGCCGTACCGGCTTCGATTGCCTTGAATGGTGAAGCGCGGACCCATTTTGGCAGTATTAAGAGTCGGCTGAGCAATGTCACCGAACCGGCGAAAGGCATCAAACGTTTCGAACTGGAGCGGCCAGGAACCGGCAGCAGTGAACTGAAACTCAATACGACCAGTGGCAATATTCAACTGAAAGATTCAAATGACTGAGGAGGATCGCTTATGCCTTTTCTATTAATTCCATTAATGTTTTTCATCGTTGGCTTGGTTTTGGTGGCGGTATTTGCGATCGGGATCATCTTATTGAAAATGTTGATCGTGCCGGCACTTCTGGTGGTTTTGGCCGTATGGTTATTCTCGCGTCATGACCGCGATGGCCGCCGTGGTCCACGGCACCCATACCGCGATCAAGGTGCGCCGCGACCTCGTAAAAATGCCACCCATGTTACCGAGTCACATGATGATGATTGGAGCGATTTCTAGTCATGAATTTCATCAAACGTGCCATCATCACAACTGCCGTTTTCCTAATTTATGCGCAACTGTTTCCTAGTCAACTCTATGTTGCGGGCTTTGGGGTGGCCGTTGTCGGTGCGCTTGTTTTAGGAGTTCTTAATGGTTTGCTACGACCGATCCTGGTGATTTTATCGATACCAATTACGCTTCTCACGTTAGGTTTATTTTTAATCGTCCTCAATGGCTTGATGCTCAGTATGATGACATGGTTTGTTCCCGGAATTGTTTTCAGCGGTTTTGGCTCGACCATGATGCTGGCCATCATCATCTCGGTGATGAATATGATTTTTGTGGGTAAAAAATAACGTGATTCGATTGACAGTTGCAGTAAGAGTTGGTTCTCAAGACGAAAGTTGTCTGGGGGAACCGACTTTTTTTATGCGCGCGTCAATAGGTGCATGAGTAGGCAGCAATATCTTGACTTTATTCTGGCGAAACACGACGACTTTGGTAGCTATTTTACCTGTCGCTCCCGTGTGGTTCACTGAGTTATGGTAAAATGAAACCAACATGGCGAAAGAAAGGTGGACTTCATGGCAGACAGCGTGACGGTACGTCAACTCGTCAAGGCGACTAAGCTTGAGGTATACAGTGGTGAAGAGTATCTTGATTCTCGGCAGGTCGTTTTGAGCGATATTTCGCGTCCGGGCCTCGAGTTGACAGGGTACTTTAATTATTATCCACATGAACGGATTCAACTTTTTGGGCGGACAGAGATCTCATTTGCGCGTAATATGTCATCGGAAGAACGTTTGTTGATTTTAAAACGAATGGCAACCGAGGATACGCCGGCTTTTCTGGTTTCGCGTGGGTTGCAGCCACCAGCGGAGATGATTACGGCAGCAACAGCAGCACATATTCCGGTTTTGGGATCGCGATTGCCAACAACGCGACTGTCGAGTTTGATTACTGAATACTTAGATAGCGAGCTGGCAGAAAGACGCAGCATGCATGGTGTGTTGGTCGATATTTACGGTCTCGGCGTGCTGATTACCGGCGATTCCGGCGTCGGTAAGTCAGAAACAGCGCTTGAGTTAGTTCAACGTGGGCATCGCTTGATTGCTGATGATCGGGTGGATGTTTATCAGCAGGATGAACAAACCATCGTGGGTGCTGCACCGCCAATTCTGTCTCATTTGTTGGAAATTCGCGGCCTGGGGATCATTGACGTCATGAATCTATTTGGTGCCGGTGCTGTTCGTGAAGACACAACGATTTCGCTGATTGTTCATCTGGAAAATTGGACGCCGGACAAGACCTTTGACCGATTGGGATCTGGCGAGCAGACGCAACTTATTTTTGATGTGCCGGTTCCAAAAATTACCGTACCAGTCAAAGTTGGCCGTAACTTGGCCATTATCATTGAAGTGGCCGCCATGAATTTCCGTGCCAAATCAATGGGCTATGATGCGACCAAGACATTCGAAAAAAATCTTAATCATCTGATCGAACATAACGAAGCAAAAGACCAGAACAGTTCGGAGGAAAAATAACTTGTTATTAGTACTCAATCCAATCGCGTTTCAATTGGGCGGTCTGGAAGTTCATTGGTACGGAATTATTATTGCTAGCGCCGTTTTACTGGCAGTTTATCTGGCAATGAAGGAGGCACCGAAACGCGGAATTAAAGAAGACCATATTCTAAATTTGATTTTATGGGCGTTGCCATTTGCACTCATCGGGGCACGCCTTTATTATGTAACGTTTGAATGGCCATATTATGCGGCTCATCCGAGTGAGATCATCGCTATTTGGCATGGGGGTATTGCGATTTATGGTGCCTTGATTGCCAGTGTGATTGTTTTTGCGATTTATTGCCGTATCGAATGGCTTCCGGCATGGCTGGTGCTTGACATTGCGGCGCCCACGGTTATGCTGGCGCAGGCAATCGGCCGATGGGGAAATTTTATGAATCAGGAGGCCCATGGCGCGATCACAAGCCTGGCATACTTACACGGCTTGCATTTGCCGGAGTTCATCATTCAGCAAATGAATATTGGCGGCGCCTACCGCCAGCCGACATTTTTGTATGAAAGTATGTGGAATCTGGTCGGGTTTGCTTTAATTATGACGGTACGGCATCATCAGCATTGGTTCAAGCAAGGCGAGATTGTCTTGAGTTACGTAATGTGGTACAGCTTCGCCCGCTTCTTTATTGAAGGCATGCGGACCGATTCGCTATATGTCGTGCCAGGTCTGCGAGTTTCTCAGATTCTGTCGATTATTTTGTTCATTGCGGCTGCTGCGTTAATCTGGTATCGGCGACGTCGGGGAGATGTTGCGTGGTACTTAGATGGCAATCCGCTGAAAGCAGTTGAATAGGAGTGGTTTTGTGTCGACAAAAATAGCAGTGTTAGGTGCTGGTTCATGGGGAACGGTGTTAGCCAACCTGCTAACGGAAAATGGCCATGACGTTTATTTGTGGAGTCATAGTCCGGAGCAAGTTGCGACCATGAAGCAGACCCACAAAAATGAACATTACTTGGGTGCTGAATTTACATTACACGATGCGCTTCATGTGACCGCTGATTTAGGCCAGGCATTGCATGGGGCAGCAGTGATTTTATTCGTGGTGCCGACCAATGCGATTCGCAGCGTAGCCGAACAAGTCAAGCCGATTTTGAAGGCGCACCGTGGTCGTGGCGAACAGCCGATTATTGTCCATGCGGCAAAAGGCTTGGAACGCGGCAGTGAGTTGCGAATTTCGCAGGTCTTAGCTGACGTCTTGCCGCCGAATATCATTCAGGGAATTGTTGTGATCTCAGGGCCCAGTCATGCCGAAGATGTTGCTACCCACGACATTACAACTTTAACCGCTGCATCTGAAGATTTACCGCTAGCAAAAAAAGTGCAACAATTATTCATGAACGACTATTTTCGACTTTACACGAATACCGATGTGATCGGTGTTGAAATCGGCGCAGCATTAAAAAATGTGATTGCCATTGGCGCGGGTGCATTACATGGACTCGGTTATGGCGATAACACCAAAGCAGCTCTGATGACCCGTGGATTGGCAGAAATCAGCCGAGTGGGCGTCAAATTAGGCGCTGAGCCGCTTACGTTTATTGGCTTATCCGGTGTAGGTGATTTAATCGTGACCTGCACCTCAGTTCACAGCCGCAACTGGCGGGCTGGTAATGCGCTGGGTCAAGGCGAGAAGCTTTCAGACGTGTTGAAGAATATGGGCATGGTGGTCGAAGGCGTTTCAACCACCAAAGTTGCCCACCACATGGCACGCGAACTCGACGTCGACATGCCGATTACCGACGCTATTTACCAGGTTCTGTATGAAAATGCCCCGATTCGCGCGGTGATTACTGATCTCATGCAACGATCCGGTAAGCCGGAATTTGATTTTGATAATGCTAGTTTACAAAAGCACTAAAACCCTGTATATTAAACTATGTAGCTTACTATTTGTAAGCAATACGGCAAAAGGAGAGACTGCCTATGGCAAAAAAATATGATGTAATCGTGATCGGTGCCGGTCCCGGCGGTATGACGGCGGCGCTTTATGCTTCGCGTGCCAATCTGTCAGTGTTAATGCTTGATCGCGGTGTCTATGGCGGTCAAATGAACAACACTGCTGAAGTGGAAAACTATCCGGGTTACAAGTCAATCCTTGGGCCTGATCTTGGCCAAAAAATGTACGATGGCGCCACTCAATTTGGTGCTGAATACGCCTATGGTAATGTGATCAGCGTCCAGAACCATGGCGCAACCAAGTTAGTCAAGACTGATGAAGACGAATTTGAAGCCAAGGCGATTGTGATTGCGACAGGCGCAGAACACAAAAAGCTGGGTGTACCTGGCGAAGAAGCCTACAGTGGCCGCGGTGTTTCGTACTGTGCAGTCTGCGACGGTGCCTTTTTTAAGGACCGCGAACTTGCCGTTATTGGCGGTGGCGATTCTGCGATTGAGGAGGGCCTTTACCTGACCCAAATGGCCAAAAAGGTAACGGTTATTCACCGGCGTGATCAATTGCGGGCCCAACAGATTATTCAGAAGCGCGCGTTCGCTAATGACAAGATGAATTTTGTCTGGAATGCCCAGGTTCAGGAAATCCAGGGAGATGATATGAAAGTCACCGGCGTCAAGTATCGCGACAAGGAGACCGGAGAAGAGCATGTTCTGCCGGTTGCCGGTGTCTTCATTTATGTCGGCATCATGCCGATGACCGAACCATTCCAGGATCTAGGTATTCTGGATGATCATGGTTGGATTCCAACCGACGATCATATGCGGACAAAGGTGCCAGGCATTTTCGCTATTGGTGATGTTCGTGCCAAAGACCTGCGTCAGATCACCACAGCTGTAGGCGAAGGTGGTACCGCTGGCCAAGGTGCCTTCAACTATATCCAAAGTTTGAATGATACCAACATTGAAGTTAAAGCCTAATCATTTCAGGCGTTGAACGGCGTCAGTAGGTAAACATTAGAAAAATCGGCTCTGGAGACGCTCTTCGTTTCCGGAGTCGATTTCGTTTTGGCCTAGATTTTAAATGGATCGCAAAAGAATCCCGCAAAAGAATTTTCTTATTTGAGCGCGTTTTCAACCAAGTGTTGGTCACTTATAGTATGATTGGAAAGGGAAGGGCTGTACCCGAAATTTTCAATTTAGACAGATAGGAGCTGATCACGTGAGTTACCGTGATACGTATCAACAATGGATTGATGAACCAACACTTGATCCGGAGCTAAAAACTGATCTTAAGAAAATGGCTAACGATGAAACAACTAAGGAAGAAGCGTTTGCTGCACCTATGGCATTTGGGACTGCAGGTATGCGCGGCGTTCTCGGCGCCGGCATTGGCCGTATGAACATTTATACAGTACGGCAGGCAACTGAAGGTCTGGCCCGGTTTATGGACACTTTGTCAGATGAAACAAAGGCGCGCGGCGTGGCGATTAGCTACGATTCCCGTTACATGAGTCAGGAATTTGCTTATCAAAGTGCCGGTGTGCTTGGCGCTCACGGCATCAAGAGTTATGTGTTTGACCAGTTACGGCCAACACCAGAGTTAAGTTTTGCGGTGCGCCATTTGAAGACTTACGCTGGGATTATGATCACGGCTAGCCATAACCCGAAGCAATACAATGGTTACAAGATTTATGGTCCGGATGGCGGTCAAATGCCGCCGGAAGAATCCGATAAAATTACCAAGTACGCCCGGTCGGCATCTGATCTTTTTGCGATTAAAGCGTTGAATGTTCACGAGCTGCGGGCCAAGAATTTAATGCAGCCGATTGGTGAAGATGTGGATGAAGCCTACTATGCCGAAGTGGCAACGGTAACGATCAATCCTGATTTGGTGCACACTGTCGGGAAGAACATGTCACTGGTTTATAGTCCTTTGCATGGCACTGGTCGCATTCCGGCACAAATGGTTTTGCGCAATGCCGGATTTGAAAACTTCCGGTTGGTTCCGGAACAAAGCATTGCCGATCCGGAATTTGCGACAACTCCGTTCCCTAACCCTGAATTTGCCCAAGTTTTTGACTTACCGATCGCATTGGGCAAGAAAATCGGTGCAGATGTGTTGATTGCCACTGATCCGGATGCTGATCGTTTGGGCACTGCGGTTAAAGTTGGCGATCATTATCAGCTGCTAACCGGTAATCAAATTGCCTCTGTATTGTTGCACTATATTCTCGAAGCCCGCAAACAAGCAGGTACGTTGCCGAAAAACGGCGCGGTTGTGAAGTCAATCGTTTCAACCGAATTGGCGACAGCAATTGCGAAGGATTACGGCGTGGACATGATCAACGTGTTAACCGGTTTCAAGTTCATCGGTGATCAAATCAAACATTTCCAGGCCACTGGTGAGCATGAATTTCTCTTTGGTTTTGAAGAGAGTTATGGTTATCTGATCAAACCGTTCGTTCGGGATAAAGATGCGATTCAGTCAACGGTTTTGCTAGCTGAAGTGGCCGCATATTACCAGTCGCAAGGCAAGACACTTTGGGATGGCGTTCAGGAACTGTACAAGAAGTATGGCTATTATGCTGAAAAGACGGTTGGCGTTGATTTTGAGGGTGTTGACGGTCCAAAGCAAATGGCCAACCTCATGACGAAGTTCCGCGAAGAGCAGCCAGATCATTTTGCCCGTGTCAAGATTGCCAAAGTGGAAGACTTCTTGAGTCAAGAAGCGAAGTCAGCAGATGGCACTGTTGAGAAACTGACGATGCCGTCTAGTAACGTGCTGAAATATATCTTGGACGACGGCACCTGGATTGCAATTCGCCCATCCGGCACGGAGCCAAAAGTCAAATTCTATGTTGGCACCAAGGCAGAAACCGAGGCGAAAGCACAGGACAAGCTCGACGCATTTGAAAAAGCCTTGCATGATTTTCGTGAGGAAGCCTAAGCTAATCACTGTTGCAAAGCGATTTCCTGTATCAAAATAAATGGATTCTGGCAAGATGGTCAGGGTCTATTTATTTGTACGCGCTTTTTGATGGATGTGGGCAATAATTGTGAAGCACCTTGCAATGGTCTGGTTATGGTGGTAGTCTTTTAGCAATTTAAGTCATTTTTTCGATCGGCAAAACAAACAATAGGAGGTCATTTTGACATGGGCATGCACCAATTTATCCAAGGACTGAATAATCTGGAGACGCTGCGGCGGGCACCGGGCTTTTTCAAGTATCAGGAGCACTCGGTGGCGGCACATAGCTTCAAGGTCGCGGAAATCGCACAGATGTTGGGCGACGTCGAGGAATTGGCGGGAAACAAGGTTAATTGGCAGATGCTCTATGAAAAGTCGCTGAACCATGATTATACGGAGCGTTTTATCGGCGATATCAAAACGCCGGTCAAATATGCCACACCGACACTGCGACAGATGCTTGCTGACGTTGAGGCCACAATGACGGAAAACTTCATCAAAAATGAAATTCCACGCGATTTTCAGGATCGGTATCGCCGCCGTTTGTCTGAAGGCAAAGACGATACGCTTGAAGGCCAAATCTTGAGCGTAGCTGATAAAGTCGACTTGCTTTATGAAGGTTTTGGCGAAATTGAAAAAGGTAATCCGGAACAGGTCTTTCTTGATATCTACACGGAAAGCCTGAGAACCATTTTGGAATTTAAGAACCGTCCAAGTGTCCGCTACTTTCTCGATCAGGTTTTGCCGGATATGCTGGAAGAAAAGTTTGCCAGTCGTGATCAGTTGGCAAAACTAACCAGAGAAACCATGATGGAACACGAGCCAAGTAAGTAGCGAAAGTATGTTCGCTATGTTATAATATGCGAGTTGAAAGTTGGAATGCGTTTCATACCATTTCCAACTTTTTTGATGAGAAATTTTGTCGTAACAGCGGTACGCCGCATACGAATGGACGTTAATGCGCGTGGAAATAGCTGCGCGTCACGTGTTGATTGGAGGCATGTCGATGATCGAACGAATCGCTGATCGTAAATTTGATCTGGTTTCACCTTATCAGCCAGCTGGGGACCAACCTCAGGCGATTGCCAAGTTGACAAAAGGGTTTGAACAAGGCAAGAAAGAACAAATCCTGTTAGGTGCAACCGGAACCGGGAAGACGTTTACGATGAGCAACATCATCGCCAACCTGAATAAACCGACTTTGATTTTATCGCATAATAAAACCTTGGCGGGACAGCTTTATGGCGAGTTTAAGGAATTCTTCCCGCATAATGCGGTTGAATATTTTGTCTCTTATTATGACTATTATCAGCCTGAAGCATATGTGCCCAGTACGGACACTTATATTGAAAAAGACAGTGCTATTAATGATGAAATCGACAAGTTGCGGCATAGTGCGACCAGTGCGTTACTTGAACGAAACGACGTGATTGTGGTGGCGTCGGTATCATCCATCTTTGGCTTGGGCGATCCGCATGAATATAAAAATCACGTATTGTCGCTTCGAACCGGGATGACGATTGACCGGAATACATTGTTGCGGCAACTGGTCGATATCCAGTTTGATCGGAATGATATTGATTTTCAGCGTGGCCGTTTTCGCGTTCGCGGTGATGTTGTTGAAATTTTCCCGGCAAGCCGTGATGATCACGCCATTCGAGTTGAATTTTTTGGTGACAAGATTGACCGAATTACCGAAGTGGATGCATTGACCGGTGAAGTGATCGGTACTCGGGATCATGTCGCCATTTTCCCGGCTACCCACTTCATGACCAGTGACGAGCAGATGCAACGCGCGATCAAGAGTATTTCGGCGGAATTGGAGGACCGGCTGAAGGTGTTGCGTGACGAGAACAAGTTGCTTGAAGCGCAGCGTTTGGAACAGCGGACGAATTATGACATTGAAATGATGCGCGAAATGGGCTTCACCAGTGGCATTGAAAATTATTCTCGCCACATGGATGGCCGCAAACCCGGTGAACCACCGTACACGCTGTTAGATTTTTTCCCGAAAGACTTTACAATCATGGTTGACGAAAGCCATGTCACCATGCCGCAGATTAAGGGGATGTACAACGGTGACCGGGCGCGGAAACAGATGTTGATTGATTATGGCTTCCGTTTGCCAAGTGCTTTGGATAATCGGCCATTGAAGATTGAGGAGTTCGAAAAGCACGTCAAGCGCATTTTGTATGTCAGCGCCACCCCAGGCCCTTACGAATTGAGCCGCGTACCCAAAAAGGATATTGCCGAACAGATTATCCGGCCGACCGGGCTGCTAGATCCGAAGATTGAAGTGCGCCCGGTTATGGGACAAATCGATGATCTAGTTGGTGAGATCAATAAACGCATCGATGCCCATGAACGGGTTTTCATTACCACCTTGACTAAAAAAATGGCGGAAGACCTGACTGATTATCTAAAGGATATGGGGATTAAAGTCCGCTACCTGCATAGCGATATCAAGACACTGGAACGAACCAAGATTATTCGTGATTTACGGCTTGGTAAGTTCGATGTGCTGATCGGTATTAACCTTTTGCGTGAAGGGATTGATGTGCCGGAAGTCTCGTTGATTGCGATTCTTGATGCCGACAAGGAAGGCTTTTTGCGGGCAGAACGATCCTTAATCCAGACGATCGGGCGGGCATCCCGTAATGAGCACGGCAAAGTGATTATGTATGCGGACAAGGTCACTGATTCAATGAAAGCCGCAATTGATGAAACCAAGCGGCGTCGTGCGATTCAGGAGAAGTTTAACGAAGAACATCATATTCAGCCTAAGACCATTATCAAACCGATTCGAGCAGCTATTTCGACTTACGAACAATCTGACGATGAGAAAGCCGAAGCCAAGAAGACCTTTGCTGAGGTTGATTATGAAGACATGACGAAAGCCGATAAGAAAGAATTGGTGGCTAACCTGCGTTCACAGATGCAGGCGGCGGCCAAGAAACTAGATTTCGAACAGGCGGCATCGTTACGGGATACCATTCTGGAGTTGCAAGCAGATATGTCTTGAGATTTTTGTAACGAACTTGCATGATGAAACAAAGTCAGCCATGATTACCTTGATTAGATCCGGCAATTGTGGCTGTTTTGTTGTCGTGATCCCGCGTTGGCTGAGACGCAGGGACTGACGCGCTTCGTCGGGCCAGATTAGCAGATATTTTGGTTGCGGACAGCAGCTTGTTTTAATTGAGGAGATTTTTTGTGAATGGTAAATGATAAAATTGTGATCCATGGGGCGCGTGCCCATAACTTAAAAGATATTGACGTGACCATTCCCCGCAACAAACTTGTGGTCATGACAGGTCTATCAGGTTCTGGCAAGTCCAGCCTGGCGTTTGATACGTTATATGCAGAAGGCCAGCGCCGTTATGTTGAAAGCCTGTCTGCTTATGCCCGCCAATTTCTGGGCCAGATGGAAAAGCCGGATGTCGATTCAATTGATGGGCTCAGTCCGGCGATTTCGATTGATCAAAAGACAACTTCCAAGAATCCCCGGTCAACAGTCGGCACGGTCACGGAAATCAACGATTATTTGCGCTTGTTGTGGGCACGGGTGGGGCATCCGATTTGTCCAAACGATGGGACACCGATTACGAGCCAGAGTGTCGAACAAATGGTGGATCGTGTCTTAGCTTTACCTGAAAAGAGCCGCATTCAGATTCTGTCGCCAATTGTGCGGCGCAAAAAAGGCAGTCATAAGAAAGTCTTCGCCAAGATTATGCGTGAAGGCTATGTTCGGATGCGTGTTGACGGCGAAGTCATGGACGCAACGGCTGACTATGAGCTGGATAAAAACAAGGCCCATGATATTGATATCGTGATTGATCGAATTGTGGTGAAGCCTGAAGCGCGCAGCCGGTTGTTTGATTCATTTGAAGCAGCGTTACGCTTGTCGGAAGGGTACGCCAATGTCGACGTGATTGGCGGCGAGACGTTACGATTTTCCGAGCATTTTGCCTGCCCAATTTGTGGGTTTACCATTGGTGAAATGGAGCCACGGCTTTTTTCGTTCAATGCCCCATTCGGTGCCTGCCCGGAATGTGATGGCTTAGGGGTTAAGCTCACGGTCGATATGGATTTGGTCGTGCCGGACCCGAGCATGACTTTGGCACAAGGCGCGATTGCTCCGTGGAATCCTATTAGTTCCCAGTACTATCCGGAACTGTTGGAACAAGCTGCGACAGCCTTTAAAGTACGGATGGACGTACCATTTAAAAAGTTGACTAAACGGGAACGCAACGTTGTTCTTGAGGGCAGCAACGGCAAGCCGTTCCATTTTCATTACGAAAACGATTTTGGCGGTGTTCGGGATGTCGATGTGCCGTTTGAAGGGGTGTTGACTAACATTTCCCGGCGTTATGCTGAGACTAACAGCGATTTTACCCGTCAACAGATGCGGAGTTACATGACTGCGCTGCCTTGCCCGGTTTGCCATGGCAAGCGGCTGAATCGGCAAGCACTTGCCGTAAAAATTTCCGGTCGTGATATTGCCGAAGTTTCGGATCTGGCTATCAAAGACGCCTTACCGTTCTTCAAGCAGATTCAGCTGAGTGAGGCTGAAAGTGTCATCGCCCAACCAATCGTGAAAGAAGTTGTGGATCGTCTAACCTTTCTTGTTAATGTCGGTCTTGGCTATCTGACCTTGAGTCGTAGTGCTGGGACGCTGTCTGGCGGTGAGGCGCAGCGTATTCGGTTGGCAACCCAAATCGGTTCCAACTTGAGCGGGGTCATGTATGTTCTGGATGAGCCGTCAATCGGCTTGCATCAGCGCGACAACGATCGCTTAATCGCCTCCTTGAAGAAAATGCGTGATTTAGGTAATACGCTAATTGTGGTTGAACACGACGAAGATACCATGCGGGCGGCCGATTACCTGATCGATGTCGGTCCGGGTGCCGGTGACCACGGTGGGCGAATTATGGCGGCGGGTACGCCTAAACAAGTAGCGCGCGTTCGCAAGTCGATCACGGGGCAATACCTGTCTGGCCGCAAGTTTATTCCGGTGCCGTTGAAGCGCCGGACAGGCAATGGCAAGGTGATTCGGTTGGAAGGTGCATCCGACCATAATCTCAAGCACATCAATGTTGATTTCCCATTAGGCAAGTTCATTGTGGTTACAGGTGTTTCTGGATCAGGGAAGTCAACACTCGTCAATTCGATTTTGCGGCGAGCATTGGCCCAAAAGCTGAATCACAATTCGGAAAAACCCGGACCCTATGATAAGATTCTGGGTTATAAAAACATTGAAAAGTTAATCAATATTGATCAGAGTCCCATCGGCCGGACGCCACGTAGTAATCCGGCCACTTATACCAGCGTTTTTGATGATATTCGCGGCTTGTTTGCGGAAACCAATGAAGCTAAATTGCGTGGTTACAAAAAAGGGCGGTTCAGCTTTAACATCAAGGGCGGTCGCTGTGAAAATTGTAAAGGCGACGGGATTATCAAGATCGAAATGAACTTTTTACCAGATGTTTATGTTCCCTGTGAGGTTTGCCACGGCAAACGGTATAATTCCGAAACGCTCGAGGTCACGTACAAAGGCAAGAACATTGCCGAGGTATTGGATATGACGGTTGAAGAAGCGACCGACTTCTTCAAAAATATTCCCAAGATTCGCCGCAAGCTGCAGACGATCGTGGATGTCGGTTTGGGCTATGTGAAGCTTGGTCAAAGTGCCACAACCCTATCCGGTGGTGAGGCACAACGAATGAAGCTGGCTAGTGAGTTACAGAAGCTTTCGACCGGTAAGAACTTTTATATTCTAGATGAACCGACAACCGGTTTGCATACCGATGATATTAAGCGATTGCTGGAAGTGCTGGAACGCTTAGTCGATGAAGGCAACACAGTGTTAGTCATTGAGCATAATCTGGATGTGGTTAAGTCTGCTGATTGGGTCATTGATCTGGGCCCTGAAGGCGGGGATGGCGGTGGTCGTGTTATTGCCACTGGCACGCCGGAGCAGGTTGCCGAGGTGGCTGATAGCTATACAGGCCAGTACCTCAAACCGGTTCTGATTCGTGACACCAAACGGACCAAAGAGGCGGCTGCAGGCAAGGATAGCAAAGCAAAAAGCGGCACCAAGAAATAATGTGGGAATAAGGCTGAGTCAGCATTCGCAGCTATAAGAAAAAGCGAACAGAAAATCCGATTTATCGGTTATTTGTTCGTTTTTTGTTTTTACCGTGAATAATTTGTAAGAAGGTTTAAGGCACTCGTGCCAAAAAGGGAGCAATCGTGGACCGGGTGGGGCTCAGCTGTCTCCGCTCTAGCTTTGCGTTGCCAACACTGCGGCCAGAAATTGTAGAGTTTGGCACGGCACGCAACTTATTGCCTAGGCTTCCTTATCAGTCGGAATTCGGTAATTCAAAGACATTCCACACGAATTATGGCTTAACCTCATTATGTATATAAATGAGCAGCGTTGAACCGATTTTTGATAACTTTTGAAAGGTCGCGTATCATGAATGGCTGGCGGTATTTACTAGCATCTTCAAAAATTTCGGTAATTCAATTTATTGAATTGCTTTTCGAAATGGTATGATATAAATGATCAAGAAAGTAGGTAATAATATGTTAAATCGAAAGAGTTTTGGCTTTGACTGGGGGCAGTTCATCACTGGTATTCTGTTCCTGATCGCTGCTTTTGTGGTCTTGCGCTATCCCCTGGCGACATTAAAGACGGTTACCTTCATCTTTGCCGTCGTTGCCATTATTCGAGGGATTGCGGTTCTTGCGGGCTACGCTACCTTGCGCCAGTTTACTGGTAGATTAGCATGGATTTCTCTGATTATGGGGATCTTTGACATTGTCATCGGACTGATTTTCTTATTGAATTCTGGCTTAGGCGTGGCGACGATCACCATGATGTTTGCTATCTGGTTCCTGGTCGATTCTGTCGGTTCACTGTTCAACGTTGGCCATTTGCGCGTTGCTGGCACTGGCTGGTTTGTTGTTTATCTGATTTTGGATATTCTAGCGGTCATTGTTTCGTTGATGCTATTCATGCAGCCGGTGATTGCGGCCGTGACGCTGGTGACCTTGTTGGCAATGTTCTTTGTCCTGTTCGGCATCGAGTGCATTGTCATCGCCTTTGCCCGGCGCAACATTTAAATTGTCCATCCAAAGCCTGAAGAACCGGCGTTTCCAAGCGGGTTCTTCAGGCTTTTTTTGATTTCGGGAGTCTACGATGGTAGGAATGACACGCCCGGAATGTTATACTTAATTGAATATGAGCACAAAGGAGCCTTTTATGACTGAAAGTTTGGATCTTGTTATTATCACCGGGATGTCGGGTGCCGGCAAAACCGTTGCTATGCAGGCATTTGAAGATTTGGGGTATTTTTGCGTTGATAACATGCCGCCAGCGCTGCTTCCTAAGTTCTGGGAACTCGTTAAGGAATCTGGGAAGATTTCGAAGGTCGCGCTAGTCGTGGATCTGCGCAGTCGGGCTTTTTATGACCAGATTATCGACATGTTAGCTAATTTGGACAACAACACTTACGTTCATTCGCGCATTTTGTTCTTAGACGCGACGGATGAAGAGTTGGTTTCGCGTTACAAGGAAACCCGCCGGTCCCATCCTTTGGCGATGGAAGGCCGGTTGATGGACGGCATTAAAAAGGAACGCGTGCTATTAACCGAGTTGCGGAATCGAGCGCAAGTCGTGATCGACACCACCACGTTAAGTCCGCGACAGTTACGTGAAAAGATTTTTTTAAACTTCAAAGAAAATAGCGGTCAACCAGCCTTTCATATTGAAGTCATGTCATTTGGGTTCAAATATGGGTTGCCGATTGATGCGGACATTGTCATGGATGTCCGTTTCCTGCCTAATCCGTTTTACGTCAAGGCTTACCGACCAAAGACCGGTTTGGATCAAGAAGTTTATGACTATGTAATGGACAACGAAGATGCCGAGAGTTTTTACAACAAATTTTACGATTTGCTGGCTGAGATCATGCCCAAGTATAAAGCCGAAGGAAAAACCAGTGTGACGATCGCGATCGGTTGCACAGGCGGCCAACACCGGAGCGTTGCGTTTGCAGAGCGCATCGGTAAGGCATTTTCGGATGCCTATGCGGTTGATATTACCCATCGCGACATTAAGAAACATAAGGAGACGGTGAATCGTTCATGAGTCGGGAAACTAAATTTATCCGCGTCATTCGCGGGCGGCGTCCTAAAGTCGTTGTGATTGGCGGGGGAACCGGATTGCCGGTTATCTTGCATAGTCTGCATGAACAGGATGCTGACGTAACGGCGATTGTGACAGTTGCCGATGATGGTGGGTCGTCCGGAACCATCCGCAATTATATTAACGTGGTGCCGCCTGGTGATATTCGCAATGTGCTTGTTGCCTTGTCGGAATTACCGAGTCTGTATCTGGATATTTTCCAATACCGCTTTAACACGACCGATGCATTTTTCGCCGGCCATGCGATTGGCAACTTAATTATTGCGGCTTTGTCAGAGATGAAAGGCGGTATTTTCCCGGCGGTTCAGCAGCTGAGCGAAATGATGCAGGTGGATGGGCACGTTTATCCTGCCAGCAATACGCCACTCACACTTAATGCCGAGTTCACAGATGGCACGAGCCTATCTGGTGAATCAGAAATAACCGCGGCCGGTAAGAATATCAAGCATATTTCCGTCTCCGAGACCGATCCGGCTAATGGTGAACCTAAAGCCGTCCATGAAGTCATTGATGCTATTATGGATGCTGACGTGGTTGTACTGGGTCCTGGTAGTTTGTTTACCAGCATCCTGCCTAACCTGATGATTGGTAATCTGGGTGACGCTGTGAAGAAAACACAGGCCGAAGTCATCTATATCGTCAACATCATGACACAGAAAGGCGAGACCCAGAACTTCACCGATGCCGACCACGTTCGAGTGTTGAATGAACAGATGGGTGAGAATTTCGTCGATACTGTGCTCGTTAATATCGAACCGGTTCCCGAGAATTATCTGGATCACCAAAAGTACAACGAGATTCTGACGCCGGTTAAGCATAATTATCAAGGTTTGCGTAACATGGGTTGTCGTGTGATTTCGGAAGACTTTTTGAAGTTACGCGATCGCGGCGTTTTCCATGATGGCGACAAGGTAGCTAAGGAAATTTTGAATTTAGCCTTTCAAGTGAGTGCGAAAATCCGGAGGTGATGGCATGGCAAGCTTTGCCAGTATGGTAAAAAAAGAACTGACCCAACTCGAGGTTCATCCTGAACATGCGAAGGCAGAGCTGTCGGCATTGATCCGGATGAACGGCAGCCTGACGTTGATGGCCCATCGGTTTGTTTTAAACATTCAGACCGAAAATCCGGCTATCGCCCGGCGAATTTATAGTTTGATTCGTCAGGTTTACCGGCATGAAGCTAACTTGGTTGTTCATCGCAAAATGAAACTTAAGAAAAATTATCAGTACATTGTTCGCCTGACGGAAGGCGTCAATGATATTCTGTCGGACTTGTCAATTTTGGATCCGACGACGATGGCGATTTCAACGACCGTTCCGGCAGCGGTTTTGGAGGAACCACAACGGATGCGTTCGTACTTGCGCGGGGCGTTTTTAGCCAGCGGGTCGGTGAACAATCCGGAAACATCGCGCTATCACTTGGAAATTTATTCATTATATGCCGATCACAATGCCGGTATTTTAAAAATGATGAATCATTTCAACCTGAATGCGCGTACCGTCGAACGCCGAAGCGGCTATATCGTTTACTTGAAAGAAGCGGAAAAAATCGCGGATTTTCTGCAAGTAATCGGGGCAACGAATGCGATGCTCAAGTTCGAGGATGTTCGGATTGTGCGCGATATGCGTAACTCGGTGAACCGTCTCGTGAACTGCGAAACGGCGAATATGAATAAAACCATTGATGCTGCTCAGAAACAAATCGAGAACATCAACTATCTTAAAGATCATGTGGGGTTGGATAATCTACCAACCAAATTGCGCGAAATTGCCACTTTGCGCTTAGCCCATCCGGATGTTTCGTTGCAGGAGTTGGGTGCTATGGTTCCGGGCGGGACAATTTCGAAGTCAGGCGTCAATCATCGATTACGCAAACTCAATCAGATTGCTGAGGGCTACCAACAGCCTGAAGATGCGTAGCCGCCATGATAATTGCGATATAAGCAAATAGTCATGTTTATAAGATAATACCTTTGTTTCCTCAAGATAATCGTGTACAATGAAACGGACATCAAGTTATTGATGTAGGCATTTCAGCGACCGGGTTGCCGTATTTAGGACACTCAAAAATGTCCAGCGGTGAGCTCGCTGGTCGACAAATGCCACGACAAGAGACATGATTCAGTTTACATTCGGATTTACAGTGATGTTATTACCAAATGAATCGGTAATCGGCATTTTCATTGGGATATAATTGTTGCTTAGGTTTTAGGAGGAAGCACTATGGTCAAACCGATCACATTAAATGAACAACTTTGTTTTGCAATTTACAAGGCACAGAAACAATATAATCATTTCTATGCTCAAGCATTAGCACCATTTAAGTTGACTTATCCGCAGTACATTACGTTGCTGTCGCTATATGAACACGGCACGATGTCGGTTAAGCAGGTTGGACAAACACTTGAGTTGGACAGCGGTACTTTGACACCGTTAATGAAGCGCCTGGAAAAAGACGGCTGGATCAGCCGCAAACGATCAAGCGAAGATGAACGTCGCGTTGATGTTAGCCTGACGCAGAAGGCTTTGGACGCTCGAGATGAGATTTTTGAACATGTCGGCTCCTGCATGGAATTGATGAATTTGCCGCAATCTGAATATGATCGTATCAAGTCCGAGGTGACGCGTGTCGATGAGCATCTGAGTGCCATCGCTGACGACGCTTATCCACAAGTCTGAACGATTTTTATAAGGTCAAAGATTGTGATTAAAATCTTTGACCTTATTTGACTTTAGCAGTATACTTAGCACTGTACTTTAAAGAGTGCTAAAAAACGATTCTCAGGAGGTTAGGACATGCTAGTACCTACCGTCGTTGAACAAACCAGTCGTGGCGAACGCGCTTACGACATTTACTCTCGTCTATTAAAAGACCGGATCATCATGTTGTCCGGCGAAGTAAACGATCAAATGGCAAACTCTGTCATCGCCCAGTTACTTTTTCTTGATGCACAGGATTCTGAAAAGGATATCTACCTTTATATCAACAGTCCCGGTGGTGTGATCACCAGCGGCTTGGCGATGCTTGATACCATGAACTTCATCAAGTCCGATGTTCAGACCATTGCCATCGGGATGGCTGCATCCATGGCATCTGTCTTGTTAGCCGGTGGCACGAAAGGCAAACGCTTTGCTTTACCGAATTCGACCATTTTGATTCATCAGCCTTCAGGTGGTGCCCAAGGTCAACAAACCGAAATCGAAATTGCGGCCGAAGAAATTTTGAAGACTCGTAAGAAGATGAACCAGATCCTAGCCGACGCAACAGGTCAGACAGTTGAGCAAATCAAGAAGGACACTGAACGTGATCACTATATGAGCGCTCAGGAAGCTAAGGACTATGGCTTGATTGATGACATTCTGGTTAATAAGAATAATCAAAAATAAGGTTTAGACGAATTGGCACACCGTTGCTTTAGTAGCGGTGTGCCTTTTTGATTTGAAGTGAAAGGGCGCGTAAAAAAGTTTTAAAGTTAAAAAAATTGAACCCAATATTGCGTTTGGGTTCAATCTGGAAGCAGGCAAACACCTTAACTTTGTGAACAAAGAAATCCCAAGGTTAAAGAAGCGCATACAGTCATTGTTAGAGTAAGGAAGGCTGCTAGCATTTTGAAAACTTGGGTCATCAGCTATACTGATCTCGAAAAGTAATATTTACCAGCCGGTTCCTTCCAAGTCAATATAAGCAAAAAGCCCGCTACAGCGGGCTTTT